>JANJXT010000023.1 GCA_024708885.1 Thiobacillus sp.
GGGTGAGTCCGCTACGCACCCGATGGCACGCCTGCTCGTGCGCCTGCCTTTGCACCCGCACGGGGCTGGCCGGTTTCGAAACGCCGCTTGCGCGGCAACGACTCCGCTCTCGCGCCTCCTTGCGGGCCCCGGCCCGCGGCGCCGTTGCTTCGCGGCAGGCACCCGTTCAGACGCACCCTCGGGTGCGTCCAACTGCGGTTTCTAGGATCATGATCCTCGTCAACGGCCAGCCGAGCGATCGCGTCGACGCGCTGGACCGTGGGCTCGCCTATGGTGATGGCGTGTTCCGCACGGTGCGCACCGCGGCCGGAGCGCCACTGTGGTGGCGCGACCAGTACGCCAAGCTCGCATGCGATTGCGCGGCGCTGGCGCTCGGCTGTCCCGATGAAGCCGTGCTGCGCGACGAGGTGGGGCGTGTGGCGGGGGAGGGCGCTGCGCTTGCGAAAATCATCCTCACGCGCGGGGCAGGAATGCGCGGGTACGCGCCGCCATCGGGGCAGACGGCGACGCGCATCGTGATGGGACTGCCGTTGCCGGCGCACGCCCATCCCGAGTCCGCGGACGGGATCGCCGCGCGCTGGTGCACGCTGCGCCTCGCGCGGCAGCCGCGGCTGGCTGGAATCAAGCACCTCAGCCGCCTGGAGAATGTGCTGGCACGCGCGGAATGGGATGACCCGGCGATCCTGGAGGGAATCCTGTGCGACACCGACGGCATGTTGATCGGCGGGGTGATGAGCAATCTGCTGTGGGTTGCGCAGGGCATCCTGCACACGCCGGACCTCAGCGCGTCCGGCGTCGCCGGCGTGACGCGGACGCGGGTGCTGCGCGCGGCGCCACGGCTGGGCCTCGACACACGTATCGACCGCTTTCCGGCAGCGGCTATACTCGCTGCAGAGGAAGTCATGATCTGCAATAGCATCCTCGGCGTGCGCCCCATCGTGCGTCTGGACCATGCCCACTGTCCATCAGCGGGGTGGAGCGCACGATTGAACACCGCATTGCATGAAGAAACTGATTAAACGTCTGCTGCTGCTCGTGCCTGCGGCCGCGCTGGCGCTGGCTGCAGGGTTCGCATGGTACGCGCACCGGCCGCTGCCCATCGAGGGCATGCCGAAGTCGGTCAACGTCACGCCGGGCATGCATCTGAGAAGCCTGAGCGTGATGCTCGCGCGCGAAGGCGTGGTCGGCAATGCGACGCTGTTCTGGCTGCTCGGCCGTGTGACCGGGCAGGGCACGAAGCTCAAGGTCGGCGTCTACACCCTCGATCGCCCGCTGACGCCGTTGGAGCTTTACGGCAAGATCGAGCGCGGCGAGGTGTCGCAGATGGTCGTGCAGTTCATCGAGGGCTGGAACTGGCGCACCGTGCTCGCCGCACTCGCCGCGCAGCCTCTGCTGAAGCACGACAGCGCGAAGCTGGACGCCGCCGCGCTGCTGCAGGCGCTCGGCGCCGAGGAGCCGCATCTGGAGGGGCTCCTGTTTCCCGACAGTTATTATTTTGCGCCGCACAGTTCCGATCTTGAGGTGCTGCGTCGCGCCTACCGCCTGCAGCGCGACAAGCTGCAGGCGGCGTGGGAAAATCGCGCCCCGGGGCTGCCGTACAAGACGCCCTATGAAGCACTGATCATGGCGTCGATCGTCGAGAAGGAAACCGGGGTCGCCGCGGAGCGGCCGCTCATCGCCGGCGTGTTCGTCAACCGCCTGCGGCGCGGCATGCGCCTGCAGACCGATCCCACGGTGATCTACGGTCTTGGTGAGCGCTTCGACGGCAATCTGCGCAAGATCGATCTACAGACCGACACACCCTACAATACGTATACGCGCGGCGGTCTGCCGCCGACGCCGATCGCCATGCCGGGCGAGGCGGCGATCCGCGCTGCGCTCAATCCGGAGCAGACTGACGCGCTGTATTTCGTTTCACGCAACGACGGCAGCCATGTGTTTTCCAGCACGCTTGAAGCACACAATCGCGCCGTCAACCGCTATCAACGACGATGAGCACACCCGGAAAATTCATCACCCTCGAAGGCGTCGACGGCGCCGGCAAGAGCACGCATCTGGACTTTGTCGCCGACTGGCTGCGCGCGCAGAGCCGGGAGGTGGTGGTGACCCGCGAGCCGGGTGGCACGCCGCTGGGCGAAACCCTGCGCGAACTGCTGCTGCATCGCGACATGGACGCCGACACCGAACTGCTGCTGATGTTCGCGGCACGTCAGCAGCATCTGGCAGCGCTCATCCGGCCGGCGCTGGCACGCGGCGCCTGGGTGGTGTCGGACCGTTTCACCGACGCCAGCTATGCCTACCAGTGCGGCGGACGCGGCATTGCGGCGGAGCGCGTCGCCGCGCTGGAAGCCTGGGTGCAGCGCGGCTTTGCGCCTGATCTTACCCTGCTCTTCGATGTGTCCCCCGAGCTTGCCGAGGCGCGTCGCGCGGCCGCCCGCACCGCTGATCGCTTCGAGCGTGAGGCCGACAGCTTCTTTTCCCGCGTGCGCAATGCCTATCTCGACCGTGCACGCGCCGAACCTGCGCGCATCCGCGTGCTCGACGCGCGCCAGGGCATCGCCGCCTTGCAGGTGGAGATCGCCGCCCTGTTGCAGGAACTCGGGTGAGCGCGGCGCCGTATCCCTGGCTCGACGCCGCGTGGCAACGCCTGCTCGCCAGCCGTGCACGGCCCACCCAGGCGCTGCTGCTCGCCGGTCCGCGCGGCGTGGGCAAGGGCGAGCTCGCCCGTGCCTGGGCGCAGGCCCTGCTGTGCGAAGCGCCGCAGACCGACGGCGCCGCCTGCGGCACCTGCCCGGCATGCCACTGGCTTGCCACCGGCGCGCATCCGGATTTTCTCCGCGTCACCCTGCTGGAGAAAACCAACCGGGACGGGGACACGCGCATGGCAACCGCGATCGAGGTCGAGCAGGCGCGTGAAGCGGTGGATTTCGTACAATTGTCCACCTATCGGGCGGGTTCCCGGGTGGTGCTGATCGACCCGGCCGACAGTCTCAACCCCGCTGCCGCCAACGCCCTGTTAAAGGTGCTCGAGGAACCGCCGTTAAATACGGTGTTCGTGCTGGTGTCGGACCAGCCGCGCCGGCTGTTGCCGACCATCCGCAGCCGTTGCACCCGGCTCGATATCGGTCTGCCGCCCGCCGGGACGGCGGTGCGCTGGCTGGCCGGACAGGGCGTACCCGACGCGGAGAACCTGCTCGCGCTGTCTGGCGGCACGCCGCTCGCCGCCTTGCGCTGGGCCGAAGGCGGCGAACTGGATGAACGGCGCGGCGTGCTGGAAAGCCTGGCCCGGCCGGAACGGCTCGACCCGGTGACGCTCGGCGAACGCTGGAAGACGCTGAGCCCGCAGGCCTGGCACACGCTGGCGTACAAGTGGCTGGGCGATCTGCTGGCGGTACGCCTGCGGGGGGAGGTGCAGTTCAACCGGGATTTTGCCGATGCGCTGGCCGGACTGGGGCCGCAGGCAAACCTGGCGAGGCTGCTGGCACTGGCCCGGATGCAGGCGGACGAGGGCCGCACGCTGACGCATCCGCTCAACCGGGCGTTGCAACTGCAAGCATGGCTGGTGCGCTACCGGCATATTTTTGGATGAAAGAGCAACCATGAACGCTGCTGTGAACGATACTTCCGGACAAGTCCGCCCTGGCGTGCTGTCGCTGTCGATCAAGGAAAAATCCGCGCTGTTTGCCGCCTACATGCCCTTCATCAAGGGCGGCGGACTGTTCATTCCCACCAGCAAGCAGTACAGGATGGGCGAGGAAGTGTTCATGCTGCTCACCCTGATGGAGGAGCCCGCCAAGCTGCCGGTGTCGGGCAAGGTGGTGTGGGTCACCCCGGGCGGCGCGCACGGCGGCCGCACCCAGGGCGTGGGCGTGCAGTTCGCCTTCAACGAAAGCGGCAAGGCTGCGCACAACAAGATTGAAGGTTTGCTCGGTGGTTCGTTAAAATCCACCCGTGCCACTCATACCATGTAGGGCCGGTGCAAGCTCGAGTTTCAAGCTGGAAGATTCCTGAAGGCGCGAAGCGCCGTGCTTGCAGCCTGCTGCTTGCATCCTGCTTATGTACGTAGATTCTCACTGCCACATCAATTTTCCAGATCTTGCCGACAAGTTGCCGGAGATCTTCGATCTCATGGACGAGAACAGGGTCAGTCATGCCCTGTGCATCGGCGTCGATCTGGAGCGGTTTCCCGGGATTCTTGCGCTCGCTGAGGCGCATCCGAACGTGTACGCCACGGTCGGCGTGCATCCCGATCACGAGGTGTGTGCCGAGCCGAGTGTCGCGCAACTGGTCGCCCTGGCCGATCACCCCAGGGTCGTCGGGATCGGGGAGACGGGGCTGGATTATTTCCGTCTGACCGGCGACCTTGAATGGCAGCGCGAACGCTTCCGCACCCACATTCGCGCCGCGCGGACGTGTGGCAAGCCGCTGGTGGTGCATACCCGCGCTGCGGCCGACGACACGCTGCGCATCATGCGCGAGGAGAATGCCGGCGAGGCCGGTGGCGTCATGCACTGCTTCACCGAGAGTCTGGCGGTCGCCGAGGCGGCGCTGGAACTCGGCTTTTACATCTCGTTTTCCGGCATCGTCAGTTTCAGGAACGCCGCTGCGCTGCGCGAGGTGGCGGCGGCGATTCCGCTCGAACGCATGCTGATCGAAACCGACGCGCCCTATCTGGCGCCGGTGCCGCACCGCGGCAGGGTCAACCAGCCCGGGTACGTGAAACACGTCGCGGAAGCCATCGCCCAGGTTCGCGGCCTTGCGCCCGAAGCGGTGGGCGAGGCGACCACGGAAAATTTTTCCCGCCTGTTCCGTATTCCCGTATAGATCAGTCCCGCCGCGTTGCGAGGAGATCGAGCACGCGTGCCGCCGCGCGCAGGCCGAAGCTTGCGGTGACGCAGACCGATGAGCCGAAGCCGGCGCAGTTGAGGCCATGCACGCGGCCATCGGGCGGGCGCTCATCGCAGACGCCGCCTTCAGCGTCCGGATAACGCAGGGGCTCGGTCGAAAACACACATTCCACCCCGAATTTATGGCCCCGCTCGCGTGGAAACCCGTGTTCGCGCCGCAGCGTTGCGCGCACCTTGGCGAGCAGCGGATCTTCCGTGGTGCGTGAAAGATCCGCCAACTGGATGCGCCCCGGGTCGGTCTGCCCGCCCGCGGCGCCGACACACACCAGCGGCACGCGTGCGCGCCGGCAGTGCAGGATCAGTGCGGTCTTGGTGCGTGCGCTGTCGATGGCATCGAGCACATGGTCGCAGGGCTCCGCCAGCAGTTGGGCAAGATTGCCCGATTCGAGGAAGGTTTCGACACCCGTGACCTCGCACGCCGGATTGATGCCGTGGATGCGTGCACGCATCGCCTCGATCTTGGCTTGCCCGAGGGTGTCGCTCAGGGCATGAATCTGGCGGTTGATGTTCGATTCAGCAAGATGATCGGGATCGATCAGGGTGAGGCGGCCGATGGCCGAGCGTGCCAGCGCTTCGGCGGCCCAGGCCCCGACACCGCCGATGCCGATCACGCACACATGCGCACGGCGGAAACGTTCGAGCGCAGCGGCGCCGTACAGGCGGCGAACGCCGCCGAAGCGGCGCTCGAAGTCGATATCCTCCGTGTCGTCAGCGGGCGGACTCATGGCGTGTCAGACTCATGGCGCAGCCCGTCCGTCATGCCAAACAGGGCGCCTCAGAGGCTTGCGCTTTCGAGTTCGAACTGCACCGCGCGGATGCCGGCATTCGCGCAGGCTTCGTCCTTCGCGCCCGTCGGGGCGCCGGAGACGCCCACCGCCCCGACGATGTTGCCGGCTGCTTCGATCGGCACGCCGCCCGCCGAAAACACCAGCCCATCGACCTTGCCGACCGAGAAGGGCTGCGTGAAGCGGCTCTCCATGCTGGAGGTCGTGGCGTTGAAATTGACCGCCGTGACTGCCTTCTGCCGGCTGATTTCGAGCGTGATGCGCGGCGCAAGCGTGTCGCGCAGCACCACCATCGGGTCGCCGCTGCGGTCGACCACGGTGACGCCAATCTGGATGCCGTCCTTGCGGCAGGCCTCCAGGGTGGCGCGGGCGATTTTTTCAGAGGCCTCGACGGTCAAGCGCGGAATCTTCACGATGATGGGCGTGTCCGCCGCGACGGCAGGAGCCGCGACCAGGGTGGCACAAAGCGGGGCGATACGGGTAAACATGCGCATGGTGGTTCTCCTTCTCCAGGGATGAGGATGGCTTATTGCCCGAAGAACGCCTTGACCTTGTCCATGAACGACTGGGCGCGGGGATGGTTGTTGCGACCCGGGCACAGCGATTCGAATTCGCGCAGCAGTTCACGCTGGCGCTCGGACAGATTGACTGGCGTCTCGACCATCATATGACATAAAAGGTCACCCGGAGCGTGGCTGCGCACGCCCTTGATGCCTTTGCCGCGCAGGCGGAACACCTTGCCGCTCTGAGTTTCGGCCGGGATCTTGATCTTGGCGTGTCCGTCCAGGGTGGGAATCTCGATTTCGCCGCCGAGTGCCGCGGTGGCGAAACTGATCGGCATTTCGCAGTGCAGATCGTCGCCGTGGCGCTTGAAGACCGGATGTTCCTTGAGGTGGACCACCACATAGAGGTCGCCCGGCGGGCCGCCGTTGACCCCGGCTTCACCCTCCCCGCCGAGGCGGATGCGGTCGCCGTTGTCGACCCCGGAGGGGATCTTCACCGAGAGCGTCTTGTGCTTCTTGACCCGGCCTTCGCCATGACAGGACGGACAGGGATCCGACACCATCTTGCCGGTGCCGCCACAGCGTGGGCAGGTTTGCTGTACCGAGAAGAAGCCCTGCTGGATGCGCACCTGGCCGTGTCCGCCGCAGGCGGTGCAGGTGGAGGGCGTGGTGCCCGGCTTGGCGCCGCTGCCGTGGCAGGTGCCGCACGCTTCGAGCGTGGGGATGCGGATTTTGGTTTCGGTTCCTCGCGCCGCTTCCTCCAGGCTGATTTCGAGGTTGTAGCGCAGGTCGGCACCGCGATATACGCGCTCGCGGCGGCTGCCGCCACCGAAGATGTCGCCGAAGATGTCGGAGAACGCATCGGAAAATCCGCCGCCGCCGAATCCGCCGCCCATGCCCGCCTGCGGGTCGACCCCCGCGTGGCCGAACTGATCGTACGCCGCGCGCTTGTCGGAGTCGGACAGGATTTCGTAGGCGAGCTTCGCTTCCTTGAATTTTTCCTCTGTCCCCTTGTCGTCCGGATTGCGGTCGGGGTGGAACTTCATGGCCAGCTTGCGGTAGGCCTTCTTGATCTCTTCGTCGGAGGCGTTCTTGGGGACGCCGAGGACTTCGTAGTAGTCGCGTTTGCTCATTGTTTGCAGGGGCTGGGATTCAGGATCTAGGGGATGAGGAGCCGGGGGAAAAAGGAAAAGGCCGCGCGCAGCGCGACCCTAGATCCTGGCCCCTGACTCCTAACCCCTTACTTGTCCTTCACCTCTTCGAATTCCGCATCGACCACGTTGTCGTCCGCGGCCCCGGCGCTGCCGCCGCCTGCCGTACCCGTGCCCGGCTGCGCCTGCGCCTGCTCGGCCTGGTACATCTGCTCGGCGAGCTTGTGGCTGGCGGTGGCGAGCGCATTGGTCTTGGCCTCGATATTGTCCTTTTCGCCCTCGCGCACGGCGTCCTCGCACTCCTTCAGCGCGGCTTCGATGGTCGCCTTCTCGTCGGCGGAGACCTTGTCGCCATAGTCGGCGAGCGACTTCTTCACCGAGTGGATCATCGCGTCGGCGGCGTTGCGCGCGGTCGCCAGTTCGAAGGCCTTGTGGTCCTCGGCGGCGTTGGCTTCGGCGTCCTTCACCATGCGCTGGATTTCGTCCTCCGACAGACCCGAGCTGGCCTGGATGCGGATGGTGTTCTCCTTGCCGGTCGCCTTGTCCTTCGCCGACACGTGCAGGATGCCGTTGGCGTCGATGTCGAAGGTGACTTCGATCTGCGGCATGCCGCGCGGCGCGGGCGGAATGTCGGACAGGTTGAACTGGCCGAGGCTCTTGTTGCCGGTCGCCATTTCGCGCTCGCCTTGCAGCACGTGCACGGTCACCGCGCTCTGGTTGTCGTCGGCGGTCGAGAACACCTGGCTCGCCTTGGTCGGGATGGTGGTGTTCTTCGGGATGAGCTTGGTCATCACGCCACCCAGGGTTTCGATGCCCAGCGACAGCGGGGTGACGTCGAGCAGCAGCACGTCCTTCACGTCGCCCTTCAGCACACCGCCCTGGATCGCGGCACCGACGGCAACCGCCTCGTCCGGGTTGACGTCACGGCGCGGCTCCTTGCCGAAGAAATCCTTCACCGCGTCCTGCACCTTGGGCATGCGGCTCTGGCCACCCACCAGGATGACGTCGTCGATCTGCGAGGTGGACAGGCCGGCGTCCTTGATCGCGACCTTGCACGGCTCGATGGTGCGGGCGATCAGGTCCTCGACCAGGGCCTCGAACTTGGCGCGGGTGATCTTCACCGCCAGGTGCTTGGGCCCGGAGGCGTCGGCCGTGATGTAGGGCAGGTTGACCTCGGTCTGCTGGCCGGAGGACAGCTCGATCTTCGCCTTTTCGGCGGCTTCCTTCAGGCGCTGCAATGCGAGTACGTCCTTTTTCAGGTCGACGCCCTGTTCCTTCTTGAATTCTTCGGCGATGTAGTCGATCAGGCGCTGGTCGAAATCCTCGCCACCGAGGAAGGTGTCACCGTTGGTCGACAGCACCTCGAACTGGTGTTCGCCGTCGAGTTCGGCGATCTCGATGATGGAAATATCGAAGGTGCCGCCGCCCAGGTCGTACACGGCGATCTTGCGGTCGCCTTCCTTCTTGTCCATGCCGAAGGCGAGCGCCGCCGCGGTCGGCTCGTTGATGATGCGCTTCACTTCCAGGCCCGCGACGCGGCCGGCGTCCTTGGTCGCCTGGCGCTGGCTGTCGTTGAAGTAGGCAGGCACGGTAATGACGGCCTCGGTGACTTCCTCGCCCAGGTAGTCCTCGGCGGCCTTCTTCATCTTGCGCAGCACTTCGGCGGACACCTGCGGCGGCGCCATTTTCTTGTCGCGCACTTCCACCCAGGCGTCGCCGTTGTCGGCCTTGACGATCTTGAACGGCATCAGGCCGATGTCCTTCTGCACTTCCTTCTCTTCGAAGCGCCGACCGATCAGGCGCTTGACCGCGAACAGGGTGTTCTTCGGGTTGGTGACCGCCTGGCGCTTGGCCGGCGCGCCGACCAGGATCTCGCCATCGTCGGTATAGGCGACGATCGACGGCGTGGTCCGCGCGCCCTCGGCGTTCTCGATCACCTTCGCTTTGCCGCTTTCCATCACCGCCAGGCAGGAGTTGGTGGTGCCAAGGTCAATGCCAATGATGCGTCCCATGATGTGTTCCTTCCAGAAATGTTTGAATTGTTGCGAATATGGGGGAGGGCGGGCCTATTTCAAGCGTCCGGGCCCTTGGAAACCATCACCAGAGCGGGCCGCAGCGTGCGGTCGTGCAGGCAATAGCCCTTCTGCAGCACAGTGACGACCGTGTTGGCAGGCTGGTCGGAGTCGATTACCTGGATCGCCTGATGCAGATGCGGGTCGAACTTGTCACCCAGCGGGTCGACGTCGACGAGGCTGAACTTTGCGAACACGGCGGCGAGTTGCTTGAGGGTCAGCTCCACCCCGTTCTTCATGTTTTCGATGCTGGGCGACTCGGCGGCGAGCGCGGCTTCCAGGCTGTCCTTCACCGCCAGCAGCTCGCCGGCGAAACCTTCCACTGCGAACCTGCGCGCCTTGTCGACGTCGTCCGCCGCGCGCCGCCGCATGTTCTCGGTCTCCGCCTTGGCGCGCAGCCAGGCATCGTGATGCTCCGCCGCCTGCAGTTCGGCGGCCTTCAGCAACTCCTCCAGGCTTGGCATGATCTCCTTCTCCGCCTGGGTTGCATTCGAGGTCTGTTCTGTGTTGAGTTCGTCCTGCATGGGGGCTCCATCGTGATTCCTGCATCGCAGGTGGGGACGCCCATCCGGCTTTCAAGAGGCGCGGGTCGACTTTTTTGCCGCGGCCGATGCGTGCGCGAATTGCCCGCCGCGGGCGCTTCCGGTATGATGCGCGGCTTCGCGGAGAGGTGGATGAGCGGTTTAAGTCGCACGCCTGGAAAGCGTGTTCAGGGTAATACCCTGACGGGGGTTCGAATCCCCCCCTCTCCGCCACGTATTTTCGACCGTCGGGGCGATGCCGTTCATGGCATTCCGCACGTGCCTGGGGTCTGCGCAACGCGACAGCACTGCAACGGCAAGCCGCACTGTCCGCGGCCGCGAAAGATTCCATATCCAGCCGGAAAAAAAGTTTGTCTCCTGCGTCAATTGCAATTGGAAAACAATTGCAGGGATGTAGAATAGATTTTCTGAAATAGGGCCGTGAATCATTCAGGTTAGTTTCAGGGAAGGGTCGTTTGCCGCGAATGGCGCCGCATGGAATGCGATGCCGTGGCATCGATCACGTCCAGCCATTGCGAAGCCAACGAACATTGCGAAGCCAACAAACATCGCGAAGCCAACGAAGGAATACTGATGTCGACATATCAAGAGTTGAAATCGAAAGCCGGAGAAATGCTGAAACAGGCGGAGAAAATCCGCAAAAAGGAAGTGCGCACGATCATTGCGGAAATTCGCGCGATGATGTCGGCGTACGACCTGACCGTCGACGACCTGCAACCGAAGACACGGCGCACGCGCGCCACCAAGGCGACCGCCAAGACCGCGGCGACCAAGGTCCGGAAAGCCAGGGGCCCCGCCAAGCGGCCCGCCGCGAAAGCCAAATACCGCAATCCGGAAACGGGTGCGACGTGGACCGGCCGCGGAAAGCCTCCGAACTGGATCAAGGACGTCAAGAACCGCGATGCGTTCCTGATCATCCAGGGCTGAAGCGCGAAAACCGTTTCGCGCGGTACAGGAACTCGGCACGCGTTTCCGGCATTGGTCGGGGATGGGTACCGTTTTCTGTTTGTAGCGGCATTGCAGGGATGCGGCCTGCGCCGCGAGGCGATCCGCATCCAATCTGGCGCGCGGACGCAGTCGGGGTGGCTCGCTACAGGGCGCGGTTTGTGGATGTTTGTGGATGCGTGGCGCGGTGTTAAACTTGCCGCCGCCGCGCAATTGGCCATGCCATGCCGCGGCGAATCGTCGGTTCTTTAGAAACGGCTTCCGGGGCCTTGCCGCAGCCCGCGCGTCCCGCGCCATCAACGCATGCAACATGCCCACACATGCCTACCACGGCAGCCTGTCCGTGGTTGTTCCCGTCAAGAACGAGCAGGACAACGTCGAACCGCTGGTACGTGAAATCGCGGCAGCGCTGAACGGGCGCGCCGGGTTCGAGATCATTTACGTGAACGACGGCAGCACCGACGCCACCCAGGCGAGACTGGATGCGTTGAAGACCGAATTTCCCATGCTGCGGGTGATACGGCATCGCGCGTCCTGCGGCCAGAGTCGCGCGGTGACGTCGGGCGTGCGTGCGGCTCGATACGCATGGATCGCGACGCTTGACGGTGACGGGCAGAACGATCCGGCCGACATTCCGGCGCTGCTCGACACGCTGAGCGATCCGGCGCAGCCGGCCAATCTGGAACTGCTGGCGGGCTGGCGCGCGCGGCGCAACGACACCTTCATCCGGCGGCTGTCGTCGAAGATCGCCAACGGAGTGCGGTCGCGCATGCTGCGCGACAACACGCCCGATACGGGCTGCGGCCTGAAACTCTTTGCGCGCGAGACCTTCCTGGAACTGCCCAACTTCGATCACATGCACCGCTTTCTGCCGGCGCTGGTGCTGCGCAACGGCGGCGCAGTGGTGTCGGTGCCGGTGCGCCATCGCGCACGCGAGCGTGGTACGTCCAAATACGGCGTGCACAACCGCTTGTGGGTCGGTATCGTCGATCTGTTCGGGGTTGCCTGGCTGCAGCGGCGGGTGCGCCTGCCCATCATCGAGGCCGATTCCGACCCGTAGATGGGCGCACGCGTCATCCTCAAGGGCCTGGCATTGATCCTGAGCCTGGCGCTGCTCGGCTATCTCTTCAAGACCAGCGATCTGGGCAGCAGCCTCAACGAGGCGTGGATCGACGCGCGGGTGCGGGGGCACGGCGTCAACGGCGCGCTGCTGTTCCTGCTGATGGGGTGCGTTTTCACCGCCATCGGCCTGCCGCGCCAGGTCGTTGCTTTCCTCGGTGGCTACGCCTTCAACGTCGGCCTCGGCACGCTGCTCGGTGCGCTGGCGGCACTGCTCGGCTGCATGCTGGGCTTCGCCTACGCCCGCTTTTTCGGCAAGGGTCTGCTGCGTGCACGGCTGGGCGCGCGCGCCGGGCGCTTCGACCGCTTCATTCACGACAATCCCTTTTCCATGACGATGCTGATCCGCCTGCTGCCGGTGGGGAGCAACATGCTGACCAATCTCGCGGCGGGGATGTCGAGCATTCGTCCTTTGCCGTTCTTCGGCGGAACCCTGCTCGGTTATCTGCCGCAGACGCTGGTGTTCGCGCTGGTCGGCAGCGGCGTGCATATCGCGCCGGTACTGAAGATCGGGCTGGCCGTTGCACTGTTCCTGATTTCGATGGCGCTGGGCGTGTATCTGTACCGCAACCGGCGCGGTGCGGCGCGGGGCGTGGCGCTGGAGAACGCGGACGGCATGCGGCTTTGACTGCACGCCAGATCAGGCGTCGTGCGCGGGTTGGGACGCGTGCCAAGGCGGCGGCAGATACACGTGCAGGATGACGCCGACGATGCCAATGGCCAGGGCGAGGCCGGCGAGCACGCGCGACACGCCGTCATCGGCGCGGCGGTGATTGTTGCACGGAGCATCCCGAGAAACGGGCGTTGCGGGCTGCAAAGCTTGCACGATTTGCAATGGGTGGGATGACATGACAGATGAAACATCCGCTGTGCGCGGGCGCGCGGCGTTCGTTGCGAGCGTCGGCATGCTGGCGGTGCTGGCCTGGGTCGCGATCGTCACACGCCCGCTGACGCCGATCGACGAGACGCGCTACGTGAGCGTGGCCTGGGAAATGTGGCTGCGTGGCGATTTCCTGGTGCCGTTCAAGAACGGGCAACCGTACAGCCACAAGCCGCCTTTCATCTTCTGGATGTTCCACGCCGGCTGGGCGCTGTTCGGCGTCAGCGACTGGTGGCCGCGCCTGGTGTCGCCCCTGTTCTCCGCCGGAGCGCTGGTGCTGACGGCTTTGCTGGCGCGCCGCCTGTGGCCGCGGCATGCGGGGCTCGGCGGACAGGCGGCGCTGGTGCTGGCGAGCACCTTGCTGTGGATCGTGTTTTCCACGTCGGCGATGTTCGACGTCATGCTGGCGTTCTGGGTGCTGCTCGGCATGCATGGCATCCTGGGCGCGGCAGATGGCCGGCGCAGCGGCTTTGTCATGCTGGGAATCGCCATTGGCATGGGCGTCCTGACCAAGGGGCCGGTCATCCTCCTCAACCTGTTGCCGGTGACGGTGCTGGCGCCGTGGTGGAACCCGGGACTGACGTGGCGGCGCTGGTTCGGCGGGGTCTTGCTCGCGGTGTTGCTGGGTGCGGCGATCGCGCTGGCGTGGGCAATCCCGGCCGGTTTCGCGGGCGGCGAAGCCTATCGCAACGCGATCTTCTGGGGACAGACCGCCAACCGCATGGTGGAATCCTTCGCCCACCGGCGGCCGGTCTGGTGGTATCTGCCCTTGCTGCCGATCATGCTGTTCCCGTGGTTCGTCTGGCCCGGGTTCTGGCAGGCGCTGAACCGCAGGCGCCGTGAAGGGCTCGACCGTGGCATGCGCTTCTGCCTGGCCTGGATGCTGCCGGTGCTGGTCGCGTTTTCCTTCATCAGCGGCAAGCAGCCGCATTACCTGATTCCGCTGTTTCCCGCCTTTGCGCTGTTGACCGCACGCCTGCTGACGGAGCGGCCATCGATGCGCGTCGGCCTGCCGGTACTGCTGGTCGCGGCGCTGGGCATTGCGCTGGTTCTCGCCGCCAGCGGCAGGGTCCATGCGCTGCACGACGAGGTGGCTGCATTGCCGCCGGTGTGGACCGGTGCGGCGCTGGTGGCGTTGGCGCTCGCCGTCTGGTGGGCCGGGCGCCGGGGTGTTTCGGCCGGCTGGACGCTGGCTGCGCTCGGTGCCGCCACGATGGTGCTGGTGCAGGTTGCGGCCATGCACGCGCTGCACTCACTCTATGATCTCAAACCGATGGCGCGGGCGATCCGGGCGGTGCAGGATGAGGGGCGCGTGGTGGCGAATCTTTCCACCTACCATGCGCAATACCAGTTCCTTGGCCGGCTGGAGCAGCCCCTGGTCGAATTGCGCGGTGCGGAGGCGGCGTCCTGGCTGGCAGCGCATCCGGACGCCTACGCGGTGGTGTATCTGAATGACGGGAAGGCGCTCGCGACCGTGGCGGCGCGCCACAAGCAAGCCTACCGTGGCGGGGCAGCCGTTCTGGCGGACGCGCGAACGGCGGCCCGCTTGCTGGCCGCCCACGTCGAATAAACCTGCATTCCGCACCACAGAGACACAGAGAAACCCGAAAAACAGGGATTCTCCGCGCTTTTCCGGCTCTATGCCGTTTCGTGTGGAAATTGACAAGTCAACAGACATGACGGTAGCAGCCGTAATCTCGGGGAATGGCCGGCAGCAGAGGGTTCTTCGGCAGATGCTTGAGCCTGGACATGCGCAGGTAGGCGATCGCGATG
>JANJXT010000013.1 GCA_024708885.1 Thiobacillus sp.
TTCAAGATCCTGTCGCGCGTGTTCAACTTCGACCACAGCGAGATCGCCGCCAACCCGGTGCACCTCCTGTACGTGCTCGAGCAACAGATCGAGCAGGAGCAGCTGCCGCCCGAGACCGAGCAGCGCTACGTCGCCTACCTGAAGGAGTACCTCGCACCGCACTACGCCGAGTTCATCGAGAAGGAGCTGCAGACCGCCTACCTCGAGTCGTACTCGGAATACGGGCAGAACATCTTCGACCGCTACGTGACCTACGCCGACATGTGGATCCAGGACCAGGAGTTCCGCGACCCCGACACCGGCGAGATCCTCGACCGCGCGCAGCTCAACACCGAGCTCGAGAAGATCGAGAAGCCCGCCGGTATCGCGAACCCCAAGGACTTCCGCCACGAGGTGGTCAACTTCGTGCTGCGCGCGCGCGCCCAGAACCACGGCCACAACCCGGCGTGGACGAGCTACGAGAAGCTGCGCGCGGTGATCGAGAAGCGCATGTTCTCCAGCACCGAGGACCTGCTGCCGGTGATCTCGTTCAACGCCAAGGCCTCGAGCGACGAACAGAAGAAGCACCACGACTTCGTCGCCCGCATGGTGGCGAAGGGCTACACCGACAAGCAGGTGCGCCTGCTCGCCGAGTGGTACCTGCGCGCGAGAAAGGCGTCCTGACGGGGAAACGGCCGTGAGCCAGCTCGTCGATCGCCGCCTCTCGGGCAAGAACCGCAGCGCCGTCAACCGCCAGCGCTTCCTGCGCCGTTTCAAGGCGCAGATCCGCAAGGCGGCGCGCGAAGCCGTGTCCGGCCGCAAGGTGACCGACCTCGAGCGCGGCGAGAAGATCTCGATCCCGTCGAAGGACCTCTCCGAGCCGATCTTCCACCACGGCCCCGGCGGGCGGCGCAACATCGTGCTGCCGGGCAACCGCGAGTTCGTCAGCGGCGACCGCATCGACCGCCCGGAGGGCCAAGGCGGAGGCGGGGGCAGCGGCGGCTCGCCCGACGGCGAGGGCATGGACGACTTCGTGTTCGAGCTTTCGCGGGAAGAGTTCATGGACTACTTCTTCCAGGACCTGGCGCTGCCGGACCTGGTGAAGAAGCAGCTCGCCGCCGTCCCCGAGGTGAAGAAGGCACGCGCCGGCTTCGTCAGCCAGGGCAATCCGTCCAACCTGCACGTGGTGCGCTCGATGAAACAGGCCATCGGCCGGCGCCTGGCCATGGCGGCCGCGCCGCGCGACGCCCTGCGCGAGGCCGAGGGCGCGCTGGCCGAGCTGGAGGCGCAGGGCCGCGGTGCGAGCGCCGAGGCCGACGCGCTGCGCGAGGACATCGCCGCGCTCAAGGCGCGCATCGCCGCGGTGCCCTTCCTCGACACCTGGGACCTGCGCTACGCCAACCGCGTCGACCAGCCCACCCCGAGCAGCCAGGCGGTGATGTTCTGCCTGCTCGACGTGTCGGGCTCGATGGACGAGAACCGCAAGAGCATCGCCAAGCGCTTCTTCATGCTGCTGTATCTGTTCCTGACGAAGAGCTACGAACGCATCGACGTCGTGTTCATCCGTCACCATACCGTCGCCAGGGAAGTCGAGGAGGAGGAGTTCTTCTCCTCGCGCGAGAGCGGCGGCACCGTGGTCTCCAGCGCGCTGGAACTGATGCACGAGATCATCCTCGCCCGCTACCCCTCCGCCAACTGGAACATCTACGCCGCGCAGGCGTCCGACGGCGACAACTGGGACGACGATTCGCCACGCTGCCGCGAGCTCCTGATCCAGAAGATCCTGCCGCTGGTGCAGTATTTCGCCTACGTCGAGATCGAGGCCGAGGAACCGCAAAGCCTGTGGCACCACTACGCGCAGGTGAAGGCGATGAGCCCGCGCTTCGCGATGCAGCGCATCCTCACGCTGGAAGACATCTATCCGGTATTCCGCGAACTGTTCCAGAAGAAGGCGGCCTGACATGGAACCCGACACCGCAATCGCGCCTCCGGCCCCGCAGACCCCGGCGCGGCAACCGATATCCGAGGGCTCGGAGTGGACCTTCGAGCTGATCGACACCTACGACCGCGAGATCGCGCGCGTCGCCGCACACTACGGCCTGGACACCTATCCGAACCAGATCGAGGTCATCTCCTCCGAGCAGATGATCGACGCCTACTCGTCGGTGGGCATGCCGGTCGGCTATCACCACTGGTCCTACGGCAAGCACTTCCTCTCCACCCAGAAGAGCTACAAGCGGGGCCAGATGGGCCTCGCCTACGAGATCGTCATCAATTCCAGCCCGTGCATCGCCTACCTCATGGAAGAGAACACCCTGACCATGCAGGCGCTGGTGATCGCGCACGCCGCCTACGGCCACAATTCCTTCTTCAAGGGCAATTATCTCTTCCGCACCTGGACCGACGCCGAGGGCATCCTCGACTACCTGGTGTTCGCGCGCAACTTCATCGCCGAATGCGAGCAGCGCCACGGTGAGGAGGCGGTCGAGGAACTGCTCGATTCCTGTCACGCCCTGATGAGTCTCGGCGTCGACCGCTACAAGCGGCCCGCGCGCCTGTCGATGGCCAAGGAGCAGGCACGCCAGGCCGAGCGCGAAGCCTACCTGCAGTCGCAGGTCAACGATCTGTGGCGCACCCTGCCCACGCGCCAGGAGGACCCGCGTGCCAGCCAGGCGGCGCGCTTCCCTGCGGAACCGCAGGAAAACCTGCTGTATTTCATCGAGAAGCACGCACCACGGCTGGAGCCCTGGCAGCGCGAGATCGTGCGCATCGTGCGCAAGATCGCGCAGTACTTCTACCCGCAGCGCCAGACCCAGGTGATGAACGAGGGCTGGGCCACCTTCTGGCACTACACGCTGCTCAACCGCCTGTACGAGGAAGGCCGGCTCACCGACGGCTTCATGATGGAGTTCCTGCAGTCGCACACCAACGTGGTGTACCAGCCGCCTTACCACGCGCGCTTCTATAACGGGCTTAACCCGTATGCGCTGGGCTTCGCCATGTTCACCGATCTGCGGCGCATCTGCGAGTCCCCCAGCGACGAGGACCGCCGCTGGTTCCCGGAGCTCGCCGGCAGCGACTGGGTGAAATCGCTCGACTTCGCCATGCGCAACTTCAAGGACGAAAGTTTCATCGCGCAGTACCTCTCGCCGAAGCTGATCCGCGACTTCAAGCTGTTCGCCATGATCGACGACGACCGTGACGACAAGCTGGAAGTGGCCGCGATTCACGACGATGCCGGCTACCGTGCGGTGCGCCAGCAGCTCGCCGAACACTACAACCTCGGCAACCGCGAACCCAACATCCAGGTGTATGCCGTCGACGTCTTCGGCGATCGCTCGCTCACCCTGCGTCACACCATGCACGACCGCCGTCCGCTTGGCGAGTCCACATCGGAAATGCTGCGCCACGTCGCCCGCCTGTGGGGCTACCCGGTGCGCATCGAAAGCGTGGACGAGGACGGCGCCGTCCTGCCGGTGGACGAGTGCGCGCCCCCCGGATAAGCGCCTCCCGGACGCTGTCGCGCACCTGGTGATATGTGTGCCCGAATCCTGGCAGCCGATTTCTAGCCCGTGGCGCGATGCGTGGAATCGAAGCCGCGCACGTGCTGCACGATGAGGGTGGTGGCATCCTGCGGCGAGAGCGGGCCGCGGCAGTAGTAGCCCTGGATTTCCGGGCACTGCATCTTTTCCAGGCGGGCGCGCTGCGCTTCGGTCTCCACGCCTTCGGCGACGACGTTGAGGTTCATGCCGCGCCCCATTGCCACCATCGCGTTGACGATCGACAGGTTTTCCTCGCGCTCGAGATCCTGCACGAAGGACTGGTCGATCTTCAGCGTGTGGATGGGGAAGCGTGACAGGTACTTGAACGAGCTGTAGCCGGTGCCGAAGTCGTCGATGGCGAGGCGGATCCCGGTGGCGGACAGGCGTCCGAGCTTGACCGCGTTGGCCTCGAAGTCGCGCATCAGCAGGCTCTCGGTAATCTCCAGTTCCATGTTGCGCCCGTCCAGGCCGTGCACCTGCAAGGCGCGCATGACGCTTTCGACGAAGTCCGGGCTTTCCAGCTGGCGTGCGGAAATATTGATCGACAGGCGCACCCGCGCCAGGCCCGTCTTGTGCCAGTCGGCCATCTGCGCGCAGGCCTCGCGCAGCACCCAGTCGCCCAGCGGCACGATGACGCCGGACTCCTCGGCCACGGCGATGAAGTCGGCGGGCGTGAGCAGGCCGCGCTGCGGATGCCACCAGCGCAACAATGCTTCGAAGCCGCGCACTTCGCCGGTGACGGTGTCGACCTGTGGCTGGTAGAACAGCACGAATTCGTTGCGCGACAGTGCGCGACGCAGGTCGGTCTCGATCTGCATGCGCTCGGAGTAGGGCGCCTGCATGCCGGATTCCCAGAACTGCAGGCGGCTGCGCCCCTGCGTCTTGGCCTGGTACATGGCGATCTCGGCCTGGCGGATGAGGCTGTCGATCTGCTCGCCGTCGTCCGGCGCGACGCAGGCGCCGATGCTCACCGAAATGTAGATTTCGTGGCCCTTGACGTACACCGGCTTGGACAGCACCTGGATGATCTTGCGGCAGATGTGGTCGACGTCGCTGCGCGAAACCAGGGTGGGCAGCAGCACCGCGAACTCGTCGCCGCCCAGGCGGGCCAGGGTATCGCCCTCGCGCAGGCACTGGCGCAGCCGCGTGCCGACCGCCAGCAGCAGCTCGTCGCCGATGGTGTGGCCGAGCGAGTCGTTGATGACCTTGAAGTGGTCCAGGTCGAGGCTCAGCACCGCCAGCGGCTTCTGGTTGCGCCGCGCCTGGGCCAGCATGAGGCCGAGGTGGTCGCGGAACAGCGCACGGTTGGGCAGGCCGGTCAGGAGGTCGTGGTAGGCCTGGAAATGCACGGTCTCCTCGGCCTGCTTGCGCTCGGTGATGTCCTTGGCGACGCCGTAGCTGCCGATGAAGCGTCCTTCGAAGGGCCCTGCCTCCTCGTCGTACATGCCCGTGGCGCTCAGCTCGACGGCACGGCAGCGGCAGTTCATCGGGCGCGGCCGGCGCATGCCGGGATTGCACTTGAGGCGGATCTCGAGGTTGCGCGCGCTGCGGTCGCCGGCGCGGCGCTCGTTGAAGACGTGCTCGGCGCGCGCGACGTCGTCCTCGTGGATGATGAGGCTGTAGTGCTGGCTGAGCAGATCCTCGCGGCGGTAGCCGAGCAGGCTCTCGACACGGTCGTTGACGAAGGTGAAGCGGCCTTCGCTGTCGAGGGTGTAGATGAAGTCGGGCGAGCTGTTGACGAGAAAACGGTGCCACTTCTCCGACTGCTGCAGGCGCTGCAGGATGTAGTTGTTTTCCTTTTCCAGGCGGCGGCGCGTGAGCGTGTTGTCGATGCGGCGCAGCAGTTCCTCGGGTTCGTAGGGCTTGCGCACGAAATCGGTGGCGCCGCCGCGCAGGGCGCGGATCGCCGCGTCGATGGAGCTGTCTCCGGAAACCACGATCACCGATGTCTCGGCGCTGCGGTCGGCAATGAAGCGCAGGACTTCCGTGCCGCTGAGGTCGGGCATGCCCAGATCGAGCAGCACGATGTCGAACTGCTGCCGGCCCACCGCGATCAGTGCGTCGCAGCCGCCGCCCGCCGTGGTGACGTCGTAATCGCGGCCTTCCAGCAGGCGCGCCAGCCCCTCCAGAATGAGGGGTTCGTCGTCGACCACCAGCACGCGCGAACGCGTGGGAAAGGCGCTGACCGTGTTGCCTGGTGGAAGGATATCGTGCTTGTCGTCGGACATTGAGTTCTCCTCGGGCTCGGGTTACGTCGACCCGTAGCGCATTGTCGTGGGTTGGGCGTGTCCGGTCTGCAAGGTGGGCAGGCGGATCAGGAAACGGGTGCCTTGCGGCGTGCTGCTGCACTGGATGTTGCCGTTCATGCGCTCGACCAGGCCGCGGCTGATGACGAGCCCGAGGCCGGCGTGATCGCCGCCCTTCTGCGTGTCGACGGGCTCGAACAGGTGCGCGGCCACCGCCGGCGGCAGCCCGGGGCCGGTGTCGGCGACCTCGATCTCAACCATGCGCTGACCCGGTTCGTCGACCATGCGCGTGATGAACCTGAGGTGGCCGCCGGTGGGCATCGCCTCGACGGCATTCTTGGCCAGATTGAACAGCACCTGCTTCAGCAGGTCCTTTTGCAGCGGCAGCGGCGGCACGTCGGGATTGAGGTCGATCTGCACGCTGACCTTGTTGGGCGCGAAGAGCGTGCCCAGCGCCATGCGCACGAGTTCGGACACGACGCTGTTGACCGAGGCGAGCTCGAGCGGCACGGGCGCCGCTTCGATCGTCTCGGCCGTGGCGATGCCGCGCACGATGCGCGCGACCCGCTCGATCTCGTCGCCGATGATGGAAAGATCGCGCTGCACCGCCGAATCCGTACCGAGACGCTCGGACAGCAGGTTGACGTAGTTGCGCATGATGGTGAGCGGGTTGGCCACTTCATGAATGGCGCGCCGCACGCGCTCGCGCGGGACGGCATCCGCCATCGCCGGCGCGGGTTCGACTGGCGCGGCGGACGTCGCGCGGTGTTCTGTGTGCCATGCCGCGGAGCATTCGGCGAGCAGGAAGCGCCACAGCACGTCCGAAGCCACGCCCGACATGGCGTCACCCGCCAGCAACACGCCGACCTGGCCGTCCGGCAGCAACAGCGGCTGGCAGAGGAAACGCGACACGCCGAGCAGGCGCGCCACCTGCTCATCCACCAGCGCACCGTCGACCGCGCCGGCCTCGTGCAGCTGCGGCGCGTTGCGCGCCAGTGCGCGCGGCAGCGCCGAATGGGCGTCGTCCGGCGGAATCGCCAGGACGGAGAGCCCGACCGCGGCCGGCATCAAGGGCGAGATGCGCAACAATCCGTCGCCACTCGGCGCGAACAGGCAGGCGCGTTCGATGCCGAACAGGGCATGCAGGGCCTCGCGCAGGCAAAGGACCCCTTGTGCGGCATCGCCGGCGTTGCGGAAATGGCCGTGCAGCGCCGACTGCGCCGCCTGCCCGGCGTAGAGCCGGGCCAGCCGGTCGAAACCCTGGCTCGCGGACGACGCCAGCGCATCGGCCATGCCGTAGCGCTGCGCCAGCAGCCGCGTCTGTGCCTGGCTGTCGGCAAGCAGCTGCGCGGCGTCGCCCGCCCCCAGCTGCAGCGCGGCGAGCGCGGCGCGCACGTCGACGCTGTCGACGGCATCGGCACGCGTCACCAGAAGGTAGGCCAGCTGCACCACGCGCACCAGCGGATGCGCCGCACGGCCGCGCGGCAGCGGCTCGGCGTGATAACGCACGGCGTCCGCCGTCCAGCCGTCGGGGTCGACAGCATCGAGCCAGGGTGCCACCTGTGCCGCGTCGGCGGCGCCGGCGACCAGGTAATCGCCGAGGTTGTGCGCGAGTCCGGCGTTCCACGCGGCCTCGCTGTCCGCCGTACCGGAGCGCACCGCGAGCGCGTGCGCGAGATGGGCCACGCTGATCGACTGTCGCCAATGCTGCACGTAGACCGCCTGCGCCGCACCGGACGCGACAGGCGCCGCGAGCAGCAACGCGCGCAGCAGGTCGCGGCGGGCTGGATCGAATTCGCCGGCAAACGGATGAAGGCGCAGCGACAACACCGGGTCGTGGCGAACGCAGGCCATGAAAGCCGGCGCTGCCGCCGCTCCCTGCATCAGATGCTCCAGCGCCTCGGCCACCACTCCGGGGGCACACAGGCATGCCGTTAGCTCCGATATTTTTAGTAAATTATCCGGAAATCCTTGCATGTTGTTGCCATATAAAATTAAATTGCTTATACCGTCAACCAGGGAGCGGTGATTTGCCGGTCCATGGACCCGCGCTGTTGTTTTCAAGTTTTCTGCGGCATGTCCGTATTCCACTTCTATCGTTGCGTTCGAACCTTTCATCCTGCAAGCTTATGAACATGAAAGCCCTGGTCACCGGACTGCTTCTGCTGGGCGCCCATAGCGGCGCCGCCGCGCTCGACAACCATGCGTCGCTGCAATGGAGCGAGCAGCTCAGCACCGCGCCAGCCGGCGAGCTCATGCCGCAGGCGGCCTCGCTGCCGGAACTCAGCGCGCTCTCGGCGCTGGTGTACGACCAGGCCACCGGCCAGCCGCTGCTGGCGAAGAATGCCGCGCTGCAGACGCCCATTGCGTCCATCACCAAGCTGATGACCGCGATACTGGTCCTCGATGCCGGCCTGCCGCTCGACGAATCCATCGTCATCACCAAAGAAGATCTCGACACCCTCAAGGGCACCGGCTCGCGGCTCGCCGTCGGCGCGCGCTATACGCGCGGCCAGCTGCTGCACCTGGCGCTGATCGCGTCCGACAACCGTGCCGCCCATGCGCTCGGCCGCAGCTACCCCGGCGGGGTCGAACGCTTCGTCGCCACGATGAATCGCGTGGCGCGCGCGCTCGGCATGCATGACACCGTCTACGTCGAGCCCACCGGCCTGTCCAGCGGCAACCGTTCCACCGCGCTCGACCTCGCGCGGCTGGTCGATCACACCTACCAGAATTATCCGGAAATCCGCCAGATCAGCTCATCGGGCCACTATACGCTCGGCACCCAGCGCGTGGTGGTGAAGAAGAAGCACCACGCGCCGCGGGTCTACTATCGCGACGTCGCCTTCAACAACACCAACCGCTTCACCCGTGCCGACGACTGGAACATCGGTCTTTCCAAGACCGGCTTCATCAACGAAGCCGGTTATTGCCTGGTCATGCAGGCGCAGGTCGCACAGCGCAATGTGATCATCGTGCTGCTCGACGCGCAGGGAAAGAACAGCCGCGCCGGCGATGCCACCCGCATCAAGGAATGGCTGGAGACCCACGGCGGCGCGGCGCGTCACGCCGGCAGCTACGCCTCCGCCTCGCGCACCTGAGCGGGAGCATTTTCGCCAGCGTGCGCCATCCGTCCGCACGCCGTCACACTGAAAGCCGGGGCTGCGCGTTGAGCACCAAACCCTACGCCGAATCCTGCGAACAGAACCGCGATCCGATCCTCGCGGTGCTGCGCGAGGCCTTCGCCGAGCGCCGCCGCGTGCTCGAGATCGGCAGCGGCACGGGGCAGCACGCGGTCTATTTCGGCGCCGCCCTGCCTCATCTCGTGTGGCAGACGGCGGACTTGCCGATGCATCACGCCGGCATCCGCATGTGGCTCGACGAGGCGGCGCTGCCCAACGTGCTGCCGCCGCTTGCGCTCGACGTCAGTCGCGACGACTGGCACGGCGGGCGCTATGACGCGGTGTTTTCCGCCAATACGCTGCACATCGTGGGCCGGCCCGAGGTCGAAGGTTTTTTCCGCGGCATCGGGGCGGTGCTGGAGCCCGGCGGCGTGCTCGCGGTGTACGGCCCGTTCAATTATGGCGGCGCATTCACCTCGGAGAGCAACGCCCGCTTCGACGCGTGGCTGAAGGCCCGCGACCCGGCGTCCGGCGTGCGCGACTTCGAGGCGCTCGACGCACTGGCGCGTGCCGAGGGCCTGGTGCTGGCCGACGACGTCACGATGCCGGCCAACAATCGCATGTTGCTGTGGGGCCGCCCCGGCTGATTCCCGCTTTTCCTCGCCGTTCCCTTTGCTATAAAGGGACCATTGAAGCGCAGGGGACACGGGCATGCGTATTGCCGAACTGATTCAACGCTGGAAACAGGCCAGCCGGGTGAGCGCCGCGGCCCGCCCCTACACCGTCGATCTGCCGCTGCGCGATGCCGCGCGTATCGAAGCGCTCCGCGTCATGTACCCGGGCCGCACCGATTCCCAGTTGATGGCCGACCTCATCCGCGCCGCACTCGACGAGCTGGAGGTGGCGATGCCCTACGTGCCGGGCAAGCGCGTCATCGCCGAGGACGACTATGGCGATCCCATCTACGAGGATCTGGGTCCGACGCCGCGTTTTTATTCCCTTTCCCACGAGATCCTGCGCCGGCTGGCAGCCGCCCCGCTGGGCCGATAGGGCCGACGCTGTCGGGCGGCTTTACACACCCGCCGGGAGGCATGAAGAAGAGGCCACGCAACCCTTTGTTTTTTCGCCACTTTGACTTTATGGCACGTTGCATGCTTGGTGCTTGTTGTCACCCCCCATTGGTGGAAATCATGTATCTGGCTCCGGCCTGTCTCTTCGCGGCGTTTGCCAGCCTGTTTTATGTTCCGGGCTTCCTCGACACGCCGCTCGCCCTGCTCACGCCCCGCCACCTGGTGTCGCAGGGCCTGTTCGGCGTGTTCGCGCTGATCGCGCTGGCCGCCCTCGCCCGCTCGATCGAACTCGACCCGGTGTGGCCGTGGCGGCCGGAGTTCCGGCGCGCACTGGACCGTCTGCGCCGCCGCGCGCCATAGGCCGCAGCCGGCATAAAATAGCGGCTTTCCATTCCGGTCTGCCGCCATGCCCGTCAACCTCGCCGCTCCCGATCCCGCTTCCCTGCTGCCCGTTGCCGGCGTACGCCTCGGCATCGCCTCCGCCGGCATCAAGAGGCCCGGTCGCCGCGACATCACCCTGATCGAGCTCGCGCCCGGCTCGCGCGTCGCGGGCGTGTTCACCCAGAACCGCTTCTGCGCCGCGCCGGTGACCGTGTGCAAGCAACATCTCGTCCACGGCGACATCCGCGCGCTGCTGATCAACACCGGCAACGCCAACGCCGGTACCGGCGAGGAGGGCATCGCGCGTGCGCGCCGAAGCTGCGAGGCGGTCGCTGCCCTGTTCGGCGTGAAGGCGGAGCAGGTGCTGCCCTTCTCCACCGGCGTCATCCTCGAACCGCTGCCGGTCGACAAGATCCTGCCGGCGCTGCCCGCAGCCCAGGCCGACCTTGCGTCCGCCCACTGGAGCGAGGCCGCGCACGCGATCATGACCACCGACATCGTCGCCAAGGGCGCGTCGCGCCAGGCGCAGGTCGGCGGGCGGACGGTGACCGTCACCGGCATCGCCAAGGGCTCCGGCATGATCCACCCCGACATGGCGACCATGCTCGGCTACGTCGCCACCGACGCCGCCATCGCGCCGGCGCTGATGCAGCAGATGGTGAAGGCGGTCGCCGACGTCTCGTTCAACTGCGTCACCGTCGACGGCGACACCTCGACCAACGACAGCTTCATCCTCATCGCCACCGGCCAGGCCGGCAACGCCGAGATCGTCGACGCCGGCGGCGCCGACTACGCCATGCTGAAAACCGCGCTCGCCGAAGTCGCGATCGAACTGGCGCAGGCCATGGCGCGCGACGGCGAAGGCGCGACCAAGTTCATGACCATCGCGGTCGAGGGCGGGCGCGACCGCGCCGAATGCAAGCAGATCGCCTACGCCATCGCGCGCTCGCCGCTGGTGAAGACGGCGTTCTTCGCCTCCGACCCCAACCTCGGCCGCATCCTCGCCGCCATCGGCTACGCCGGCGTCGAGCTCGACGTGAATGCGCTCAAGGTCTGGCTCGGTGACGTGCTGGTCGCCGAGAACGGCGGCCGCGCGGCGAGCTACACCGAGGCGCAGGGGGCCGCGGTGATGAAGGAAGCCGAGATCACCGTGCGCGTCGCACTGAACCGCGGCGACGCCCGTGCCACCGTGTGGACGTGCGATTTCTCCTACGATTACGTGAAGATCAACGCCGAGTACCGCACCTGACCGGAGCAGCGCAGTTGCGGGAGGCCGGCTGACGCCACATACTTCTTCGATATGCGTGCCGCGAGGGGCAGACAATGGCCACCAGTTCCGTCTTCATCAACAACCGCACGCAGGCCGTGCGCCTGCCCGCCGAACTGCGGCTGCCGGAAGGCGTCCGCCAGGTCAGCGTACGCGCGCGCGGCAAGGAACGCATCATCGCGCCGCTGGATGCGTGCTGGGACCGTTTTATCCTTTGCGGTCCCGAGGCCAGCGAGGATTTCATGACGCACCGCGCAAGCCAGGATCAGTCCGAGCGCGAGCCGCTTTGATGCCGACCTGTCTTCTCGACACCAATATCGCCATCGACGTCATCAAGCGCCAGCCACCGGAGGTGCTCGGACGCCTCAACCCCGATGCCACGCGCATGGCGATGTCCGTCGTCACCCTGGCCGAGCGCCTGCACATCGCCGCGCATGCGCGCAGCGAAGCCCTGACCCTCCTCACCAACAACGTTGCCGAGTTCCAGCGCGTCCCGGCGTTGCAGATCGAGAACTGGCTATGAGCGATTTGGCCGCCCTCATCCCCCGCATCGAGCGTCTGCTCGACCGCTTCGACACCCCGCGCATCACGCCGCCCGACTGGAAGACCGTGCGCGCGGCGCGCTGGTCGGCACAGACTGCCAGCCTCAAGCCCATCCTGCACCCGCAGCGCGTCGCGCTCGCCGACCTTCTGGCGATCGACGAGCAGAAACGGCGCGTCGATGCCAACACGCGCCAGTTCGTCGCCGGCAAGCCGGCCAACAACGTGCTGCTCACCGGCGCCCGCGGCTGCGGCAAATCCTCGCTGGTGAAGGCGGTGCATGCCAAATACGCGGCGAAGGGGCTGCGTCTGATCGAGGTCGACAAGGCCGGGCTGCCGCATCTGCCGGATCTCTTCGACCTGCTCGCCGACGCCGGCTACCGCTTCATCGTGTTCATCGACGATCTCAGCTTCGCCGACAACGAACCGGGCTACGCCAGTCTCAAGGCCGCGCTCGACGGCTCGCTGGCGGGACCGTCCGACAACGTGCTGATCTACGCCACCAGCAACCGCCGCCACCTGATGCCGGAATACATGGCGGAGAACCTGGCGACGCAGTATCTCGGCGGCGAGGTGCAGCCGGGCGAAGCGATCGAGGAAAAGGTGTCGCTGTCCGACCGCTTCGGTCTGTGGGTGTCGTTCCACGTCATGGACCAGGACACCTATCTCGACATCGCGCGCCACTGGGCGATCCGGCTGGGCGCACCGCCCGCAGGAGAATTCGAACGTGCCGCGCTGCAATGGGCGCAGGGACGCGGCGCGCGCAACGGGCGCGTGGCCTGGCAGTTCGCACGCGACTGGGCGGGCAGGCAGTGACCCCATCCCGCAATGCCTCCGTCTCCTCCCAAGGAGGCAAGCGCGATGCCCAAGCCGATTGCACGGAGGTCGTCGCTGCGGTGCTGACGCAAGCCGATGGCCGCGTGCTGCTGGCGCAGCGGCCGGCGGGCAAACCCTACGCGGGGTACTGGGAGTTTCCCGGCGGCAAGGTCGAAGCCGGCGAAGCGCTTCCCGCCGCGCTCGCGCGCGAGCTCGCCGAGGAACTCGGCATCGCCATCGGGGCCCCCTGCCGCTGGATCACCCGCGTGTTCGAATATCCTCACGCGACGGTGCGCCTGAATTTCTTCCGCATATTCGAATGGCAGGGCGAGCCGCATCCGCACGAAGGCCAGACGTTCGCGTGGCAGCATCCGGAGTGCGTTGCGGTGACGCCGCTCCTGCCGGCCAATTTTCCGGTGCTGAAGGCGCTGACGCTGCCGCCGCTTCTCGGCATCACGCACGCCGAGGCGCTCGGTGTCGACGTCTTTCTCGCGCGGCTCGACGTCGCACTGGATGCAGGCCTGCGTCTGATCCAGGTGCGCGACAAGTCGCTGCCGGAGGCGCAGCGCCTCGAACTCGCCCGCGAGACGGTGCGGCGCGCGCACGCGCACGGCGCGCGCGTGCTGGTGAACGGCAGCGTGGACCTGGCACGCGCGGCGGGCGCCGACGGCGTGCATCTCGATGCCTCCGCGATGGCGCGGCTCGACACACGCCCCGACTGCGAATGGGTGGGTGCGTCGAGCCACGACGGCGCGGAACTGGCGCGCGCGGTGGCCCTCGGCGCGGATTTCGCGCTGCTCTCGCCGGTGCTGCCGACGCTCACCCACCCCGGCGCCCCGACACTCGGCTGGGACGCGTTCGCCGCGCTGGCGGCAGCCAGTCCCATTCCGGTGTACGGCCTCGGCGGACTCGCGCGCGAGGACGTGCGCCTGGCGCAGACGCATGGCGCGCACGGGGTGGCGCTGCTGCGCGGGGCATGGACATGAAGCGTGTCGTCGCGCCGCTCCTGCTGGCGGCGGTGCTGGTGGCGATCGCGGTCGCCGGGCACTGGATGCAGCGCCCCGCGACGGCCATGGCGATCGCGTGCAAGGATCCGGTCGCCGGCTGTGCCTTCATGCATCGCGGCATGCCGGCGCAGGTCCGTTTCGCCGCGCAGCCGGTGCCGCTGGAACGCTTTGCGCTGCAGGTCGACGCACCCGGCACGGCGCGGGTCAGCGCCGAGTTCCAGATGGTCGGCATGGACATGGGATTCAACCGCTACGACCTGCAGCGGGACGGCGACGGCCGCTTCGCCGCGCAGGCGACGCTGCCGGTGTGCGTCACCGGCGGACACGCGTGGACGCTGTTCCTGGAACTCGACGGCACCCGTTACAGTCTGGGTTTCCATACCGGCTGAAGCCGCCGGTCATCAAGTCGTCACGATTGCTACCTATAATGGTAGGCGGAATTCTGGAGAAACACGATGCCGACCGAACATACCTATAAACAATTCGACGCCGAACTCGAGGCGGTACGCGCCAGCGTGCTGAAGATGGGCGGGCTGGTGGAGGAGCAGATCACCGATGCGGTCGAGGCCCTCGTCACCGGCAACATGGAACTCGCCGAGCGCGTCGACCGCAACGACCATCAGGTGAATGCCCTCGAAGTGCGCATCGACGAGGACTGCACGCGCATCATCGCACGGCGCCAGCCCACCGCGTCCGACCTGCGCATGGTGATGATGGTGGTGAAGACCATCACCGATCTCGAGCGCATCGGCGACGAGGCGGCGAAGATCGCGCGCATGGCCAGGCTCATCCACCAGTCGGAACGCGTCAGCCTGCCGTCCTTTTCGGAGGTGAAATACATGGGCGGCATCGTGCTCGACATGCTGCACAAGGCACTCGACGGTTTCGCCCGCCTGGACGCCAGCAAGGCGGTCGAGATCGCGCGTCTGGACCGGGCGGTGGACGAGGAATTTCGCCGCAACCTGCGTTACCTCATCACCTACATGATGGAGGATCCGCGCACCATCTCCATGTCCATCGACATCCTGTTCGTCATCAAGGCCATCGAGCGCATGGGTGACCACGCCGAGAACATGTCGGAATACGTGATCTACATGGTGAAGGGCAAGGACGTGCGCCACACCTCGCTGGAAGAGATCGAGAAGGAAGTCCTGTAGGCGGCGCGTACCACGCAAAACGGGCGCCCGCGGGCGCCCGTTTTGTCGTATGCGATGCGATTAGCGGGTCGGCGGCACGTAGCCGGCCGCCTGGTCGACTGCGCCGCCGCCGAAGAAGTAGCGGCTCATCTGTTCCATCAGGTACTTGCGTGCCTGTGCGTCGGCCATGTTGAGACGGTTCTCGTTGATGAGCATCGTCTGCTGGCGCTGCCAGCCGGCCCAGGCCTCCTTCGATACGCTCTCGAAAATCTTCTTGCCCAGCTCGCCCGGAACCGGGGGAAACGCCAGACCCTCGGCCTCGCGGCCGAGCTTCACACAGTTGACCATGCGTGCCATTTGCTGCTCCTGAAGACGTTGATAAGAGAATTCTAACCCAGGCACCGGCGCGCGTGCCGGCTTGCTTCTTCACTTTCTCCAGAACACCGGCGTCAGCACCACCAGCAGGGTGAAGAAATCCAGGCGCCCGAGCAGCATGGCGAAGCTGCACACCCAGGTCTGAAAGTCGCTGAGCACCGCATAGGTGCTGGCCGGACCGACCTGGCCGAGACCGGGGCCGGTGTTGTTGACCATGGCCACCACTGCGGTGAACGAGGTGAAGATGTCGAGCCCCGACGCCGACAGGGTGAACGACAGCACCACGATCGACGCGACGTAGATGAAAAGGAAGGCGAGGATGGCGTAGATGATCTTGTTGGGCACGGCCTGGTGCCCAAGCTTGGTGTGGACTTCCGCGCTCGGATGAATCAGCTTGATCAGCTCGCGGTAGACCTGCTTGTACAGAAGCATCGCGCGCAGCATCTTGATGCCGCCGCCGGTGGAGCCCGAACTGGCGATGAAGCTGGACAGGAACAGCATCCACAGCGGCGCGAAATACGGCCACACGTTGAAATCGGTGGTGGCGAAGCCAAGCGTGGTGGCGACGGAAATGGTATTGAACGCCGCGTAGCGCAGCGCTTCGAGAAAATCGAGGTAGAAACCCTTGTACAGCAGGAAGCCCGTGAGCCCGAGAATGCTCACGGCGAGCACGGCGAGTAGCCAGCGGATCTCGGCGTCGAAGCGGTACGCCGCCAGGCTGCGCGTGCGGAATGCCATGAAATGCGTGGAGAAGTTGATTGCCGCGATCAGTGCGAACACCATGACGATGATTTCCAGTATCACCGAATCGAAATGGCCCAGGCTGGCATCGTGCGAGGACATGCCGCCCAGGCTCATGACGCTGAAGGCGTGCACCAGTGCGTCGAGCCAGTTCATGCCGCCGGCCCACAGCGCGACGATGCAGGCCGCGGTGAAGAGTACGTACACCCCCCACAGGCCCTTGGCGGTTTCCGCCATGCGCGGGGTGAGCTTGTTGTCCTTCATCGGCGTCGGTGTTTCGGCCCGGAACAGCTGGCGTCCGCCCACCCCCAGCAGCGGCAGCACCGCCACCACCAGCACGATCACCCCCATGCCGCCGATCCAGTGCATCTGCGTGCGCCACACGTTGATCGACGGCGGCAGGGCGTCGAGACCGGAGAGTACGGTGGCGCCGGTCGCCGTGAGTCCCGACACCGCCTCGAAATACGCATCGGTAAAGCTGAGGTCCGGGATGTGCATCAGCAGCGGAATGGTGGAGTACACCGGCAGGATCGCCCAGATCAGGACTACCAGCAAAAAGCCGTCGCGCGTCTGCAACTCGCGCGTGTAGCGCCGCGAGAACAGCCACAGTGCCAGGCCGGAAAGAAAGGTGATGACGATCGCTTTGTCGAATACGATATGCGCGCCGTCGGACAGCCCCAGCGAGATCGCCAGCGGCAGCAGGAACGCGGCTGAGTAGATCAGCAGCACCTTGGACAGGACATGGACGACAGGGAGGGTCTGGGACATCGGGCAGGGGGATGGACCGTCTCGCGGAGGCGATGTTACCAGTTCGCCCGCACCGACGGCATGGCGGCGATCAGGCCGCGGACCGGGTTCATCCGATCGCTTGCGTTCGCTGCGGGCATGACGCGATGCATGGACCTTGGGACGACGCGACCGTCAGAAGAACCCGAATCCGACCTGGAACAACTTCTCGACCTTGGGGATGATGCGCTTGTTGAGCGCGAACACGATGAGATGGTCCTCCGCCTGCATCAGGGTGTCGTGGTGGGCGATCAGCACCTCTTCGCCGCGAATGATGGCGGCGATGGCCGCCCCCTCCGGCAGCGCGACGTCGCCGATGCGGCGACCCACCACCTTGGAGGTCTTGAGGTCGCCGTGGATGACGATTTCCAGCACTTCGGCGGCGCCGCGGCGCAGGCTGTGCACCGCCGCCATGTCGCCGCGGCGGATTTTTGACAGCAACGGCCCGACGGTCGCCTGCGCCGGCGAGATGGCGATGTCGATCTCGCCGCCCTGCACCAGGTTGACGTAGGCGGAACGGTTGATGAGGGCGATCACGCGGTGCGCGCCCATGCGCTTGGCGAGCAGCGCCGACATGATGTTGTCCTCGTCGTCGTTGGTGAGTGCGCAGAAGACGTCCATCGACTCGATGTTTTCCTGCTCGAGCAATTCTTCGTCGGTGGCGTCGCCGGTGAGCACCAGGGTGCGGTGCAACTGCTCGGCGAGCAGCTTGGTCGTGGCCTTGTTGTGATCGATCAGCTTGACCTCGTAGCTGCGTTCCAGACGCGCGGCCAGGCGGCGGCCGATGTTGCCGCCGCCGGCAATCATCACGCGCTTCACCGGACGCTCCATGCGCCGCAGTTCGCGCATCACGGTGGGAATGTCGGCGCGGCGGGCGATGAAGAACACCTCGTCGCCGGGTTCGATGACGGTGATGCCGCGCGGCACGATGCCGCGGTCGCGCCGGTAGATGGCCGCCACGCGGCAGTCGACGTCCGGCATGTGGCGGCGGATGTCCTGCAGTTCATGCCCCACGAGCGGTCCGCCGTGATAGCTGCGCACGGCGACCAGGCGCACCCGGCCGTCGGCGAAATCCAGTACCTGCAGGGCTTCCGGATGTTCAATCAGGCGGCGCAGCGTCTCGGTGACTTCCTGCTCGGGGCTGATGACGTGGTCGACCCCGAAATGCTCGGCAAGAAAGCCTTCCTCGGTCTCGAGAAAATCCGCCGAGCGGATGCGCGCGATGCGGGTCGGCACGTTGAAAAGGGCGCCGGCCAGCCGGCAGGCGACGAGATTCGTCTCATCGCTTTGCGTCACCGCGACCAGCATGTCGGCATCCCCGGCGCCGGCCATCTTGAGGATCGACGGATGCGCCGCGTGGCCGTACACCGCCCGCAGATCGAAACGGTCCTGCAGCAGGCCCAGACGCGTGGTGTCGAGATCGACCACGGTGATGTCGTTGTTTTCGGCCACCAGGCTTTCCGCCAGGTTGGCGCCGACCTGGCCGGCGCCGAGGATGATGATCTTCATTGGACGGCGAGGCGCGAGGCGTGCGGCGTGCGGTGCATCGCCGCGCGCGCCGCCTTGTCAGAGATCCTCATCGAGGCGGCGGCCGTGCCGGATGTTGAGCTGCTTCAATTTGCGGTAGAGGTGCGTGCGCTCGAGTCCGGACTTGTCCGCCACGCGGGTCATGCTGCCGCCTTCCTTCTGAATCAGGTGTTCGAAGTACATGCGTTCGAAGGCGTCGCGCGCCTCGCGCAAGGGGATGTCGAGCGGAATGCCGTGCGCCACCGCGGGTGCGGCCTGCTTCATCGGCGCCAGCACGCGGTTGATGTCGGTGGCGTCGATCTCGCTTGCCAGGGCGGTGACGGCGAGGGTACGCACGACGTTGTTGAGCTGCGGCAGGTTGCCCGGCCAGTCGAAGTTGCGCAGCTGGTTGAGCGCCGGCGTGGTGAGCCGGCGCACCGGGCAGACGCCCGCCTCGATCAGTTGCACCAGCATGAAGCTGGCGATTTCCGGCACGTCCTCGCGGTGCTCGCGCAGCGGCGGAATCTGGATCGCCAGGCTGGACAGGCGGTAATACAGGCGGCTGTCGAACTCCCCGGTCGCGACCAGCGGGTCGAGACTGCGGCTGCTGCCGCATACCAGACGCGCGCCGCTACCCTCGATGCGGTCGAGCAGCAGGCCCAGCCCCTTCTGCTCCAGCCGGGCGAGTTCGCTGGCGTCGGGGAGATAGAGGGTGCCGTTGCCAAGCCCTTCGACGAAACCCAGCGGGTCGGACACGAGGCGCGCGCGGTCCTTGATCTCGACCCAGGCCGTGCCCGGCTGGTGCAGGAAATGCGCGCAGACCTCGAAGCCGCTGCCGGGTTCGCCCAGCAGCATTACCGGCGCGGTGTTGCCGGCAATCTGGCCGAGGCGTTTTTTCAGTTCCTGGATCTGCGCGCTGCGGCCGAGCGCCGACAGGTCCGTACCCGCACTGCGACGCGGCAGCGACACGCCGCGCCGGATCGCCTTGTTGACGGTGTCGAGCAGCTTCGCCAGCGCGACCGGCTTTTCCAGGAAATCGGTGGCGCCGAGCTTTGTCGCTTCGACCGCGGTGTCGATGGTGCCGTGGCCGGACATCATCACCACCGGCATGGTCAGCTGGCCGCCGCCGGCCCATTCCTTGAGCAGGGTGACGCCGTCGGTGTCGGGCATCCAGATGTCCAGCAGCACGAGGTCGGGGCGGCGCTGCTGGCGGAAGGCGCGCGCCGCTTCCGCGTTCTCCGCGAGATGCACGTCGTAACCCTCGTCGGTGAGGATTTCCGACAGCAATTCACGAATGCCCACTTCGTCGTCGACGACGAGAATATGCCCGCTCACGTCTCCCCCCTGGTCGCGGCGAAGAGCGGCAGCGCGATGTGCACCGCCGCGCCGCCGGTCTTCGCATTTTCGATCTGGATCCTGCCCTGGTGCTCTTCCACGATCTTCTTGACGATGGCAAGCCCCAGGCCGGTTCCCTTGGCCTTGGTGGTTGCATAGGGCTCGAACAGCCGCGTCATCAGGTGTTCCGGGAAACCGGCTCCATTGTCAGCAACGGTAAGACACACTGTGTGGTTATCCAGGCGCGTGCGGACCTGAACCTGCGGGGTGTCGTGTCCGGTGAGCGCATCCTGCGCATTTTGCATCAGATTATGTATCACTTGGCGCAACAATGTGGAGTCCCCGGCGACGAACGGCAGTCCGTCGCCCAGTTCGAGCACCAGACCAAGCGCGCGCGCGTCGTAGAGCGCCAGCACCTCGCGCACCAGCGCGTTGAGATCGAGCGCTTCCAGGCGCGCGCGCGGCATGCGCGCGTAGCTGGCGAAGGCGTCGACCATGTTCTTCATCGCCGCCACCTGGCTGATGATGGTCTGCGTGGCGCGTGCAAGAAATTCAGCGTCCGCCACGTCGAGGCGGCCGGCGAGCTTGCGTGCGATACGTTCGGCGGACAACTGGATCGGCGTGAGCGGATTCTTGATTTCGTGTGCCAGGCGTCGCGCCACCTCGCTCCATGCGGCATTGCGCTCGGCGTCGATCAGCCGTGTGACATCGTCGAACACCAGCACGAACCCGCGCTCAACGCCTGGGGGCAGGCGCGTGCCGCGCAGCAGCAGCGATTGCTTGCCGCCCGCGCCGGCATACTCGATCTGTGCCTGCCACTCGGCCTCGGGCGTGCCGAAGCGCGCTGCCGCCGCGGCACCGAATTCGCGCAGCGTGCTGTCCGGCGCGCCCAGCGTGTCCAGCCCCTGATCCTTGAACAGCGCAGCGTCGACGCCGAGGATGTGCGTGGCCGCGGCGTTCACCGCGCGCACGGACAGCGCTTCGTCGAGCACGATCACGCCGGAGGACAGGTTCGCCAGCACGCGTTCGAGAAACGCCTTGGCCTGCTCGGTCTGCTGGTGATTCAGCGCAGCCTGTTCGCGCGCATCCGAAAGCTGCCGCGTCATGCGGTTGAACGACTGGATCAGCACCCCCAGTTCGTCGCGGCTGGTGGCCGAGGGCATCTGCGAGAAATCGCCCTTGGCCACGGCGCGGGTGCCGCGCGCCAGGGTACGCAGCGGCGAGCCGAGGCGGTCGGACAGCACATAGGCGATGACGAAGGTCATCAGGAGCGCGAGCATCAGGGTGAGCGTCAGCGCCACGCCATAGATGCGCTTGATCCCCAGCCGCGCCACCGCGATCTGCTGGTATTCCTGGTAGGCGACCTGCACCGCCTGCGTGTCGCGCGCGAGGCCGGCCGGAATCGGCTGCACCAGTTGCAGCAGACGCGTCTCCCCGGCGAGCGAGGTGGAGTAGACCGGGACGATCACATGCATGACCATGCCGCGCTCGCCGAGATCCTCGATGCGGCTGTAGGGCCGCTGCTGGCGCACCTGCCACAGCACGCTGCGCTCGGGCAGGACCGGCAGCAGCGCGCCGCGCTCGCCGCCGGCGTGGGCGACCACGCCGCCGCACTCGTCGAACAGCGACACTTCCTGCACCGCACTCTGTTCACGCAAGGTCGACAGGCTGGTGATCACCGAGCCGGGGCCTTCATCGGACAGCGCAAGCGCCATGCGCTCGGCCTTCTTGCCGAGTTCGCGCAGCAGGTCGTCGAGCGCGGCCTGGCCGAGGTTGACGCCGGCGGTGAGCGCGTTGTCGACGCGCACGTCGAACCAGGTCTCGATCGAGCGGTTGAGGAAGAACACCGAGGCGCCGTACACCACCAGGCCGGGCAGCGTGGCGACCACGCCGAACATCCCCAGGAGCTTGAGGGTCAGCTTGGCACCGAACACGCCGCGGCGGATGCGCTTTTGCAGCCACCACAGCCGCCAGCCGAGCAGGCCGAGCAGCACCACGCCCAACAGCCCGCCCATGGCGAACAGTCCCGGCAGGCTTTCGGCAAACACCGCGCTGTCGCTGCTGGCATTGAACAGCAGCGCCAGGAGGGCGATGCCCGTCACCAGAACGGCGGCGATGAGACTGCGCATCAGGGAAGGGTCGGTGCGGGGCGGGGCAGCACGGGCGGCTCGAACGACCACACATACCAAGGCGTGGCGAGTTCCCATTTGTCCCCGGTCACCGCGCCGATCGACAGGGGTTTCGGGAGCTGCGCGGTGTCGAGCCGCAGGCGCAGGCGCGCGTCATAGATTGCGCCGGGCTTCAGCGTGCCGCGCTCGAGTACCGGCCACTCCTCCACCCGGCCGAGCAGCGCCAGCGCCTCGGCGAGCGAGGCGGCGGTCTGGGTGCGGTAGCCCGATTCGATCACGTAGCGGCGCAGCAGCAGATGGTAGTAGATGCGCATCTTGCGCACCGGCTCGGCGATGTCCTCGGCGAACCACCAGCTACGTGGCCGGGTGATTTCCAGTTCGAGGAGAAAATGCAGGGGAATGCCCCGCGTCAGCGCGTCCTCCAGCGTGCCGTTGAGTGCGATGTCGATGTCGCTGTCGAGCGCGTAGCCCTGCGGCGTGGCGCGCAGCGTGGCCTGGTGCACCGCGTTGCGCTCGGCGGCGGCGCCCGTCGCAACGCCGAGCCAGAGCGCGAGCAGCAGCCAGCCCCAGCGCCGGAGGGCGCCATCATGTCTTCTGCAGCAGGGCGTAGAAAAAACCATCATGCTCGGTATCGGGCAGCAGCACCCCGTCGGACAGGGGTTCGGGCAGCGGACATTGCGTGGCGTCCTGCGCGTGGCGCGCAAGGAACGCCCCCACCTGCCCGTCGTTTTCCTCCCTGAAGACCGAGCAGGTGGCGTAGAGCAATGTACCACCGGGGGCGAGCAGCCGCCAGAGCGCGTCCAGCATGGCGGCCTGCTGTGCGGCGAAGCGCGGGATGTCCTCCGGCCGACGCAGCCACTTGATGTCCGGATTGCGGCGCACCACGCCGGACGCACTGCAGGGCACGTCGGCGAGAATGCGGTCGAACGGCCGGCCGTCCCACCAGGTCTCGGGCTGCGCGGCATCGCCCTCGATCAGGGTGGCGTGGCAACCCAGGCGGTCGAGGTTCTCCCGCACGCGCGCCAGCCGCGCGGGATCGGCGTCGAGCGCCACGAGATCGACGTCGGCGCGTTCGAGCATGTGGCCGGTCTTGCCGCCCGGCGCGGCACAGGCGTCGAGCACCCGCTCGCCCGGCTGCGCGTCGAGCAGATGCGCCGCCCACTGCGCGCCGGCATCCTGCACCGACACGTCGCCCGCGTCGAAACCGGGCAGGGCGTGCACCGGCACCGCCCGCTCGAGCGTGACCGCGGCCGGACCGGTCTGTCGCGCCGGCAGACCGGCCTCGGCAAGACGCTGCAGATAGCCGGCGACGTCGCCGTGGCGGACGTTCACGCGCAGGGTGAACGGCGGATGCAAGAGGCCGGCTTCGAGGATGGCCTGCCAGTCGCCGGGGTGGTCCGCTTGCAGCCTGGCGATCCACCACTCGGGATGCGACCAGCGCGCGGACGGACGGGCGTCGGCCATGCTCTCCAGCCCGACGCGGCGGCGCTGGAAATTGCGCAGCACCGCATTGGTGAGCCCGCGCCGCCAGCCCGGGCCGGCGGCGTCGACCGCGTTGTGGACCACGGCGTGCGCAGGCGCGCGCGTCCACACCAGCTGGTACAGCGCCACGCGCAGCAGCCAGCCGAGCTCGGGGTCGGTAAGCGGCCGTTCGAGCAGCGCTTCGAGCCAGGCGTCCAGCCGGCCGAGCTGGCGCAGGCTGCCGTAGACGATGTCCTGCAGCGCACCTCGCTCACCCGCGGTTGCGAGCGCTGCAAGGCGGCGCGGCAGCGCCTGGTGCAGCGCCGTGCCGCCCAGCACCTCGGCGAGCGTATCGGCGGCGAGCCGCTGCAGCTTACGCACCGGCGCCCCCACCCAGACGCGTCCCCGGCGCCAGCGGACGTCCCGCGAGGAAGGCCGCGGCGGCCATGCGCTTGCCGCCGGCCGGCTGCACCTCGCGCAGCGCCAGGGCACCGCGGCCGCAGGCGACGCGAATCGCGCCGTCCTGCGCCGCCAGCACCGTGCCCGGCGCGCCGTCGCCCGCCACGGCGTCGGCGGCCCGCACCTTCAGCGGCGCGCCGTCGAGCAGCGTCCACGCGCCGGGCACCGGGTCGTAGGCGCGCACCGCACGGGCCAGGACGTCCGCCGGCAGCGTCCAGTCGAGCTGCGCTTCGTCCTTGCTGAGCTTGGCGGCGTAGCTGGCCCTGGCCTCGTCCTGCGCCTGCGGCGCCAGCGTGTCCAGCCGTGGCAGCGTGGCGACGATGGCCTTGGCGCCGGCGGCGGCGAGCGCGTCGCAGAGGCTGCCGGCGGTGTCGTCCGGACGGATCGGCACCACGGCCTGCCCCAGCATGGCGCCGGTATCCAGGCCGGCATCCATCTGCATGATGGTGATGCCGGTTTGCGTGTCGCCGGCGAGGATGGCGCGCTGGATCGGTGCGGCACCGCGCCAGCGCGGCAAGAGCGAGGCATGAATGTTGAGACAGCCATGGCGCGGCAGGTCGAGCACCGCCTGCGGCAGGATCAGGCCGTAGGCGACTACCACCATCAGGTCGGCCTGCAGTGTCGCCAATTCGGCCTGCGCCGCGGGTTCGCGCAGGGTCTGCGGTTGATACACCGGGATGCCGTGCTGCACGGCGAGCTGCTTGACCGGACTCGGCGCCAGCTTCTGCCCGCGCCCGGCGGGGCGATCCGGCTGGGTGTAGACGGCAACGACGGCGCGGCCCGCCTCGAGCAGTGCCTGCAGATGCTGGGCGGCGAACTCCGGGGTACCGGCAAAAACGATGCGCATGGACTGGGTCATGGGGGGCTCGCTAAGAAAAAAGGCCTGCCGCAGCAAGCCTTTCGGGGAACGGTGATCAAGCCTGCTGGCG
>JANJXT010000027.1 GCA_024708885.1 Thiobacillus sp.
CAGGGGTGCCGGCCTCGGCCTGCTTGAGCACGGCGATGATCTGGCTGTCGGTAAAACGCGATTTCTTCAAGGGAACCTCCTCGGGTTAGATTACGAGAAAATTCCACTTCTGACTCCTGCTGTTTTACGGGGGGATTACCAAATCGCTTGCTACCTCATGACACCAGATGCCACGCTAACCAACTGATTTTCAAGGAGTTTTAGGATGGCATGTGCCGTCCTGAAACCTCACTCTATGTTCTGCACCTGTTCGCGCATCTGCTCGATCAACACCTTCAGTTCGAGCGAAACGCGCGAAGTCTCCACGGCCACCGATTTCGAGCCCAGCGTGTTCGCTTCGCGGTGCAGCTCCTGCATCAGGAAATCCAGTCGTTTGCCGACTGCGCCAGGGCGGTCGAGTACGCGGCGCACTTCGGCGAAGTGGGTGGTCAGGCGCGCCAGCTCCTCGTCGATATCCGCTTTCTGCGCGGCCAGGGCGACTTCCTGCGCCAAACGTTCGTGGCCGGTCTCGCCCAGCGCCTCGCGCAAGCGCTGCGCGAGTTTGTCGCGCTGGGCGGCGGCGAGCGCAGGCAGCAATGGTTGCAGGGCGGCCACCTGCGCTTCGGCGGCGGCAAGCCGGTCGAGGATGTGCTGGCGCAGGCGGCCACCCTCGCGGCGGCGGCTCTCCAGCAGATCGTCCAGCGTGGCGCGCATGCCATCCAGTACCATGTCGTTCAGCACGTCCTGGGGGACGGCGGCGGTCTGGACCGTGCCCGGCCAGCGCAGCACCTCGTTGACCGACAGCGCCACAGCGCCCGGCAGGCGCTGGCGGACGTCGTCCTGCCAGCGCGCCAGGCGCTCAAGAATTGCTCCATCCAGGCCGTTATCCAGCGAAGCGGCGGACGCCAGGACGAGCCCGATGCGACATTCCACCTTGCCGCGCGCAAGGCGCTGCTGGATCAGTTCCCGTAACTGGGGTTCCAGCGGCCGGAATTCGTCGGACAGACGGAAATGGAGTTCGAGGTAGCGCTGGTTGACGCTGCGCAGGTCGATGCTGACACTGGCATGGTCCACATTGAGGGTACGGGCGGAAAACCCGGTCATGCTGGCGGTCATGGATAATGTTCGAGCAGAGTTTTAATGGGTCCCGGAGCGGAGCCGGGACAGGTATTTGCCGGCTTGCCCGGCTGTAAACAGCAACGATAATAGACGTTCGATTATGGCGACTCAACCCAATCAGTCTCTGCCCAACGGCTACCGGCTGAAGGAATACACCATCGTCCGCAAGATCGGCGGCGGCGGCTTCAGCATGGTCTATCTTGCCCGCGACGACAACAACCAGTCTGTCGCGATCAAGGAGTACCTGCCAGGCGCGCTGGTGCTGCGCACCGAAGGTTCGGTCATCGTGCAGGCAAGTTCGACCGAAAACAGCAACATTTTCCGTCATGGCCTGAAGTGCTTCTTCGAGGAAGGGCGGGCGCTGGCGCGCATCGATCATCCCAACGTCGTGCGCGTGGTGAATTTCTTCCGCGCCAACGAGACCGTCTACATGGTCATGCGCTTCGAGCGCGGCAAGACGCTGCAGCAGCACATCCAGGCCAACCGCGGCAACATCCGCGAAAGCTTCATCCGCCGGGTGTTCGCCCAACTGCTGAACGGCCTGCGTGAAGTGCACACGCACAAGCTGCTGCATCTGGACATCAAACCGTCCAACCTCTATATCCGTCTCGACGGATCGCCGGTGCTGATCGACTTTGGCGCGGCACGGCAGACCCTCACCCTGGAAGAGAGCAAGCTGCAGCCGATGTACACGCCAGGTTTCGCCGCGCCCGAGCAGTACCACAACCGCGAGCGGCTGGGGCCGTGGACCGACATCTACAGCATAGGTGCGAGCCTGTATGCGTGTCTGGCCGGGCATCCGCCGCAGGCGGCCGATGCCCGGCTCGCCGGTGACAAGCTCGAACTGGCGGCCGAGAAGTGGCGCGGGCTCTATTCCGACCAGTTGCTCGAGACCATCGACCACTGCCTCAAGCTCAACTACATGGAACGCCCGCAAAGCGTATTCAGCCTGCAGAAAGTGCTGATGGACCGCAGCGCCATGATTCCGCCGCGCACCTCCCTGCTTTCCAGCCTCAAGCGTTCGCTGAGTCGCGACCTGTTTTGATGTGGAGCCTCGGTTGAGCGCCCCGTACTCCAGTCGGCATCGCATGAATACTGAATTTCACGCCGCCGCTCGCCTTCGCTTGCTGGATGAATCCGCTGCGCACCCGCCGGCACGCCCAACTGGGGTTTCTGGGTTTAAACTGCGCGCATGAAATTCACCATCTACCAGGCGTCACGTCAGGGCGGGCGCAAGAACAACCAGGACCGGGTCGCCTATTCCTACAGTCGCGAAGCGCTGTTGATGGTGGTGGCCGATGGCATGGGTGGACACATGCACGGGGAATTGGCGGCGCAGATTGCGGTGCAGACGCTGACCGACCAGTTCCAGAAACTCGCCAAGCCGCGTCTCGCGGACCCCATGGGCTTTCTCGCCGACACCATTTCGCGCGCGCATTTCGGCATCAACGATTACGCGGTCGAGCAGGATCTGCTGGAAATCCCCCACACCACCATCGTTGCGGCCGTGGTGCAGGACAACACGGCCTACTGGGCGCACGTCGGCGACTCGCGCCTGTATCTGTTCAGCGACGGTGAACTCATCGCGCGCACCGAGGATCACACCGCGGTTGCGCAGATGGTGCGCGACGGCATCATCAGCGAGGAAGAGGCCGGCAACCACCCGGAGCGCAACCGCGTATCCAACTGCCTCGGCGGCTATTCGACGCCGCAGGTGGAATGCAATGCGCCGATTCCGCTGGGCGACGCCGACACCATGCTGCTGTGCACCGACGGCATCTGGGGCATGATCAACGTGCACGAACTGTCCGCCCTGCTGCATGCCTACACCCTGGAGGACGCGGTGCGACACCTGATGGACCATGCCGAATTCCGTGGCGGCGAGCATGGCGACAACCTCAGCCTGGTCGCCATGACCTGGGGCGAGCCGCGCATGCCGAGCAAGGATTCGATTTCCACCCTGGCGCTGCCGGATGGCGGGGTCACCACGCAGATCAATTCGCTGCGTCCGCTGCCGGGCACGCCGATCGTGTCCGACGACGAGATCGAGCGCGCCATCGCCGAAATCCAGCAGGCGATCAAGAACATCTCGTCGAAGTAAACTCGGCGCGGGCGGGCGCGGTAAAATCGCGCTTTTGCCGTTTCGACTCCCGCCATGTCCGACCTCATCCGTCCCAGCGGCCGCGCGCTCGATGCGCTGCGCGCCCTCTCGTTCACCCGCGGCTACACCCGACACGCCGAAGGCTCTGTGCTCGTCGCCATGGGCGATACGCGCGTGCTGTGCACGGCCAGCGTGCTGGAGAAAGTGCCGCCGCACAAGAAGGGCAGCGGCGAGGGCTGGGTCACCGCGGAATACGGCATGCTGCCGCGTTCCACGCACACCCGCACCGACCGCGAGGCGGCACGCGGCAAGCAGTCGGGACGCACGCAGGAAATCCAGCGCCTGATCGGGCGCAGCCTCAGGGCGGTGGTCGATCTGAAAAAGCTCGGCGAGCGCACGATCCATCTCGACTGCGACGTGCTGCAGGCCGACGGCGGCACCCGTTGCGCCAGCATCTGCGGCGCGTATGTCGCACTCGCCGACGCCGTCGCCGGCTTGCTGCAAGGCGGCGCGCTTGCCGAAACACCGCTCACGGGCAGCGTGGCCGCCGTCTCGGTCGGCGTCTGGCAGGGCGTGCCGGTGCTCGACCTCGACTACACGGAAGACTGTGGCTGCGACACCGACATGAACGTGGTGATGACCGGCGCGGGCGGTATCGTCGAGGTGCAGGGCACCGCCGAAGGCGAACCCTTTTCGCGCGCGACGCTCGAAGCGCTGCTCGATCTGGCGACTGCCGGTATCGCGCAGATCACCACCGCGCAGCAAAGCTGAAAATGCAACCACAGAGACACGGAGGCACAGAGAAAAACAAGACGGACAAAGTCCGCGCAATGTTATTGATTCGGTTCTCTCCGTGTCTCTGTGCCTCTGTGGTGAAAGGTTTACCCCTATGAAAAAACTCGTCATCGCCTCGGGCAACCCCGGCAAACTGCGTGAGATCGCGCGCATTCTCGCGCCGCTCGACATCGAGGCGGTGCCGCAGTCGGATTTCAACGTGCCCGACTGTCCCGAACCGCACGTCACCTTCGTCGAGAACTGTCTTGCCAAGGCGCGCCACGCAAGCCGCCACAGCGGCCTGCCGGCGCTGGCCGACGATTCGGGCATCTGCGTCGAAGCGCTCGGCGGCGCGCCCGGCGTGTTCTCCGCGCGCTACGCCGGTGAACCCAAGTCGGACGATCGCAACAACGAAAAACTCGTCGCCGACCTCAAGGGGCAGGAAAACCGTCGCGCCCACTACACCTGCGTCATGGTCTACGTGCGCCACCCCGACGACCCCGAGCCGGTCATCGCCGAAGGCCGTTGGTACGGTGAAATCATCGACACCCCGCGCGGCGAAAACGGCTTCGGCTACGATCCGTATTTCCTCGACCCCGAATTCGGCAAGACCGGCGCCGAGCTCGACGCGGACACCAAGAACGCCATCAGCCATCGCGGCCAGGCGCTGCGCGACCTGGTCGACAAGCTCAAACGGCTGAAGCGGCTTGGCTGAAGCGGTCGTCCGCCTGGCCGGGCGCGGTCTCGCAGCGCCGCCGCCGCTGGCGCTCTATATCCACCTGCCGTGGTGCGTGAGGAAGTGCCCGTATTGCGACTTCAATTCGCACGGCCTTCTCCCCTCGCCCGCGCGCGGGAGAGAGGGAGGCGGAGAGGGGGATCTTCCCGAAGCCGCCTACGTCGACGCCCTGCGCGCCGATCTCGAACACGCGCTGCCCGACATCTGGGGGCGGCGAATCGTCAGCGTGTTCTTCGGCGGCGGCACGCCCAGCCTGTTCTCCCCCGACGGTATCGATCGCATCCTGACTGCGGTGCGTACGCTCACCCCGCTTGTGCCGGGCGTGGAAGTCACCCTGGAGGCGAACCCGGGCACGGTCGAGGCGACGAAGTTCAAGGGCTTTCGCGAAGCCGGCGTGACGCGGCTTTCGCTCGGCATCCAGAGCTTCGATCCGCGCCATCTGCGCGCGCTCGGCCGCATCCATGACGACGCCGAGGCGCGTCGCGCCGCCGAGCTGGCCGCCACGCATTTCGAGACCTTCAATCTCGATCTCATGTACGCCCTGCCGGGGCAGACGCTCGCCGAGGCGCTCGCCGACGTCGAGTTTGCGCTGGGTTTCGCGCCGACGCATCTGTCCGCCTACCATCTCACGCTCGAACCCAACACGCCGTTCGGCCACACTGCACCGGCGAATCTTCCGGATGACGATCTTGCCGCCGACATGCAGGTGGCGATCGAGGCGCGCCTCGCCGACGCCGGCATGGCGCATTACGAAACCTCCGCGTTCGCGCGTCCCGGGCACGCCTGCCGCCACAATCTCAACTACTGGCAGTTCGGCGACTATCTCGGCATCGGGGCCGGCGCGCATTCCAAGCTGAGTTTTCACGACCGCATCATCCGGCAGATGCGTACCAAGCATCCGCAGCAGTACATGGATGCGGTGAAGGCCGGCGCGCACATCGCCGACACGCGCACCCTCATGCGCGCCGACCTGCCATTCGAATTCATGATGAACGCCCTGCGCCTCAACCAGGGCGTGCCCACTGCACTGTTCGAGGAACGCACCGGCCTGCCGCCGGGGATGTGCAATGCCGCGTTCGGACGTGCGCGCGAGCTGGGCCTGCTGGAAACCGACACGATGCGGCTACGCCCCACCTTACGCGGACGGCGCTTTCTCAACGACTTGCTGGAACTGTTCCTGGCAGACGGCGATACGCGGCACTGAAGATGACTCTCTGCCATTCCAACCCGGATTGTTTCATATGAGTCCTTCTGCAATGCGCCCCCCCGAACTTCTGGCGCCCGCCGGCTCGCAGGCCATGCTGGAAACGGCCTTCGCCTTTGGCGCCGACGCCGTGTATGCGGGTCAGCCGCGCTACAGCCTGCGCGTGCGCAACAACAACTTCCGCGACGAGCGCGCGCTTGGCGTCGGCATCGACTACGCGCGCAGCCGGGGCAAGCGGTTCTATGTCGTCAGCAACGTCTTCCCGCACAACAGCAAGGTCAGGACCTATCTTGCCGATCTCGCTCCGGTGGTTGCACTGCGCCCCGATGCGCTGATCATGGCCGACCCGGGTCTCATCGACATGGTGCGCGAAGCCTGGCCGGACATGCCGGTCCATCTTTCCGTGCAGGCCAATACGGTGAATTTCGCCGCGGTGCGCTTCTGGCGGAAGCTCGGCATCCGGCGGGTGATCCTGTCGCGCGAGCTGTCGCTCGACGAGATTGCCGAGATCCGCCAGGAATGCCCCGACACGGAACTCGAAGTCTTCGTGCACGGCGCATTGTGCATTGCGTATTCGGGGCGCTGCCTGCTGTCGGGCTACTTCAATCACCGCGATCCCAACCAGGGCGCCTGTACCAATTCCTGCCGCTGGGCGTTCGACACCCACCCCGGCACCGTGGCGCCGGACGGTGACGTGTTTCTGCTGGAAGAGCGCTCGCGGCGCGCAGGCAGCTACATGCCCATCGAGGAAGACGAACACGGCACCTACATTCTCAATTCGAAGGATCTGCGTGCGATCGAACACGTGCAGCGCCTGACCGGGATCGGTGTGGATTCGCTCAAGATCGAGGGGCGCACCAAGTCCCCCTACTACGTTGCCCGCACCTGCCAGGCGTATCGGCAGGCCATCGACGATGCCGTGGCCGGTCGCCCGCTCGATGCCGGCCTCCTCGGCGGGCTCGACGGTCTGGCGAACCGGGGCTACACGAGTGGTTTCTACGAGCGTCACCCGGATCGCGACTACCAGAACTATCTGCGCGGCCATTCCGAATCCGTGCGCAGCCTGTATGTCGGTGACGTGGTGGCGTATGACGCCGAAGGGCGCGCCGAGATCGAGGTGAAGAACCGCTTTTCGGTGGGCGACCGCATCGAGCTCGTCCACCCGACGGGCACCCGGGAGTGGGCCATCGCCTCCATGCAGGACATGTCAGGCAAGCCGGTCGAGGTCGCGCCGGGCAGCGGCCACCGCGTGCGCATTGCCCTGCCGCCCGGCTATGAAGGTGCGTTCGTCGCGCGCTTCGTGACGGTGGATGCGCAGGACGGTGAGCGGTGTTTCAGCGCCGGCGCGGGGGCGGTTGCCACCCATCGGTGAGGGTGTGCATGAAGGCGACGATGTCGTCGATCTCGCGCTCGCTCAGACCGAGATCGCCGAGTTCCTCGTCGTTGACGTTGGCGGCGACTTCCGGCGCGGGCCAGCACTGGTGCTTCAGCGCTTCGGCCTCGCTCACCCAGCCGGACTTGCAGCGCGGCTTCTTGTCGCGGTCGTTGTAGAACACCACGCTGCCGCGCAGCGTCGTGAAGTAACCGTTGTGCATGTAGGGTGCGGTCAACGCAATGTTGCGCAGCGTGGGCACCTTGAATTTGCCGTCTTCCTCGCGCTCGTTCAGCGCGCCGCCCAGGCCCGGATCGACGAAGTTCGCGCCGGCAGGGTTGAGCTCGGGCGGCAGCTTGTAGAAGGGATTGTGCGGATTGCGCGGCACACCAAGATTGTCATAGGTGAAATCGGTGAACAGCGGCGGCGCGCCGTCCGGCCCCTGCTGGCTGGGATGGCAGGCGGCGCAGTTGCCTTTCTTTTCGTCCTCGAACAGGCGCAGGCCGCGCTTCTCCTGCGCGGTGAGCTTGGCCTTGCCGGCGAGATAAGCGTCGTACTTGGACGTGAACGGCGCGAACTGTCGCGTGCGTTCGAATGCGGCGATCGCCTGGGCGATGCGCTCGAAGGCCTGGCCCGTGTCGGCGAGCGCGCCGGGGCCGAAGGCAGTGTCGAAATCGGCCGCGTACGCCGCGCGGCGCACCTTGTCCACCACGCTCGCCTTGTCCGGGTTGGCCATTTCCAGCGGATCGAGGAGAGGCCCCTTGGCCTGCTCTTCCAGCGTGGCGGCTCGTCCATCCCAGAACTGGCCGCCGACGTAGTGTTCCTCCTCCTTGTCGAAATGGAATTCCGGGCTGAATTGCGCGTACATGGCGGTCTGGCTGTTGCGGCTGCCTACCCGTCCCGGCAGCGCGCCCTTGGATACCGGCAGGCTGCGATCAGGGTCGGCGAACGCGGCGCCGACAGCGTGACAGGTGGCGCAGGATTGCCCTACGGGGGAGGACAGACCGGGATCGAAGAAAAGCGTTTGCCCGAGCTGTTCCAGCGCAGCCTGGCGGGAGAGGCTGGCCTTGTCGGCCAGTGCCGGCATGGCGCATGCGAAAATGGTCGCGCTGGTGAGAAAGGTCTGTTTGAGCATCGTGATTTTGAACGCGGTGAACAAATATAAACTTATCATGACGCGTGATGTCGCGCCGAGTTCCTGTCAATACCGTGCCGCCCGTGTGCTTGTGGCCGAACGCGCCGGCGGGGTATGCTTTTCCCTTGTCGTCGTGCGAGGAGCGTTCCATGAAATCCCTGCTGGCTTTTTCGTTGCTGTTTCTTTCTTCCTCCGCCATGGCCGCGATCGTCGGCAAGGATGTCCAGTATCGGGCGGGTGACACCGTCATGCGGGGTTATCTTGCCTACGATGACGCCGCAAAGGGCAAGCGTGCCGGCGTGCTGGTGGTGCCCGAGTGGTGGGGGGCGAACGACTACGGCCGCAAGCGCGCGCGCATGCTGGCGGAGGAGGGCTATGTCGCGCTGGTGGTCGACATGTACGGCAACGGCCAGGTCGCCGACAACCCCAAGGATGCCGGCGCGCTCGCCGGCAGCGTGAACCGCAACCCGCCGCTTGCCTACGCACGCTTCGACGCGGCGCGCACCTTCCTCGACGGCCAGCCCAACGTGAAGAAAGGCGAAATTGCCGCACTGGGCTACTGCTTCGGCGGCGGCGTGGTGCTCAACATGGCGCGCGCCGGCATGCCGTTGAAGGCCGTGGCGAGCTATCACGGCGTGCTGGCGAGCGACGTGTCGCCCAAGCCGGGCGAGATCAAGGCGAAGATCCGCGTCTTCCATGGCGAGGCCGATCCCATCGTGCCGCCGGAACAGGTCGACGCGTTCAAGACCGAAATGGCCAACGCCAAGGCGGACTACATGCTGGTCGCCTATCCCGGCGTGAAGCACACCTTCACCAACCGTGAGGCCGACAGCTACGCCGCACAGTTCGGCATGCCGCTCAAGTACGACGCCGAGGCCGACCGCGATTCGTGGACGCGCACGCTGGAGTTTCTGAAAGCGACCCTCAACTGATGGCCTGTGACCACGAAGGCTGCGGCGCTCAACCCGGCGGCCTCGGCATTCCGCAAATCAAGCCGTTCGACGCGGCCGCGTTCGAGCGCGCGGTGAATGACCTGCTCGTCGCCTCCGGCGTGGCGCCGGATTCGGTGCACACCGGACGCACCGCGGAGCGCGTGCGCGAACTGTGGCAGCGGCGCCTGCTCGGCGGCTACGCGATTGCGCCGGCGGAGGCGCTGGGCGAAGGCTTTGCCGACGACCGCGACGACATGGTGGTGGTGCGCGGCATCGCCATCCACGGCGTGTGCCCGCACCATCTGGTGCCGTTCCGCGGCGTGGCGCACGTGGCCTACATCCCAGGCGGCCGCCTGCACGGCTTCGGCCGCATCGCGCGCATGGTCGACGCCGTCGGCCACCGCTTCACCTACCAGGAGTGGATGACCCGCGACATTGCCGAGGCCCTGGTGACCCACGGCATGGCGCGCGGCGCGGCGTGCATCATCGAGGCGGAGCAGCTGTGCCTGCTGCTGGGCGAGGACCGGCGCGGCGACGAACGCGTCGTCACCCAGGCCTTCACCGGCAGCTTCCGCGACAGCGACCAGCAGCGAAATGAATTCCTGCGCGCGGTCGCGCATCGCGCGCTCGACTGAACATGCAATTTGAACTCCACGGCAAGGCCGTCGACCTTCGCCTCACGGCGGCAGCCGAGGCGGCGCTGGCAAAGCGCACGGCGCCGCTGATCGTCGAGATGGAGCTGCTGTTCTCCTGCCTGCACAGAAAGCGCGTGCTGTTCGATGGTCCGGCCGAGGGTGCGGCTGCGGTGAACGAGCGCCTCGCCGTGCGCTTCCGTCCCATCATGACGCGCCGCTGCAGCGTCGCAGAAGGCGGCGCCAGGCCGCCGTCCGAAGCCTTCCCGCTGGAAAACCCGCGCCCCTACGTGCCGCACTGGCTGAAGCTCGACTTCCGCCGCGGGCAGTGGACGGGCGAATTCGGCTACGCCGAGTGAAGCGCGGCCGGTGGCGCCGGTCGTTTCCAGATTGCCTGAGTGAATGTCGATGAGCCCTTCGTCCCACCTTCGCCCGCGCACCCTGGTCTTGCCGCCCGCGCCCTACGCCGCCGCGCTCCTCGGCGGCTGGTGGCTCGACCGCCATGTCCTCGCGCTGCCGCTCGACTGGGGTGTGGCGACGCGGCCGCTTGGCTGGCTGCTGACCGGCATCGGCCTCGCGCTGATGGCGTGGACCTTCGTCACCTTCCAGCGCCACCACACCACGGTGAACCCCTACAAGGCCGCGTCGACCCTGTGCACGGCGGGACCGTTCCGCTTCAGCCGCAACCCCATCTATCTCGGCGACGGGTTCATCCTCGGCGGCGTGGCGCTGCTGCTGCAAACGGCCTGGCCGCTCGTCTTCGCGCCGCTGGTGTGGGCGCTGCTGCGCTACGGTGTGATCCGCCACGAGGAGGCGCATCTCGAAGCGCGCTTCGGTGACGACTATCGCGCGTACAGGAAGCGGGTGCGGCGATGGCTGTGAGGCGGGCGCTGGGGACCGTCGCGGCCATGGCCCTGCTCGCCGGCTGCGCGGGCCTGCACGAGAATCCCTATTACGATCCGGCGAAGCCGCATCACACGCCGGGCGGATTTCGCAACACCGACCCCGCGGCGCAGAAACCCGGCGGCTTCTGGCGCTGGCAGTGGGAGCGCCGCGTCGCCGGCGTGCCAGGACCCGCAGCTGCGTCGCACCGCGACGGGTGGGTGATGCCGAATCGCGCCCTGCTGCACGCTCCGGCGGGCAACCCGGGCGTGACCTGGATCGGCCATGCGACCCTGCTGGTGCGGCTCGGCGGGCTCAACGTCCTCACCGACCCGCACTTCTCCGAGCGCGCCTCGCCGTTCGCTTTCGTCGGGCCGAAGCGCCACCTGCCGCCGGGTGTCGCGCTCGATGACCTGCCCGAAATTCATGCGGTGGTGATCTCGCACAGCCACTACGACCACCTCGACGTCGACAGCGTGCGTCGGCTGCATGCGAAATACGGCGCTGCGCTGCACTTCCTGGTGCCGCTGGGGCTCAAGCCCTGGTTCGCTCGGCTCGGCATCGACCACGTGACCGAACTCGACTGGTGGGAGCACGTGGACCTCGACGGCGTGCGTTTCACCCTGACGCCGGCGCAGCACTGGAGCGCACGCGGCCTGTTCGACCGCAACGACACCCTGTGGGGCGGCTGGGCAATCCGTGCGCCCGGATTCAATTTCTTCTTCGCGGGCGACACCGGCTATTCGCGCGATTTCACCGCCATCGGTGCGCGCCTCGGCCCCTTCGACCTCGCCGCGCTGCCGATCGGTGCCTACGCGCCGCGCTGGTTCATGCGCATGCAGCACATCGACCCGGCCGAGGCGGTGCGCATCCATCGCGACGTGGGCGCCCGGCAGTCGGTCGGCGTGCACTGGGGCAGCTTCGAGATGTCGGACGAGTCGCTCGACGAGCCGCCGCGCGAACTGGCTGCGGCGCGGCGGGCCGCCGGCCTTGCCGACGACGAATTCTTCGTGATGAAGGTCGGAGAGACGCGCCGCTTCAGCGAGTAGGGGCGAGGCCGAGCAGCGCGCAGGCGTTGGCGCTGGTCTGGCGGGCGACGGTGTCGACGTCGACGCCGCGCAGTTCGGCGAGTGTCGCCGCGATGCGCGGCAGTTCGCCCGGCGCATTGCGGCCGCGCCCGATCCACACCGGCGGAATGTCGGGGCTGTCGGTTTCCAGCACGATGGCGTCGAGCGGCAGATCGACCGCGAGCCGCCGCAGATGGTTGGCGCGCGGCCAGGTGAAGGCGCCGCCGAAGCCGAGCTTGAAGCCAAGCTTGATGAACGCGTCCGCCTGCTGCGGACTGCCGTTGAAGGCGTGGGCGATGCCGCCGCGCACGCGGATCCGGCGCAGGTGCTTGAGCAGTTCGTCGTTCGCCTTGCGGCCGTGCAGCAGGACCGGGAGGTCGCAGTCCTTCGCGATTTTCAGTTGTTCGATGCAGAAGAATTCCTGCGTTGCCCGGTCGAGGTCGCGCACGAAGAAGTCGAGCCCGATCTCGCCGATCGCCACCGGGCGCTGCGTCTCGATCTGCGCGCGCAGCCCGGCCAGATGTTCGGGGCGGTGCGCGGCGATGTACATCGGATGCAGGCCCCAGGCCGGCAGGCAGCCGGGATGGCGCGCGCAGGTGGCGGCGACCGCCGCGAAATTGTCGTGGCTGATCGCGGGGATGACCTGGATGCCGACCCCCGCGGCGACCGCGCGCGCGTAGACGTCCTCCCGATCCGCGTCGAATTCCGCAGCATCGAGATGGCAGTGGGTGTCGATGAAAAACGGCACCGCGGAGGGTGCCGTTCTTGCGGGAGTCATCGAGGATTTCCTCTTTGCGGCCCTCCACCACGGATGGGGGAGGGCGAACGCCAGGCCAGAACCGCTCAATCGCTGCTGGCGAAGCCAAGCAGGTGCAGCAGGCTGGTGAACAGGTTGAAGATCGACACGAACAGCGTGACCGTCGCCATGATGTAGTTGGTTTCGCCACCGTGGATGATGTTGCTGGTCTCGTACAGGATGAGGCCGGACATCAGCAGCACGAACATGGCGGACACCGCGAGCGACAGCGCGGGCATCTCGAAGAAGATCGCGCCCAGGCCGGCGAGAAAGGCGACCAGGATGCCGACCATGAGAAAGCCGCCCATGAAGCTGAAATCCTTGCGCGTGGTCATCGCGTAGGACGACAGGCCGAGGAAGATCGCGGCGGTGCCGCCCATCGCCATCATCACCACCTGGGTGCCGTTGGGCAGCGCGAGGTAGGCGTTGAGGATGGGGCCGAGCGTGAAGCCCATGAAGCCGGTGAGGGCGAACACGAACAAGAGGCCGAGCCCGCTGTCGCGGAACTTGGTGGTGAGGAACAGCAGGCCGAAGTAGCCGACCAGGGTGATGATGAGGCCCGGATGTGGCAGGTTCAGCGACATCGAGACGCCGGCCGTGAGCGCGGCAAACGCCAGCGTCATCGACAGCAGCATGTAGGTGTTGCGGACGACCTTGTTGGTCGACGTGGATGCAGCCGCCGTGCTGCGGCCGATCGTGGTGACTTGCGGGTTCATCTGTCCTCCTTCGTAAGGGTTCAAAAACACTGCGCTACTGAGACCGGGTCAGGCAGGCGCAGGTTCCCGGGCAGCCGGGGAAACCGAAGCATAGCCTGATCGCTCCCGGCTGGCCACCACGACCCTGCGGGTATTGGGGGCGGGCGTCACTCGCCTCGCTTCATGCCGTGCATCAGCACGTCCATGAACTCGCCCGGTACCGGGAAGACGATGGTCGACGACTTGTCGCCGGCGATGCTGGTGAGCGTCTGCAGATAGCGCAACTGCATCGCCTGCGGGCGGGCGGCGAGAATTTCGGCGGCGGCGAGGAGTTTTTCAGAGGCCTGCAGCTCGCCCTCGGCATGGATCACCTTGGCGCGCCGCTCGCGTTCGGCCTCGGCCTGCTTGGCGATCGCGCGCACCATCGACTCGTCGATGTCGACGTGCTTGATCTCGACGTTGGACACCTTGATGCCCCAGGCGTCGGTCTGGCTGTCGAGCAGGTGCTGGATGTCGGTGTTGAGGCGCTCGCGCTCGGCCAGCATGTCGTCGAGCTCGTGCTTGCCCAGCACCGCGCGCAGCGTCGTTTGCGCGAGCTGACTGGTGGCGCCGAGGTAATCCTCGACCTGCAGAATCGCCTTGGCCGGATCGATGACGCGGAAGTACACCACCGCGTTGACCTTGACCGAGACGTTGTCGCGCGAGATCACGTCCTGGCTGGGCACGTCGAACACCACGGTGCGCAGGTCCACCCGCACCATCTGCTGGATGCCGGGGAGGATGACCACCAGTCCCGGGCCCTTGACCTTCCAGAAGCGTCCGAGCATGAATACCACCGCACGCTCGTATTCGCGCAGGATGCGCAGGCTCGCCGCCAGCAGCACGACGACGAACAGGAAGAGGGTGAGGCCGCCGAATTCAAACATGTGTGTGCTCCTTGTCGGGTTCCACTTCGAGAACGAGGTCGTGCCGGGCGCGCACGCGAACCAGGCTGCCGCGCTTCAAGGGTACGCGGCTGCGTACCCGCCATTGCTCGCCGTGCACGCGCGCCCAGCCTTCGTGTTCGAGATCCCCGAGAATCTCGCCGGCGGCACCGATCATCTGCTCGGCACCGGTGACGATCGGGCGCAGGCGTGCCTTGATCGCCATGCCGGCGACAAAAAAGCTGAACAGTGCGCTCGCCACGGCGACCGGGACGATGAGCATCCAGGGGATGCCATAGCCGGGTATGTCGGTGTCGATCAGCATCACCGAGCCGATGACGAAGGCGATGATGCCGCCCACGCCCAGCGCACCGAAGCTCGGAATGAACGCCTCCGAGATCATCAGCACGATGCCGAGGATCATCAGCGCGAGTCCGGCGTAACTGATCGGCATCACCTGCAACGCGAACAGGCCGAGCAGGAGGCAGATGCCGCCGACGACGCCGGGGAACAGCATGCCGGGATTGGCAAATTCGTAGATCAGGCCGTAGATGCCGAGCAGCATCAGGATGTAGGCGATATTCGGATCGCCGATGACCGCGAGCAGGCGGCTGCGCCAGTCGGGTGCGACACGTTCCACGGCGGCGTTCCGGGTGTCGAGGCTTACCGTTGCGCCATCGAGATGGATCACGCGCCCGTCGATCTGGCGCAACAGATCATCGAGGTCGGTCGCCACCAGATCGATCACCTTCAGCGCGACGGCTTCCGATGCCTGCAGGCTGACGGACTCGCGTACCGCGCGCTCGGCCCATTCGGCGTTGCGTCCGCGCAGCTCGGCAAGCCCCCGGATGTAGGCTGCGGCATCGTGCACGGCCTTGCGCGCCTTGGCATCGGCGGGCGGTGACGGGGCGGGTGTGTCGGTATCCGGCTTGGCAGGTCTGTCGGCGTGTCCGCCGGGTGCCAGTTCCACCGGGGTCGCGGCCCCCAGGTTGGTTGCCGGCGCCATGGCGGCAATGTGGCTGGCATACAGGATGTAGGTGCCGGCACTCGCGGCGCGTGCCCCCTTGGGCGAAACATACGTGGCGACCGGAACCGGCGAGGCGAGGATGGCCTTGATGATGTCACGCATCGAGGTGTCGAGCCCGCCCGGTGTGTCCATTTCGATCACCACCAGCTGCACCTTGTCCTCGATGGCCCGTGCCAGGCCGCGCATCAGGTAGTCGGCGCTGGCCGGGCCGATCACGCCCTCGACGCTCAGCAGCCGCACCGTTGCCGCGTGCGCCGGCAGGGCGAGCAGCGTCACGCAAACCAGCAGCGCCAGTCGGCGCACGAAAGATCGAAATCGCGAAGCCATGGGTTCACTGTAGACGCAATTTCGCGGAACCGTAATCAGACGGCGGCGTGGCCGCACCGGCATCCACGCCGTGACGCGCCTGATGGGGCTCATGGCGCATGATCTTGCCAGGGCGGCGTTCTATCATGTAAAAGTCGTGGCTGCGTGAAAACAGCGGGCCTTGTGCAGGCGTGGCGCGGCCCTCCCGCCAGCTGGACAATCCGCGGTCAAACTTCAAGGAGAAAACCATGCAATTCGGACTCGTCGGACTCGGCCGCATGGGCGCCAACATGGCGCGGCGGCTCGCGCGCAAGGGCGTGCGCGTCGCCGTGCAGAATCGCAGCCACGACGTTGGCACGGCGCTCGCGGCGGAGACGGGGCACCTTGCCTGCGCATCGCTCGCCGATCTCGTCGCCGCGCTCGACGCGCCGCGCATCGTGTGGCTCATGCTGCCGGCGGGCGAGGCCACCCAGACTGCGCTGGACGCGCTGGCGCCGCTGCTCGCGCCGGGCGACCTCGTCGTCGACGGCGCCAACGGCCACTACAAGGACGACGCGCCGCGCGCGGCGGCACTGGCGGCACGCGGCATCGATTTCGCCGATGCCGGCGTGTCGGGCGGCGTGTGGGGCCTAGAGAACGGCTACTGCATCATGTTCGGCGGCAGCGATGCGGCGGCCGCGCGCCTCAAGCCCTGGATGGAAGCCCTTGCGCCCACGCCGACGACCGGCTGGCTGCACACCGGTCCGGTCGGTTCCGGCCATTTCGTGAAGATGGTCCACAACGGCATCGAGTACGGCATGATGCAGGCCTTCGCCGAAGGCTTCGCGCTGATGCAGGCGAAGCCCGGCTTCGATCTTGATCTGGGCGCCATCGCCGAACTGTGGCGCCACGGCAGTGTGGTGCGCTCGTGGCTTCTCGACCTGTCGGCGGATTTTCTCGCGCATGACCAGACGCTCGACGCCATCCAGCCCTTCGTCGCCGACTCCGGCGAAGGCCGCTGGACCGCGCTCGAGGCCGTCGAGCAGGGCATCCCCGCGCCGGTGATGACGCTGGCGCTGATGATGCGCTTCGCGAGTCAGGGACGCAACGACTTCGCGGCGAAAATGCTGGCCAAGATGCGCCAGGGCTTTGGCGGGCACGCCGTGAAGGAAGACCGCGCATGACCGCCAACCTCGATGAGCTGCCGTGTACGTTCGTCATCTTCGGCGCCACCGGCAACCTTGCCACCAACAAGCTGCTGCCCGCGCTGTATCACCTCGAAGCCGCTGCACGCCTGTCGGAGTCGCTCAGCATCATCGCCTTCTCGCGGCGGGAATGGGACACCGCGCGCTGGCGCGAGCATGTGCGGACGACGCTCGCGGCGCGCATCAAGGGCGATACCGAGGGCCCGGTGTTCCAGCGTTTTCTCGCGCGCTTCAGCTATCAGCCGGGCGATCTCAATGACGTCGAATCGTATCGTGTGCTTGCAGTCCGGCTGCCGCCCGAATCGGCATGCTCGGCGGCGGTGTTCTACTTGGCGGTCAAGCCGTCGGAATTTGCCGCGGTGGTGCAGAACCTCGAAGCGGTCGGCCTCAACAAGCCGCGCGGACTCAACCGTATCGTCGTGGAGAAGCCTTTTGGCGAGGACATCGAATCGGCGCGCATGCTGAACCAGTTGCTGCACCAGCATTTCGACGAGGAGCAGATCTACCGCATCGACCATTTTCTTGGCAAGGAAACCGTGCAGAACCTGCTGGTGTTCCGCTTCGCCAACACTCTGATCGAGCCCTTGTGGAACCGCAATTTCATCGACCACGTGCAGATCACCGTCGCCGAATCGATCGGCATCGAGAAACGCGCGGAGTATTACGACCACGCCGGCGCGCTGCGCGACATGCTGCAGAACCACCTGATGCAGCTGCTCACCGTGGTGGCGATGGAGCCGCCGCCCGCACTCGAGGCCGACGCGCTGCGCGACGAGAAGGTCAAGGTGCTGCGCTCGATCCGCCCGATCGCCAAGCGTGCCGTCCACGCCCATGCCATCCGCGCCCAGTACGCGCGCGGCAGCGTCGACGGCCGGCCCGTGGCCGGCTACGCGCACGAAGCCGGCGTCGAGCCGAATTCCGTCACCGAGACCTACGTCGCCGCCAAGTTCTACATCGACAACTGGCGCTGGCGCGGGGTGCCGTTCTACCTGCGCACCGGGAAGCGGCTGCCGAAGCAGACCTCGATGATCGCCATCCGCTTCCGCCAGCCGCCGCAGCAACTGTTCCGCGAAACGCCCCTGGAGATGATCGACCCCAACTGGATCCTGCTGTCGATCCAGCCGGAAGAATCCATGCACATGGAAATCCACGTCAAGCAGCCCGGCCTCGACATGGACACGCGCGTGATGCAGATGAACGCGAGCTTCGTGACCACCGACGAAGAGACATTGGACGCTTACGAAACCCTGCTGCTCGATGTCATCGAAGGCGACCGTACCCTGTTCATCCGCTTCGACGAAGTCGAATGGGCCTGGCGCGTGGTCGATCCCATTCTCAAGAACTGGGCCGTCGAGCGCGAGTACATCCCGACCTATCCCGCCGGCACCTGGGGGCCGGCCGACGCCAACCGCCTGTTCGACAGCGACGACCAGACGTGGCGCAACGAACTGTGAGCCTGCCGGGGCGTCGCGTATTCCCCGACGCCGGCGCGCTGGTGCAGGCGCTCGCCGATGCCGTGTGCACGGAAGCCGAAGCGGCGATCGCCGCGCACGGCGCCTTCCATCTCGTGCTCGCCGGCGGTACCACCCCGCGTGCGCTCTACGCCGAGCTCGCGCGGCGCGGCGCGGGCGACGCGCGCTGGCACATCTGGTACGGCGACGAGCGCTGCCTGCCCGCCGACCATGCCGAGCGCAACAGCGTCATGGCCGAACAGGCGTGGCTGGCGGCGTCGCGCATCCCGCCCGACACTCGGCGACCGATCCCGGCCGAACGCGGAGCGGTCGAGGCGGCGGCGATCTACGCGGACTGGCTTGCCGGCGTGCCCGGCTTCGACGTGGTGCTGCTGGGCATGGGCGAGGACGGCCACACCGCCAGCCTCTTCCCCGGCCACGATTGGGGCGTTGCCCCCGGCAGCCCGGACGTGCTCGCCGTGCACGACGCACCGAAACCGCCCCCCGAGCGGGTGAGCCTGTCGGCGGCGCGGCTGCGTCGCGGCGGCCGCGTGTGGTTCGTCGTCACCGGCACCGGCAAGCGCGAGGCACTGGCGCGCTGGACCAACGGCGCAGCACTGCCGGCCGCGTCGATCCATGGCAAGCGGGACACCGCGGTATGGCTGGATGCCGCCGCGTGGCCGGCAGACGGGGCCGCGGCAGCTCGCTGAGCACACCCGCCATCCACGCCAGCGGCTGACGTACGGCGGATCGGTGCTTCGCCCTGTGTGCGCCTCGTAATGACGGCCGCATGACGAGAGCGCTCAGGCCAGGCTCTCCAGCGGCTGCGGCGCCCCGATGAAATACCCCTGCACGCAATCGACGCCCATCTCGGTCAATTTCGCCAGCGTTTCCGCGTCCTCGACGAAGGCCGCCACGGTCCTGACGCCGAGGAAGTTACCGGTTTCCAGGATGGACTGCACCAGCGCCTCGTCGATCATGCTGGTGCCGAGTTCACGCACCAGGGCGTGATCGATCTTGAGGAAATCGAGCTTCATGCCCTTCAGGCGCGTGTAGGAGCTTGCGCCGGTCCCGAATTCGTCCAGGGTGAAACGACAGCCGTGGCGCTGCAACTGGCGCATGAACAGATGCGTCTGCGCGTGGCCCTCGGCGGCGTCGGTTTCGCTGATTTCGAACACGAGCTTGTCGCCGGGAATGTCGCCGCGTGCCAGTTCGGCAAGCAGGAACCTCAGGAGCACGGGGTTGGTGAGGGACTGGCCGGACAGGTTGATTGACAGGCCGCCCAGCTCGGCGGTGCGTTCGGGATGGTCGCGCATCCATTGCAGCACGTTCTTTATCACCCAGCGATCGATTTCGGTGATGCGCTGGAGGCGTTCGGCCACCGCGATGAGATCGCGCGTGGCGAGGCGCTGCGCGCCGCGGGTGTCCGGGTGGAGCCGCACCTCGTAATACACCGGCGTTTGCGCGGCGTCTCCGATGCCGACGACCGGCTGGCAGTTGAGGCCCAGTTCGTTGTTGGCGAGGATGGCGGTCAGCCGATGCGCCTGTTCGGCGAGCGCCTGCACGCTGCCGTCCGCGGCCTCGCGGTCGAATGCGACGACCGCGTTGCCGGATTCGCGCGCGCGCGTGCACGCCGCATTGGCGTTGTCGTAGTACCCATCCGGGTCGAGTGCGTCAGGTACGCCCATGAGGCCGGCCGCGGCCTGAACCGGGTAGCGCGCACCGTCGATTTCGTGGGGGCGCGACGCGATGGCCTGGAGCAGGGCGTGCGCCTGCGCTTCGGCCGCGCCGGTGTCGGCGGCCTCGATCCAGAAGGCGAGACCGGATTCGCCGGCGCGCGCGAGCGGTGTTCCGGCAGGCAGGGTGGCGGGCAGCCACTGCGTCAGATCGTGCAGGATGGCGGAACGGATGTCGGCGCCGGCGGGTTCGCCGGCAGCGGTCGTGATGTCCAGCTGGATGATGCCAAGCGCGAAACCGGCGTCCGTGTGCCTGCTGCGCAGCCAATGACGGCGGATGGCGCGGAAAAAACTCTTGCGGTTGAGCAGACCGGTCGTGGTGTCGTGGGTGGAGCGCCACAGGAGCTCGCGCTGCATCTTCTGGATCATGGCGCTGTAGGAGCGGTCCATCAGCGGCAGTTCGAGGTCTTCGGTCCATTGCGCGTCGCCGGTTTCCAGCGCCTGCAGCAGATCCTGCCGCTTGAGATCCAGCTTCTTGATGCCGCGGTAGTTGGCGAACACGTAGACCGGTGGCTGGTCGCCGATCCAGATGAGGTTGAGCGGGGTGTCCGGTGACTTGAATTGCAGCCAGTCGCCGACGCGCAGACGTTCGGCGAGTTCGTCCTGCGCCGCCGTCAGCGCCTCGTCGGCAGCGTCGTTCAGGCGTGCGGCAACCGGGGTGCGCGGCTGGCGCGAGCGGTCGCCGTCGAACAGCGCGGTGGCGAGCTGGTCGATGATGCGATCCTGCACCAGCTTGTCGGCGCAGACGCGGGTCAGTGCTTCGTCGATGCGCTGCAGCAGCATCTGCGCTTGCGCCGGAGTCGCGGCGGGCTGGTCGGGATCGAGGCGGGCGCACAGCTGTTCGAGCACCTCCCAGGCGTCGCGCGCCGCCTCGCTGTCGCTGCCGTGACGCAGTTCCGCCATCAATAGCACGTTGCGCCAGCCGCCGTTGAGGAGCTCGATCACGGCATTCGGCGTGGGGCGTTCACCCAGGCGGGTCAGCAACTCATGCAGGATGCGGTGCTTGACCACGTCCGCACGCTGACGGCCTTCGCACACTTCCTGCAGACGGAAGATGCGCCCCGCGCGCTCGTTCATCAGCGGCTTGATCACGCGTTCGAGCTGGATGCGCGCTTCCTCGAACACCGCAGGATTCTTCTCGGCTTCGGCGTTGATGCGGTCGGTCCAGCGCTGCATCAGCGCGAGCAGGCGCTGGTCGGCGATGCGGCCGTCGTCGCCGGCGACCATGCTGAGGCGGTCGAGCGTGTTGAGCACCTTGTGCGCCGGATGCGAGGCCGAGGCGAGGAAGTTTGGGTCCGACAACGCCAATCGGGCGAGGCTGCTTTCCAGTTGCTGGAACAGCGGGCGCACGCCTTCGCTGACGGATTTTTCAGCATGCACGGTGTCGAAGAGTGCGCCGAACATGTCGACCGAGCGCTGCATCTCCTGTGTAAGCGTGGCCGGCAACGCACCCGAGCGGGCGAGACGTTCCAGCACGGGCGAGGCGCCCGCCGATCCCATGCGCGATGCCCCGGCCGCTGCGGCCGGTGGCATCGCGCCGACAGGAGAGGTGCCGGCGGCTTGCGCCTGCGGTGCCTGCATCGGCCCGGGCACCGACTGTCCGCCGCCCATCGGTGCACCCGCAACGGTGGCCGGCTGGTTGCGGAAAAAATCGAATAGCGAACTTGCCAGACGCCCGAGCGTGCTTCGTGGCCGCTCGGGTGGAGGCGTGGTGGCGGGCGTGGCGCTCGGCTCGAATGCCGGCGCGTCCCCGGCGGCATGCGCGGCGGATGCGTCGGGTGTCGCCGCGCTCGCATTCTGCCGCTGTCGCGTCTCGGCTTCGGACACCGGCAGCATCGCCAGCAATTCGGCATACAGCGGTGCGAGCTGCTCGGCCAGCGCCTCGCGCAAGGTGGCGTAGGCGACCTGGCGTGCCCGCGCGAGCAGCGGCAGATTTGCCAGCGCCTCGCGGTAGGCATGCACGATGACGGCCGGGCCGAAGGGATTGTTGCTGTGATCACAGGCCATGCCGAACAACTGCCCGACGCGCGGTTCGAGGTCGAAGAGCTGGTCCTGGAACTGCTCTTCCAGGTGGGATGCCTCCGACCCCGTGGCGAGCCAATCCTCGAAATCACCTTCATCGACCAGGGACAGTCCGCCTTGGGCATGGTCTGCGGTCGCCTGTGTGCGCACGGGGCGGTGATGCTGCAGCGCACCCATCACCCGCTCGATGAAACGGGCCTGGACGTCCGGCGCATGGCGCGCAAGCTCGGGCACTGCGCCGAGCAGGCCGCTATGGTCGGAAATGCCGGTCGCGTGCAGCGCCGCGTTCTGCAATCTGTCCCCCAAAACGCGTTGTGCCTGTTCGTGTGCATGGAGCAGGGTTTCGCGCAGCAGGGTCGCGCTGGCTTCGCGCAGGTGGGGGAACGCGTCGCTTGTCGGCAATGCGGCGAGTTTCTGCCGGTGGCTCGCCATGCGCAGTTTCTGCAGGGCGCGCAGCGCCTCGGTCGGCTGGTGGGTGAAGGCGACGCCGGTGCCGAGCGGGCCGAGGCGTTTGAGCATCGCCGGAACACGAAAGGTCTGCGTCGCCGAAAGGGGCACGGGGGTGAACACGATGTCCACATCCGCACTGGCGCGCTGCGTGAGCGCAGCAATGGCGGTCTGTGCATTGACGAACCGCAGAAACAACCCACCGAGGCAGAAGTCGCGGATTTCGCAGGCGATGTCCGGCTGCCCTGGCTGCGTGATGAGTGCGGCCTGCGACACCTGAAAGCGCATGTCGCGCCGCTGCTCATGGCCTGGATGGCGATTCGCCGTCACATTTGCTGTCGGTTCCATATTTTCCCCCGCGTTCCTGCCTGTATCCGGACCGATGCCATGACGGCGCGCGACACCCGCCGCGGCATGCTTGGCAGCATCCCCCCCATTTTGTTAGACTGCCATGCATGATCCGTGCCGCAAAGCGTTTTTTCAGCTTTTTTTATCCCACGCCCCAGGCGGTCGGGAGGCGCTGACGTACGCAGCCAGCCTAACGAAACCGCCAGCCCGCTGGCGGTTTTTTCGTTGTGTGCGCCGCCGCGGGTCGATCTGACAAACGGAGCCTGACCATGCATGCCACCCGAACCGACGATACGCGCATCGAGCAAAGCGGTGAACTGCTCGCGCCGATGCAGATCATGCGCGAATTGCGCGCCAACGAACCGGTCCTCGCCCACGTCGCGCGCGCGCGCCGCGCCATCCACGACGTGCTGCACGGTGCCGACGACCGCATGTTCGTCATCGTCGGTCCCTGCTCGATCCACGATCCCGCCGCTGCGCTGGACTATGCGCGACGGCTGAAGCCGCTGGCCGACGAACTGGCGCACGATCTCATCGTCGTCATGCGCGTGTATTTCGAAAAGCCGCGCACCACGGTGGGCTGGAAGGGACTGATCAACGACCCGCATCTCGACGAGAGTTTCGACATCAACGAAGGACTGCGCCTGGCGCGCAAGCTGCTGCTCGGTATCAACGAGGTCGGCCTGCCGTGTGCCACGGAATTTCTCGACCTCATCTCGCCGCAGTACATCGCCGACCTGGTGAGCTGGGGCGCGATCGGCGCGCGCACCACCGAGTCGCAGTCGCACCGCCAGCTCGCCTCCGGGCTGTCGTGCCCGGTCGGCTTCAAGAACGGCACCGACGGAAGCCTGCGCATCGCGGTCGATGCGATCAAGGCGGCGGCCGCGCGCCACCATTTCATTTCCGTCACCAAGTCGGGCCACGTCGGCGTGTTCAGCACGGCCGGCAACGAGGACGCCCACGTCATCCTGCGCGGCGGCAAGACGCCCAATTTTGATGCGGCCAGCGTCAACCACGCATGCGCCGAGCTCGCCGCGGCGGGGCTGCGCCAGCAGCTGATGATCGATTTCTCGCACGCCAATTCGAGCAAGCAGTATCAGCGCCAGCTGGAGGTGGGGGCGGACGTCGCCGCACAGGTCGCGGCGGGCGACACCCGCATCATCGGCGCGATGATCGAGAGCCACCTCAACCCCGGCCGGCAGGACCTGATCCCCGGTCAGAGGCTGGAATACGCCAAGTCGATCACCGATGCGTGCATTGGCTGGGACGACACCGAACCGCTGCTGCGCCTGCTGGCCGATGCCGTGAAAAAACGCCGCCTGACCGCGCCGGCGGACGAGGAGTGACGGGTAACCTGCATTCCCCACCACAGAGACACGGAGGCACAGAGAAACCTGAAAAACAGGGCGTCTCCCCGCTTGTCTCCGCTCATCCATCGGGTGAACCGCGGAGGGAATGCAAGCATATGTTTTTGCCCGATGTTCTCTGTGTCCCTGTGGTTCAACTGTTTTTTCCAGGGTAAAATACAGATGGCGGGCCTCCCCGCATGGCCAAGTCGTCAACCGGGTCAGGTCCGGAAGGAAGCAGCCCCAGCGACCCATGCCAGTGCCGGGGTTCTGGCTCGCCACCCCATCGTCTTGTGAACATGGTCTTTATGGGCAGGGGCAAAATCAACCGCTGTTCTGTTTTCGCGCTGATCGTTTCCAGCTTGATGCTGGCACCCGCCAGCCGGGCAGCCGGGGGCATGGCCATCGAGTACGGCCATGGTGAAGACTCGACCCGCATGGGACGCGTCGTCCTGATCCATCCCTGGAACAGACAGTGGTTCACCGGCGGAAACTGGTACCTGACCGGCTACTGGGAAGCCTCCGTGGGACGTTGGCACAGCAGCGCGAGCGGCGGCAAGACGCTCTGGGACCTGGGGCTGACCCCGGTATTCCGCCTGCAGACCCGGGCCGACAGCGGCTGGCGGCCGTATGTGGAAGGCGCCATCGGCGTGCACGTTCTCAGCCATACGCATGTCAATGCCGAACGCGACCTCGGCAGCGCCTTCCAGTTCGGCGATCACCTCGGTGTGGGGCTGGTGTTCGGCGACAGGGGGCAGTTCGATCTGGGTTACCGCTTCCAGCACCTGTCCAATGCCGGTATCCAGAAGCGCAACGACGGCATCGATTTTCAGCAGCTTCGTTTTACCTACCGGTTTTAGGCGCCGAAGGGCGTGCCCGGACGGGCACGGGTGCCGCTCTGATAAAATCGTCCGATGACTGACCTGTTCGGTACTTCCTCCCAACCGGCCGTGGCCCTGGCCCGCAAGTGGCGGCCGCGCGGATTCGCCGATCTCAAGGGGCAGGAGCACGTGGTGCGCGCGCTGTCGAACGCGCTCACCCAGGGCCGCCTTCACCACGCCTATCTCTTGACCGGCACGCGCGGGGTGGGCAAGACCACGCTGGCGCGCATCCTTGCCAAGTGCCTCAACTGCGAGACCGGCGTCACTGCGACACCGTGCGGCACCTGCTCGGCGTGCACGCAGATCGACGCCGGGCGTTTCGTCGATCTGCTCGAACTCGACGCGGCGTCGAACACCGGCGTCGACAACATGCGCGAGGTGCTCGACAACGCGCAGTACGCACCGACGGTCGGGCGCCACAAGGTCTACATCATCGACGAAGTGCACATGCTGTCGAAGCCGGCGTTCAATTCCATGCTGAAGACGCTGGAAGAGCCGCCGGCACACGTGAAGTTCATCCTCGCCACCACCGATCCGCAGAAGATTCCGGTGACGGTCTTGAGCCGCTGCCTGCAGTTCAACCTCAAGCCGATGACGCCGCCCCTGGTGGCGCAGCATCTCGGCGAAGTGCTGGAGCAGGAGAACGTCGCTGCCGAACCGGCTGCGCTGAACCTGCTGGCGCGTGCCGCCGCCGGCAGCATGCGCGACGCGCTGTCGCTCACCGATCAGGCGATCGCCTACGGCGGCGGCCGCGTCGAGGCGGAGGCGGTCGAGGCCATGCTCGGCACCGTGCGGCGCGATTATCTGTTCGACCTGCTCGACGCCCTGGCGGCCCGCGACGCCGATGCGCTGATGATGCAGGCGCGCAGCCTCGCCGAGCGTGGTATCGCGTTCGACGCTGCGCTGCAGGACTTCGGCAGCCTGCTCGCACAGCTCGCCCTGGCCCTGCACGCACCCGCTGCCGTCGAGGCCGGCAGCGAGACGGAGCGCGTCCAGGCCGCCGCCACGCAATTCGATGCAGAAACGGTGCAGCTCTATTACCAGATTGCGCTCAATGGCCGCCGCGATCTGCCGTTCGCGCCGGACGAGTTGTCGGGCTTCAGCATGACGCTGCTGCGCATGCTGGCATTCACCGCGGGCGCGGCCGGCGGTACGCCGCGCCCGCGTGCAGCGGAACGGCCGGCACCGGTGCCGCGCAGCGAGCCGGTGGCACCGGCAGCGCGTGCCACGGCGCCGGCCGTTCCGCCGCCCGCTGCCGTGCAGGTGGCGCCGCCGGCCGCACCCGTGATGACGGCACGCGAACCCGCGCCGGTGGCGGCGTGGGATTGGCCGGAAATCGTCACGCACCTGCGTCTGGGAGGCATGGCCAGGATGCTTGCCGACCATTGCGAACTCGCCGCGCAGACGGGCGATGCCGTGACGCTGCGCGTGGGTGCGGCGCACAAGCATCTGCTGGACGGTGCCTATCGCGCCAAGCTGGTGGCCGCCCTGCATGAGCGCTTCGGCGCGACCCTCGATGTGCGTTTCGAGGTGGGCGCCGCCGCCGAACAGACCCCGCAGCAGGTGCGTACGCGTGTGCGCGAAGCGCGCCAGGCCGAGGCCGTGGCGGCGATCGAGGCGGATCCGTTCGTGCGCGAACTGGTCGAGCGCTTCGACGGTCGCGTCGACCCCAACACCATACAACCTCTAGGAGAACACCCATGATGAAGGGCGGTATTGGCAACCTGATGAAGCAGGTGCAGCAGGTGCAGGACAACATGGCCAAGATGCAGCAGAAGCTCGCGGACATCGAAGTCGAGGGCGAGAGCGGGGCCGGCATGGTCAAGGTGACGATGACCTGCAAGTACGACGTGCGCCGTGTCAGCATCGATCCCGGCCTGATGGGTGACGACAAGGAAATGCTCGAGGACCTGGTCGCCGCGGCGATGAACGACGCGGTGCGCAAGGTCGAATCCACGGTGGCGGAAAAAATGGGCGGCGTGACGGCCGGCCTGCCGATTCCGCCCGGCATGAAACTGCCGTTCTGACGCCCGGGGCCGTTCCGTGCAGCCGGCTGCGCTCGACCAGTTGATCGCTGCGCTGCGCGTGCTGCCCGGCGTCGGTCCCAAGTCGGCGGCGCGCATGGCCTACCATCTGCTGCAGCGTGACCGTGCCGGGGCCGGGAAACTGGCCATGGCGTTGGAGCATGCGCTCGCGCACCTGGTGCATTGCCGCCTGTGCAACAATTTTTCCGAGGCCGAGGTGTGCGAGGTGTGCGCGAGCCCGCGGCGCGATCGCAGGCAACTGGCGGTGGTCGAAATGCCGGCCGACTTCAACATGATGGAAGCCACGCACAGCTATGGCGGACTGTATTTCGTGCTGATGGGGCGGCTCTCGCCGCTGGACGGGGTCGGTCCGCGCGAGATCCATCTCGACCGCCTGATCGCGCGCGCCACCGACGGCGTCGTCGAGGAGGTGATCCTGGCGACCAATTTCACCCCCGAAGGCGAGGCCACCGCGCACACCATCGGCGAACTGCTGAAGGCGCGCGGCGTCAGGGTGACGCGCCTGGCACGCGGGGTGCCGGTCGGTGGCGAGCTGGAATACGTGGACAGCGGCACGCTGGCCCAGGCGGTCCGCGATCGCCGCACTGTCTGATGAATCAAAACCCAACTGGAACGACACGATGGAACTGACCGCACTCACCGCACTTTCCCCCCTCGACGGGCGCTACGGCAGCAAGACCGCTGCCCTGCGCGAATTCTTCAGCGAATACGCGCTGATCAAGTATCGCGTCATCGTCGAGATCGAATGGCTGAAGGCGCTCGCGGCGGAGCCGGCGATCCCCGAGGTGCCGGCGTTCTCCGATGAGGCCATCGCCGTGCTCGATGCCATTGCCGACACCTTCTCGGTGGCCGATGCCGAACGGGTCAAGGCGATCGAGGCGGTGACCAACCACGACGTGAAGGCGGTCGAATACTTTCTCAAGGAAAGGACGCAATCCAGTGCCGAGATCGCGGCCGTATCGGAGTTCTTTCATTTCGCCTGCACCTCCGAAGACATCAACAACCTGTCGCATGCGCTGATGCTGAAGGGTGCGCGCGATGGCGTGCTGCTGCCGGCGCTGGAAAAACTCATCGCGCGGCTCACCGACATGGCGCACGAACTCGCCGAGCTGCCGATGCTGTCGCGCACCCACGGCCAGCCGGCCTCGCCCACCACGGTCGGCAAGGAGCTCGCCAACGTCGTCTACCGCCTGCGCCGTGCCTGGGACGTGCTCGGCGAGCTCGAACTCACCGGCAAGACCAACGGCGCCGTCGGCAACTACAATGCCCACCTGGCGGCCTATCCCGAGCTCGACTGGGAAGGCTTCGCGCGCGATTTCGTGCAGAGCCTCGGACTTGCGTTCAACCCCTACACCATCCAGATCGAGCCGCACGACGGCATGGCCGAGCTGTACGACGCGATCGCGCGCACCAACACCATCCTCATCGATCTTGACCGGGATGTCTGGAGCTACATTTCGCTCGGCTACTTCAAGCAGAAGGTGAAGGCCGGCGAAGTCGGCTCCAGCACCATGCCGCACAAGGTCAACCCGATCGATTTCGAGAACAGCGAGGGCAATCTCGGCATCGCCAACGCCGTGCTGCGGCATCTCGCCGAGAAACTGCCGATCTCGCGCTGGCAGCGCGATCTCACCGATTCAACGGTGTTGCGCAACATGGGCGTCGGCTTCGGCTACAGCCTGCTCGCCTACGAGTCGTGTCTGCGCGGCCTGGGCAAACTCGAAGCCAACCCGGGTGCGCTTGCCGCCGATCTCGATGCCAACTGGGACGTGCTCGCCGAGCCGATCCAGACGGTCATGCGCCGCTACGGTGTGGCCAACCCCTACGAACAGTTGAAGGAACTGACGCGCGGCAAGGGCGGCATCACGCGCGACACGCTGCACGCTTTCATCGACGGACTGACGATTCCGGACGGCGAAAAGATTCGGCTGAAAAACATGACGCCGGCAAGCTATACCGGTATCGCCGCGGAACTCGCCAGCGGGATTTGAACCACGATCGCCCGCGTACGGGCCGAGCAGGCGTTCATGGACGATCCTGGCTGAAGGAAGACGGAGACTCGACATGAGTGAACACGCGCTTGACGTCGGCCAGGCCGACTTTGACCAGAACGTCATCGAAGCCTCGCGGCAACGCCCGGTGGTGGTGGATTTCTGGGCGCCGTGGTGCGGGCCGTGCAAGGTGCTGAAACCGCTCCTTGAAAAGCTCGCGGCCGAGTACGAGGGCAAGTTCCTGCTTGCCAAGATCAATTCCGACGACAACCAGGCGCTTGCCGTGCGCTACGGCGTGCGCGGCATTCCCAGCGTCAAGGCCTTCATCGACGGCGACGTGGTCGACGAGTTTTCCGGCGCGCTGCCGGAAGGCGAGGTGCGCGCCTTTCTCGACCGGCTCATTCCCAGTCCCGCGCAAGCCTTGCACGGCGAGGCCGCAGCGGCGCGCAGTGCGGGTGATTTGCCGGGTGCGCTGCGCTTGCTTGCGGAGGCATCGAAGCTCGATCCCGCGCACGTCGGCGTGCGTCTCGACGCGGCCGGGATCATGCTCGATCTTGGCGAGACCGCCGAGGCCGAGCGCCTGATCGCCAGCGTTGCGGACGACGCCGATCCGCGCGTGGCGCAGTTGAAGGCACGCCTGCGCTTCCTCTCAGCCGCGGGCGAGGACGAAGCCGCCCTGCGCGCACGGGTGGCGGCCGACGGCAACGACCTCGACGCGCGCCTGAAGCTTGCCAGGCTGCTCGTTGCAGTCGGACAGCACGAAGCCGGCATGGCCGAACTCCTGGAGATCGTGCGACGCGACCGCAGCTTCGACGACGACGTGGGCCGCAAGACGCTGCTGTCCGTATTCGAACTGCTCGGCGGCGGCGAATTGGTCAGCCGTTACCGGCGCATGCTGGCGAGCGCGCTGAACTGAGGGTCAGGGATCAGGGATCAGGGATCAGGGGGGCAAATCGCCTCACCCCTGACCCTTCACTCACTCCACCGCAACGTAACGCACTTCGACGATTTCCACCTCGCGCGGGCCTTCCGGCGTGTGTACGCTGACGGTGTCGCCCTCGCGCGCTTTCATGAGTGCGCGCGCCATGGGTGAAATCCACGCGATGCGGCCGCGCGCGGCGTCGGCCTCGTCGATGCCGACGATGGCGTAGGTGGCTTCGTTGCCGCTCGCGTCGGCGACGGTGACGGTGGCGCCGAAGAACACCTGGTCGGTGGGCTCGCGCGTTGCCGGGTCGACGACCTCGGCGTGCTCCAGGCGTTTGGAGAGGAAGCGGAGCCGGCGGTCGACTTCGCGCAGGCGTTTCTTGCCGTAGATGTAGTCGCCGTTTTCCGAACGGTCGCCGTTGCTCGCGGCCCAGGCGATGGTTTCCACCAGCTTCGGCCGCTCGACTGTCCACAGCTGGTTGAATTCTGCGTTCAGGCGCGCGTAGCCGGCCGGGGTGAGGTAGTTTTTCGAACCCGCAGGCAGGGCGGGCGCGGCGATGTTGTCCACATCGTCGTCGTCGCTGTCCGATTCCTTGACGAAAGCCTTGTTCATCCTGCATTCCGCACCACGGAGACACGGAGGCACAGAGAAACCCGAGAAACAGGGATTCTCCGCGCTTTTTCGTACTCACCCATCGGGTGAGCCCCGGAAAGAATGCAAGTCATTTTTTTACTCGCTGTTCTCTGTGTCTCTGTGGTTCAACTTGTTTTTTCCAGGTTCATCGGCCGAAAAGGCGCATCAGCAGGGTGAGTGCCAGCGACAGCAGGATGACGCTGGCAAACGGGAAATAGTAGCTGCGCCGTCCGCGTCCGATGCGCACGTCACCGGGCAGGCGTCCGAGTCCCAGGCGTTGCAGCCAGGGCGTGGCGAGCCCCAGCACGAAGAGGATCGCGACGAGCGTGAGCAGCCATTTCAGCATGAGTGATCAGTCACCCTGCGGATCGCGCGCCGACTGTTCCGCCGCCTCGATCTGGCGGCGCTGCGCCTCGGCGGCGTCCTGCAGCTGGCCTTCGACCGCGCGCGCCTTTTCCACCGCCTGGATTTGCGTCTCGAACACGGGATTGGGTTGACGCTCGGTTTCTGGCTGCGACGGCGGCGTGGGATCGCAGCCGGCCAGGGACACGAGCAGCATGGGAAGCAGTCTATGTATCACTGAATGTCCTCCAGGAGTCCGCTCGCGAGACCGTCGATGCTGACCTGGTTCTTTTCGCGCCAGTAGTCGGCGAGACCGGTCGCGCCTTTCTTTTCGGCCCAGCGCGCCAGCGTCTCGCGTTCGCCGTCATAGGTGTAGTGGGGCACGCCGTAGCCGCACGAGGTCTGCACCGCTTCGATATCGAGCACGATGATCTGGCGCTCGCCGGCCAGGGCGGGGAAGTGGCTGCGCAGCGCGGCCCACGCCGCGTCCTGCCGGCGCACCACGCGGCCGCGGCCGTACAGCCGCAGGATCAGCGGGCTGGCGTCGAAACTGCACCACATCAGCGTGAGACGGCCATCGTGGCGCAGGTGGGCGGCGGTCTCGTTGCCGCTTCCGGTGAGGTCGAGATAGGCGACGCGCTGCTCCGACAGCACGCGCAGGCTGTCCATGCCCTTGGGTGACAGGTTGATGCGGCTGTCGGCGGTGCCGCTCGCGGTGAAGAACAAATGCTGCGCCGCGATGAAGGCGCGGTGCGTGTCTTCGAGCGCGGGATGGAAGCGGGCCATCAGTTGATCTGCCTTTTCAGGAATTCGGTGAGGATGCGCAGGCGTGTGACGCTGTCGTTCATTTCGAGAAGGTCCTGCCGCACCGGGAGTTTCAGCGGCAGCACTTCCGAGAGGCGGAAACCGACCCAGCTTGCGTCGTCGAAGGCGAACGGCGGGGGAAAGCGTCCGTGCCCCAGTTCGTCGATGATGCCGCGCAGGATCTCCACGGCCAGCTCGAACTCGTCCGGCACGGCGCAGACGGGTTCCGCGCTCATGCTGTCGACGATGCCGACGACGAGACCGCCCGGCAGCGTTTCGGTGCTGCGCACCACGAAGCGCTCCTCGGCCTGCGTTTCGATGTGCAGGATGCCGGTCTGCGGCATGTCCCAGTCGGTGATGCGCACCAGCGTGCCCACCTCATGGGGCACCGCCGGCGTGCCGATCTCCTGGCCTTCGCGGATCGCGCAGATGCCGAACGGCGTGCTGTCGGCGATGGCCTGCTTCACCATGTCGAGGTAGCGCTGCTCGAAAATCCGCAGCGGCAGGCGGCCGCCGGGAAACAGCACGGTGTTGAGCGGAACGAGCGGCAGCCGCGCCTGCCGCAGCGCGAGGCTCACCGTTCGTCGCCCCAGGGCGTGACCAGCGCATGCTGCACGCCGAGCTGGTCGAGGATGCGCGCAACGACGAAATCGATGAGCGCTTCGATGTTTTGCGGATCGTGATAGAAGCCGGGGTTGGCGGGCAGGATCACGGCGTTCATGCGCGCCAGCGTGAGCATGTTTTCCAGATGCAGCGCAGAGAATGGTGTTTCGCGCGGGACCAGGATCAGCATGCGCTGTTCCTTCAGCATGACGTCGGCCGCGCGCTCGATGAGGGAATCGGACAGGCCGTGCGCGATGGCGGCAAGCGTGCCCATGGAGCAGGGGCAGACGACCATGGCGTCGGCGGCGTTCGAGCCGGAAGCGGCCGGCGCGTACCAGTCTTCGCGGCCATAGACGCGCAGCTGGCCATCGCGCGCGCCGAGGCCTTCGGCGAGCTGGTGCTCCAGGTCGCTCGCGCGCGGCGGCAGCGCAATGCCGAGTTCCTGCTTGGCGACGACATGGGCGGCCTGCGATACCAGCAATTGGACGTTGAGGTCTGCGGCGAGCAGACATTCGAGCAGGCGCAGGCCGTAGGCCATGCCGGATGCGCCGGTGAGCGCAAGGGTGACGGTGTTCAATGGTGTTTGCATGGGGCGGATTGTCGCTTGGAAACCGCCAATAATCTACTCGGAATCGGCCATGGTGGACGGATGGGCGGCGAGCAGTCGCGCGACGACGATGCCGTTGACCGCTCCGAAAACCAGCGCGGCAGCGGCGAAGAGCGGCAGCAGCGTGTCGATGGCCGGACCCGGCAGCAGCCAGCCCGCCGCCAGCGCGAGCTGGCCGCCGATGTGGCCGAAGGCCGCCAGCACCGACAGGCTGACCGGCCCGAAGTGGCGTGCCGGCAGGTGCTGCGCCAGTGCGAGGACGGTCAGGCTGGTCAGCGCGCCGGCGGCGGCGAGCCAGAATCCCGGAGCGAACAGGGTGCCGAGCAGAATGCCGCCGCCGAGGAGGCGCAGGGCGGATACCCAGGCCGCCGCGCGCCAGCCATATTGCAGCAGTACCAGCAGGATGACGATATTGGCGAGCCCCGGCTTGATGCCCGGTATCGGGCTCGGCAGCGCGGCTTCGGCGAGGGTGAGGCCGATCGCCAGCGCTGCCAGCCGTGCGATGCGGCGGTCGTCGGCGCTGACCGGCAGCTCAATAGCCGAGGGTGTCATAGGCCGGATCGCGGCCGCGGATTTCCACGCTGACCTGGTTGGGCAGGCACAGCGCCGCTTCGCCTGCGCGACTCAGCCAGCCCTGCTTGACGCACAGCTGGCGCGGCGATGGGTCGGCCGCGACGCGCGCGCGGCCCGGTACGATTTCGACCCGCGTGGTGCCCAGCGGACCGGAAACGGCAAAGGCCTGCGCGCGGGCGAGCGTCGCGGTTTCGACCACCTTGCCGGCGGCGCGTATCACCACGGTGTCCGCGGCCCCGCCGCCCCAGGCCGACATGGCGAACGCCGCCACGGCGCCGGCACCGGCGACGAGCACACCGATATCGCCCGTGCGCAGGATCATGCCGCGAGCTCCCGGTGCCGCAGCAGCACCTGCTCGCGTTCGCGGAATGCGGCGGCGAGCGTCTCCGCGAAGTAGACGCTGCGGTGCTGCCCGCCGGTGCAGCCGATGGCGACGGTGAGATAGGCGCGATGGTCGCGGATGAAGCACGGCAGCCAGTTCTCGACGAAGCCGCGGATATCCGCCAGCAGCGCCATGGCGTCGGCACTCGCTTCAATGTAGTCCTTCACCGGCTGGTCGCACCCGGTGAGCGGGCGCAACTCCGCGACATAGTGCGGGTTGGGCAGGCAGCGCACGTCGAACACCAGGTCGGCATCGAGCGGGATGCCGTGCTTGAAGCCGAAGGACTGGAACAGCAGGGTGATGCGCGAGCGATCCTGGCCGACCAGATCCTTGATCCACAGGCGCAGGGCCGAGGCGGACAGGTCGCTGGTGTCGATGCGGTGCGCCAGAGGCGCGACGTCGACGAGCATTTCGCGTTCGAGCTGGATGGCTTCCTGCAGCGATACCGTGTCGCTGGAGAGCGGATGCCGGCGGCGCGTCTCGGAAAAGCGCTTGACCAGGGTGAGCGTCTTCGCTTCGAGGAAGACCACGCGCAGGTCCGCGCCATCGGCGCGCAGCGTTTCGGCGATCTGCGGCAGTTGCGCGAGGCTTGCGCCGCTGCGCGCGTCGATGGCGATGGCGACGCGCGTCTGGCCTTCGCTCGCGAGATACTCGACGAGCGTCGGCAGCAGCGCCAGCGGCAGATTGTCGACGCAGTAGTAGCCGATGTCGGCGAGCACGGCGATGGCGATGCTCTTGCCGGATCCCGACAGGCCGGATATGAGGACGATCTGCACTCAGCCTCCTGCGTCGATCGCCGCGTGCTGGCGCTGGATGAACCGGTCGAGCGGATTGATGCCGCGGCTCTTGAGGATGTGATTGCGCACCGCGACCTCGACCAGCACCGCGAGGTTGCGGCCGGCGGCAACGGGAATGCGCACCTTGGGGATCTCGACGCCGAGCAGGGTTTCGGTGGAGGCGACCATGTCGAGCCGGTTCAGGCCGGCTTTGCCGACCGTCTCGGGGCGTACCAGTTCGACGATGAGCTTGAGGTTCTTGCTGCGCTTGACCGAGGTCTCGCCAAACAGCGTGCGGATGTCGAGAATGCCGAGTCCGCGCACCTCGAGAAAGTCGCGCAGCAGCGGCGGGCAGTTGCCCTCGAGCGTCTGCGGCGCAACGCGCTTGAGCTCGACGCAGTCGTCGGCGACCAGGCGGTGGCCGCGCGTGACGAGCTCGAGCGCCAGCTCGCTCTTGCCGACGCCGGCGTCACCCTTGATGAGCAGGCCGATGCCGAGCACTTCCAGGTACACGCCGTGCACCGCGGTGGTTTCGGCCAGATGCTGGGTGAGGTAATGGCCCAGATGGGACATCAGAATGGGACTTGCCAGCGGTGACGCGAGCAGCGGCGTGACCGTGCGCTCGGCGGTGTCGCGCAGTATTTCGGGCACGGTCTCGTCGTTCGAGACGACGATGGCGGCAAGCTCGGTGGAAAAGAGCTTGCGGATGGCCTCGGCGAGGCCGTCCTCCGACAGGCCGCGCAGGTGGCCCATCTCGGCACAGCCGAGCACCTGCACGCGGTTGGGATGAACGAAATTCAGATGGCCGATCAGTGCAAGTGTCGGTGTCTGCGCCGTTTCCGAGGACAGGATGCGTTCCGCGCCCCCGCGCCCCGCCAGCCATCGCAACTGCAGGCGTTCCGCGAGGTCACGGAACAGCATTTCGACGCTGACGTGATTCAGCTGGTCCATGCGCCGATCAGCGCAATGAGGTCGGTGGACGTGGGCGCGGCCAGCATGCGGGCGCGCATGGCCTCGTCACCGAACATCTGGGCAAGTTCGCCGAGGATCTGCAGGTGCTGCTCGTTGGCGTTCTTCGGCACCAGCAGGATGAAGCACAGCGATACCGGCTGGTTGTCCGGGGCGTCGAATTCCAGCGGCGTCTTCATCCGGTAGAGCGCACCGCAGGCGTCATCGAGACCCTTGATGCGCCCGTGCGGAATGGCGATGCCATAGCCCAGGGCGGTTGAACCGAGGCGCTCGCGTTCGAACAGGCTGGTGAAGACGTCCGTCGCCTTGAGGGCGTGGCGCGTGGCCAGCAGTTCGGCCGCATGCTCGAACAGCTTCTTCTTGCTGGAAAAGCTCTGCTCCAGCAAGACGGTTTCGGGGGAAAGGAGGGGGGCGATCAGATTCATGCTCGGACAGGCGTCGGTCAATGATTGGCGACCCTGTTGGTGATTATACGCTGGGCTGCGAGGCGTGGCCGGGCGCCAAGGCGTCCGACCGGGCCGCATCCTCAGGCGGGGTTTTCCACGGGCTGGTGCTTGACGCCCCCCGTGCTCTGGTGGACGTCGGAGATTTTCTCCTTGTACTTCACGATCTGCCGGTCGAGCTTGTCGGCAAGCAGGTCGATGGCGGCGTACATGTTGCCGTCCTCGCTGCGGGCATGGAAGTCGTGGCCCTTGACGTGCAGCGTCGCCTCCGCTTTGTGGACGAGTTTCTCCACCTGCATGATCACATTGATGGCAATGAGGTGATCGAAATGGCGTTTGACACGGTCGAGTTTCTCGGAAACATAGTCGCGGATGGCGGGGGTTACTTCCAGATGATGACCGGAAATCGTCAAATTCATAGAGCCTCCTGATTCTGAAGGAAGGAAACGGACGCCGGCTGTGCGCCGACTGCCCCGAGCGCACGGGCGCTCGTGTTCATTGTCGGCCGAAAGCGGGGGACATTCAAGCGCCCGCGGTGAAGCTGCCGGACGCGGCAGAGTGGAGATGCTTGAGAGACCGCCAACCTGGAAAAAGCATGTGCGCCACAGAGGCACAGAGAACACGGAGCAGAAACATACGTTTGCATCATTTTGCGGTTCACCTGACGGGTGAGTGCGCACGCAAAGTGAATCCCTGTTTTTCGGGATCTTCTGCGCCTCTGTGCCGCTGTGGTACGAAATACAGATTTAATACAGATTTAAAGCGCGCGCCGCATGTTCGCGGGCGGAATCTGCATAGATTCGCGGTACTTGGCAACCGTGCGGCGCGCAACGACGATGCCCTGCTGGCCCAGAACCTCCGCGAGCTGCCCGTCCGACAGGGGCTTGCACACGCTTTCCGCGGCCACCAGCTGCTTGATCAGGGCGCGGATCGCGGTGGAGGAGCAGGCGCCGCCGCTTTCGGTGGCGACGTGGCTGCCGAAGAAGTATTTCAGTTCGAACAGGCCGCGTGGCGTCATCATGTATTTCTGCGTGGTGACGCGGGAAATGGTCGACTCGTGCAGATCGACCGCGTCGGCAATCTCGCGCAGCACCAGTGGACGCATCGCCACCTCGCCATGCTCGAAGAAATGCTTCTGGCGGTCGACGATGGCCTGCGAGACGCGCAGGATGGTGTCGAAGCGCTGCTGCACGTTCTTGATCAGCCAGCGCGCTTCCTGCAACTGGGTGGTGAGCTGGTTGCCGCCGGATTCGCGATGGCGCGCCAGGATGTCGGCATAGACGCGGTTGACGCGCAGCTTGGGCATGGCATCGGCGTTGAGACTGGCGATCCACATGCCCTTGACCTTGCGCACGTACACATCCGGCACGACGTAATGCACCTCGTCGGCACCGAATGCCGCACCGGGCCGCGGGTTCAGCGAGAGGATCAGGGTGCGTACGGTGCGCAGGAGGAAATCGTCGATGCCGAGCATCTTCTTCAATTTGCCGACATCGCGCGCGGCGAGCAGCTCGAGATAATGCGTGGTGAGCTGCATGGCGGCATCGCGCGCCGGCGTCTCGGGTGGCAGGGCGCGCAATTGCAGGGTCAGGCACTCGGCGAGGTTGCGCGCGCCCACCCCCGTGGGATCCATGTTCTGCAGGTGCTTGAGCGCGGTCTCGACTTCCTCGGGTTCGAGGTCGTCGATTTCTTCGGCCAGGGCGGCAGTGATGTCGGGAAGCGGCTGGCTGAGGAAACCGGATTCGTCGAGGTCGTCGATCAGTGCCGCAACGAGCATGCGGTCACGCAGGGTCAGCGGGCTGACGATGAGCTGGTTGAGCAGGTGCTCGCGGAGCGTCGAACCGGAAATCGGGCCCTGCGCGCGGTCACTCTCCTCGTCGTCGCCGGGGGTGCCGGCGTAGTCGTTCCAGTCGGCATCGTCCAGATCGGTAACGGCGTCCTCGCTGCCGGATGTCGCGGCCTCGGAGACTTCGTTGCCGCTGATCGGGGCGGCACCCTCGCCCGTCTCGCCCGCTGCGGTGTCCTCGTCCTCGCGTTCCAGCAGCGGGTTGTCCTGCAGCATCTGCTCCAGTTCCTGGTTCAATTCCAACGTCGACAACTGCAACAGCCGGATCGACTGTTGCAACTGGGGAGTCAGGGTGAGGTGCTGACCGAGCTTGAGTTGAAGGCTGTGTTTCATACGTCAGGATAACGGCAATTCACCAATCGACTTGAGGTGGCGCCAAAGCGTGCAATAGGTGAGCGCACGCTTCGATGGTTGAAGTCGGGGCGTATCGGCGAATCGAAAATCTGGTGTATCGAGGGGCGTGCGACATGGAAAAAATGCGTGTGCAAGCAACGGGCGGCTCGGCAGGCGCTCCGGGTTGAAGCATAAGCGCGGATTGTACGCAATTTTTGTGCCAAGGCACAGATCGTGCTGGCGCTACAGGCGGAAGTTCTCGCCCAGATAGACCTTGCGCGCGCTCTCGTCCTGGATGATGACGTCCGGCGTGCCGCCGACGAGGACGCGCCCCTCGTTGATGATGTAGGCGCGGTTGCAGATGCCCAGGGTCTCGCGCACGTTATGGTCGGTGATGAGCACACCGATGTCGCGCTCAACCAGGAAACGCACCAGCTTCTGGATGTCCAGCACCGCAATGGGGTCGATGCCGGCAAAGGGCTCGTCGAGCAGGACGAAGCGCGGGTTGAGCGCCAGCGCGCGCGCGATTTCGACGCGCCGGCGCTCGCCCCCCGACAGGCTGACCGCGGTGGCCTCGCGCAGGTGCCCGATGTGCAGATCGTTCAGCAGGTTTTCCAGGTGTTCTTCGAGCTCGTCGCGGCGATAGCGCTTCAATTCCAGGATGGCGCGTATGTTGTCCTCCACGTTCATCTTGCGGAAGATCGACGGTTCCTGGGGCAGGTAGGCAAGGCCCAGCCGCGCGCGCTGATGGATCGGCATGTGGGTGAGGTCGTGCGTGTCCATCTGCACGCTGCCGCCGTCCGCCGGGACGAGGCCCACCACCATGTAGAAGCACGTGGTCTTGCCGGCGCCGTTGGGGCCGAGCAGCCCCACCACTTCACCGCTGCCGACCTCGAAGGAGACGTCGTGAACGACGGTGCGCGGCCCGTAGACCTTGCGCAGGTTCTGCGCGGTGATGCGGCTCATGGTTGTGGCGACTCGCTGCGCGGTTTCGGGCGGATCACGGCGCGTACGCGCCCGGACGGCGTCTGCGCCCCCGGTTCGCCGCCGACCTTGTAGAACTCGGTGTTGGCGTTGTAGGAGATCTGCGCGCCGCGCAACTCGTCGCTGCCGCGGCGCAGGCGGGCCTGGCCAATCAGTTCGAGCTGGCTGGTGACGCCGTTGTATTCGATGCGGTCGGCGAAGCCTTCGATGAATTCCTCGCGGTCGTCGAGCTTCTGGCGGAACGCCACCGGCCGGCCGGTGGCGCTCACGCGTTCGAGCCCATCGGCGTTCTGCGTCACCTGCAGGCGATCCGCGCGCAGCATCAGCGTGCCCTGGCTGAGAACCACGTTGCCCTGGTAGACGCTCACCTTGCGGATGTCGTCGAGGGTGACGGTGTCGGCTTCCAGGTTCACCGGCTTGTCGCGGTCGCCTTTTTCCGCGTGGGCGGGCATCGCCAGGAGGGCGATGCCGAGCATGAGGATTCGGATATGCATGGGACTCATCTTGTCACGGGTTGAAGGCGGGCTTTCACCCGTCCGCTCAGTTTGACCACACGCCGCTTGGCGTCGTATTCCATTGCACCTGCCTGCACGGCGACCGTGCCGTCGTTCAGCGTGACCGCCCCGGGCGCGTGCAGCAGGTCACGTTCGGGATACACCAGCAGACGCTCGGTGCGCAGGGTCATTTCGGCCTGGCCCGGGCGCGCGGCACGGACGATGACGACCTTGCCCTGCAGGTCGATCTCGTCACCGTCGGGCGAGACGGCCGCACGCTCCGCTTCCGCCCGGACGTCACCCGCACTCGCGTCCAGCTGGGTAAAGCGCGGCGCGTCCATTTCACTGTGCTTGCTGCCGCTGTAGTGTTTCAGCGTCTTCGCCGACAGGCGGTATTGCGGGCGACCGTCCGCAGCGGTGCGCAGGGCCTTGAAATTCTCCATGATGCCTTCGGGCTCGATCCGGGACGCGGGGCTGTCGCTGGCCGGCAGGCGCACGGCCTGCTCGATCCAGAAGCTGAGTGCGGCCAGCAGCAGGAGGATCGCCAACGGCAGCCACAACGGTCCGCGCGCAATCATCCCGTGTGCGGCTTCATTTCAGGAAGGGGGCGAGCGCGGCGTCCAGCGTGCCCTGTGCGCGCATGAGAAACTCGCACGCCTCGCGCACCGCGCCGCGTCCGCCTTCGCGCACCGTGATGTAATGGCTGTAGGCCTTGACCAGATCGGGTGCGGCCGGCACGGTGATGGCGAGGCCGGCGCGGCGCATCACCGGCAGGTCGACGACGTCGTCGCCCATGTAGGCGGTCTCCTCGCAGGCGATGTCGAGCTCGCGGCACAGTGCCTCGTACACCGCGAGCTTGTCGTGCGCGCCCTGGTGCACGATGTCGATGCCGAGGTTTTTCGCGCGGCATTCGACCACGCGCGAACTGCGGCCGGTGATGATGGCCAGCTCGACGCCGCTGCCCTTGAGCATTTTCAGGCCATGGCCGTCGAGCGAGTTGAAGCCCTTGTATTCCTCGCCGTCGTCGCCGAGAAACAGGGTGCCGTCGGTCATCACGCCGTCGACGTCGAAGGCGATGAGCTTGATGTTCCTGGCGCGTGCGAGGAGGGCTGCATTCATCCCGTCGCCGTTCATCACACCACCCCCGCGCGCAGCAGGTCGTGCATGTTGAGCGCGCCCACCAGGGCGTTGTCGGCGTCGACCGCGAGAAGGCCGTTGATCTTCAGGGTTTCCATTCTTTCCACTGCCGCGGCGGCGAGTTCGTCCGCGCGGATCGTTTTCGGGTTGCGGGTCATCAGCTCGGCGATCTTCGCCTGTTGCAGGTCGAACGGGTGTTCCAACGTGCGGCGCAGGTCGCCGTCGGTGAACAGGCCGGCGACGCGGCCTGCCGCATCGACCACGGCCGTCATGCCAAGGCCCTTCCGTGTCATTTCGAACAGGGCCTCCTTGAGCGTGGCGTCCAGACCCACGCGCGGCAGGGCGTCGCCGGCGTGCATGACGTCGCGTACGCGCACCAGCAGGCGGCGGCCGAGCGCGCCGCCGGGATGGGTGCGTGCGAAGTCGTCGGCGGAGAAGCCGCGCGCCTCCAGCAGCGCGACCGCGAGGGCGTCGCCCAGCGCGAGCGCCGCGGTGGTGCTGGCGGTGGGCGCGAGGTTGAGCGGGCAGGCCTCCTTGGCCACGCCGGCGTCGAGATGCGCGTCGGCCTGGCGCGCCAGGGTGGAGCCAGGGTTGCCGGTCATGGCCACGAGGCGCGCGCCGCGCCGCTTGATGAGGGGCACGATGCTCACCAGTTCGCTGCTCTCGCCCGAATTCGACAGCGCCAGCACCACATCGTCGTGGGTGATCATGCCGAGGTCGCCGTGGCTGGCTTCGCCCGGATGCATGAAGAAGGCGGGGGTGCCGGTGGAGGCCAGCGTGGCGGCGATCTTGCTGCCGACATGCCCGGACTTGCCCATGCCGGACACCACCACGCGGCCGCGGCAGGCGAGCATGAGCTGCACCGCATCGACGAACGCATGGTCGAGCCGGCCCGCCAGCGCGCGCAGCGCGTCGGCTTCGATGTCGAGAACCTGGCGCGCCAGGGTGATCGCGTGTTCGGGGTCGGGATGCGGTGCCTGCATGGAGCGCAAGTATACTAAAAGCTTGGCGTTCCCTCGTCCGGTCTCGATGCACAGCAGTCTCCATCTCGTTCTCATTCTGCTCGCGGTGGCGGTGCTGGTGACCGCAGCGGCCCGCGTCCTGCGCCTGCCGACCCTGCTCGGCTACCTCGTCACCGGCATCGCCATCGGCCCCTACGCGCTGGGCTGGATTCCGGACAGCGAAGAAGAACGCTATCTCGCCGAATTCGGCGTGGTGTTCCTGATGTTCTCCATCGGCCTCGAATTCAGCCTGCCGCGGCTGATGAGCATGCGCCTGACGGTGTTCGGCTTCGGCGGTGCGCAGGTCGTGCTGACGATCGCATTGACCGCGCTGATCGCCTGGCTGCTCGGCCTGCCGCCGCTCGCCGCGGTGGCGCTGGGCGGCATCATGGCGATGTCGTCCACCGCCATCGTGTCGAAGCTGCTCGCCGAGCGGCTGGAAATCCAGACGCCGCACGGGCGGCAGATCTTCGGCGCGCTGCTGTTCCAGGATCTGGCGGTGGTGCCGCTCCTGATCCTCATTCCGGCGTTTGCCAGGCATGCCGACGACATGGGTGGGGTACTCGGCATGGCGCTGCTGAAGGCGGTGGCGGTGCTGGGATTTCTGCTGTTCGTCGGCCAGCGCGTGATGCGTCCGTGGTTCCAGTGGGTGGCGGGACGCAAGTCGCCGGAACTGTTCACGCTGAACCTGCTGCTGTTCACCCTGGGGCTCGCGTTCCTGACCGAGAAGGCGGGCCTGTCGCTCGCGCTGGGCGCCTTTCTCGCCGGCATGCTGGTGTCGGAAACCGAGTACCGCTACCAGGTGGAGGACGACATCAAGCCTTTCCGCGACGTGCTGCTCGGACTGTTCTTCGTCACCATCGGCATGCGCCTCGATCCGATGCAGGTCATGCTCAACTGGGACCACGTGCTGCTGCTGGTCGCGGCAATCATTGTCGGCAAGGGCGTGCTGGTGGCGGGGCTTGCCATGCTCTTCGGCAGCAGCCGGCCGACCGCGGTGCGCACCGCGCTGGGCCTGGCGCAGGCGGGTGAATTCGGCTTCGTGCTGCTGGCGCATGCGGCCGACTTGAAGCTCCTGGGAACCGAAATCTCCCATCCGGTGCTGGCCGCCATGGTGGTGTCGATGCTCGTCGCGCCGCTGCTGATCCAGCGCATGGACGCGCTGACCCGCCTCATCGCCGGCAGCGAATGGGCCGGGCGGGCGAAGGAGGTGCACGACATCGCCGTCAAGACCTTCGGCAAGGCGCAGCACGTGATCGTGTGCGGCTATGGCCGCAGCGGCCAGAACCTGGCGCGCCTGCTGGACGCCGAGGGCATCGGCTACATCGCGCTCGACGCCGACCCCGAGCGCATCCGCGCGGTGGCGGCGGCCGGCGTGTCGGTAGTGTATGGCGACGCCAGCCGGCGCGAGGTGCTGGTCGCGGCGGGGCTGGCGCGCGCGCAGGCCGTGGTGGTCACGTATTCGGACGTGCATTCGAGCATGGCCATCCTGCGCCACGTGCGCGAACTCAGGCCGGAACTGCCGGTGGTGGTGCGCACCATCGACGACACCCACCTCGACGCGCTGAAGGCCGCGGGCGCGACCGAAGTGGTGTCGGAGGTGATGGAAGGCTCGCTCATGCTCGCCTCGCACGCGCTGATGCTGCTCGGCGTGCCGCTGTCGCAGGTGTTGAAGCGCATCCGCGGCGTGCGCGAGTCACGCTATGCGCTGATGCGGGGCTTTTTCCGCGGCGCCAGCGACGTCGACGACGAGCTCGACCGCGAGGCCCAGCCGCGCCTGCATACCGTGCTCATGATGCAGGGCGCGACCGCGGTCGGACATACCCTCGCGGAGGCGGCGCTTGGCGAACTGCTGGTCGACGTGGTGGCGCTGCGGCGCAAGGGCATGCAGGGCGTGGACCCGCAGCCCGACGCCCGCATCGAGGCCGGCGACGTATTGGTCCTGCGCGGCGCCGCCGACGGCCTGGCGGCGGCGGAGATCAGGCTGCTGCAGGGTTAGAACAGAACTGCGGCACCGCAATTTGTTTCGCCAGTGCCGGCTTTCCATTCTCCGGTAGTCGTGTCATAGCAGTTGGCGGCGGTGGGCGTAGTGCCGCCGGCAGCGTAGGCAGAAAAACGGATGGCGCCGCGCAATGCATTGCCGTCATCAATCTTCCGGTCGATTTCGGCCAGGATGTTCACGGGAATCTGTGGACCTGTTTTCAGGTTGGTTCGCGCCGTCGGTGTCCCCGTGTCCGCGTACTCGTCGTCGTAGATGAGTTGAAGACGCGCGCCGTAAGGGTTGTTCGGGGTCGTCGTAGTGCTTTCGGTTGCGTTGAAGACATAGGTGCCGTTGATGAATCCGGCGTGCGACAGGTGGTCCCACACGGCGATGGCCTCGTTGCCAGTGATCTGTCCGTCGCCATTTCCATCCTCGGTGGCGTCCGCGATCTGCGTGGTTGCCTTGTTGAAATCACCCGGAAGTGCGCGGTAGCGATCCTGGAAGCCGAAGAAGGCGGCCTTGGTTCCGTCGAGTTGCGCGATGATGTTGCGCACCCGCGCGCTGGTGATGAGTTCCTGTCCCTTGAGGATGCCGCCGAGCAGCAGGCCGATGATGACCAGCACGATGGCGATCTCGATCAGGGTGAAGCCAGACTGTTTTTTTTGTATCCGGATGCGGGGCATGACGGAAGTCTCCATTTGTGTTGGCATTTTACAATTGCTGCAAAATGTATTCCATCTGGGCGGATTCGGCAACCCAATGATTCAAAAAGAATATTGAGCGAGGTTGCAAGCCGGAATGGCAGGCGCTCGACGAAAAATCGACACGCCTGGCGGATTTACGCCAGAATGGCGCGGCTCTATTTCCTGTCCGGGGTGCCGTTAGCAAGGATATGTTGCGCTGCCAGCCTTCTCCCGTCCCCTGTCGATGCGTGACCCGGCTTCAGTCTCGCTGCGGGTGACGAGGGCCGCTGCCCTCTCCGCGCGTCTCGCCGGCGTGGCGCCGGGGCGCTGGCTCGGCCTCATGCTGCTGGCGCTGCATGCCGGCGTGGTGCTGGATGCCGAACCGGCCATCACCCGTGCGTTCCTGCTGGCGCACTACGGGCTGTTCCTGCTCTGGCAGCCGCTGGTGCGCAGCGAGGCCCGCATCGAGCCGCGCCTCGCGCTGCCGGTGTTCGCCATGGCGGCGCTGCTGGTGCTGGTGGACAGCGCCTGGGTGATCGCGCTGTGGCTGGCGATTCTGGCGGGTCTGGTGGGTGCGGTGGCGGCTTCGCAGACGGCGCGCAGCCAGCGTCTCGCGTACCTGCTGGCGCTGGCCTACCTGCTGGCGCTGCTGCTCGCGTGGGTGCTGCCGCAGACGCTCGCGGGCGAGTTGCCTGCGGAAATCCGTGGCGTCGTGCGCTATGGCCTGCCATTGCTGCCGCTCGCCGTGCTGTTCCTGCCGGCGACGCGGCGCGGCACCGCGTCGTCGACGCTGGACTTCGTCTACGGACTGATGCTTTCGCTGCTGGTCATCGTGCTGGCGCTCGGGGTGTTCGCGGTGGTGGCCGTGGCGAAGGCGAGCTACGCGTGGGCGCTGGTGCAGACCCTGCTGGGCATGGCGGCGCTGCTGCTGGCGCTGGCCTGGCTGTGGAATCCGCGCGCCGGTTTTGCCGGCCTGGGACAGGTGACCTCGCGCTATCTGCTGTCGGTGGGGCTGCCGTTCGAGAGCTGGGCGCAGCGGCTGGCCACCCTTGCCGAGCGCGAGCGTGATCCCGAATCCTTCGTGCGCGACGCGCTGGCCGACCTGCACGAGCTCGACTGGATCCGTGGCGGACACTGGCGCGCGGCACGCGGCGAAGGCAGCTTCGGCGAGCCGGCGGCACACCGCGTCGACCATGCCTTCCATGGCCTGAGCCTGAGCTGGTATGCGGCACGCCCGCTGACCCCCGCACTGGCCTTGCACGTGCGTCTGCTGTCGCAGCTGCTGGGCTATTTCTACGCCGCCAAGGTGCGCGAGCAGACCCTGCGCGAGCAGGCCTACAGTCAGGCCATCCACGACACCGGCGCGCGCCTGACGCACGACGTGAAGAACATCCTGCAGTCGATGAAAACCCTGCTTGCCGCTGCCGGCACCTCGACCCCGGAAGACAGCGAACGCCTGCTCGCGTTGATGAAGCGCCAGTTGCCGCAGCTCGCGGCGCGCCTGTCGCAGACCGTCGACAAGTTGAAGCAGCCGGCCGAGATGGACGTCGCGCAGACGCCTGCGCAGCACTGGTGGGCGGCCCTGCAGGCGCGCTACGAACATGACCGTGTCGACTTCGTCGCCGAAGGGATCATCGACGATACGCCGCTGCCGCAGGACTTGTTCGACAGCGTGGCCGACAACCTGCTGACCAATGCGCTGCGCAAGCGTCAGGCCGAGCCCGACGTGCGGGTCGCGGTGCGGCTGGAACTGCAGCCGCTGGCGACCCTGACGGTGAGCGACAGCGGCGCGCCGGCGCCGGAACACGTCGCGCGCAATCTCTTTCTCAGTCCGGTGGCGTCGGACTTCGGGCTGGGGGTTGGGCTCTATCAGGCGGCGCGGCAGGCGGCCAAAACAGGGTTCCGCCTGGAGTTGCCGGAGAACCGGGCGGGGCGGGTGACGTTTCGTTTGCAGGCTACGGACAGCCTCCGGCTGGGCACACCCGGCTCCTGAGCAAGCCGTCCGAGATCCAGACGACCAGATCGTCGAACTCTTTTTGCCTTTCCTCTTCACTATCGTCAGCTGGCTTGTAGGGCGAGCGGCTGACGAAATCTGTGTCGTCGTTGGTGTTTTGCTTCTCATCGTCGCTGGTCGGAACGGCAAGCGGGTTGCCGCTCACGTTGCGGGCGCCCCAGCCGTTCGGGCCATGGGACAGCAGGACCACAGGCAGATTATCGGCCACCAGGGTTGTGCAGGTGCTGTCACTACACATCATCCACACCCGTTTAAGGTTGAGGCCGTCGTAGGGTGGAGTTCTTTCGGAGGGATTGTTTGGCAGCCCTCTCGATTTATTCGTATATTCCCGGCTTTCGACGCTGTAGTGCAGCCGGTTTCCCCAGGCATCGTGGGGAGCGGTCCCGAGGTCGGCCCAGGGAAACCAGCCGGACGCGGCCGCGCATCGGTTGCCGTCCCGGTTTTCCCGCCCATCGTCTATCGTGTCGGGGCAGGGCAGGTAATGCCTGATGATGTAGATGTCGTTTTTCGTAGTATTCGGTTCTCCTTTCGGGGCGCACCACGTGTCGGGGAAATTGTATGGTTCATCACATGTTGATGATGAGGAAGAAACCTTGCCTTCGTTGTCGTAAGCGCATGTGCATTTATTGGAAGTCGTGTGGCTCATCGCATAGCCGATGATCGCCTCGCGTGCCTCCTCCAGCGTCTTCTTGGTTTCCGCAATCCGCCTTGCCTGAATCTGCGCCGACAGCGGCATGGCCAGCCCGCCGATTAGCACGGTGATGATGACCAGCACGATCGCCAGTTCGATCAGGGTGAAGCCGCGCGCGCGGATCATGGCGTCGGGCGCTCGTCGGAGGTCGGTTGCGCGGACGTCGGCGGCAACAGTTGATAGGACTCGTAGACGCTGCCGCGGGCGCGCGTCTGACCCGGCCGCAGGCTGTGCGGCGCGGCGGTGGCGGGCTTGCCGTCGACCCAGTGGGTGACCTGGCCGTCGGAGCGGATGATCACGCCGTCGTAGCGCTGCGGGGCCTCTGCGGGGCTGTGTTGCGGCGAGGAGGCGGGCGAGTGTATGCCGCGGGTGCGCGCGGCTTCGAGCTGCGCCCGCTGCGCCGGCGTATAGAACAGGCGTCCGGGATCGGTGCTTGCTGCAAAACCTGAACCACAGAGGCACAGAGACACGGAGAAAATCCAGACTGAACCGCGATGCACCATCCCGCGCTGAATGGATCTGCTGTTCTCTGTGCCTCTGTGTCTCTGTGGTGAACAGGTTTTCATTGCAAAGTCCTTGATTCTGCCGTCACGGTGAACCACAGTATCTCGCATTCGCCCTTGAGGCGGGCCTGGTTGACGGCCTCGAAAGGCGCGTCGCCCGTCCGGGCGAGGGTGCAGCCGTGCACGCGATGAATCCCCGCTGCATGGCGTTCGAGCGCGGCGAGGAAGCGCGCGAGGTCGGTCTCGACCAGCAGCGGGAGGGTGAGCGTCATGCGGGTCTGCTTCAGCGGCAGTCCCTGAGCCAGCGCGGCCGGTGCGTCGGCACGCGGATCGAGCCGATATTCGAGTGCGGACAGGCCGCTTTCGCGACCGGCCAACTGGGCGGCTTCGATCCATGCGAGACGGTTTTCCGCGCCGACGAATCCGCGTGCGGCAAGCGCCTCGTAGTCGGCGAGGTGGGCGGCGATGAGTTCCTGCTGCTGGCGGCTGTGGCGCAGCCGGCTTTCGGCCGCGGCGCGCGCCTGTTCGGCGTGGGTGCGCGCCGCGGTCGCGGCGCGCGTCGCATCCAGGCTCCACGATATCCCGATCGCGGCAAGGAGCGCGGCCGCTGCGACCAGGGCCAGCGGCCATTTCAGCGCGGCGATGGGTGGCCGGCTCATGGTGCGGCCTCGCGGTATTGCATGTCGATGCTGAAGCGCACGGCCTGCGCGGTGGGGGTGCCGGCGATCTGCGTCTTGCCGGCGAGGCGTGCGGCGGGGCCGGTGTCGACCGGGCTGCTGCGCAGGCGCACCGCATGCAGGGACGGCACACGCCCGAGCACCTGCATGAAATGTTCGATGCGCTGCATGGCGGCACGGTAATTGCCGTCGAAGGACGCGAGCGCGGCGTCGATGCGGAGGGCGGCTGTGCGGCCTGCCGGTGCGTCGTCCGCGGTCCAGTTCAGCTGCTGCAGCGTGATGCCGGGCGAGCCGTCGAAGGCCGCGCCAAGCGCGGCCATCAATGCCAGCGGGGCGGGTGCTGGACTTTCCAGTGTCCGTGCGACGCTGACGGTGAGGGCGAGCTGCTCGGGTGCGATGTCCTGGCGTGGGAAGGTGCGCGCGACGGCCTGGTAGCGCGCATCGAGCTGCCGCGCCTGGATGTCGAGCTGGTAGGTGTCGTCCTTGAGGGATTCGGCGCGGAGCCAGAGCGCGGCCGTGGTGATGAGGCCCGCCAGGGCGATGCCGCCGGCAACGGCATGCAGCGCGCGGCGCCAGCGGTATGCCACGTGTCGCTGCAACAGGGCGCTTGGCGCCAGGTTGAGCGGCAGCGTCTTGCCGGCAATGGCGGCAAGCGGCACGGTCTCGGGCGTGGCGAGCAGGAAGTCGTCCGGGATGTGCAGGGTGCGCGCGAGTTCGGCGACATCGATCCTGCGTACGCCGAATGCCGGGTCGGCCGTCAGGGCGGCAAACGCCGCGTCGAGCTGGGCGGTCGGATCGAGCAGCAGCACGTGCAGGCGCGCGTCGCGCGGAAGGATGCGCTGGCCGACGAGATAGAGCTGGGTCTTGGCGATTTCGTTGGCCGCGTCGCCCGGCAACTGCGTCGGCGCTTCGCCGGGAATCAGGCGCGAAAAGCGCAGCATGCCGTCCTGGTAGTAGGACAGACGCAGGCTGTCATGCAGGCGGCAGGCCATGAGCACGTGGGGTTCCGGCACGCGCAGGCGCGCGAGCAGGTGCTGGCAGGCGATCGCCATCGGGGTGATGCCGGCGAGCGGCACGCCTGCGCGCTGCAGCACGCCAAGCCAGGGTGCCAGCCATTCGTGATCGGTCAGCGCGGCGAAGAGATAGCGGTCGTCGCGGCGGCCCGTGGTTTCGCGCGCCTGCCGCCAGGCCCCGGCAAACTGCGCGTTGCGGAACGCCTGCTTGAGCTTGCGCGCCACCAGTGCGGCGCGGGCCGCGCCCTGTACGTGCGGCAGGATTTCGCCGCGATAATCCTCGTCGACGCTGTCGACGACGATCACGGCCGGCAGGTGGGCGAGCCGCGCGACGAGTTGCGCGAACGCGGCCATCCCGGCGGCATTCGCCGCATGCTGGCCAAGCCAGTGCAGACGCCCGGGACGGCAGTCGAGCACGCCGATATGGCGTGGCGTGGCGAGCAGGATGAGGCGGTGGTCGAGGATCATTTTCGGGAAAAACCATTAACCACAGAGACACAGAGGCACAGAGGCACAAAGAAGAAACGAGACCTTGCAGCCTGTCGAGCTAACGGGCATGGCGTCTTGCCGCCCCAGACCATGAAACGGGCTCTGCCGGTTTCCCGCTTGCGGGAGAGGGGGATACGGAATCGCTTCGCGCGTTTCACGTCAACGTCCCGGATGACAAGCTGCAAGAGGGCTCCTCTGTGCCTCTGTGTCTCTGTGGTGAGAAGGTGTAGTTCATAGCGGCAGATTCCCGATCAGGTCGTAGATCGGCAGCAGCACCGACACCAGAATGCCGCCGAGCACGAGACCGAGCAGGGCGGTGAGCGCCGGTTCCAGCACCTTGAGGCCGCTTTCGATCGAGTCGAGCACTTCGCGGTTGTAGAAGGCCGTCACGTTGTCGAGCGCCTCGTCCAGGGCGCCCGTGGTTTCGCCCACGCGCAGCATGCGGATCACCAGCGGCGGAAACAGCGCCTGCGCCTGGAAACTCTCGGACAGGCCGCGTCCGTCGGCGATCTGTTGGGTGGCGTGATGAATGGCGCTCGCCACGGTACGGTTGTCCGCCACCGCTTCGCCGGCGCGCAGGGCATCGAGCACGGTCACGCCCGAGCGGTACATCATCGACAGTGTGCTGGCAAAGCGCGACAGCACGATCTTCTGCACGATGGGACCCACGACCGGCAGGCGCAACTGGGTGCGGTCCCACCAGACACGCCCCGCCTCGGTCCGGCGCGCCCAAAGCGGCAAGCCGACACCGAGCGCGACGCCCAGCAGCAGAAAAAACGGCCAGTACGAGCGCAACGCACCCGATACCGCCATCAGGATCAGCGTCGGCAGCGGCAGTTGCACGCCCATGGTTTTTACCAGTCCGAGCACCTGCGGCACCAGATAGACCAGCAGGAAGATGATCGCCACGCCCACCACCGCCAGCACCAGCGCCGGGTAGATCATCAGCCGCTTGGCTTTCGCGGCGACTTCCTCCTGCCACTTGAGCGTTTCCGCGAGCCTGTCGAATACCGCATCGAGCAGGTCGGTCTGTTCGCCTGCCTTGACGCTGTGCACGAACACCGCGCCGAACACCGCCGGGTGCGCCGCCAGCGCCTGCGACAGCACCTTGCCGCCTTCCAGGTCTTCCAGCAACGAGGTGAGCACGTCGCGAAAGCCGGGTTTGTCCATACTGTCGCGCAGGTCGCGCAGGCCGTCCAGCAGCGGAATGCCGGCGCGCGTGATGTAGCCCATGTGGATGCAGAACGTGATGAGGTCGCGCCGCGTCACGCGTTCGCGGCCGCGCGGAGCGTACTGGCGCGACAGCTCCGCGAGCGTGACGAGGTCGAGCCCCATGCGCTTCAGCCGCAGTTCGAGATCGACGTCGTTGACCGCCGACAGCGTGCCTTTGACGCTGCGGCCGGTTTGATCGATGGCGCGGTAGTCGAAGAAAGGCATGAAACCGCTAACCACAGAGGCACAGAGACACAGAGAAAATCATAGTTTGATTCTCCGGATGCCGTTCTTGAGTGCGGACACGTTGAAATTGAGCAATAGGCCGGTGTGTAATCCAGTCAGTTTCAGATAGGTCAGCAATTGCGCTTCGTGCACGGGCAAGAGCTGCTCTGCTGCTTTGAGTTCGAGTATCAATTGTGATTCCACCAGGATGTCCATGCGATAACCGCAATCGAGCTGAATGCCTTTGTAATGCACGGTGCACTTCGATTGCTGCGCCAATCACGGCATTGGATAAGGGATCTCTCTGTGTCTCTGTGTCTCTGTGTCTCTGTGGTGAATGGTTTTGTGGTTCATGGTTTCACACTCGTCCCGTCAAATCCACCACCCGCGCCACCTCCGCCAGCGAGGTCGAGCCGTCCAACACGCGCTGCACGCCGTCTTCCGCGAGCGGGCGATAGCCGTGTGCGAGCGCGGCGCGGCGAATGTCGGGCAGCGGCGCGTGGTTGGCGACGAGTTCGTCGAGTTCGGGGCCCATGCGCAGGAGTTCGATCAGCGCGAGCCGTCCCCTGTAACCCTTGTGAGCGCACGCCGGGCAGCCGGCGGGGCGGTAGACGGTGGGCGGCTGAGCGGGGTCGGTGCCGAGAATGTGCGCCTCGTTCTCGTCGGGCGTGTAGGCTTCGCGGCAGTGCGGACACAGTTTGCGCACCAGGCGCTGGGCGACGACGCCGATGATGTTGCCCGAAAGAATGCCGGGCTGGATGCCGATGTCGGTCAGGCGCGGGAACACCCCCAGCGCGGAATTGGTGTGCAGGGTGGTGAACACCTGATGGCCGGTCATGGCGGCGCGGAAGGCCATTTCTGCGGTGTCCTTGTCGCGGATTTCGCCGACCAGGATGATGTCGGGGTCCTGCCGCATGATCGAGCGGATGCCGTTGGCGAAGTCGAGCTTCAAGGTCTCGTTGACCGAACTCTGGCGCATCAGCGTGACCGGGTATTCGACCGGGTCCTCCAGCGTCATGATGTTGACCGTCTCGTTGTTCAGATGCGAGAGCATCGAATACAGCGTGGTGGTTTTGCCCGATCCCGTCGGGCCGGTGACGACGAGGATGCCTTCGGGACGCGCCATCATCAGTTGCAGTTCGCGCAGCGCGTCGGCGGTGAAGCCCATCTGCTCCAGCGGCATGATGGATTTTTCGCGGTCGAGGATGCGCAGCACCAGGTTTTCGCCATGGATGCCGGGCTGGCTGGAGACGCGAAAGTCGATCGGGCGGCCGTTCAGCATGAGCGACATGCGGCCGTCCTGCGCCGCGCGCGTTTCCGCGATGTTCATGCCCGACAGCACCTTCAGTCGCACCAGAATGCCCGGCCAGTAGGTCTTGTGCAGGCTGCGGATCTGCTCCAGCACGCCGTCGATGCGGTAGCGGATGCGCAGGAAGGCGTGCTCGGGCTCGAAATGGATGTCGGACGCCTCGCGCTTCACGGCGTCGGTCAAGAGCGCGCCCACCAGCCGCACCACGGGCTGCGTGTATTCCTCGGTGTCGGGGCTCAGGCTCGCGTAGTCGACTTCGCCGGTTTCGATCTCGCGCAGGATGCCGTCGAGCGACAGGTCGAAGCCGTAGAACTTGTCGATGCACTCCAGGAGCTGCGCCTCGCCGGCGAGCAGGGTGTCGATTTCCAGCTGGCCGCCGAGCGCGGCTTTCAGCTGGTCGAGCGCGACGACGTTGAACATGTCGGTGGTCGCCAGCGTCAGCACGTTGCGCGCGGCGTCGTGCGCGATCGGCAACAGATGGTGGCGCCGTGCGAAGTCCTCGGGCACGCGCTGCAAGGCGTCGGGGTCGGCCACCACCTGAGCGAGGTCGATACCCTGGCTGCCGAGCGCGTTGGCGAGCTGGTCGCGCAGCACCGCCTCGGTCATGAAGCCCAGCGCGACGAGCTGGCGGCCGATGGGAAGCCCCGTGGCTTTCTGTTCCTTGAGACCGATGCGCAACTGGTCGACGGTGATGAGACCCTGCGCGACCAGGGTCTCGCCCATGCGCAGTTTCTTGCGGCGCTCCATGTTAAAAACCCTTGACCACAGAGGCACGGAGGCACGGAGAAAACCCTGACCCGGGTGGTGTCCTCTGTGCCTCTGTGTCTCTGTGGTGAGCGGTTTTCATCGCAGTGTTTCAAGTTGCCGCACGCGTGTTTCGGCCTGGGTACGGTCGAAACGGTGTGCGCCGCCGGCGCCAAGGGCCTTTTCGTAATAGGTCAGCGCCGCGGCGTGCTCGCGCAACTGGTCGAGACTGACCGCGAGGTTGTAGGCATAGTCGGCATTGTCCGGCGCGCCGCGCCAGGCATCGAAATAGGCCGCCTGTGCCTCGCGCCAGCGGCCCTGTTCGGCGTACAGGTTGGCGAGCGTCTGGTGGAGCTGTGGACTGGGCTCGCGCTCGATGAGCATCTTCAGCCGACTCTCGGTCGCGGCAGCGTCGGTGTTGCCGACGAGGTCGAACAGCGCGGCCTGCGCGGCGGCGTTGCGCGGATCGAGTGCGAGCACCTCGCGATACAGGCCTTGCGCCTCGGCGTCGCGGTTCTGCAGCGCGGCGATCGCCGCCAGCCCCAGCAGGGCATCTGTGCCAGGCTGACGTGCTTGCGCCTCGGTATACAGGCGCTGCGCTTCGGCCAGCGCGCCGCGCTGGTAGGCGGCCCAGGCCTGCGCGAGCAGGGTGGTGTGCGCGTCGGGCTGGAACTGGGGCAGCGGGCGTGCCGTGGGGGCCGGATGATCCCGCGCTGCCGGGGGCACGCGCGGCGGTGGCGGCGGCGTGGCCACGGCGGCGAACGCTGAACGTACTGGTGTGCGCACAGGCGGTGTCGCGGCAGGCCGTGGCGGCGCGGGCGCTGCGGATTCGAGCGGGGCGGCTGGGGGAGATGCTGCGACGCTTGCTGCCGGCACGGGAAGTTCGGCCGGCGCGGCGGCTGTCGGCGTCGGCAGGGCGGCGGGCGGTTGCAGGGAAAAATACAGCCAGGCGCCATAGCCCAGCGCGATCAGCGCGGCGAGCAGCAGGGTCGCCGGCACCAGCGACAGACGCGGCCAGCGCAGCCCCTGCCGGTGCGCATCCCCCGCCGCGGTGTTGCCGAACAGCAGGCTTGGCGGCTCGACCCATCCGCGCCCGCGTACGCCGTCGTCGGCCAGCGGCTGGAGCTCCAGGTCGTCGTCGCGCGTCGCGCGACGCGTGTCGGCCGGGGCCGACTCGGCCTGCTTCAGGGCCTTGAGCAGCAGGCTCACCGCAGGCTCCGCGAATGGGCCGCGATCACGGCGCGCTCCGCGCGTTGGGCCAAATTCATGGCGCGCTCCGCGCGCTCGGCAGCAGGCGCTGGAACTGGCGCAGCTCCTCGCTTTCCAGCGTCGGATTGGCGACGACGATGGGGCGCAGGAACACGACCAGCTCGGTCTGGCTGTTGATGCGTTCATGCTGGCCGAATACCGCGCCGACGCCTTCGGGACGCGACAGGCCGGGCAGGCCGTCGCGCGCGTTGTTGCTGTCGTCCTGGATCAGACCTCCGAGCACCACGGTCTGGCCGCTTTGCACCTGCAACAGCGACTCCATTTCGCGTACCTGGATCACCGGCACCTGGTTTGGAATGGCGGCCGGAATGGCGGGGTTGGGGTCGCGCACGAAGCCGACGTTGCGCGAAATTGTCGGCCTCACCGTCAGCGACACCAGGCCGGCCTCGTTGATCTGCGGTGTCATGGTCATGACGATGCCGACCGGCACGGTTTGCGGCGTGGTGGTGAAGGTGGTCGTGGTGCCCACGTTGGCGGTCGAGGTGGTGTCGGCCTTGACCGTGAAATACACCAGGTTGTCGACCACTTTCAGCAAGGCCGTCTGGTTGTTCAAGGCCATCAGCTTCGGGCTGGACAGCACCTTGGTGTTGCCGAAGGACTCCAGCAGGTCGATGGCGGCGGTGATGCCGTTGCTCCCTGTGTAGGTTGCGGTCATGAAAGGTTGCAGTGCGTCGGCCAGCGCGCTTTCCCCACCGCGGCTCGCGGTGTTGATCGACCAGCCGACGGCACCCTGCAGCGTGCGCGTCCAGTCGATGCCGGCGCGATACTGATTTTTGAGCGTGACTTCGACGATGGTCGCCTCGATCAATACCTGACGCTGCGCCGATTGCATCACGCGGTCGAGGTAGTGCTGCACCAGCTCCTGCTGGCGCGCGGTGCCGAGCACGGTGACGGTGCCGGCGACCGGATTGACCGCGACGTCGTATTTGGCGTCCACCGCGGGCTGGCTGGCAAAGGCCGCGGTGAACAGGCTGGCCGCGCCGGTGCCGGCCTTGCTGGCCGCCTCGGCCTGCGAGACGCGCTCGGCGCGCGCGGCCTTCTCGGCCTCGATCCGGGCGGCGCGCTCTTCGCTGCTCTGCGTCACGGCGCGGGTGCCGGCGAGGATGGTGCGGATGTTGTCGGCGAGTACGGCCCACAGGTCGTTGTTCGACTGGCTGGCCACCGTGGTGGTCGAGGAGTTGCCGCTGCCACTGCTGCTCGTGGTGCTGCTGCCTGCCGTGGAAGCCACGGCGCCGCCGGTACTGGCGATCTGCGCCGCCACGCCGACGCTCGAGGTGGTATTGCGCGCGACGTTGACGTAATTGACCGTATACGTCTTGACGTAGGGCGTATCCGGCATGACCGACACGGTGCGTCCGTTCATTTCATAGCGCAGGTTGGCCTGCCGTGCGATGCGGTCGAGGATCGCCGGCAGCGGTTCCTGTACGGCGTTCAGCGAAACCTTGCCGGAAATGCCGGGATAGAGGTCGATGTTGTACTGGGTGTCGCGTGCGATGGAAAACAGCAGGTCCTTCACCGGCACGTCGTTGACCACCACGGTGTAGGTCGGGACCGGGGCGGCCGGCTTCGGCGCCGGCAGTGCCGGGGCGGCGCGCACCGGCGCGGGGGGCGGCGGCAGCGTATCCGCGGCGGGGCGGATGATGTGGCCGGGCGAGGTGTCGAAGGCCTGCGGCGGCACGCAGCCGGCCAGCAACAGGCTGGCCAGGACCAGGGCGGTCGATGCAGAGCGGCTCAACACGATATTCATCCAGGAAAAACCCGTTGACCCACAGAGACACAGAGAACGGCGAGCAAGAACATGCGCTTGCATTCCTTCCGCAGTTCACCCGACGGCTGAGTGGGGACCAGCGCGGAGAATCCCTGTTTTCCGGGGTTCTCTGCGCCTCTGTGTCTCTGTGGTGCGGAATGCAAGGTCATGGCTGTTCAGTGGGCAAGACAACGGTGCGCATTCTCCCGACCGTGCGCAAAAACGGTTCCTCCGTGACCCCCGCGGGCAGGTTCTGCAATGCAGCGAGCGCTGCGGCCCGATCCGGGAATTCGCCCGTCACGAACATCCACGCGGGGCTTCCCCGGCTGAGGCCGTAGAACACGCGCACCGGCGGCGGCAGCGTCTGGTCAAGGTCCTCCAATAAAACGGCCGCGCCGGCGGCTTCTTTAGCCGTGGCCACCTGGATCACGTGTGTCGTCGTCGGGGCGTCGGCCAGCCACGCGCCCGTCTGCCGGACGCGAAGCTCGAGTTCGGCGGCGGGGGTGGGCCGGGACGCCACGGCTTGCGGGGCGGGCAGCGGGTGTGCCGGGGGCGGCGGAGCGGGTGGCTGGGTCGGCGCGAGGCCCTCCCAGGCAAGGTAGCCCACCAACGCGAGCACGGCCGCCAGGCCCGCCCCCATCCCCAGCCGCGCACCGCGCGCTACGCCGCGCCGCGATGCCGGGCGGGCTGCACTGGCCATTTCGGCGTCGCCGGCGGCGGCGTCGAGGTGCGCCGGCGTGAGCGTATGGGTCTGTCCCGCGTAGGCGGCGAGGAGGGTCTTGTCGGCAAGTATGTTGATGCGGCGCGACAGGCCGCCGGACAGCCGCGCCATGCGCGCGACCAGCGCGGGCGTGAACAGGTCCGGGCCGCGATAGCCGGCCACGTTCAGGCGCGCGCGCAGATAGTCGCCGACTTCGGCTTCGTCGAGCGGCGACAGCCCAAGGCTCAGGGTGATGCGGTCCTTGAGCTGGCGGATGCGCGGGTCGGCGAGCAGCGCGTCGAGTTCGGGCTGGCCGAACAGCACGATCTGCAGGAGCTTGTCGGTCGCGGTTTCGAGGTTGGTGAGCAGGCGCAGGAATTCGAGATTGTCGAGCGCGATGCCCTGGGCCTCCTCGACGAACACCACCACGCGGCGCCCCGCCCGGTGGCGCGCCAGCAGCACGGCGTCGAGCTGGGCGAGGCGCGCCTGGCGGCCGTCGACGGGCGCCTCGCCGAGGTCGGCGAGAATCGCCGCCAGCATGTCGTCCGGCCCGAGGGTGGGATTGCCAAGGTAGACGCTGTCGACGGTATCCGGCAGTTGCGCGACCAGCTTGCGGCACAGCATGGTCTTGCCGCTGCCGACTTCGCCCACCACCTTGATGATGCCCTCGCCCTGGCCGATGGCGTAAAGCAGCGCGGCGAGCATGTCGCCACGCTGCCCCCCGGCATGCCAGTATTCGGTGTTCGGCGTGATGCGGAAGGGCGCTTCTTTGAGGCCGAAAAAATCGAAATACACTGGAGGCGCTTTATCCCGAAGAATGCAGTTTGAACCACGGAGACACGGAGAAGATCGAAAAACATTACGTCACATGCTTTCCTTGATTCATCCGATGGGTGGGAGCGGTTTTGGCAATAAGGTCTTGTCGTCTCCTCGTCTCTGTGTCTCTGCGGTGAGGAATTGAGATTCAGTCGGTTCCGTAGGTCTGCATGCGGCTGTACAGCGTGGTGCGGTTGATTCCGAGGAGCTTGGACGCCTGCGACAGGTTGCCGTGGGTCATGTTGAGCGCGGCTTCGACGTAGGCTTTTTCCCACTGGCGCAGGGTGACGTCGAGGTTGAAGTTGGCGAGCGTCTGCAGCTGCTTGCGCGCGAGCTCGATCAGCGCCTTGCTGTCGCTGGCGAGCGGGATTTCCTGGGGAAAGGCCTGGTCGGTATCGAGTTCGGCTTCGAGCTGCTGCGCATTGACCGCCACGCCCGGGTACTTGGTGGTGAGCCGAATGGCGATGTTGCGCAATTCACGCACGTTGCCGGGGAAATGGTAATCCTCCCACATCTGGCTGGCGCGCGTGTCGAGGGTGAAAGACTGGCTCTTCGCCTCGCGCGCGTAGAAATCGCGGAAGTAGTCGAGCAGCACCGTCTTGTCCTCGCCCATGTCGCGCAGCGGCGGCACGGTGATGGAGAACACCGACAGCCGGTGATAGAGGTCGGCGCGGAAACGGCCCGCCTTGATTTCGGCGCGCAGGTCGCGGTTGGTGGCGGTGACCACGCGCGCGTTGGAAAAGCGCGGCTGGGTTTCGCCGACGCGCTGGTATTCGCCGTTTTCCAGCACGCGCAAAAGCTTGGCCTGCAATTCCAGCGGCAATTCGCCGATTTCGTCGAGAAACAGGGTGCCGTTCTCGGCTTCCTCGAAATAGCCGGCGCGGGCGCTGGTGGCGCCGGTGAACGCGCCCTTGGCGTAGCCGAACAGGGTCGGCTCGACCAGAGTCGGCGAGATCGCCGCGCAGTTGAGCGCGAGGTAAGGCTTGCTTGCGCGCGGCGACAGCTGGTGCAGGCTGGAGGCGACGCGCTCCTTGCCGCTGCCGGATTCGCCTTCGATCAGCACCGGGAAGGGTGCCGCGGCGTACTGCTTGATCTGCTCGCGCAGCTTGTGCATGGCCGGGCTGTTGCCAATGATGCCGGTATCGCGCGCCGGGGCGGGCGCCTTGTCGGCGGTGCGTTCGGCGTCCTGCACCATCAGGGCGTTGAGCAGCAGCGATTTCAGGCGCTCCGGCTCGCAGGGCTTGGCGACGAAGTCGATCGCGCCCAGCGCGCGCGCGTGGCGCGCGTTGGCTTCGTCGCTCTGGCCGGACAGAACCAGGATCTTGATGTTGGGGGAAATGCCGAGGAGGTCGGCGATGAGCGCGAAGCCCTCGTCGGGCTTGTGCGGCTGCGGCGGCAGGCCGAGGTCCACCAGGGCGAGCTGCGGCGGTTCGTCGAGCTGCATCAGCAGACTCTTGACCTGCGCGCGCGACTCCGCGGCGGAAATCTCGAAATCCTTGCCGAGAACGTAGGTCAGGGTGTCGGAAATCAGCGGATCGTCGTCGACGATCAGCAGGCTGGGTTTATCGGTTGGGACCACTTTATCTTTTCCTCCGCGCGCAGGAACCCGGCCCGTGTCTGTGCTTCAAGCAGCAACAGGCGCCGGGCGTGTCGGGTTTTCGACGATTGTGCCAGAGCGGCGCTGAAAGTGAAACCGGGCCGTTGCGGCCCGGTCCGGCTGCGGCGCGGCGGCGGTCAGACGCTGGCCGGTTCGGCCGCCACGCGCATCCAGCCTTCGCTGCGCTCGATCGGGCTGCCCAGGGCGATGTGGCCGCGATCGGCAATCCCGGCCACGCGGTAAATCTTGCCGGGCGCGTAATGCACCGGGTCGACGATGAGGCTGTCCGGCCCGTCATGGCCGTCCAGCCACAGGCTGGCGTGCGGCAGGCTGCCCCCGCTGTTGTCGACGCCATTGACCGTATAGCCGGGCGTGGCGGTCGTGTATAGCATGACCAGTGCCGGCTTTTGCGGCAGGGTTTCGATGCCGACCGAGAGGAGGTCGTCGCTGTGGCGTGCCAGGCGGCGCACGATCCCGGCTTTCCAGGTGTCCTCGTCGTGCTGCTTGACCGCGAGCAGGGTGCCGACGCGCAGCCAGTCCATGTCGTGCGCCTCGACGAAGGCGCCGTAGCCGCACTCGCTCACGTCGTGCATGACCCAGCGTTCCACGTCGGCACCCAGTGTCTTGGAGGAGGTTTTCATCAGCGAGGTGTCGCCGCGCGTGCGCTCGGTGACGAAACCGTAGATCGCGAGCTCGTCGGACTCCCGGTAGTTCAGCGTCGAGCCGTAGGGCGAATCGCTCGATCCGCTGTCGCCGGTCTTGAACTGGTTGACGATCGCGGACAGGCCGTGGGCGACGTCGATCAGCCGCTTGACGGCTTCGCGCGGCGCGCGTCGCTGCTCGCGCGCGGCCGTCGGCGCCCACTGCTGCTGCAGGTGGCCGAGCAATTCGAGGCTTTCGGCCGTGCGGGTGTGCTCGCCGAGTCCCAGCGTGGCCGCCGGCTGCGACTGCTGCAGGGCGGTCTGCACCTCCGCGAGCTGGCCCATGAGGCTGGCCGTGTTCCAGCAGCGTGCCGTGGGCGCGGCGTTTTGCGCGCGCGCGCGGCGCGGGCCATGGTCGGCGGCAAGATCGATGGTGAACTGCTGTGTCTCGGGGTCGCAGTGCGCGGCGAAGCGGAGTTCGCCGTGCCAGTTCAGCAGCCAGCGGTCGAGCAGGTCGATCTGGCGCGGATACAGCGAGCCGGAGTGGGCAAGCTGCAGCATCAGGATGTGCAGGTAGCTGCTCTCGCAACTGCCCTCGCAGGGATCGGCCGCATAGGCCTGCATGCGCGTGTGCTGGAAGCCCGACGTTTCGGCGATCTGGTACAGGCTGTGCAGGCGCAGCCAGAGCTTGTCGCCGGCCGGCAGGTAGCGGATCGCCCGCCACTTCAGCAGCTGGCCGACTGCACGGATGGCGCGCAGCGCAATGCGCGCCGTCAGCGCGGCGTCGCTCTGCCTGCCGGACGCGCGCGCCATGCGCAGCGCGGCGGCATGATAGCCGCGCGCGGTTTCCCAGTAGAGGGCATAGACGGCATGCCAGAGCCGGCTTTCCTGTGGCCGCGACATGCGCGGGTTGCGCAGGTACTGGGTGACCAGCGTCTCCTGCAGGTCGCGGACGCGCTCGTCCAGCAGCATCAGGGTGGCGAGCCCGTCGCGCGGGGGCGATGCGGCCTGCTCGTTCAGACGCTTGATCTGCTGGAGGATCATGTCCTGGCACTTGACGGCGTCGCCTCCCGGCAGCTGTTCGATCCAATGCGTTGCGGCCCGCAGGCTGGTCAGCGGGTCATTCGACTGTTTGCCGAAGGAAACGAGCCGGGACAGCTTGGAGGAAAGTGTGTCTGCCAGTGGTGTCATGATTTCGTCAGGAGTGGAGTCCAGGAAAACCTGATGTCAGGGCTCTTTAACGACAGTTCTTCGCAAATTCTGTACCAGCACGCCACATTTTTTGTTCAAGCCAGCCGATCGCGGGCCCAGCCGGCCACGCCGGCCAGCGCCGCAGCCAGTTTTTCCGGCTGGTTTCCACCCGCCATGGCCATGTCCGGCTTGCCGCCGCCCTTGCCGCCGACCTGGGCGGCGACGAAGTTGACCAGATCGCCGGCCTTGATCCGGCGGGCGGCCTCGGGTGTCGCTGCGGCGATCAGGCTGACTTTGCCGTCGGCGACCGTGCCCAGTACCAGCGCGCAGGATTTCAGCTTGTCGCGCAGCTTGTCGGCGGTTTCGCGCAAGCCCTTGGCGTCGACGCCGTCGAGCTGCGCCGCCAGCACCTTGATCCCACCGATGTCGACCGCCTGCGCGGCCAGTTCGTCGCCGGCGCCGGAGGCCAGTTTCGATTTCAGGCGGTCGAGTTCCTTTTCCAATGCGCGCACATTGTCGAGCATCTGCGCGAGCTTGGCGCCAAGTTCCGCCGGCTGCGCTTTCAACGCCGCGGCCGCCTGGCGGACTTCCTGTTCGCGGGTCTGCAGGTAGGCGAGCGCATTGTCCCCGGTCACCGCCTCGACGCGGCGCACGCCGGCGGCGACACCGGATTCCGAGACAATCTTGAACAGGCCGATGTCGCCGGTGCGCGCGACGTGCGTGCCGCCGCACAGTTCGCGCGAAGTGCCGATGTCGAGCACCCGCACCTCGTCGCCGTATTTCTCGCCGAACAGCATCATCGCGCCGGTTTTCTGTGCCGCGTCGATCGCCATCACGCGTGCCTCGGTCGCACTGTTGGCGAGAATCTCGGCGTTGACGCGCGCCTCCACCTCGCGGATCTGCGCGTCGCTCATCGGCGTGGGCTGCACGAAGTCGAAGCGTGTCTTCTCGCTGTCCACCAGCGAGCCCTTCTGTTGTACGTGCTCGCCCAGCACCTCGCGCAGCGCCTTGTGCATGAGATGCGTGACGGAATGGTTGCGCATGGTGCGTGCGCGCGCCAGTTCGTCGACGCGCGCCAGTACGGCATCGCCCACCACCAGCGAGCCGGTTTTCACCACACCGTGGTGGCCGAATACGTGTGCCTGGATCTTCTGCGTGTCCTCGACCTCGAACGCGCCGTTCGTGCTCTGCAGCACACCGCGGTCGCCGACCTGGCCGCCGGACTCCGCGTAGAAGGGCGTGCGGTCGAGCACGACCACGCCGAGTTCGCCTTCCTGCAACGCGCCGACCGCACTGCCGTCCCTGTACAAGGCAAGGACGGTGGCGTCGTGGGTCAGCGTGTCGTAGCCATGGAAGACGGTCGCCTCGCCGGCGTAGTCGAGGCCGATGCCGAGCTTGAATTTGCCGGCGGCGCGCGCCTGCGCCTTCTGCCGCGCCATGGCCGCGTCGAATGCCGAATTGTCGACGCTTGCGCCGGCTTCACGGCAGATGTCCGCGGTCAGATCGAGCGGAAAGCCGTAGGTATCGTGCAGCTTGAACGCCAGTTCACCGTCGAACGTGCCGCCGGCCGGAAGCGCTTGCAGCGCCGCTTCGAGAATGCCCATGCCGTGTTCGATGGTCTCGAAGAAACGTTCCTCTTCCTGGCGCAGGAGGTCCATCACGCGGTCTTGTGCCTTCACCAGCTCGGGATAGGCCTCACCCATGGCCGCGGCAAGATCCGGCACCACGCGGTGGAAAAACGGGGCGCGCGCACCGAGCTTGTAGCCGTGGCGGATGGCGCGGCGGATGATGCGGCGCAGCACGTAGCCGCGCCCCTCGTTGCCGGGAATGACGCCGTCGACGATGAGGAAGGCGCACGCGCGGACATGGTCGGCGATCACCTTGAGCGAGTTGTTCGCGAGATCTTCAGTGTGCGTCTCGCGCGCGGCGGCCTTGATCAGCGTCTGGAACAGGTCGATCCCGTAGTTGGAATGCACGTGCTGCATCACCGCGGAAACGCGCTCCAGCCCCATGCCGGTGTCGACCGACGGTTTGGGCAGCGGATGCATCACGCCCGCCTCGTCGCGGTTGAACTGCATGAACACGATGTTCCAGATCTCGATGTAGCGGTCGCCATCCTCGTCCGGTGAGCCGGGTGGACCGCCCGCGACCTCGGGGCCGTGGTCGTAGAAAATTTCGGTACAGGGGCCGCACGGGCCGGTGTCGCCCATCGCCCAGAAGTTGTCGGAGGCGTAGCGCGCGCCCTTGTTGTCGCCGATGCGCACCAGGCGCGCCTCCGGCACGCCGATCTCGTTGGCCCAGATGTCCCAGGCTTCGTCGTCGTCAAGGTAGACCGTCACCCAGAGCTTCTCGGCCGGCAGATTCAGCACCGTGGTGAGGAATTCCCAGGCATACCTGATCGCTTCGCGCTTGAAATAATCGCCGAAGCTGAAGTTGCCCAGCATCTCGAAAAAGGTGTGGTGGCGCGCCGTGTAGCCGACGTTTTCGAGATCGTTGTGCTTGCCGCCGGCACGCACGCAGCGTTGCGACGACACCGCGCGGGTGTAGGGGCGCGTGTCGAGGCCGAGGAATACGTCCTTGAACTGCACCATCCCCGCGTTGGTGAACAGCAGCGTCGGATCGTTGCCCGGCACCAGCGGGCTGGAGGGGACGATGGTATGCCCCTTGGAGGCGAAGAATTCGAGAAAACTCTGGCGAATGGCGCTGCTTTTCATGTTGTTCGGTGCGGCAAGCGGGAACCCCGGATAATCGAGCATTGTATCCGTTAATGTTCAGCGCTTACAGGCGCCCGCTGGCAAGCGCTCGAGCCCCGCCCCCCGAGAGCGGCGGGGCTTATCGCTCAGCCACTGCAACATCCGCCACAGCAGCTGCTGCCGCCGGTGGCCGCCGGCGCGTCGCTGATGGCAATGCCGGCCTGGGCGAGGGCGGCGACGAGGTCGTTGCGGCTGACCAGGCTGGCGTCGATCTGTGCCTGCAGACGCGCCGGAAAGTCGAGGTAGAGGACGTCCTGCACGCCGGCCATGGCCTTGAGGGCCGTGCCCGCCTGTTCGGCTTCCTGCGGATTGACGCCGGGGGCGATGTTGAGCACTTCCATTTTCATGATGCGTCCTTTCAGGGAATGATCAGCTGTTTTCGGTAAGCCGGGCGTAGAGGTCCGGCAGGGTGCGCGGCAGGGCCGCGGCATCGTGCACGACGACAAAACCGGTCGCGCCGAAGAGGTGCGGCAGGTATTCGCCGGCCTTGGCGTCGATGGTAACGCAAAACGGGATGAGTCCCTGGCGTCGCGCTTCGAGGATGGCCATGCGGGTGTCCTCGATGCCGTAGCGGCCCTCGTATTTGTCGAGGTCGTTGGGCTTGCCATCGGTGAGGATGAGCAGCAGGCGTCGCGCCGACGGGCGCGAGGCGAGGATGGCGGAGGCATGGCGGATGGCGGCCCCCATGCGCGTGTAGTAACCCGGCTTGATCGCCGCCAGCCGCCCGCGGATGGTGTCGCCATAGCGCTCGTCGAAGCCCTTCAGCAGATGGAAACGTACGTTGTGGCGGCGTACCGAGGAAAAACCGTACAGGGCGAAGCGGTCGCCGGTCGCGGCGAGCGCTTCGGCGAACAGCAGGAGGCTGTCGCGGATGACGTCGACCACCCGCCCCGATTCGCCGACCCAGGCGTCGGTCGACAAGGACAGGTCGGCGAGCAGGAGGCAGGCGAGGTCACGGTCCTGGCGCCGGCTGTCGATGTAGAGACCCGGTTCCGGCGCCACCGTGCCGCTCGCACGGTCGGCGGCAAAGCGTACGCACGCGTCGATGTCGAGGTCGCTGCCGGACAGTTGCGCACGCAGCCGCGCGTTCTGTGTGGTCAGCGCCTGGAACTGCTGGCGCAGCCGCCGCGCCGGGGTGCGCAGGGGTGCCGGCAGGGGCGTGGGCTCGGCGTCGCGTGCCACCAGCATCCGCAGGCTGCAATGGTCGGGCTGCAGGCGCTGCTTGCGATAGTCCCATTCGGGCAGCAGGATGCCGTCGACGAGCGTGACGTCGTCGTCGGCCTCCGCGGGCAGGTCGAGATCGAAACGGATGCGGCTGGCGGTGGTCGTCTCGCCTTCGGTGATGCTGAGGAAGTCGAGGTCCTCCGCGGCCTTTTCCGCGTCCTCGTTCTCGTCTTCGTCCAGCGGCCGGTCCACCTTGATGAACTCGGCCCAGGAGAACAGGCTTTCCGCGCGGAACATGAGCATGAAGGGCGCCTTGCCTTCCGGCAAATCGACGCGCTCGGCGCGCCGCTTGCGGCCTTCGCGGTCGGTGCGTGCGCGCTGCTCGCCGGCTGGCCGCGGCGCCGCACCTTCGGCGCGGCGCGCGCGTGCGGTGCTTGCCGGCGGCTCGGGGTGCAGCCACAGCGGCACCGGTGCGGGCGGGCGCTTGCCGGCGGCGAAATGCTCGATGGATCCCGGTGCGTCGAGCGCGGCACGAATGGCCGCCTCGGCGGTGCGCTCTGCGCCGTCCAGTTTTTCCGGCGCGGTCCGCAGCGTCAGCAATGCCTCGGCCAGCCGGCGATAGCGCGGCACGAGGCCGGGCAATGCTGCGAGCGTTGCCGCCGTCGCGGCCTGGTTGCGCACGATCCACGGCGCGTCCGGCGCGACGTCGTGCGCGGCGAGCGCGATCAGCCAGAGATAGAGTTCGCGGTTGAGTGCGCGCTCGGGAAACACGTCGAGCGCGGCCGGCAGGTAAAGCGTGGCCTCGTCGCGCCAGGCGAGCTCGGTCTTTTCGCCGACGCCGGCCACCCGTTCCATGAAGCTGCGTCGCGCGCCGTGCGTCGTGGCGGTGCCGGGGCGCAGCGCGAGACCCGCGTCGCCGCCGAGGGCGCGGAAGAAGATCGGCGCCACGCGTTCGATCTCACCGAGTTCGACGCGCGCCTTGGGAAAGCCGCGGTATGCGGTACGTGTGATGAAACGGTCCCACAGGCCGCCGACGAACTCCTCCATCTCAGGCCTCGACGCGCGTGCTGCGGCAGGCCGGCCCTGCGGCATGCGCGGCACGCGCCGCGCGTGCGCTGAAGGCCGCCTCGGATTCGGCGCGCAGGTCGTGCACCCAGTTGAGCAGCGCGCCGTCCGGGTTGGCGGCCTGGGTGTGGTCGCAGGCGTCGACGCACTGCCCGCACTGCACGCAGGCGAACATCATGCGCTTGACGTTGCGCGGGTTGAGGCGCATCGGGCAGACGTTGTCGCACGCCGAATTGCAGCTGGCGCAATCGCGTGCCCGCTCGCGGCTGAAGCCGATCACCATGGCCTTGTCGTTGCCCATCCAGGCGAGACTCTGGAACAGCCCGACGGCACAGCCGTAGCGGCAGAACAGATGGCGCGCGAACATGAATTCGACGAAGAACACGATAGTCGCGGCGCTCAGAAAAATGGTCTGGTTGCGCGTCAGGGTGCCCTGGAAAAGGTTGCCGTAGACCTCCGCCGGTGTCAGCAGGTAGGTCAGCAGCACCACCGCCCACAGCAGGGCGAAGCCGATGGTGAGCGGCAGCACTGCGAACCACCAGATCGCGTCGCGCTGGGTCACGCTGCCGTCGGGATTCCGCTCGGGCTGCAATTTCCTGTCCCAAAGGCTCTGTTTGCCGATGGCGCGGCGCAGGGTCTGGTTGAGCGTTTCCACCACGGAGAAATGCGGGCACAGCCAGCCGCAATACAGGCGACCCCATTTCCAGCCGGCGAAGATGATCGTGCCGGCCACCGCCACGAGCGGCAGGAAGCCGCGCAGGACCAGATTCATCGTCGCCTCGATGGTCGACATGCGCCCCTCGGCATAGCCTTCGAGACCGAGCGTCCAGTCGAAGCCGAAGAAAATGAGATGTCCCAGGTTGAGATCGAGGCGGACGATGTTGAATATCGGCGCGACGACGAACAGGATGAAGAATCCCGCCTGGGTGATGCGCCGCCAGCGCTGCACGGGGATGCCGAGCCAGCCGCGCGGACGGCGAGCGAGTTCGGCGTGGAGCGCCGCGGTGGCCTCGACGCCGATCACCGGAATCCTCCGAGCAGCGGATAGACGTAGGCTTGGCCGGCCAGCGCGCGCGCCAGGGCGAGCACGCCCAGCATCACCAGCCCCGCATGGCAGCACACGAAATACAGCAGCAGCATGGTCCAGACGGCGGGCTGCGAGAGATCACCCGTCAGTGCGATCAGCCCCGGTACGACGACGAGCAGCGTGCCGGCCACGAGGCTGGCGGCGAAGGCCTGGCGTGTGTGGACGCGCGTGAGCGCGTCGGCGCTGTCGCGGTGGCGGCGGAACAGTACCAGCAGCGCGAGGAAGGCGAGCCCGGGGGCGAGCAGCAGGTTGACGAGATAGAGCGCTTCGGCGAGCACGGCACGCGAGATCCGTCGGGGGGCGGCGTTCACGCACCGAAGCTCGCGCGCACCACCTCGGTCAGCGCCTGGGCGGTATCGGCGTCGTCGGTCAGCGGTTCGACCAGCGCGGCGTCGCAGGCGACCACCGGATCGCAGCCGGCGGCGATGAGGCTGGCGGCGTACACCAGCAGGCGGGTCGACGCCGCTTCCTCGAGATCGTGGTCCTTGAGTTCGCGCAGGCGCTGCGCCAGCGCCACCAGACGCGCGGCCGTCGCCGGCGCCACGCCGGTTTCCGCCACGAGGATGCGCGCCTCGATCTCGTGCGGCGGGAAGCCGAGGGTGATGGCGACGAAGCGCTGGCGCGTGGACGGCTTCAGGCTCTTCAGCAGGTTCTGGTAGCCGGGGTTGTACGACGCCACCAGCATGAAATCGGCCGGCGCGTGCAGTTCCTCGCCGGTGCGCTCGATCGGCAGGATGCGGCGGTCGTCGGTGAGTGGATGCAGCACCACGGTGGTGTCCTTGCGCGCCTCGACCACCTCGTCGAGATAGCAGATGCCGCCCTGGCGCACCGCGCGGGTCAGCGGTCCATCCGACCACACGGTCTGCCCGTCGCCGATCAGATGGCGGCCGACCAGGTCGGCGGCGGTGAGGTCGTCGTGACAGGCCACGGTGATCAGCGGGCGCTCCAGGCGCGCCGCCATGTGCGCGACGAAGCGCGTCTTGCCGCAGCCGGTCGGCCCCTTGATGAGGAGCGGCAGACGGTTGCGGAATGCGTACTCGAACAGCTCGCATTCCCTGCCGACCGGGTGGTACCAGGGTACGCCGGCCTCCGCGGCGCGGGCGGCTTCGGTGAGATCGTTCATGGGTGTCGTCAGCTCAGGGTAAAGGTGTAGGCGATGCCGCCGATGACCACCAGCAGCCAGGCCGGGACAATCCAGCGCAGCCTGCTTGTGGCATGGCGCAGTCCCATGAAATGGTCGATCACGACCTGGCCCTTGATGTAGGTCGTCACCAGCACGAACGGCACCAGGAATCCGGCGGCGACGACCGCGGCCTGCGTCGTCAGCGCGGTGAGGATGAGGAGAAAGACCCACAGGGCGGTCGCGAGTTTCATGGTGTCAGTGCATGACGTAAATCAGGGGAAACAGCACGATCCACACCAGATCGACCATGTGCCAGTACGACGCGCCCGTCTCCACGCCGGCGTGGTCCGCCGCGCTGTAGCCGCCGCGCCATGCCTTGTGCGCGACCCAGCCGAGGATGATCATGCCGAGCACCACGTGCATGAAATGGAAGAAGCCCAGGCCGATGTAGAACATGAAGAAGGTGTTGGTCGACATGGTGATGCCGGCGGCGAACTTGCCGGCAAACTCGGTCAGCTTGAGCACCAGGAAGGCGCCACCCAGCGCCATGGCGGCGACGAGCCAGCCGGCGCAGGCGCGCGAGGCGCCGTGGCGGATGCGGTCAACCGCGCGCACCACGAAATAGCTGCTGCTGATGAGCAGCGCGGTGTTGATGGCGCCGCTGATGCGGTCGAGCTGGAGCTGCGAGGCATCGAACAGCTCGACATTGCGCGCCCGCGCGAACGCGTACGCGAGAAAGAAGACGCCGAACACGAGCAGTTCGGCGAAGATGAAGAACCAGATCGCAAGATCGCCCGGCAGGGTGCGGGGCTGGTCAGGCGATGCAGGCAGTGTTGCAGCGATGGTCATTGAAGCTCGGAGTGCCCGCCCGGCAGACCGGGCGGGCGGCGGGCTCAGGAAGCGCGGGCTTCCTCACCCTTGACGAAGAAACTCACGATGTACAGCGTGAGACCGGTGAAGAACACCAGACCCGTGATCTCGCGCATCCAGTAGAACAGCGCGACCTGGTCCTGCGCGGCCATGAAGCCCATCGGCTCGGCGGCGATGCGCTGCAGCCAGATTTGCAGGATGCCGGCGGCGGTGAGGAACAGGGTGATGAACACCATGGCGATGGTCATCAGCCAGAACGCCCACATCTCCATCACCTGCGCCTTGCGGCTGTTGGCCTCGCGGCCGCGCAGGATCGGCATGGTGTAGCTGATCATGGTGAGCACCACCATCGCGTAGGCGCCGTAGAACGCCATGTGGCCGTGTGCCGCGGTGATCTGGCTGCCGTGGGTGTAGAAGTTCACCGGGGCCAGGGTGTGCAGGAAGCCCCACACGCCGGCGCCGAGGAAGGCCATCACGCCGGTACCGAGCGCCCACAGCACGGCAGCCTGGTTCGGATGCTCGCGACGGCGGCGGTTGACCATGTTGAAGGCGAACAGCGTCATCATGAAGAAGGGAATCGGCTCCATGGCGGAGAACACGCTGCCCCACCACTGCCAGTATTCGGGCGTGCCGATCCAGTAGTAGTGGTGGCCGGTACCGATCAGGCCGCTGATGAGCGCCATGGCGATGATGATGTAGAGCCACTTCTCGATCACCTCGCGGTCGACGCCGGTGACCTTGATCAGCACGAAGGCAAGCATCGCGCCCATGATCAGTTCCCACACGCCCTCGACCCACAGGTGCACGACCCACCACCAGTAGAACTTGTCCTTCACCAGGTTGGCCGGGTTGTAGAACGAGAACAGGAAGAAGATTGCCAGCCCCCACAGGCCGAGCAGCATGACCAGGTTGATCGCGGTCTTGCGCCCCTTCAGCACGGTCATCGAGAGGTTGAACAGCATGGCCAGCGCGACGATCACGATGCCGACCTTGGTGGGTAGCGGCTGTTCCAGGAACTCGCGGCCCATCGTTGCCAGGATGTCGTTGCCGGTCATCTCGGCAAGCGTGGCGTAGGGCACCAGCAGGTAACCGAGAATGGTTGCCGCGCCGGCGACGAGGAAGATCCAGAACATCGCGAGCGCGAGCTTCGGGCTGTACAGTTCGCGTTCCGATTCTTCCGGGATCAGGTAGTACGCTGCGCCCATGAAGCCGAACAGCAGCCACACGATCAGCAGGTTGGTGTGCACCATGCGGGCGACGTTGAAGGGGATGGCCGGGAACAGATAGTCGCCGACCACGTATTGCAGGCCCATGATGAGGCCGAACAGGATCTGGCCGAGGAACAGCCCGATCGCCGCGATGAAATAAGGCTTCGCGACCGCCTGGGATTGGTATTTCATGAAAACTCCCTCTCTATGCGTGAATGGATCTGGGCGTGATCAGCCTTCGATGTTTGGCGGCCACTTGGCGGTGTCGATCCCGGCCGTGTATTTGAAGAACTCGACCAGGTCGTCGAGCTGTGCGTCGGTCAGGTTGAAATTGGGCATCTGCCGGCGACCCGGGACCCCGGTGGGCTGGCTCTGGATCCAGGCCTTGATGAAATCCGGACCGCGGCGGGTGTAGACGTTGCCGAGCTCGGGGGCGAAGTAGGCGCCTTCACCCAGAAGGGTGTGACAACCGATGCAGTTGCGCGTCTCCCAGATGTGCTTGCCGCGTATCGCCGACTCGTTCAGGTTTTCGCGGTTGTCGCGTTTGGGTAGCGTCTGCATGGTGTCGAAGCTCAGTCCGACCAGCAGCAGGAAGAAGAATACCGCGCCGCCATAGAAGATATTGCGGGCTGCGGATTTCGTGAACGCAGAGCTCATAGTTTCGAATCCTCATTGTCTAAGGTGGGAACGCCGCCCGGACTCGATGTGCACCCAGCCTCCCGCACGCTCAAACCCGAATTGCAGGTCTTATTATGCATTTCGGATGCATATTTGCAAGCCCCCCGTTCGTACTGTTGCAGGCTGCGCGGGGCATTTCCGCGCACCGGGGGGCAAGAAAGAAGGGGGCCGAAGCCCCCTTCTCTTCGCAGCATACCGAAGCCGCAGTCTCAGGACAACGTGCCGGGGTAGTCGGCGATGCCGGGATTGCGCGTGCCGACGCCGACGATCTTCGGCGTATTCAGCTTGACGCCCTTGATCACCTTGCGATCGCGCAGATACCCGGCGACCACGTCCCAGATCGGCTCGCCTTCGGCGCCTTCGGCGACCGGCGCCCAGCCGGCGACCTTGTAGGTCTTGTCGGCTTCCACCGGCTTGCCTTTGATGCGCATGTCGGTGATGCGCCGGCCGATCCTGGCGTTGGGGTTGACGGTGTATTCGATGCCGCCGACGCGCACCATGTCGCCGCCCTGCTGGTAATAGGGGTCGGCATTGAAAAGGTTGTCGCAGACGTCTTCCATGATGGTCTTGATCGTCTCGCCGGTCATGGTGTTGAGCGTCGTTTCCGGGTAGGTGATCGCGGTCTGGTCCATCAGGCGCTCCATGGTGATGGGGTCGCCCGGCAGCAGCGTGGTGCCCCAGCGGAAGCCCGGCGAGAACGCAGCATCCGCACCCTTCACTTCCATCAGCGCATCGACCAGCACCTGGTCCCAGGTGCCGTTGAAGTTGCCGCGCCGATAGAGGAAGTCGTCGGTGACGGCGAGCTTTTCGTTCAGTCTGGCTTCGTACGGCGCACGCACGTTCTGGATGAACGCGGCCATCTCTGGATCGGCCGGCAGCAGGTTGGAAAACACCGGCAGCAGGCGGTATTTGTAGCTGACCACGCGCTTGTTGCGCACCTCGAAATCCATCACCCCGAGGAACTTGCCGTTGGACCCTGCGTTGGTGACGAGGGTCACGCCCTTGGCATTTTTTACCTGCACCGGCTGCGGTACGCCGTCGTGGGTGTGGCCGCCGAAAATGGCGTCGATGCCGGTGACGCGGCTGGCCATCTTGAGGTCGACGTCCATGCCGTTGTGCGACAGCACCACCACGACCTGCGCGCCCTTGGCGCGGGCATCGTCGACCCATTTCTGCATGCCGTCGTCGCGGATGCCGAAGCTCCAGTCCGGCACCATCCAGCGCGGGTTGGCGATCGGCGTGTAGGGGAAGGCCTGGCCGATCACCGCGATCTTCACGCCGTTCTGTTCCTTCATCACGTAGGGCTTGAACACCTGGTCGCCGAAATCGTTGGTGACGACGTTCTGCGCGACGAAATCGACGTCTGCGTTCCTGAAATCCTTGTTGACGATTTCCATCACGCGCTCGGCGCCGAAGGTCGATTCCCAGTGCGGGGTCATGATGTTCACGCCGAGCTTGATGCAGGCGTCGACCATGTCCTGCGCGTTGGTCCACAGCGAGGTGGCGGAGCCCTGCCAGGTGTCGCCGCCGTCGAGCAGCAGTGCGCCGGGACGCTGCGCGCGCATGGTGTCGACCAGGGTTTTCAGGTGGGCGAAGCCGCCGACCTTGCCGTAGAGCTTGGCGGCCTCGGTGAAATCGAGATAGGTGAAGGCGTGGGCCTCGGCGCTGCCGGGCTTGATGCGGTAGGCTTTCAGCAGGTCCCGGCCGACGATGTGCGGCACCTTGCCGACGGCTTCGCCGACGCCCAGGTTGACGTTGGGCTCGCGGAACCAGATGGGCAGCAACTGGGCATGGCAGTCGGTGAAATGCAGGAAGGAGACGTTGCCGTGGCGCGGCACGTCGTAGAAATTCGCGGGCGCTTTTCCGGCGAGCGCGGACCTGCTGTCGAGCGCCATGCCGGAGGCGGCGGCGACGGCCAGCAGTTGCAGAAATTCACGGCGGTTCATGTGCATGGTCGTCTCCTCGGATCGATGGTGATGCGTCCGATATTGTCGGTTTGATGCTGGATGCGGGAAAATAGTATCTCTGGTTCATGCCGGGCCGGCATGAATGAAAGAAGCCCGGTCCGACAGGCTTCCTTGACCACGGCGCGCCGCTTACTTGCGGAAGACCGAGGCCTTCATCGGCAGGCCGTTGGACAACGCGGAGTGAAAGTACTCCAGGTTGTTCATCGCGGTGCTGCCCGGTGCGGGCGGCACCGCGCGGAGCAGCCTGAAGCAGACGTCATAACGCTGCTGCAGCGTCGTGAGGGTGTCTCCGCCGCGGAACACGGGCCAGTGAACGGCCTGGCCGATCGCGGGCGAAATCAGTTCGGAACGCAGGCGGACACCGGCGTTCTGCACGTGGCAGCTGGCGCAGGCGTAGTTCAACTGGCCCTTGCGCGAGTAGAAGGTCTTCTTGCCGTCTTCGTACGCGGCCAGGGCCTTCGGGCCTGCGACCGTGATGTTCATGGGCATGCCGTCGGACAGCGTCCGCATGTAGGCGGTGAGCCGGCCCATCGTGTTCATGTCGCTGAGCGCGTAGGCCTCTTCGCCGTTGGCGGTGCGGCAGTGGTTGAGCGCATCCTGCAGGGTCACGACCGTGTCCTTGACGTCGTCGAACATGGGGTAGCTGCCGGCGATCATCGTGCCGCCGTTGGGCAGGCAGTCGGCGTAGGTCTTGCCGTTCTTGAACGGCGTTTGCCACATCTTGCGGCCCTGGTCGAGTTCGGATTCGAAAGGCGGGAACTCCATGACCGCGTCGTACTGGGCCTTGCCGTCGGGGTCGAACGCCAGCGCGCCGTGGACGTAGTTTTCGATCTTGATGTTCGGGTATCGGCTTGTGTAGTATTTGACGAGATCCTGCCTGTCCTGTTCGGGAGAGGCCTGGACGCTGGCGGCGGCGAGGGCGATTCCTGCCGTGGCCATCCCCGCCAGCAATTTCACGATTTGTTCTTGCATGCCGTCCTCCTGCCGCCCGTTGCAAATTCTGCCTTGCTGCGAAAGGCCGTGATTCTTTCGTGGATATTGCTGTCGATCGAACAGCGGTCATTGCGCATATAAAGAATCGGAGATTTCGAAATACTGCCTGCGAATGAAAAACACCGGCTGCAACGCCGGTGCTTTTCGTGCTGGCAATGTGGGGTGCCTACTTGTTGACTGGCGACGCCGGGTCAAACAGATAGGCCATGATGTCGGTGATCTGCTGTTGATTCAGAACACCGTTGGCCCCCATGCGCGGCATGCTGGTGCATGGGAAATACGTGTTCGCGTTGTAGATCATGTCGTAGGCGTATTTCAGCATGTCCGGGCCGCTGCCGCGAATCTTGCCAAAGCCGGTCAGGGTCAGTCCAATGGTGCCGCCGGTGCGGTCGGTGGCAAGCTCGTGGCAGTTGTAGCAGTTGCCGCCGGCTTCTCTTCCCGCATGCTTGTCCGGGTTGTGCGCGGTGCGGTAGCCGAAACCCGACCAGGCCAGTTCCCGGCCCTTCTTCCAGTCGCCGAGCTTGATGCCGCCTTCCGGGTACTTGATGGAAGCGGCGGCCAGCGCCATGACCTTGGCCCGGGCCTCGTCGCTCAACTCCTCGCCTTTCTTCAGGGAGCAGATTTTCTGAATTTCGTCCTGAACCAGGCGCGCGCGGCCGTTGGTGCCTTCCTGGGTCGGCTGGTCGAGTTCATAGCTGCCGGATTCGAAGATCAGATATTCGGCCAGCGCTGCCGGGGTCATGGCGGTGTAATCGACCGCTTTGGGCTTGGGCGTATCCTGAGCCGGCTTGGCGGCGGACGCATCCTGAGCGGGCTTGGCGGCCTCGGTCTTGCCGGTGTCGGGGGTGGCGCAGCCGCCGGCGACCAGGAGCACGGCGGTCGCGGTGGCAAGGGCTGCGGCAATGGAGGTTTTCTTGAGCATTTAGGATTCTCCTCGTGAGTCGGCGATCAGCGCTTCAGGTCGGGCAGAATGGCCGGCGCGCCGCGCGCGGCGTCGGTCCAGAACGAAAGCAGCGCGATCGAGGCATCGGAGCCATTCTTCATGTTGGGATAGCGCATCTGCCACAGGCATTCGATGAGGCGATGCTGGCTGCTGCGGACGTTTTCCTGGCTGATCCGGTAGGCCGGCCAGGAGATCGCCTTGGTCCATTCGTCCGGCTTGTGGATGTTCGGCAGCACCGAGGCGCGGATGCGCGCGCCTTCCTTGGTGTGGCAGGTCACGCAACCGAAATCCATGATACCGGAACGGCGGTAGAACATGACCTCGCCGGCGTCGCGCATGGCCTTTTCCAGCGGATGGTTCAGCGGCGGATTCCAGGGCATGCCGCTGGACTTGACGGCGATGTAGGTCTGCAATTTCATGACGTCGCTGCCGGAGCCGTGCTTCCTCGCGACCGCGGGGTCAGCGTCGGTGAAGCCTTGCAGCGTCTTCATGCAGTACGCCAGTCGAGCGTCCAGATCCATGACCTTGCCGGCATCGGCGAAATAGCGCGGCAGTTCGACATAGGCGCCTTCCAGCACGCCCGGGCCCTTGCCGAAATCGCATTTTTCCAGGGAGGCGTTCTTCGGTCCGCGCGGCGTCTTGAACAAGCGCTCGCCGTCTTCCACAAGATCATAGGCCGGGTTGTCCGGCATCATCATGCGGTTCTGGGGGCTTTGGACCAGATACGGGGCGTTGTTGGTTTTCCTGGCAAGCGCATCAAGAATGTCCTCGGGCGCCTGGGCGCCCATGATGAGGGCGGCCGTACCTGTGACGGCCAGCGTACGCAAGGCTTTTTTGAACATGCATACCTCCACTAAATTTTAGATTAAAGACAAAAAAATGACTCCATATTCATCCCCGGTACCCAGAGGTTCGCCAGCCATGGCGAAGGATGCGTAGCGGGTGAAGCGCGATTACAGAGCCGCTGGAGCGGAATGGTTTTGTTTTTTATAGTAATAAATACGCCGCTTTTCTCAACGTTGCCGATCGAAAATGCGGTTTGCTGTGCTTGCGAATTCTACATTCCAAGCGAAGCGGGGCCTTCGCCCCGCTTTTAGCCTGCCTGATCAGCCAATCGCGGCTTCTGCAGAGTTCTTGTCGCCGGTGTTGTCCACCCAGTTGACCACGACTTTGTCGCCGGCCTTGGCGCCCTTGACCTTGAAGCCGAGGTAGGGGTTCTTGGAGATGCCGCTGCCGAGGTCGGCGGACAGCACTTCCTTGCCGTTGATGGTCGCGGTGACTTCCTGGATGAAGTGGGCGGGGATCAGTTGGCCGGTCTTGGCGTCCTTGCGCAGACCGGTTTCCATCGGGTGGTTCATCAGCACTTTGACGTCGGCAACATCGCCCGCCATCGTGGCACGGATACGCATCGGTTCAGCCATTTGGCTATCCTTTCCTAAATTATGTTCAGTTCAATCGGGACGGGGTCGGGAAGGGGAGCGATCAGCCGCCGCAGCCGCCGATGGTGACCTTGACTTCCTTGGCGGCGGTGTAGGACTTGCCGCCGGCATTGACCACGGCGCGCACCAGCGCGGTCTGGCCCATCTTGATCCGGGTGGAGATGAAGCCTTCGCTGCCGCCGGACAAAGCGTAGCTGCCGACCAGCGGGGTGGCGTTCTTCTCGGCGAAGATGGCGATGCTGCTGGTGCCGGCGATGTTGCTGGTCACTTCGACGGGTACGACCGCGCCGTTTTCGGCGATGTCCGGCGCCTTGATGACGATGTCCTTGGAATCGGCGGGCGCGGATACGCCCAGGCCCTTCATCGCGTCACCGACGTTCTTGGCCTCGAAGGCAGGCTTGTTCCAGGCGGCCAGCGCCTGGGTCGGCTTGAGCAGACCCGCGGCCACGGCCACCGCTACGGCGCCCGCGCCGGTGGCGCCTTTGAGTACGTTTCTACGAAGTGCATTCATTGAGTCTCTCCTTGATTGAATGATGCGGCGTGGGGTTCTTGATTGAATGATGCAGCGTGCGGTTACAGACCGTAGACGAAATCGGCCACTTTGTCGATTTCGGCTTCCGTCAGCACCCCGTGCTTGCCGAAAGGCGGCATGCTCGTGGCCGGGTTGGCCGCCATCGCGTTCCAGATCTGCGCGCGCAACTTGGCCTTGTCCGGGTAGCGCGCGCTCATCGCGATGAGCGGCGGCCCATACAGTCCGGCCGCGACCGCATCGGGGACGGTCGGCATGCCATGGCAGGCCAGGCAGTTGCCCTTGCGCTCATTGAACACCAGTTCCTTGGCGCTGGGCTCCTGTGCCGTTGCCGGGGCCTGGGCCAGGGCCGTCCCCGTCAGCGCGCCGGCAGCGAACGAGCACGCGATGGCGGCCTGCTGAAGCGTCTTCATGCGTCGCCCTCCTGTAGTTTTCCTGAATCGGGCCGGTTCACCCGTCGCATGCTGCCCGCGACGAACGGCGTTTCAGTCTCGCTTCGCAAGTTTCACGTTAACGATGGGACAGAGGATAGTGGAATACATTTTTCTTGTGCAAGGCTGTGCACGATTCTTTACGTCCAGGCGCTACGGTAAATTCCTACCAAACCGGCGCCAATGCGGGGGCTTGCGCTTCAAGTGCGGCGTCCGCGCTGGAGTTTTTCCGCCTCCTGCCATTCGCGGCGTCGCGCTTCTGCCGCCGAGAGTTCCTGGAAACTGCCGTCGCCCGCCTTGATGCCCAGCGTGATCTGCTCGATGGCAGCGATCAGATTGCCGCTCAGCGCCGCGGCCTCGGCCTGCGCCCGATGGCTCAGCAGGCGGTGGTTGAGACGCGCATGGGCTTCCGCGGCGAGGCGCCACAGGCGGCGATCGCCGGGTTGCAGGGCGAGCTGGCGTTCGGCCAGGGCGAGCGCGTCAGCGTGGCGCCCCCCGCGCAGCTGGGCGCGGATCAGTCCGTGCACGAGCGGCCGGTATTCCGGATAGGCGCGGCGACCTGCCTCGTAGCGCTCCAGCGCGAGGGCGTGCTGTCCGGCGGCGAGCGCGGTGTCGCCGGCGAGCTGCGCAATCATCGGGCTTGCCGCCTTGCTGGCGAGCAGCACCTGCAGTTCGGCCTCGGCTTCCTTGAACTGGCGCGCGCGTCCGAGCGCGGCGACGAGCTCGTAGCGTGCCGCCGTCGCGCTGCTGTAACGCCCGTCCTTCAGCGCCGCCTGTGCCGCGCGTACCGCTTCCTGCGGGCTGTCGTCCATGGCGCGCAGCCGCGCGCGCACGAGCTGGAATTCCAGGCTGTCGGCGATCTGCTGGTAGGGCGCCGACTCGCTGCGCGCTGCCATGTCGGCGATGCGTTCGGTGGTGAGCGGGTGGGTGCGCAGGTAGGCCGGCGCGCTGGTGTCGTAGAAGCGATTGGCACGCTGCATGCGGCTGAAGAATCCCTCCATGCCGCGCGGGTCGAAACCGGCCTGGCTCAATGTGTCGTAGCCCAGCCGGTCCGCCTCGCGCTCGTAGTCGCGGCTGTAGTTGAGCTGGCTCTGGATGGCATACGCCTGGGTGGTGGCGATGGCGGCACTGGCGACATTCGGGCTCGAGCGCGCGGCCAGCAGCGCCAGCCCCAGCGCCGCCAGCGTCGGCCACTGGCTCTGGCTTTGCGCTGCGACCATGCGTGCGATGTGGTCCTGCGTGACATGGGCGATCTCGTGCGCGATCACGCTCGCCAGTTCCGACTCGCTCTGCGCGGCCAGCAGGAGACCCGTATGCACCCCGATCAGGCCGCCCGGCATGGCGAAGGCGTTGATGGTGGGGTCGGTGACGACGAAGAAATCGAAACGCTGCTGGTTGCGCGCGCTGACTGCAACGAGGCGATAGCCGAGCTGGTCGAGGTAGTGCTCGATTTCGGGATCGTCGAGGTAACGCGGGTCCGTGTACACGTCGCGCAGAATGGTGCGCCCCAGCAGTTGTTCTTCCTGGTCTGAAAAATACTGGCGCGACACTTCGCCCAGATCGGGCAGGTCGGAGGCCGCGACGGGCTGGACCACGAGAGCGAATGCGAGCAGCGTGCGCAGAATCATGAAAGGGCGGGAACGGAAGGGAGGTGGGCAGACATCATTTCGTTTACGATGCGGATCTTTTCATCTGGTTCCCGACACATGAGCGAATTCACCCATTTCGATGCCGGCGGCCGCGCCATCATGGTCGATGTCGCCGACAAGGCCGATACCCGCCGCGTCGCCGTGGCGCGAGGCAGAATCGGCATGTTACCCGAGACGCTCGCGCGCATCCTCGGCGGCGAGGCCGCCAAGGGCGACGTGCTCGGCATTGCCCGCATCGCCGCCATCCAGGCCACCAAGCGCACCGCCGAGCTCGTTCCCTTGTGCCACCCCATCGCGCTCACCCGCGTCAGCGTGGAATTCGAGACCGACGTCGAGCGATCCGCAATCGTCTGCACCGTCACTGCCGAAACCGTCGGCAAGACCGGTGTCGAAATGGAAGCGCTCACCGGCGTGTCGGTCGGTTTGCTGACCATCTACGACATGTGCAAGGCGGTCGATCGCGGCATGGCGATGTCGGAGATCCGCCTGCTGGAGAAGCAGGGCGGGCGTTCCGGGCATTGGCGCGCCGAGAGCCAGTGAGCGGAGACCGGGCGGCATGGTTCTAAATGCCGGTTGCGCATCGCCGGTCCGTGGGCATGATGCGGACATGATCGCCCATTTCCGTTTTTTCGTTTTTTGCATCGCGGCGGCCGTGCTTTGCGCGGCGTTCGGTGCGCGTGCCGAGCTGCCGGACACGCAGCGGTTTCCCGCCTCGGGCGAGCGTCTGTTGCTGTGGGCGGCGTCCGAGTATGGGCGCGATCCGAGCGAGCTTGCCGCGGCGCGACAGCTTGCCGCGCACGGGGTGGAAGTGTGGTCGCTCGATCTCCTCGACGCCTATTTTCTGCCGCCCTTGCCGGCGAGCATGGAGCAGGTGCCGCAGGCCGATCTCGTGCAATGGCTGCAGGCCGCCCTTGCGAGCGGCAAGCGTGTGACACTCTACGCGGTGGGGCGCGCAGCGGGACCGCTCCTGGGGGCGGTGGCGCGCTTGCCGGCAGGTGCACGCGCGGACCTGTGCGTGCTGCTGATGCACCCGAATCTCTACGCCAGCGCGGAGGCGCTCGCCGATCCGGTGTATCTCGACCTCGGCACGCTTGATGGCTTGCGCGTGCGCGTGTTGCAGCCGCGTCGCGCGGCCGGTACCCTGTGGTTGGCGGGGCTCACCGAGCAGCTCGCCGTGTCGGGGGCTGCCGTCACGGTGACGGTGCTGGAAAACCTGCGCGAGGGCTTCTGGGCACGTGAAGAGCCCACCGAATACGAGATCGCCGAGAGCGGCCGCCTCGCCGAGCGGCTGATGCAGGAAATGGAGACGCAGACATGTCCATAAAACGCAGCCGGGTCCTGGGCCTGGTGCTGGGATTGGCGCTGAGCATCGGCGCCGGTGCCGCGACGTTCGAGACGCGTCCAGCCGCCCCGGCGCCGACCTTGCAGGCGCGCGATCTGGCGGGCCAGCCGCGCACTCTGGACGACTATCGCGGCAAGGCGGTGCTGCTCAATTTCTGGGCATCGTGGTGTCCGCCGTGCCTGCACGAAATGCCGTCGATGGAGCGGCTGCGGCTGAAAATGGCGGGCCGCCCGCTTGCCATCGTCGCGATATCGAGCGCGGAACCGGCTGCCGACGTGACCGCTTACCTGTCCCGCATGCCGCTCGGTTTCGACATCCTGCTCGACAGCGATGGCAGCAACACCCATCGCTGGAAAGTATTCGCGATGCCGACGAGTTTTCTCATCGACGCCAGCGGGCAACTGCGCCAGGTGATCACTGGCGCCATCGACTGGGACACGGGGGAAGGGCTGGAGGCAGTCGAGGCGCTGCTGGCGGGCCCGCGCTGAAATGCGCCATGCGCTCCAAATGGTGCGCAAACCACTGTAAAACAAGGATTTGAATGAAGGTGGCTTATCGGGCCATCAATGTAATTTGTCTTGCCGGCACGGGTGTGCCACGGCAGAATATAGACATATTCTAAATTGTTGATATTGGCCATGCCCCGGCAGCCTGTGCTGGCGCGCTGGCGCTGCCGCCGGTCTTTGTCTACCTTCACACGTATCAGGACAACGCGGCCCCAGTGTGCGGGCCGGGGGAAAATTTTGGGGATCCGCGACGCCCATGAACGCAAGAATCCGAACCGAAAATCACGACGCGCAGGAGATTCGCTACACGACCTGCTACATGTGTGCGTGCCGTTGCGGCGTGAAGGTCACGCTGCAAGGCGGCAAGGTGCGTTTCCTGCAGGGCAACCGCAACCATCCCACCAACCAGGGCGTGCTGTGCGCCAAGGGTTCGGCGGGGATCATGAAGCAGTATTCGACCGCCAAGCTCACGCAACCGCTGCTGCGCAAGCCCGGCAGCGAACGCGGTGAAGGCGTTTACGAGCCGATTTCCTGGGAGCAGGCGCTCGATCTTCTGACCAACCGGCTGCAGGAAATCCGCGCCACCGATCCGTCGAAGCTCGCCTTCTTCACCGGGCGCGACCAGATGCAGGCGCTCACCGGCCTGTGGGCGCAGCAGTTCGGCACCCCCAACTGGGCGGCGCATGGCGGCTTCTGCTCGGTCAACATGGCGGCGGCGGGACTCTACACCGTCGGCTTCTCGTTCTGGGAATTCGGCGCGCCCGACTGGGACCATGCCAAGTATTTCATCATGTGGGGGGTGGCCGAGGACCATTCCTCCAACCCGATCAAGATCGGCCTGGAAAAACTCAAGCGCCGCGGCGGCAAGTTCGTCTCGGTCAACCCGGTGCGCACCGGCTACTCCGCGATCGCCGACGAGTGGCTGCCGATCAAGCCGGGCATGGACGGCCTGCTGGCGATGTCGATGGTGCACGTGCTGCTCAGGCACGAGCAGTTCGACTACGAATTCCTGGTGCGCTACACCAACGCCACCTGGCTCGTCGTGCAGACGCCGGGGCAGTCGGGCGATGGCCTGTTCCTGCGCGACGATGACGGCCATCCGCTGATCTGGGACCTGGAGAAGGAGACCTTCCGCAACGGCCTTGCCGGCGACATCGCGCCCGCGCTGTTCGGCGAATACCTCACCGCCGACGGCCGCCGCGTGCGCACGGTGATGTCGCTCATGGCCGAGCGCTATCTCGACCCGCGCTACGCGCCGGAAAACGTCGCGCTCGAAATCGGCCTGCCGGCCGGAACCATCGAGCGCATCGCGCTGGAGATGGCGCACATCGCGTTCCAGGAAAGCGTCGAGCTGCCGATCGAGTGGACCGACGTCTGGGGCAGGACGCACGACAAGGTGGTCGGCCGTCCGGTGGCGATGTACGCGATGCGGGGAATTTCCGCGCACTCCAATGGTTTTCACGCCTGCCGCGCGGTGCACTTCATCCAGATGCTCCTGGGCGCGCTCGATGCGCCCGGCAACTTCCGCGCACGCGCGCCGTACCCCAAGCCCATCCCGCCGCACCAGCTGCCGGAAAACAATATCGCGGTCATCAACGCGCCGAACACGCCGCTGTCGCGCCCGCCGCTCGGCTTCCCCACGCGTCCCGAGGATCTCGTGGTCGACGAGTTCGGCAACCCCTTGCGCATCGACAAGGCGTATTCGTGGGAAGTGCCGATCGCCTCGCACGGCCTCATGCACATGGTCATCACCAACGCGGTGAACCACGATCCCTACGCCATCGACACGCTGATCCTGTTCATGTCGAACATGGCGTGGAACTCGAGCATGAACACCGCCGAGGTGCAGGACATGCTGCGCGCCCGCGACACGGAAAACTTCGGTGAATACCGCATTCCCTTCCTCGTCGTGGTCGACGCCTTCCATTCGGAGATGAGCAACTTCGCCGACCTCATCCTGCCGGACACCACCTATCTCGAACGCTACGACGCCATTTCGCTGCTCGACCGCCCGATCTCCGAGCCGGACGCCGCCGCCGACGCCATCCGCTATCCGCTGATCCAGCCCGACCGCGACGTGCGCCCCTGGCAGGACGTACTGGTGGAGCTCGCCTCGCGCCTGAGGTTTCCGGCCTTTACCCGTCCGGACGGCACGCGCAGATTCAGAGACTACCCCGACTTCATCGTCAACTACGAGCGCTCGCCAGGCGTCGGCTTTCTCGCTGGCTGGCGCGGCAAGGACGGCACCCGGTCGCTCAAGGGCGAGCCGAATCCGAGGCAGTGGGAAAAGTACATCGAGAACGAGAGCTTCTTCGCGCACCACTGGCCCGACAGCCAGAAATACATGCGCTACGCCAACAAGGACTATCTCGAGGTGGCGGCCGACGCCGGCTTCGTCGGCAAGGTCGAACCGATCATCATGCAGTTCTGGTCCGAGCCGCTGCAGAAATTCCGGCTCGCCGGCCTCGGGCTCTACGACGGCCCGCAGCCCACCAACCAGGTCGACCGCGAGCGCCTGGTGAAGTACTTCGACCCGCTGCCGCTGTGGTACGAACCGCTCGAACAGCAGCGCGTCGACGCTGCCGAGTACCCCTTCTTTGCGCTCACCCAGCGGCCGATGTTCATGTATCACTCGTGGGATTCGCAGAACGTCTGGCTGCGCCAGCTCATGGCGCAGAACCATCTGTACATGAACGCCGGCCGCGCGGCCGCGATGGGCATTCGCGATTTCGACTGGGTGTGGGTCGAATCGCACCACGGCAGCATTCGCTGTCAGGTGAAGACCATGGAAGGCACCCAGGAAGACACCGTGTGGACGTGGAACGCCATCGGCAAGCAGAAGGGCGCGTGGGGTCTCAAGCCCGAGGCGTCCGAAGCGACCGGCGGCTTCCTCCTGAACCACCTGATTTCCGAACTGCTGCCCGCGCAGCCCGGCGAGCGCCGCCTCACCAACTCCGACCCGGTCACCGGCCAGGCGGCGTGGTTCGATCTGCGCGTGAAAATCCGCAAGGCCGCCCCCGGCGAGACCGGAAGCTGGCCGCAGTTCGACACCTTGAAGCCCTATCCGGGCGACGAGCGCTACGCGCGCCCCGACGTGCTGCGCTACGACGCGCGCAGCGACGGCACGCACTGAGCAAACGAACGAGCGAGCACATCATGAGACTGGGACTGGTCATCGATCTCGACGTCTGCGTGGGCTGCCATGCCTGCGCCGTCTCCTGCAAGGAGTGGAACGCCTCCGGCAGCATCGGCCCCCTGAGTGATTATCAGCCCTTCGGCGCCGAGCCGTCGGGCGTGTGGTTCAACCGCATCCGTCATTTCGAGATGGGCGAGTATCCGCACAACAAGACCATCAACTTCCCCATGTCGTGCATGCACTGCGAGGACGCCGACTGCGTCACCGTGTGCCCTACCGGCGCCTCCTACAAGCGCGCCGAGGATGGCGTGGTGCTCATCGACCAGGACAAGTGCATGGGCTGCAACTACTGCTCCTGGGCCTGTCCCTACGGCGCGCGTGAACTCGACCGTGCCACCGGCACCATGAAGAAATGCACCCTGTGCATCGACCGCATCTACGACGAAAACCTGCCGGTCGAAGAGCGCCAGCCCGCGTGCGTGCTCACCTGTCCTGCGCACGCGCGCATGTTCGGCGACTTCGACGATCCCGACTCGGCGGTGTCGCGCACCGTGCGCGAGCGCGGCGGCTATGCGCTGATGCCCGAGCTCAACTACAACCCGACCAACCGTTACCTGCCGCCGCGCCGCAAGCCGGAGATTCCGGTCGCCCCCCGCCCGCGTGGCGGGCTCAAGGAAAGCCTGCGGCAATTCGCCAACCGGCTGGTGCGCCGCTGAACCTTCGGGAGAACCTTGCATGCATCCCGCCCTGTCCGTCATTTTCTTCACCGTCGCCTCGGGCGCCGGCTTCGGCCTGTTTTCGCTGTTGTTCGTCGCCGATTTCTTCGCCCTGGGCGGCGGCTTCTCCCGCGCGCACCTGCTCGCCGGCGGTTTCATGGCGCTGATGCTGATCATCCTCGGCCTGGTGTCCTCGACCCTGCACCTTGCCAACCCGAAGAACGCCTGGCGCGCGTTCAGCCGCTTCCGCACCTCGTGGCTGTCGCGCGAGGGCGTGTTCGCCGTCGCCTTCATGCCGCTTGCCGTCGGCTATCTCGCCTGCATCGGGTTCGAGGCCCCCGCGGTGTTGCGCCATACGTTCGGGTTCCTGAGCGCCGCGCTCGCCTGGATCACCGTGTTTTCCACCGGCATGATCTACGCCTGCCTGAAGACCATCCGCCAGTGGAACACCCCGCTGGTGCCCGCCAACTACCTCGCGTTCGGCTACGCCAGCGGCAGCCTGCTGCTGCTCCTGGGCGCCGTCATCGCCGGCCTCGACGCCACGCCCTACATCGCGCTCGCGGGGCTCATCGTCGCCATCGCCGCGGTGCTGAAGGCCATCTATTATTTCTGGATCCGCAGCCCCGGCCTCACCCCCACCGTGAACACCGCCACCGGGCTCACGCGTGCCGGCGTCAAGCTGCTCGATGCCGGCCATACTCACGGCACCTTCCTCACCGAGGAATTCGGCTACCGGCTCGCCCGCCGGCGCGCCAGCGTCATCAAGGTGCTGCTGTTCGTCGTCGGCTTCGCATTGCCGGCGCTGATGCTGGCCGTCGTCCTGCGCGGCAGTGGTGCCGAAGCCGCCGCCGCGGTCGCTGCGTTTGCCGGCCTTGCCGGGGCCGTGATGGAGCGCTGGCTGTTCTTCGCCGAGGCGCGCCACGTCGTCAACCTGTACCACGGCGCGCAGCGCTGCTGAAAAAACGCTGATTCGCTGGAACGGCACGATCAGGACGGCCCTGATGCGCTCCCAAGCGCGCAGCGCTTGGATTTCCCGGCGCTTTTTGCTACATTAGCCAACCCTTATTTGCTACACCCTTGCAGGAGAGACAACGATGTTCGGATTGTCCGGGTTCAAGGAAATCGACCCCACCCACACCTCGGAACTGGCCGCCAGGGGCGCGCATCTGGTCGACGTGCGTACCGAAGCGGAAGTCGCCCAGGGCGTCATCGACGGCGCCATCCACATCCCCCTGCATCTCCTGCCGCTGCGCGCGGCGGACATTCCGCAGGACAAGCCGGTCGTGTTCTACTGCCGCACCGGCGCACGCTCCGCGCAGGCCTGCGCGTTCATGGCGTCGAAGGGTTATGGCAACACCCACAACTTGTCCGGTGGCATCATGGCCTGGGCGCGTTCCGGCAACGCCGTCCGCCTGCCGCGCTGAGGCGCGGGAACGTTTTTTTTGTTCCCTGCGACGAAGCGTGTTGCAATGGCCAAATTTCTGGTTTAAGGTACCGCAACCTTTTTCGCACATGCGACTTTTTCGTACAGGAGAACACACATCATGAATTTCGACAAAGAGCTCGACGCCCGTGGCCTGAACTGCCCGCTGCCCATTCTGCGTGCCAAGAAGGCGCTGGCCGAAATTCCGAGCGGCCAGGTCCTGAAGATCCTGTCCACCGACCCGGGTTCGGTCAAGGATTTTGCGGCGTTCGCCAAGCAGACTGGCAACGAGCTGCTGTCCACCGCCGAAGCCGGTGGCGATTTCACCTTCTTCATGAAGAAGAAATAAGCCAGTAGCCAATCAGCGCCGCCTGTTCGATCCGGACACACGGCGCTGTTTTTTTTGACGCAGAGAGGAGGAGCAAGGTATGGATACTAAAAAAATGGCCATCATCGCCACCAAGGGCACGCTGGACTGGGCTTATCCGCCCTTCATCCTGGCGTCGACCGCGGCGGCGCTGGGCTACGAAACACAGATTTTTTTCACCTTTTACGGTCTGCAACTGGTCCGCAAGGACACGTCCGGCCTCAAGGTCAGCCCCCTGGGCAATCCGGGCATGCCCATGAAGATGCCGTTCGGCCCCAAGTGGTTCAAGGACATCAACTGGAACATGCCCAACGCCATCCAGGCCATCATTCCCGGCTATGAGAACGTTGCCACCAGTCTGATGAAGATGACCATCGCCAACAACGGCGTGGCCACCATCCCGGATCTGCGCGGCCTGTGCCAGGAAGCCGACGTCAAGTTCATCGCCTGCCAGATGACCGTCGAACTGTTCGGTTTCCAGCATTCCGATTTCATCGACGGCATGGAGTACGGCGGCGCCGCGACCTTCTTCGAATTCGCTGGAGAAACCGACATCTGTCTGTTCATCTGAACGAAACGAAGCACAGCCAGAAAAGCCGGGGTCACCCGGCTTTTTTGTGTCTTGCGCGCAACACACGTTGCAGAATCATCTGGTAGAAACGCTCCATGCGCTTGCCCGACGCAAACGCGCCGCGTTAGGCTTCAGTCAGTTTTCCAGAAGAACAACCGTTGCCCACTCTTAGCAGGAGAAAATACGCATGAAACTCACCCGCATCGCTGCTTCCATGGTCCTTGCCGGTCTCGCCGGCAGCGCCTACGCCACCAACGGCATGAACGTGGAAGGCTACGGCCCCATCGCTTCCGGCATGGGCGGCGCCTCGATGGCCTACGACAACGGCAACGCCGCCATGATGAACAACCCCGCCACCCTTGGTCTCGCCGCCGATGGCCACCGTGTCGACGTGGCACTGGGCTTTCTGGGGCCGGACGTCAGCGCGCGTTGCGACGGCGGTCCTTGCGCGGGCATGTCCGCGTCTTCCGGGGGCGATGCCTATTACATGCCCGCGGTGGGCTGGACGCGCAAGACCGGCAACCTCACGTATGGCCTCGGCATGTTCGCCCAGGGCGGCATGGGCACGGAATTCGAAGCGAACAGCTGGATCGGCATGGCGGATGGCTTGCCGCAGCGTTCCGAACTCGGGGTCGGCCGCGTGATCGCACCGGTCGCCTTCAACGTCAACCCGAATCTGAGCATCGGCGGCTCGGTGGATTTCGTGTGGGCGATGCTCGATCTGCGGATGGCGATGCCCGTACCGATGCTGAGCAGCCTGATTACCGTCCCCCCCACGGGGGCGCTGGGCGGGGCGCTCGGCAGCCTGGGCGCTACGGACGTTGCGCGGCTGGATTTCAGCAATGGCAACGACTTCACCGGCAAGGCGCGAGGCTACGGTCTGGCGGGCAAGCTGGGCTTCACGTACAAGATCAATCCGATGTTCACGGTCGGCGGTACCTATCATTCCAAAACCGACCTGGGTGACATGGAAACCAGTTCGAGCGGCGCGTCGTTCATCGTGAACGGCGGGGCGATGGCGGTTCCCGGCAAGATCAGCGTGCGCGATTTCCAGTGGCCGGAAACCTACGGCCTCGGTCTCGCGGTCCAGGCCACGCCCGAACTCATGCTGGCGCTCGATTACAAGCGCATCAACTGGAAAGACGTCATGAAGAACTTCACCATGACGTATTCGGCGATGGGTGACAGCGTGACCTTCGCCCTGCCGCAGAACTGGGACGACCAGGACGTGTTCCAGCTCGGCGTGAGCTACAAGGCGACCAGCGCGCTGACCCTGCGTGCCGGCGCAAGCTTTTCCGACAACCCGATTCCCGACGCCACCATGCACTATCTGTTCCCGGCGATCGTCGAGAAACATTACACCGTCGGTCTGGGCTACGCGGTCAACCCCACGTCGGACGTGAACTTCTCGCTGCAGCACGCACCGGAAGTGAAACAGACCAATCCCAACTTTGGCTACACCGTCAGCCACGAGCAGACCAGCTTCCAGTTGATGTACAGCAAGCGCTTCTGAGCCGACGCTCGGCGAAACCGCCAGCGCCATTCCGCCGCAGGCCGGAATCCAGCCCAATCAGGCGCTGGACCCCGGCATTCGCCGGGGTGGCGGCGGGTTCAGGGTTTCCATGAGCCACGGCCGTATCGGAAAGGCTATAGAATCGAAGCCGGGGGCCTTCCCCGGCTTTTTTGATTTTTTTGAAAGGAGCGCATCATGTTGCGGCGTTGGTTGCTGGCTTGCCTCCTGGGATTCAATTCCCTCGCGGCCTGGGCGATTGCCCCCTACATCGCGGGCGACCGCGTCGCGGCGGGTGAGTGGCCGGCCGTGGCGGCGGAGGTGGAGAAGAAGCTGTCCGCGGCGGGGTTTCAGGTGTTGGGGCGCTATGCGCCCAAGGGGCTGCCCACGTACGGCGTGGTGGTGGCGACCGACCCGGGCATGCTCGACAGGATTCGCGAACTCGGCGGCGCGGCGATCGTGGCGGCGCCCATCCGCGTCGGCTTCACGACCGACGGTGCGGTGTCCTACAGCAATCCCGATTACTGGTACCGGGCTTTCCTGCGCACCCGCTTTGCGCAGGCCGAGGCGGCGGCGCGTTCAGTACAGTCGCGCCTGGCGCAGGCGCTTGGCGCGGGTCCGGGTTTCGGCGGCGACGAGACGGCGGCCGATCTGCCGCGTTACCGCTACATCTTCGGCATGGAGCGGTTCGACGACAAGAAGAACCTGCTTGCCAAGCACGCCAGTTTCGAGGCCGCCCTGAAGACCGTGCAGGACAACCTCGCGCACGGCCTCGCAGGCACCAGCAAGGTCTATGAAATGGTGCTGCCGGAGCGGAAAATCGCGGTGATCGGCGTGGCGATGAACAGCCCCGCCAATGGTGACGCGGCCCTGCTCAACAAGATCGGCATGCAGGACCGCATTGCCGGCTATCCCTACGAAATCTTCGTGCTCGACCGCGAGGTGCACGCCTTCTATGCGCGCTACCGCCTGGCGCTGGCCTTCCCCGATCTGGGGATGGGCACGTTCATGCGCATCGTCTACGCACCCGAGGAAATCCATTCCACCCTGGCGACGGTCGCCGGCAGCCAGTAGTAGCGGGCCGCCCCCGGCCCGACGGGGGCCGGGCTTGCTGGCGTTCAGCCCAGCCGCGCGCGCTGCGTGCGCAGCTTGTCCAGCATGGCACCAAAATCCGCGAGGCGGTTTTTTTCCTGTTCGACGACGGCGGCGGGGGCACGGTCGACGAAACTCGGGTTGGCGAGCTTGGCCTGCGCCTTTGCGATCTCCCCTTCGATGCGCGTGATTTCCTTGTCGAGACGGGCGCGTTCGGCGGCCTTGTCGATTTCCACCACCAGCATCACCCGCATGTCGCCGACGAGCGCGATCGGGGCGTCGGCCTCGGTGAGCGTCGCCGCCGCGGTGACGCCAGACAGCTTGGCGAGTGCGGCGATGTAGGGCGCGAGCGCGTCGATGCGCGCGGTGTCGCCTTCGATCACCGCCGGCACGCGCTGCGCCGGCGAAAGGTTCATTTCGCCGCGCAGGGCGCGGCAGGCGTTGACGAGTTCCTTCAGCGCCTGCATGTTGGCGAGGCTGTCGGGATGGCGCTGGGCGTCGTCCTTTCCCGGATAGCGCGCGAGCATGATGCTCTCGCCGCCATCGCCGGAGGGCGATGCCTGATGGACAGCCCCGGCGAGCGGGGCGACCTTCTGCCACAACTCCTCGGTGATGAAGGGAATGATGGGATGGGCGAGGCGCAGCGTGGCTTCGAGCACCGTCGCGAGCGTCCTGCGGGTCGCGCGCTGCTGTTCCGGTGCGCCATGGTTCAGTTGCACCTTGGCGAGTTCCAGATACCAGTCGCAGAACTCGTCCCACACGAATTCGTAGACGGCGCGCGCGGCCTGGTCGAAGCGGTAGGCGGCGAAGGCGTCGTGTACCTCGCCGATCGCCTGTTGCAGGCGCGTGGCGATCCAGCGGTCGGCGTCGGAAAACTCCATTGGTCGGCCGGCGTCGAGCCCGCAGTCGTGGCCTTCGAGGTTCATCAGTGCGAAGCGGGTGGCGTTCCACAGCTTGTTGCAGAAATTGCGGTAGCCCTCGGCGCGCTGCAGGTCGAACTTAATGTCGCGGCCGTGCGTGGCGAGGCTGGCGAAGGTGAACCTTAAAGCATCGGTGCCGTAGGCGGCGATACCCTCCGGGAATTCGCGGCGGGTGCGTTTCTCGATGCCGGCGGCCTGCTTGGGATTCATGAGTCCCTGGGTGCGCTTGGCGACGAGGTCGTCGACGGCGATGCCGTCGATGAGATCGATCGGGTCGAGCACGTTGCCCTTCGACTTGCTCATCTTCTGGCCTTCGGAGTCGCGCACCAGGCCCGTCACGTACACCTCGCGGAACGGTACCTTGCCGGTGAAGTGCAGCGACATCATCACCATGCGCGCGACCCAGAAGAAGATGATGTCGAACCCGGTCACGAGCACCGAGGTCGGCAGGTGGCGCTCGAGCTCGGGCGTCTGCGCGGGCCAGCCCAGGGTGGAGAAGGGCCACAGCGCAGAGGAGAACCAGGTGTCGAGGACGTCGTCGTCCTGCGTCAGTGCGCGGCCGCCGGCCTGCTTTCCGGCTTCTTCTTCCGTATGCGCGACGTAGAAGTTGCCGTCGGCGTCGTACCAGGCGGGGATGCGGTGCCCCCACCACAGCTGGCGCGACACGCACCAGTCCTGGATGTTCTCCAGCCACTGGCGGTAGGTGGTGGTCCAGTTCTCCGGCACGAATTTCAGCTCGCCCGTGTCGACCACGTCGAGCGCGCGCCGGGCGAGATTTTCCATGCTCATGAACCACTGGTCGGTCAGCATGGGCTCGATCACCGCGTGGGTGCGGTCGCCGCGCGGGATCATCAGCGTGTGCGGTTTGGCCGAGACGAGCAGGCCCTTGGCGTGGAGCTCGTCAAGCAGCTTCTGGCGCGCGACGTAGCGGTCCAGGCCCTGGTATTCGACCGGGCAGATGTCGTTCATCTTCGCGTCGAGCGTGAGCACGCTGATGGCGACAAGCTTGTGGCGCTGCCCCACCTGCCAGTCGTTGAAGTCGTGCGCCGGGGTGATCTTGACCACGCCGGTACCGAATTCGCGGTCGACGTACTCATCCGCGATGACGGGGATGCTGCGTTCGGCGACGGGCAGGCGCACCTGCTTGCCGATGAGGTGCCGGTAGCGCTCGTCCTCGGGATGCACGGCAACGGCGCTGTCGCCGAGCAGCGTCTCCGGGCGCGTGGTCGCGACCGTGAGCGCACCCGAACCGTCTTCGAGCGGATAGCTGATTTCCCAGATGAAGCCGTCTTCCTCCGTGCTGACGACTTCGAGATCGGACACTGCGGTGCCGAGCACCGGATCCCAGTTCACCAGGCGCTTGCCGCGGTAGATGAGCCCTTCGCGGTAGAGCCGCACGAACACTTCGGTGACCGCCTTCGACAGGCCTTCGTCCATGGTGAAACGCTCGCGGCTCCAGTCCGGGCTGGTGCCGAGACGACGCATCTGACGCGTGATGGTGGAGCCGGAATGCGCCTTCCATTCCCACACCTTGTCGAGGAATTTGTCGCGGCCGAGGTCGTGGCGCGAGATGCCCTGCGCGTCGAGCTGGCGTTCCACAACGATTTGCGTGGCGATGCCGGCGTGGTCGGTGCCGGGCTGCCACAGCGTGTTGTCGCCCGCCATGCGGTGGTAGCGCGTCAGCGCGTCCATCAGGGTGTGCTGGAAGGCGTGGCCCATGTGCAGCGTGCCGGTGACGTTGGGCGGCGGCAGCATGATGCAGTAGGCGGGTGCATCGGGCGCGTCGCCGGCCTTGAAGTAGCCGGCACGCTCCCAGCGGGCGTACCAGCGTTTCTCGATGTCAGCCGGTTCGAAGGATTTGGCGAGTTCCATGGCGTGCGGGCAAAGTTGTGATTATCGCGGAAACGGCGCTGACCGGCCAAGCCGCCGCTCAGGTGGAGGGGTTGCGCGGCGGCTTGAGTTTGTCCGCGACGGCTTCGCGGACGATTTCGCGCACGTTGACGTCGAGCTGGGCGAGCAGGGTGGAGACGGTTTCGTCGAGGTTCTTGCGCAATTCGGCGGCGACCTGTTTTTCCATGACCTCGCTCAGGCGCGGGGCGAGCTCGCTCATCAACTGCTCGGTGAGGGTGTCGCCCACGGCAAGTCCTCGCGCCGGCGTCTCGGCGGCGGCTGCGGAGGGGGGCTCGGGCGCCGTCAGCAGCGGTGCCGGCGCTTCCACGGGTGCGGGCGGTGTGCCGCGTTCGATGACGTCGGTGAGCACCGGCAACCAGGCATCCGACGGGGGCGCGGCGCTCGCCCCGCTGGCGGGCAGCGCATCGCCGCCGCGGTGCTTTTTCAGCAGGGCATCCATCTTGCCGAGCAGGGGGCTGTCGCTCATTGGTTGTCCTGGTGCGTGCGCAAGTCGTGGGTGTGCAGGGCGTAACCGCGTGCCTGATAGAAACGGTAGCGCTCGCGGCCGCGCTGGCGTGCGGCGTCGTCCTGGCCGATGATTTCGATCAGCCGCTCGTAGCGCGCGTAGCCGGGTGGCTGGGTGGGGCCGAGGTTGATGAGGATGTCGGCGCGGCCGAGCGCGTCCGGGTTGGTGCCGATCAGCACGGGCGTTTCGCCGGCGAGCGCGTCGTTGTCGCGGCAGTGTGGCACGAAACGGTGCGCGGGCGTGGTCCACAGCAGGCGGTCGAGGGCGGCGGCGACGTCCGCGTCGGGTGCGTAGAGCATCACCTGCTGGCCGCGCGCGCAGGCCTTCGTCGCGATGCGCCGCGCGATATCGAGCGGGTTCCCGGCGAACGTGTAGAAGCTGACTTCGGTCACGGGGCTTTGGCGGCGCGCCTGAGCAGGAAGTGCACCAGCAGCGCCACCGGCCGTCCGGTCGAGCCCTTCTCGCGGCCGCCCTTGTATGCCGTGCCGGCGATGTCGAGATGCGCCCAGTGGTATTTCCCGGTGAAGCGCGACAGGAAGCACGCGGCGGTGATCGAGCCGCCCGGACGCCCGCCGATATTGGCCATGTCGGCAAGGCTGCTCTTCAATTGTTCCTGATAATCGTCCCACAGCGGCATGCGCCAGACGCGGTCCCAGGCATGGTCGGCGGCGTGCTCGATCTCGCGCGCGAGCGGGTCGTGGTTGGCGTACAGGGCACTCGGGTGCGTGCCGAGCGCGATGACGCAGGCGCCGGTGAGCGTCGCCACGTCGATGACGGCATCCGGCTCGAAGCGCTCGGCGTAGGTGAGCGCGTCGCACAGGATCAGGCGGCCTTCGGCATCGGTATTGAGGATTTCGATGGTCTGGCCGGACATCGAGGTGACGATGTCGCCCGGCTTGTTGGCATGGGCGTCGGGCAGGTTCTCGCAGGAGGGCACGAGGCCGATCACGTTCAACGGCAGGCCCAGTTCGCCGATGGCGCGGAACGCGCCGAGCACGGCACCGCCACCGCTCATGTCGTAGTTCATCTCGTCCATCTCGGCGGGCGGCTTGAGCGAGATGCCGCCGGCATCGAAGGTGATCGCCTTGCCGACCAGCACCACGGGCTTGTCACCCTTGTTGCCGCCGTTGTGCTTCAGCACGATGAAGCGCGGCGGTTTGTCGCTGCCCTTGCCGACCGAGAGGAAGGAGCCCATGCCGAGTTTTTCGCAGGCCGCCTGGTCAAGGACCTGGCAGCCGAAGCGGTAGGTCTTCGCCAGCCGCTTCGCCTCGGCGGCCAGGTAATCCGGCGTGCACACGTTGGAGGGCGTGTTGCCGAGATCCCGGGCGAGGCCGATGCCGCGGGCGATGGCGCGCCCGTGTGCAAGGCCGGTCTCGGCGGATTTGAGCTCGCCGCGGCGCGCAACCGTGAATGCCACGCGCGTGAGCGGGCGGCGGGTGTCGTCAAGCTTGCTTTTCATGCGAGCGAAGCGGTACAGCGTGCCATGCGTGGCAACCGCGGCCTGCTCGATGTTCCAGGTGACGCCGCGTTTCTTCACGGCAAGCTCGGACAGGGTGATCACCGCGTCCATCGCGCCGCCATCGCGCAGGGTTTTCACCGCGGCGGCAATGGCGTCGCGATAGGCCTTTTCATGGAACGCGCTCTGCTTGCCCAGACCGACCAGCAGGACGCGTTCGGCGAGGATGTTGGGGACGCCGTGGAGCAGCAGGGTGGCGCCGCTTTTGCCTTCCATGTCGCCGCTGCGCAGGATGCCGGCAAGATAGCCTCCGCTGGCGCGATCGACTTCGACACCGGGGGCGGAAAGCTTGCGTCCCTCGAACACGCCGACCACGATGCAGGCGGTGCGCTGCTTTTCGGGGCTGCCGCTTTTTATGCTAAATTCGAGTCCGATTTCCCTGTTTTCCATGTCTGTGCTCAAAAGAATGCAATTTGCCGAAGCGCCCGATGGCGGTTTCGCCGATGGCGCGATTATTGGCGCGGGCACTGTGGAATGTCAAAGCCGCTTGCGGCGCATCCGCCTCGAGCCATGCTTTACCGGCGCGCGCTGACGCGCGAAATGGGTCTGACGGCGGGCGCCGTGCTGACGGTGCTGGTCGCGATCGCGCTGGTGGTGCTGTTCATACGCCTGCTCGGTGATGTGGCGCGTGGTGAGCTCGCCAACGAGGCGGTATTCACGTTCCTCGGTTTTTCCCTGCTGTATTTCCTGCCGGTGCTGATGACCATCGCGCTGTTCGCGGGGGTGCTGCTTCCCTTGTCGCGCATGTGGCGCGACAGCGAAATGGTGATCTGGTTCGGCGCCGGACTGTCGCTGACGCAGTGGCTGCGCCCGGTGCTCGCCTTCGCGCTGCCGCTGGCCGCGGTGATCTTCCTGCTCACCGTGGTCCTGAATCCCTGGGCACAGGCCAAGAAAAACGAATACCGCGACGAACTGCGCAGCCGTAGCGAGAGCAGTCTGATCGCGCCGGGATTGTTCGCGGAATCCGGCGGCGGCCAGCGCGTCTACTATGTGGATTCCCTCAACCCGCTCACCGGTGTCGTGCGCAACGTCTTCATGCAGTCGCGCATCGACGGCCAGCTCGGTTTGGTGGTGGCGCACGAGGGCAGCCACACCGAGCTGTCCGACGGCTCGCGCTACCTCGTGTTCAAGGACGGCCGCCGCTACGAGGGCACGCCGGGGCAGCTCGATTATCGGGTCATCGAATTCGAACGCTACTGGATGCGCCTCGATCCCGTCGCCGTTGGAGACAGGGCCACCAGTGTGCGCCACGCGCCGCTCGGTGAACTGCTGCGTGATCCGTCGCCGCAGGCGCGTGCCGAGGTGCTGTGGCGCTTCGGTGTGCCGCTGTCCGCGCTGATACTCGCGGTGATGGCGATTCCGCTCGGCTTCGTCAATACACGCGCGCCCCGTTCCTACGGCCTGCTCGTCGCGCTGCTGCTGTATTTCATCTACAACAATCTGCTGTCGCTGGCGCAGGCATGGGTGTCGCAGGACAAGCTCAATGCAGGTGTCGGCATCGTTGCGCCACATCTGCTCATGCTTGCCGCCACCGCCCTGCTGTTCTATTGGCGCATGCACACGCGAGCCTGGCGCCGGAGACGGGCGTGAGACTGCTCGCACGCTATCTGGCAGCGCAGGTGCTGGCGGCATCCGGGTTCGTGCTGCTCGGCTTGCTCGTGCTGTTCGCGTTCTTCGACGTCATCCAGGAACTCGGCAGCCTCGGGCGCAACAATTACGGTCTCGGCCAGGCGCTGGTGGTGGTGCTGCTGAGCGTGCCGGGCCATCTGTACGAAATCCTGCCGGTGGCGGCGCTGATCGGCACGCTGTTCGCCTTGTCGCGCCTGGTCGGCAACACCGAGTATGCGGTGATGCGCGTGTCGGGCCTGTCGAACTGGCGTGTGGCCGGCTACTTCGCCGCGATCGGGGTGGTGCTCTCGCTGCTCCTGCTGCTGCTCGGCGAATATGTGGCACCGTGGTCGGAGCAGGCGGCGCAACGCTTCAAGCTGTCGGCGACGCGGTCCGTCGTGGCGCAGCAGTTCCGTTCGGGATTGTGGGTGAAGGATGGCAGCACTTTCATCAACGTGCGCGAGGTGATGCCGGACAGCACGCTGCGCGACATCGAGATCTACGGCTTCGACGCCGAGGGGCGGCTCGGCTGGATTCGTGCTGCGCGCGAGGCCGAGTGGCGTGGGGATCAGGGCTGGAGCCTCGCCGGCGTGATGGAGACGGAATTCGGCGCGGACGGTTTGCGTGCGATTCACCGGGAGACGCAGGCCTGGCAGTCGGTGCTGACGCCGGACATCCTCAGCGTGCTGCTGGTGGCGCCGGAGCGGATGTCGGCGCGCACGCTGTGGCGCTACGTCGCGCATCTGAAGGCGAACAACCAGAAATCCTCACGCTACGAGGTTGCGCTGTGGAGCAAGTTCGTCAACCCCTTCGTCATCCCGATCATGATGCTGATTGCGATGCCGTTCGCGATCCAGGGGCCGCGCACGGGCGGCACCAGCGGCAAGATCTTCCTTGGCATCCTGGCGGGCCTGGGCTTCCATCTGCTGAGTCGCCTGTTTGGTCATCTCGGCCTGCTCAACGACTGGCCGCCGGCGGCCGTGGCCACCTTGCCGCTGCTGATCTTCCTCGGCTTCGCCCTGGCGGGGATCCGCTCGGTGGAGCGGCGCTGAGCCGGGATCAGAGTCCCAGCGTCGTCGCCGACACCTGCATGGGTGATCGCTGCCACATGCCCTCGAAGACCTGATGCAGCGGCGCGGCGACGGCCGCATCGTCCGTGTGGAGATTTGCGCGGAGCGCGGACTTGTCCGCGCGCAGGAGTACGCCGAGACGGTCGGCGAGCACGAAGGCCTCGTCCGGGCGCGGCGCATGCGGGTCGGACTGGCGGATCTGCAGGACATGGCCGAAGTCGCGCACCAGTTGCATCAGGCGCGGGTGGGTGCGCGCCACACGGTCGATGTCGTCGAGCAGAAACTCGATGCGGCGTCCGCCCCCCGCCACGCAGAACGCGCGCACTGCGGCATGGCGCTCGACGTCGTCCAATTCGAACAGGGTGAGATCGTGGTCGTACAGCCGCAGCACGCGGCGGCACCCGGCGAGCAGGGCGTCGAACGCGGCGCGCAGTTCGGACGGCGTTTCGATGGCATTCATCCGTGTGGGACCCTCCAGGTGCGGTTCGACAAAAAAATATTATAGCGATGCGTTCCGAGCTAGAATGCGCCGAAAATTACAACGCGGAGTTTTCATGCTGAAAGCGGGCGACCCCGCGCCGGACTTTTCCAGTCCGGACGCGGACATGAATTTCGTCGAACTGCCGCAGTTGCGCGGCAGGATCGTCGTGCTGTTTTTCTATCTGCGGGACGACACGCCGGGCTGCACCGCCGAGGCGATCGAATTTTCCGAACTCGAGGGCGATTTCGCGAGGCTCGGCGCGGTCGTGCTTGGCGTCTCGCGCGACGACTGCATCCGGCACGGCGAGTTTCGCGACAAGCACGGCATCGGCGTGCCGCTGCTCGCCGACAAGGAACAGACGATGAGCGAGGCCTACGGCGTGATGCAGGACAAGGACGTGGACGGCGTCATGCGCAAGAGCGCGGTGCGCGCCACGTTCGTCATCGACAAGCAGGGCGTCATCCGCCACGCCCTGTATGGCGTTTCCAGCCGCGGCCACGCGGCGGAAGTGCTGGAACTGGTAAAGGAACTCGAATGAACATCTGCAAGGACACCGTCGTCACCCTCTCCTATGTCGTCCGCGATCTCGACGGCCGCACTCTTGAGGAGAGCGACGAGGCCGTGAGCTACCTGCACGGCGGCTACGACAACATCTTCCCGCTGGTCGAGCAGGCGCTCGAGGGCAAGGCCACCGGGGAGACGGTCGACCTCAAGCTCCAGCCCGCCGACGCCTTCGGTGAACTGGACGAGGAACTGGTACGGATCGAGTCGCGCGACGTGTTTCCCGACAACATCGAGGTCGGCATGCAGTTCGTCGGCGCCCCGGTCGAAGGGGGCGAGGAAATGCTCTACACGGTGACCGATATCGCAGGTGACAAGGTCGTGGTCGACGGCAATCATCCCTACGCGGGCCAGGCGGTGCACTTCCAGTGCACGGTGACCGAGGTGCGGGCCGCGACGCCCGACGAAGTGGCGCATGGCCATGCCCACGGCGCACACGGCCACCACCATCATTGACCGCGCGGCGCTCAGGCGGCCGCCTGCTAAAATAGCCGGCTGACACTCCATTCCTTTCCACGCTTGATGAAAATCACCTTCCTCGACTTCGAGCAGCCGATCGCCGAACTCGAAGCCAAGATCGAAGAACTGCGCTTCGTGCAGGACGATTCCGCGCTGGACATCTCGGAAGAGATCCGCCGTCTGCAGAAAAAGAGCCAGACGCTTACCCGGGACGTCTACGCCAAGCTTTCTGCCTGGCAGGTGTCGCAGGTGGCGCGCCATCCGCAGCGTCCCTATACGCTGGATTACGTACAGGGGCTGTTCACCGAATTCGTCGAGTTGCACGGCGACCGCGCCTTTGCCGACGACGCCGCGATCGTCGGCGGCATGGCGCGCTTCAACGGCGAGCCGGTCATGGTGATCGGCCACCAGAAGGGACGCGACACCAAGGAAAAGATCCATCGCAACTTCGGCATGCCGCGTCCCGAAGGGTATCGCAAGGCGCTGCGCCTGATGCGCCTGGCGGAGAAGTTCCGCATGCCGATCCTGACCTTCATCGACACGCCCGGCGCCTATCCCGGCATCGGCGCGGAAGAGCGCGGCCAGTCCGAGGCCATCGCGCGCAACCTCTACGTCATGGCCGAATTGCAGACCCCGATCATCTGCGCCATCGTCGGCGAGGGCGGCTCGGGCGGCGCCCTGGCGATCGGCGTCGGCGACCGCACCCTGATCCTGCAGTACTCGACCTATTCGGTCATCTCCCCCGAAGGCTGCGCCTCGATCCTGTGGAAGAGCGCGGACAAGGCCTCGGTCGCCGCCGAGACGCTGGGCATCACGGCCGATCGGCTGAAAGCGAACGGACTGGTCGACCGCATCGTCGACGAACCGCTGGGTGGCGCGCAGCGCGACTGGGACGCCATGTTCCAGGCCATGCGCCGCGCCTTGACCGACACCCTGGCGGAACTGCGCAGGCAGCCGCTGGATGCCCTGCTGGCCGCGCGCTACCAGCGCCTGCGGGCGTATGGCAGCTTCAAGGAAGTTCCTGCCAAGTAAAGCCTTCGTCGCCAGCGTGGCGGACGCGCTGGTCCGCCGCGTGCCGCCCGGTGCCCGGCTTGTGCTGGCACTTTCCGGTGGCCTCGATTCGATGGTGCTGCTGCATGCCCTGCTCGCCTTGCGCGGCACTCATCCCTTCACCTTGCAGGCCGTTCATGTCCACCACGGCTTGTCGCCAAACGCGGACGCCTGGGCGGATTTCTGTGCGCGCCAGTGCGCCGCGCATGGCGTGGCGCTGAGTATTCATCGCGTGGCGGTGGCGCGCGACGATGCCGCCGGTATCGAAGCCGCCGCGCGGCGCGCGCGGCACCGCATCTTCGCTGCCCTGGACGCGGATTTCCTGCTCACCGCGCACCAGCAGGACGATCAGGCCGAGACCTTGCTGTTGCAGCTGCTGCGCGGCGCCGGACCGAAGGGCCTGGCGGCCATGCCCGAGCTGCAGCGGCGGTCCGGCTGGCGCGCCGCGCATTTGCGCCCCTTGCTCGGCACAGCCCGGACCACCCTGCGTCACTACGCCGCGATGCACGGCATGGAGTGGGTCGAGGACGACAGCAACGTCGACGTGCGCTACCGGCGCAATGCGCTGCGCCAGGCGGTCATGCCGCTGCTGGCGGCGCATTTTCCGGGAAGTTCGGCCACGCTTGCGCGCGCGGCCGCGCTGCAGGCGGAGGCCGCGGGGTTGCTCGATGAACTGGCGTGCATCGACGCCGCGGCGGCGCTTGCCGGCGAGCGGCTCGACTGCGCCGTGTTGGAACGGCTGACGCCCGCGCGCGCACGCAATCTGCTGCGCCATTTCATCGCCCGGCACGGCCTGCCCATGCCGCAGGCGCGCGTCCTGGACGAAGCCCTGCGCCAGCTGCTGGCGGCGCGGCACGACGCGCGCGTGCAGGTCAACCTCAGGCCATGGTCCTTGTGGCGTTTTCGCGGCGGCGCCTATCTCGTGCCGCCGCTGCCGCCGCCGGCGCCGCCGGTGCGCTGGCAGGGTGAAGCGGCGCTGTGGGTGCCGGCGGCAGGCGTCGAAGTGAACATGACGCCGATGGCGGGTGCCGGCCTGCGCCGCGCTGCCCTGCAAGGCTGCGTGGTGACGCTCGGCGTGCGCGCAGGGGGCGAGCGCATCCAGCTGACGCCGGGCGGACCGCATCGCAGCCTGAAGAACCTGTTGCAGGAGCGCGCGGTGCCGCCGTGGCAGCGCGTCTGCCTGCCGCTGCTGTGGTGCGACGGGCGGCTGGCGTGGGTGCATGGCGTCGGTGCCGATGCCACGTTCCGGGCCGGGCCGGGGGAGGCGGGGATCCAGCCGGGCGTGGCGGGCGCGCTGCCGGGACAAGACAGCGGGGGGCTGTGCGTGCTATCCTAGCGGGCTGATTTTCATCGTTTTTTGAACCGTTTCCCACCCGATCTGGAGCATGCACATGGCTGTTCAGCGCACTTTTTCCATCATCAAGCCCGACGCCGTCAAAAAGAACGTGATCGGCAAGATCGTCAGCCGTTTCGAGACCAACGGCCTGACGATCGTGGCGTCGAGAATGAAGCACCTTTCGCGTCAGGAAGCCGAAGGCTTCTACGCCGTGCACAAGGAGCGTCCCTTCTTCAAGGATCTGGTCGAGTTCATGGTGTCCGGCCCCGTCGTGCTGCAGGTGCTCGAGGGCGAGGACGCCATTGCCAAGAACCGCGCACTGATGGGCGCGACCGATCCGAAGAAGGCCGAGCCGGGCACCATCCGCGCCGATTTCGCCGAGAGCATCGATGCCAACGCCGTGCACGGCTCCGACGCGCCGGAAACCGCGGCGATCGAGATCGCCTATTTCTTCCCCGGCTGCGACGTCTACGCCGGCCGTTGATTTGAAACGCGCGCAGCGAGACCTCGTCCCCCTCTCCTGCTTGCGGGAGGTCGTGCAGCGACGTGCCCGCTTGCGGGTTTAGTCGATTGCCGGGTGGTTTCATCAGGGCGGGGAAGGGAACACGCATGCCACAGAATCTGCTCGATTTCGATCTCCCTGGATTGACCGCCTGGTTCGGCGAACTCGGCGAAAAGCCGTTTCGCGCGCGCCAGGTGTACCGCTGGATCCACCAGGAAGGGGTGAGCGATTTCGCGCAGATGACGGATATCGCCAAGAGCCTGCGTGAAAAACTCCAGCAGCAGGCGGTGGTGCAGGCACCCGCAATCAAGTTTCTGCACGGCTCCGCCGACGGCACGCGCAAGTGGTTGTTCGATGTCGGGGTCGGTAACGGCATCGAGACGGTATTCATTCCCGAGGACGATCGCGGCACCCTGTGCGTGTCGTCGCAGGTCGGCTGCGCGCTGGAGTGCAGTTTCTGCTCGACCGGGCGGCAGGGCTTCAACCGCAACCTCAGCGTCGCCGAAATCGTCGGCCAGCTGTGGGTGGCGCAGCATGCCCTCAAGGCCGAAGCCAACCGCACCACCGGGGAGACCGCCGAGCGCCCCGTGTCCAACGTGGTGATGATGGGCATGGGCGAGCCGCTGGCGAACTTCGACAACGTCGTGACCGCGCTGGGCATCATGCTCGACGATCATGCCTACGGCCTGTCGCGGCGACGGGTGACGGTGTCGACCTCGGGGCTGGTTCCGGCGATGGACCGCCTTGCCGAGCGTTGCCCGGTGGCGCTCGCGGTGAGCCTGCACGCGCCCAACGACGCCTTGCGCGACCGGCTGGTGCCGATCAACAGGAAGTATCCGCTGGCCGAGCTGATGGCCGCGTGCCGGCGCTATCTGGTGCACGCGCCGCGCGATTTCATCACCTTCGAATATGTCCTGCTGGCGGGTGTGAACGACCAGCCCGCGCACGCGCGCGCGCTGGCCGAACTTGCGCGCGACGTGCCGTGCAAGTTCAATCTCATTCCGTTCAATCCGTTTCCGGATGCGGGCTACGAGAAACCGGGCGGCGAGGCGATGCGGGTGTTTCGCGAGATCCTGCAGGGTGCGGGCTACGTGGTCACCACGCGCAGGACGCGCGGCGACGACATCGACGCCGCCTGCGGCCAGTTGGCGGGGCAGGTGGCGGACCGCAGCGGGCGCGTGATCAAACGACTGCACAGGGAGGCGGCGTGAAAAACCGGACAAGTCTTCTGGCGGTGCTCCTGGTGTGCGGCTGCGCCAGCGTGCCGCCCGGCGGTGACGCTACATCGGGCAAGACGGCCGACAGTGAAACCGGCCAGCGTGCCCGCGCCTTCACCGACCTGGCGAGCGCCTATTACATGCGAGGACAGTACAAGGTCGCGCTTGACGAGCTGCGCAAGGCGATCACGGCGGAAAACCGCTATGGGCCTGCCTACAACGTCTACGGGCTGATCTACATGGAGCTCGCCGAGGACAGGCTGGCGGAAGACAATTTCCGGCGCGCCATCGAACTCGACCGCAACGATTCCGAGGCACGCAACAACCTGGGCTGGTTCCTGTGCACCCGCGGCCGCTACGACGAAGGGCTGGAGCAGTTTGCCGCGGCCCTGCGCAACCCGCTTTATCCCTACCCCGAACGGGCCATGGCCAACGCCGGACTGTGTGCGGAGAAGAAGGGTGATCTCGCGCTGGCCGAGGCCAATCTGCAGAAATCGCTCAAGTTGCAGCCGGACAACGCGAATACGCTGCTCAAGCTTGCCGGCCTGCGCTTTCGCCAGGGCCAGTTGACGGACGCGCAGCGCCTGCTGGCGCGCCATGCCGAGCTCGCGCCACCCACTGCGGAGAGCCTGTGGCTCGGCGTGCGCGTGGAACGCAGGCTGGGCGACCGTTCGCAGGAGGCGGTCTACGGACAACAGCTGCGCAAGCGTTTTCCCGATTCCGACGAGGCGCGCCGTCTGCTGGCGGGCCAGTACGAATGAGCGATGCCGTGCCAGCACCGGTCGGGCAGACCCTGCGCCAGACGCGCGAGGCGCAGGGTCTCGGCGTCGATGACGTGGCGGCACGGCTGCGCCTGATGCGTCGCCAGATCGAGGCCATGGAGGCCGACGATTTCGACAGCCTGGGCCAGCCCGTGTTCGCGCGCGGTTTCGTGCGCAATTATGCGCGCTTGCTGGGGCTTGTCCCCGAACCCTTGCTGGATGGCATGGGCGGGGCACCGGACGAACAGGTCGTGACGCGTCCCGAGGCCTCGCCGCCTGCGCGCAGCTGGTTCACCTCGCCCTGGTTGCTGCTCCTGCTGTTCGCCGTGCTCGTGCTGGCGGCGGTGCCGGTGGCGCTCTACTGGTGGCTCAACAGCGACGAAGACGAGACGCCCGCCCGCGCGGTGGTGGCGCCGCTCGTCGCGCCGGCAAATCCCGCGCTGGCGGCTACGGCCGACACGGCGCCGGCCGTTCCGTCGGCATCGCTCGAAGCGCCGCCTGCGCCGGAAACGCCCGCGTCGGTGCCGGCCACGCAAGACGCCATCGTCGCGGCCGTGGACGAAGCGCCCGCGGCTGAGGCGCCGGTTGTGCGCGGTGTGCTGTATCTGGAATTCGGCGCCGATTCATGGGTCGAAATCCGCGATGCGACGGGACGTGTGCTGCACCGCCAGCTCGACACGGCCGGCAGCAGCATCGAGGTGCGTGGCGAGCCGCCGTTCGATGTGGTCGTCGGTAACGCCGCGCAGGTGCGCATGACCTACAACGGGCGCCCGATCGATCTCAAACCCTTCATCGACGTGACGGTCGCGCGCTTCACGCTCGAAGAATGATTCAACCTGAAGAAAGTCGAGCCGCAAACATGAAGTCGCAGATTGTTCGTCGTTCCACCCGCCCGGTACGGATCGGCGAGGTTCGGGTCGGCGGCGACGCGCCGGTGGTGGTGCAGTCGATGACCAACACCGATACCGCCGACGTCACGGCCACCGTGCATCAGGTACAGGCGCTCGCCGACGCCGGCTCGGAACTGGTACGCGTCACCGTCAACACTGCGGAAGCCGCCGCCGCGGTGCCGCGCATCCGCGCTCGCCTCGACGCGCTGGGCTGTCGCGTGCCGCTGGTCGGCGATTTTCATTTCAACGGCCACAAATTGCTGACGCAGGAACCGGCGTGCGCCGAGGCGCTCGCGAAGTACCGCATCAACCCCGGCAATCTCGGGCGCGGCAGCAAGCGTGACGAGCAGTTTTCCACGCTGATCGACGTGGCATGCCGCCACGGCAAGCCGGTGCGCATCGGCGTCAACTGGGGCAGCCTCGACCCGCTGCTGGCGGCGCGCATGATGGACGAGAACGCGCGCCTCGCCGAGCCGCTCGACCCGGACGTCGTGATGCGCCAGGCCATGGTCGCCTCCGCGCTCGAGTCGGCGGCGAAGGCCGAGGCACTCGGCCTTGCCGGCGACCGTATCATTCTGTCGTGCAAGATGAGCCGGGTGCAGGATCTGATCGCGGTGTACCGCGACCTGTCGGCGCAGTGCGACTATCCGCTGCATCTGGGGCTCACCGAAGCCGGCATGGGCAGCAAGGGCATCGTCGCCTCGACCGCCGCCTTGGCGGTGCTGCTGCAGGAAGGGATTGGCGATACCATCCGCGTCTCGCTCACCCCCGAACCCGGCGGCGACCGCACGCTGGAGGTGCGCGTCGCGCAGGAAATCCTGCAGGCGCTGGGCCTGCGCGCGTTCACGCCCCAGGTCACCGCCTGTCCGGGGTGTGGGCGCACCACCTCGACCGTGTTCCAGGAGCTTGCCCAGGCGATCGAGACCTACCTTCGCACGCAGATGCCGCTGTGGCGCAGCCAGTATCCGGGTGTCGAGACCATGCAGGTCGCGGTGATGGGATGCGTGGTCAACGGGCCTGGCGAATCGAAACACGCCAACATCGGCATTTCCCTGCCCGGCACCGGCGAAGTGCCGGTGGCGCCGGTGTACGTCGACGGCGAAAAGACGGTGACACTGAAGGGCGAGAGGATCGCCGAGGAATTCCAGGCCATCGTCGAAGATTACGTGTGCAGGCGTTATGGCGCTGACGAGTAAACCATTAACCACAGAGACACGGAGACACAGAGAACGCCCATGCGTGATATCCAACCGTTTTTCTCTGTGTCTCCGTGCCTCTGTGGTGAGATCTTGTAGATGAGCAACCCCATCCAATCCGTGCGCGGCATGAACGACTGCCTACCCGATGCCGCCGACACATGGCAGGCGTTCGAGGCGATCGTGCGCGATTGGCTGCGGCGCTATGGGTATCGGGAAATCCGCACGCCGATTCTCGAGCACACTGGTCTTTTCAAGCGTGCCATCGGTGAGGTCACCGACATCGTCGAGAAGGAGATGTATACCTTCGTCGACGAACTGAACGGCGAATCGCTGACGCTGCGCCCCGAAGGCACGGCGTCGTCGGTGCGCGCGGTGATCCAGCACAACCTCCTGTACGACGGCGGCAAGCGCCTGTGGTACACGGGACCGATGTTCCGTCATGAGCGTCCGCAGAAGGGACGCTATCGGCAATTCCACCAGGTTGGCGTCGAGGCGCTGGGATTCGCCGGGCCGGATACCGACGCCGAACTGATCGTCATGTGCGCCGACCTCTGGCGCGAGCTTGGCATCGCGCCGACGCTGCAACTCAACACCCTGGGCGACCACGCCGCACGGCAGCGCCACCGCGCCAGGCTGATCGCGCATTACGAGGCACACCGCGATGTGCTCGACGCCGATGCGCAACGCCGCCTGCACAGCAATCCGCTGCGCATCCTCGACAGCAAGAACCCGGCGATGCAGGCGATCAACGACGCCGCGCCGAAGCTGATGGACGAGCTGGAGGACGAGGCGTTGGCGCATTTCGACGCCGTGCAGCAACGCCTGCACGCCAGCGGCATCGCCTACGAAATCAATCCGCGTCTGGTGCGTGGGCTGGACTATTACAATCGCACCGTGTTCGAATGGGTGACCGACCAGCTCGGTGCGCAGGGCACGGTGTGTGCCGGCGGGCGCTACGACGGGCTGATTGCCCAGTTGGGTGGCAAGCCGGCGCCGGCAGCCGGCTTCGCCATGGGCATCGAGCGCCTGCTCGCGCTGGTCGATGCGGGGGGGCGCGCGCTGGAGACAGCCGCGCCCGATGCCTACGTCGTCCACGCCGGCGCGGCAGCCGAGGCTTACGCCTGGCAGGTCGCCGCGGTGCTGCGCGGCGCCGGCCTCGCCGCCATCCTGCATTGCGGCGGCGGCAGCTTCAAGGCGCAGATGAAGAAGGCCGATGCCAGCCGTGCACGGTATGCGGTCATCATCGGCGACGACGAAGCCGCGGCGCAGCAGGTGACGCTGAAACCGCTGCGCGGCACCGGCGAACAGACCCGCGTCGAACTGGCGCTGGCCATCGACTATCTGAACAACGCAACAACCTGAGAAAGCTACGCGCAATGGCAACTTACGATCTCGACGAGCAGGAACGGCTGGACGAACTGAAAGCCTGGTGGAAGCGCTGGGGCAACCTGGTGCTGATCGGCGTGGCGGTGGTCGTGGCCGCCGGGGCCGGCTGGCGCTACTGGCAGCAGCGCACGCTGACGCAGAGTCTGGAGGCCGCGGCCGTGTACGAGCGGCTGACGCAATCGCTCGTCGCCAACGACGTGAAAGGCGCGCGCGAGACGGGGGGGCTGCTGCTCGATCAGTACCAGGGCACGGCCTATGCGCCGCGCGCGGCGCTGGCGCTGGCGCGCGTCAATGCCGCCAGCGGCGATCTGAAGAGCGCGCAGGCGCAGCTGGAATGGGCGCTTGCCCACGCCAAGGAAGCCGGGCTGAAAGACCTCGCCCGCCTGCGCCTGGCGGGCGTGCAGCTCGACCAGAAAGCCTACGATGCAGCACTGAAGACGCTCGGCGGCAGCCACAGCGACGCCTTCGCCGCGCGCTTCGACGATATGCGGGGTGACATCCTGCTCGCGCAGGGCAAGGCAGACGAGGCGCGCGCCGCCTATCAGGCGGCCTTGGGCAAGCTGGGCGAGGACAACCCCTATCGCAGCATCGTCGAACTCAAGCTCGACGACCTGGGAGGAGCGGCCAAGTGATCATGCGCATGCTCCTCGCCGGCATCGCGCTCACGCTCGCCGGGTGCAGCACGGTTTCGTCCATGACCGGCACCGTTGGCGGCTGGTTCGGCGCCGGCCCGGCCGGGGCGAAGCCGGCCGAGCTGGTCGACTTCAAGCCGGGGGTCGCACTGAGCGAGGTCTGGAAAGCCGGGACCGGCGACACCGACGGCTATCTGCTGCACCCGCAGGCGGATGGCGAGGACGTGTTCGCGGCAGGCGGCGGTCGCGTGGCGCGCATCGGCGTCAGCAATGGCGGCGTCGCCTGGCAGCAGGACACCGGCGTCAAGCTTTCGGCCGGTGCCGGCGCCGGGCTTGGCCTGGTGCTCGCCGGCGGCGCCAAGGGCGAGCTCGTCGCGCTCGACCCTGCCAACGGCGGACTGCGCTGGAAAGTCGCCTTGTCGAGCGAAGTGACCGGACAATTGCTGGCCGTGTCCGACACCGTGATCGCGCGCACCGGTGACGGCCGTGTGCATGGCCTTGCGGTTGCCGATGGCAGCCGCAAGTGGCTGTACAGCCGCAACCTTCCGGTGCTGAGCCTGCGCGGCTCCGGTGGCTTGGCGGCGTTCGAGGGCGTGATCTATGCCGGTTTCCCTGGCGGCAAGCTGGTCGCGCTCGACGCCGGCAACGGCGCGCAGCTGTGGGAGGCCACGGTGGCCTTGCCGCGCGGCGCGACCGAACTCGAACGCGTCGCCGACGTGATGGGCAACCCCGCGGTCGACGCGCGCCAGGTGTGCGCGGTGGCGTATCAGGGGCGAGTCGCCTGCTTCGACCGCCGCAGCGGCGCGCCGCTGTGGGCACGGGACACCTCCAGCAACAGCGGGCTGGCGATGGACGCGCGCAACGTCTACGTCACCGACGACAAGGATGCCGTCACCGCCTATGACAAATTCTCCGGTCGTGCCGGGTGGCGCCAGGACAAGCTGGCCCGCCGTCAGGCCACCGCGCCGCTGGCGCTGGGCGAATGGGTCGTGGTCGGCGACGGTGAAGGCTACGTGCACGTGCTGTCGGCCGACGACGGCAGCTTCCTCGCGCGTGCCCGCGTGGACAGCGCGGTGCGCTCGGCGCCGGCGGACATCGGCCCCGGCTTCGCGGTGCAGACGGCCAAGGGCACGGTCGTCGCCTTCCGCCTGAAATAAGCGTCGGTTAAATGCTTCCCACCCTGGTCCTGGTCGGCCGGCCCAACGTCGGCAAGTCGACGCTCTTCAACCGGCTGACCGGCACCCGCGACGCGCTGGTGCACGACTTGCCCGGACTGACGCGCGACCGCCATTACGGACGTGGCCGCATCGGCGGCAAGCCCTATCTCGTGGTCGACACCGGCGGCCTGGAGCCGGTGGCCAAGGACGGCATCCTCGCCGAGATGGCGCGCCAGACGCTGCAGGCGATCGACGAGGCCGATGCGGTCATCTTCATGGTCGACGCGCGCAGCGGCCTGACGCCGCAGGACAAGGTCATTGCCGACCGCCTGCGCCGCGCGCATTGCCCGGTGTTCCTTGCCGTCAACAAGGCCGAGGGCATGAACCGCGCGGTGGTGACGGCAGAATTCCATGAGCTCGGACTGGGCGAGCCGCTCGCGATTTCCGGCGCGCATGGCGACGGCATCGCCGATCTGGTGGCCGAAGCGCTGGCGCCCTTTCCCGAAGTGGCGGAGGCGCCGAGCGAGCACGGCGTGCCGAAGATCGCCCTGGTGGGGCGGCCCAACGCCGGCAAGTCGACCCTGGTCAATGCGCTGGTCGGCGAGGAGCGCGTCATCGCCTTCGACCAGCCCGGCACCACGCGCGATTCGATCTACGTCGAATTCGAGCGCGACGGCAAGCCCTACATCCTCATCGACACCGCCGGCGTGCGCCGCCGCGGCAAGGTGTTCGAGGCGGTGGAGAAATTTTCCGTCATCAAGACGCTGCAGGCGATCGAGGACGCCAACGTGGTGGTACTGGTGCTCGATGCGCGCGAGAACATTTCCGAGCAGGATGCGCACCTGGCCGGCTTCATCCTGGAGACCGGGCGCGCACTGGTGGTCGCAGTCAACAAGTGGGACGGCCTGTCCGCCGAGCGGCGCGACGACATCAAGCACGAGATCGGGCGCAAGCTCGCCTTTCTCGAGTTTGCCCGCTTCAACTACATTTCCGCGCTGAAGGGCAAGGGACTGGAGAACCTGCTGAAGGACGTCGAGGCCGCGCACGCCGCGGCCTTCATCAAGATGTCGACGCCCAGGCTCACGCGTGTGCTGGAGGCCGCGGTGGCACAGCACGCGCCGCCGAAGAACGGCCTGTTCCGTCCCAAGCCGCGCTACGCCCATCAGGGCGGCAAGAATCCGCCGGTCATCATCCTGCACGGCAACGCGCTGGAAGGCCTGCGTGACGACTACAAACGCTACCTGGAAAGCTGCTTTCGCAAGGCGTTCAATTTGCAGGGAACGCCGCTCAGAATCCAGATCAAGGAAGACAGCGGCAAAAATCCGTTCGAAGGGAAAAAGCACGCACCGCTCACCGAGAGCGAAGCCACGCGGCGGCGGCGCGAAAAACGGGTTCGGCGCAGGGTGTACGGCGACAGCTAGCCCGCCCGTGCGGGCAGGGCGCGTGCGGAGCAATCGCGACGATGGCTGCGGGACGGCGGCTCAGTCGAGCCAGCGTATCAGGTAATACAGCCTGAACCCTTCGGATGAGCGCGACGGTCCGCTGGCGATGGCCGCATGGCGATGCTTGGCCGGGTCGGCGTGGGCGCGCGCCTCGTCCTCGCTCGTGTACACCTCGACCACGCCTTCCGGAAAGCGCTTGCGCCCCTTGCCTGCCGGCGCATAGATCACCGCCGCGACGGTGCTGACGACACTCGCCTCGGTGTCGGAGAACAGGCTGGTGGGAAGCGGCATGCAGGGCGCCTCAGTGGGGCTTCTTGGAAATGTTGCCGACCTTGATTGCGTGCGAGGTCGGCGTCTCGTCGCTGAAGTGCGGCCGCTCGTCGAGCGTGCGCCCGGTCAGGCGCGCAAGTTCGGTCTCGCGGCTGGCGATGACCATCAGGCAATCCTTGATGTTCATGACCGTCGCTTCCGTCAGCGGGCTCGGGTTGCCGTCGCGCGGCGCCGTGTCGCGCACGATGGACGTGAGGGTCTTGCGCATCATGCGCATCAGGCGCTGTTCGTCGTGCAGGGCTTTGTCGTCCATGGGGGGCTCCGGTCAAGGTGAAACGCGCGTCGCGAGATTGTGTCAACCGCCCCCCTTGGGGAGGGAGGGGAGAGGGCAAGGTTCATGGCGAATCATCATGAACGTTTGCAGGAACGCCGTTATTCTGAGCGCCGGTCGGCCCCTCGTCAACGCAAATTCCCGCGCAAACCCCCGCGCCGGCAGGGGATAAGACGCGTGCCGCGGGCAGAATGCAATGTGGCCGCCCCGCGCCCGTGCTTCCGCGCTGCGCGCGATACAATGCAGGGTTGTCCATTCGTATTTATTCGCGCGTCCGTATGCCGTACCTGATCCGATCTGTGCTGTCCCCCCGCGCGGCGACCGCGGCACGCCATGTTTGAGCGGCACGCCGGCGGCGAGCGGGTCGTGCTCGTTGCCATCGACCTGGGAGACCCGGAACATGCCGAGAGTGCGGCCGAGTTGCGCCTGCTCGCCAGCGGTGCCGGGCTCGACATTCGTGGCGAAGTCCAGGGCCGGCGGGCACGCCCCGACGCGGCGCTGTTCGTCGGTGGCGGCAAGGCCGACGAGATTGCCGCGCTCGTCGCGGCGAGCGACGCGGATGTCGTCATTTTCAACCACGAGCTGTCGCCGGCGCAGGAACGCAATCTGGAGCGCCGGCTGCACTGCCGGGTGATCGACCGCGTCAGTCTGATCCTCGACATTTTCGCGCGGCGCGCGCGCAGCGCCGAAGGCAAGCTGCAGGTGGAACTCGCGCAGCTGCAGCACCTGTCGACGCGTCTGGTGCGGGGCTGGACCCACCTGGAACGGCAGCGCGGCGGCGTCGGCCTGCGCGGCCCGGGTGAAAAGCAGCTGGAGACCGACCGTCGCCTCATCGGCCTGCGCGTCAAGGCCCTGCGCGAACGTATCGACAAGCTGGCGCGCCAGCGCCGCACGCAACGGCGCGCGCGCGAGCGCCGCGAGGTGCTGTCGGTGGCGCTGGCCGGCTATACCAACGCCGGCAAGTCGACCCTGTTCAATGCGCTGACCCGTGCCGGCGCCTATGCGGCCGACCAGTTGTTCGCCACGCTCGACACCACCACGCGCAAGATTCATCTGCCCGGGATCGGTGAAGTCGTGCTGTCCGATACCGTCGGTTTCGTGACCAATCTGCCGCACAGCCTGGTGGCGGCGTTCCGCGCCACGCTGGAGGCGACCGCCGAGGCTGATCTGCTGCTGCATGTGATCGACGCCGCAAGCCCCGCGCGCGAGCGTCAGATCGCCGCGGTGGAGCAGGTATTGAAGGAAATCGGCGCCGAGGATGTGCCGGTTCTGCGCGTCTACAACAAGCTCGATCTCACCGAGGTGGCACCCGGGGCGGCGCGGGACGAATATGGTAAACTCGCCAGCGTTTATGTGTCCGCCCGGACCGGCGCCGGACTTGAACTTCTGCGGGGCGCCCTGTCGGAAATCCTGGGCGCCGATCGCGTCCGCGCGGCGGCAGGCGAACCCGACAAGCTCACCCCCCAATCAACGGCACACACTTCTTGACACGATATGGCTTGGAACGACCCCCAATGGGGCAACAACGGTAAGCGCAACAGCAGCGGCCCGCCCGACCTGGACGAGATCTGGCGGCGCATCAACCAGCGCCTTTCCGGCATGTTCGGCGGCAAGGGCAATGGCGGTGGCGACGGTGATGGCTTTTCCGGCGGCAGCTTGCCGGGCGGCGGCAATGTGGTGGGAGCCCTGATCGGCGTTCTTGCGCTGGTCTGGGTGGCGAGCGGTTTCTACATCGTCGATACCGGCCAGCGCGGCGTCGTGCTGCGTTTCGGCAAGTACGTCGAGACGACCGAACCAGGACCGCGCTGGCATCTGCCGTGGCCGGTCGAATCGCGCGAAATCGTCAACATCGACCAGGTGCGCACCGTGGAAATCGGCTACCGCAACAACGTCCGGAGCAAGGTGCTGAAGGAGTCGCTGATGCTTACCGACGACGAGAACATCATCGACCTGCAGTTTGCCGTGCAATACGTACTGAAGGATCCGGTCGAGTTCCTGTTCATCAACCGCGCCCCCGACGACAGCGCGCTGCAGGTGGCGGAGACGGCCATGCGCGAAATCGTCGGCAAGAACAAAATGGACTTCGTTCTCTATGAAGGGCGCGCGGAAATCGCTGCGCGCGCCAAGCAGCTGATGCAGGAAATCCACGACCGCTACAAGACCGGCATCAGCATCAGCCAGGTCACGTTGCAGAACATCCAGCCGCCTGAACAGGTGCAGTCCGCGTTCGACGACGCGGTGAAGGCGGGCCAGGACCGCGAACGTCTGAAGAACGAGGCCGAGGCCTACTCCAACGACATCGTGCCGCGCGCGCGCGGCCTCGCATCGCGCCTGAAGGAAGAGGCCGAGGGCTACAAGCAGGCGGTGATCGCCAACGCCCAGGGCGAGGGCAGCCGGTTCTCGCAGATTTTCAGCGAATACGAGAAGGCGCCGCAGGTGACGCGCCAGCGCATGTATCTCGACACGATGCAGGCCGTGATGAACAACACCAGCAAGGTGGTCGTCGACCAGAAGGGCGGCAACAGCCTGCTCTATCTGCCGCTCGACAAGCTGCAGCAGGCCGTCGGCCAGGGCTATGCCGGTGCGCCGGAGATGCTGGCGCAGCCGGGCGGGTCGACTTCTTCGGCCACGCAACCGCTTGACGTGCGGACGCGCGATACCCTGCGCAGCCGCGACCGGGAGGACCGGCCATGAACAGGAACTTCGCGTCCGTGCTGGTCGTGCTGCTGGTCGGCCTGGTGGTGCTCTCGGGCAGCATGTTCACCGTCGATCAGCGACAGAACGCCCTGGTGTTCCAGCTCGGCGAGGTCGTCGGCGTGAAGACGAAACCCGGACTTTACTGGAAGCTGCCGCTGGTGCAGAACGTGCGCTACTTCGACACGCGCATTCTCACGCTCGACGCCGCCGATCCCGAGCGCTTCATCACCTCGGAAAAGAAGAACGTCCTGGTGGATTCGTTCATCAAGTGGCGCGTGATCGACGCCAGGCAGTTCTACGTGTCGGTGGGCGGCGACGAGGCCCGTGCGCAGATCCGTCTCAACCAGACGGTGAACGACGGACTGCGCGCCGAGTTCGGCAAGCGCACCATCAACGACGTGGTCTCGGGCAGCCGCGACGAGATCATGAACATCATCCGCACCAAGGCCGATGCCGATGCGCGCAAGATCGGCGTGCAGGTGGTCGACGTGCGCATCAAGCGCGTCGACCTGCCGGAAACGGTGTCGGAGAACGTCTATCGGCGCATGGAGGCCGAGCGCAAGCAGGTCGCCAACGAGCTGCGTTCGACCGGCGCGGCGGAAGCGGAAAAGATCAAGGCCGACGCCGACAAGCAGAAGGAAGTGATCGTCGCCGAAGCCTATCGCGACGCGCAGCAGGTCAAGGGTGAGGGCGACGCGCGGGCGGCCGCGATCTATGCCGCGGCGTTCGGCAAGAATCCGGAATTCTATGCGTTCTACCGCAGCATGCAGGCGTATCGCGAGAGCTTCCGCAGCAAGAACGACGTCATGGTGCTCGATCCGAGCGCCGATTTCTTCAAGTACATGAAGAATCCGCGGGCCGCGGGTGGGCAATGACCGCCTGGGACTGGACTGCGGCGGTCGGCCTGCTGCTGGTGATCGAGGGCGTGCTGCCGTTCGCCGCGCCGGCGGCGTGGCGGGACGGCGTGAGCCGCATCGCCGCACTGCGCGACGGCCAGCTGCGTTTTATCGGCGCGGCCGCGATGCTCGCTGGCGTCCTGCTGTTGCTGTCGTTCAAGTAAGCGACAAGACGAATGACCGCCTGGCTGCTGCCTGAAAACGTCGAGGACGTCCTGCCGCCCGAGGCCTGGCGCATGGAGGACATGCGCCGCGCGTTGCTCGACCTGTTCCGTGGCCGCGGCTACCAGCTGGTGATCCCGCCCCTGATGGAATACGTCGACTCGCTGCTGACCGGAGTGGGCGCCGACCTCGATCTCAAGACCTTCAAGGTGGTCGACCGCATGTCGGGGCGGCTGATGGGCGTGCGCGCCGACATCACGCCGCAGGTCGCGCGTATCGATGCCCACCTGCTCGCCGCCAATGCGGTGAACCGCCTGTGCTATGCGGGCAGCGTGCTGCACACGCTGTCGGCCGGATTCCACCGCTCGCGCGAGCCGATCCAGATCGGCGCCGAACTCTACGGCGAGGCCGGCGTCGGTGCGGACATCGAGATTCTGCAACTGATGCGGCAGTCGCTCGAGGTATGCGGGATTGCCGCGTTTCGGCTCGACGTCGGACACGTCGGCGTGTACCGCGCGCTGGCGCAGGAAGCCCGTCTCGACGGTGCGGTCGAACACGCCCTTTTCGGCGCCCTGCAGGCGAAGGATGCCAGCGCGGTGGCAGTGCTGACGGCCGGCCTGCCTATTGTGCTGCGCGACGCTTTCGCCGCGCTGCCGCGCCTGCACGGCGACCGCAGCGTGCTGGGCGAAGCGCGCGCCTGCCTGCCGGGTCTGCCTGAGGTCGAGGCCGCGCTCGACGTGCTCGACGCGCTCGACCGCGAGCTGGGCGATGCCGACCTTGCCTACGATCTGACCGAACTGCGCGGCTACGGCTACCACAGCGGCGTCGTGTTTGCCGCCTATGCCGGCGGCCGCAGCCACGCCGTGGCACAGGGCGGGCGTTACGACGAGGTGGGGCGGGTGTTCGGCCGTGCGCGGCCGGCGACCGGATTCAGCATGGATTTGCGCGAGCTGCTGCGGGCCGGCTCGCGGACGGAATAGCCAACAGGGAGATTGAGCATGGCAGCAAAGAACGTCGTCGTCATCGGCACCCAGTGGGGTGACGAAGGCAAGGGCAAGATCGTCGACTGGTTGACCGACCGCGCGCAGGGCGTGGTGCGCTTCCAGGGCGGCCACAATGCGGGGCACACGCTGGTGGTGGGCGGCAGGAAGACCGTGCTGCACCTCATTCCGTCGGGCATCCTGCGCGAGAACGTCACCTGCTACATCGGCAACGGCGTGGTGCTCGCGCCCGATGCGCTGCTGAAGGAAATGGACATGCTCGAAGCGGCGGGCATCGACGTCGCCGGCCGCCTCAAGATCAGCGAGGCGTGCCCGCTCATCATGCCGCACCACGTCGCGCTCGACCAGGCGCGCGAGATCGCCAAGGGCGCCGGCAAGATCGGCACCACCGGGCGGGGCATCGGCCCGGCCTACGAGGACAAGGTGGCGCGCCGCGCGCTGCGCCTGCAGGATCTTTTCCATCGGGAACGGTTTGCCGCCAAGCTGGGTGAGGTGCTCGATCACCACAACTTCATGCTGAAGAATTTCTACAAGGCCGAGGTGGTGAGTTTCAACGAGACGCTCGACAAGATGATGGCGATGGCCGAGCGCCTGAAGCCGATGGTGGCCGACGTGCCGCGCAGCCTGTACGAGGCGAACAAGGCCGGCGGCAACCTGCTGTTCGAGGGCGCGCAGGGCACGCTGCTCGACATCGACCATGGCACCTATCCCTTCGTCACGTCGTCGAACTGCACCGCGGGCGGCGCCGCCACCGGTTCCGGCGTCGGACCGGCGGCGATGCACTACGTGCTCGGCATCACCAAGGCCTACACCACGCGCGTCGGCTCCGGCCCGTTCCCGACTGAATTGTTCGACGACGTCGGCCAGTACCTCGGCGAGAAGGGCCACGAGTTCGGCGCCACCACCGGGCGCCAGCGCCGCTGTGGCTGGTTCGACGCCGCGGCGTTGAAGCGCTCGATCCAGATCAACGGTGTATCCGGCCTGTGCGTGACCAAGCTCGACGTGCTCGACGGCCTGGAGACGGTGCGCGTGTGCATCGGCTACAGGATCGACGGCCAGACCTGCGACATCCTGCCGGTGGGCGCCGAATCGATCACCAACGTCGAGCCGATCTACGAGGATCATCCGGGCTGGAGCGAGACCACCGTTGGCGTGCAGGAATTCGACAAGCTGCCGCAGAAGGCGCAGGCTTATCTGAAACGCATGGAAGAACTGTGCGAAGTGCCGGTCGACGTGGTGTCGACGGGCCCCGACCGGGTGGAAACCATCGTGCGCCGCCACCCCTACGATGCCTGAGCAGGCGAGAGCGCGCCAAACAAAAAGCCGACACGAGGTCGGCTTTTTGTATCAGGCTGATTTCTCAGCCGCATTTGGTGCCCAGAAGAGGACTCGAACCTCCACAGTGTTGCCACCGCTAGGACCTGAACCTAGTGCGTCTACCAATTCCGCCATCTGGGCAATGAAGGCGCGCATTTTAGAGAGACGAGACTGAATTGTCAACGAAGACGACTGCAAAAAAATCCCGTGGCCGCGCAGGCAAGCACAAGATTCCGGCAATCCGCCTGGCCGACCCGTTCTATGAGCGGGAGGTCGAGCGCTACGAATCGCCGCTGCCGAGCCGCGAATACATCCTGCAATTGCTGACCGAGGCGGGCCACCCGGTCGAGGTGGACGCCTTCATCGAACGGCTGCACATCACCGAGGCCGAGCGCGACCTGTTCGAGCGCCGCCTGGGCGCGATGCAGCGCGACGCCCAGCTGGTCATCAACCGCAAGCGGCAGTTGTGTCTGCCGGACAAGCTCGACCTCATCAAGGGACGCGTCGAGGGCCATCCGGACGGCTTCGGTTTCGTCGTGCCCGACGAGGGCGGTGACGACCTCTATCTTTCCGCCAAGGAAATGCACCGCGTGCTGCATGGCGACCGCGTGCTGGTGCGCGTCGCCGGCTTCGACCGGCGCGGCCGGCGCGAGGCGAAGATCGCCAAGGTGCTGGAGCACGTCAACCGCTTCATCGTCGGCCGCTATTACCGCGAAGGCGGAGTCGGTTTCCTGATCGCGGAGAACCGCCGCATCAACCAGGACATCCTGGTGCCGGCCGAGCATGCCGGCAGCGCGCAATCGGGCCAGGTGGTGATGGTGGAAATCCTCACCCAGCCGGGCGCGCACAACGAGGCGGTCGGGCAGGTGACCGAGGTGCTGGGCAGCTACACCGACCCGGGCATGGAAATCGAGATCGCATTGCGCAAGCACGACCTGCCCCACGTCTTCCCGCCGGAGGTCGCGACGCTCGCGGAAAAGCTTCCGGCCAAGGTGCTGAAAAAAGATCTGGCCGGGCGCGAGGACATTCGCCACCTGCCGCTCGTCACCATCGACGGCGAGACCGCGCGCGATTTCGATGACGCCGTGTACTGCGAACCGCTCGGCCGTGGCGGTTTTCGTCTGGTGGTGGCCATCGCTGACGTCAGCCATTACGTCCAGCCGGACGATGCGCTCGATCGCGAAGGCTACACGCGCGGCAATTCGGTGTATTTTCCGCGCCGGGTCATCCCCATGCTGCCGGAGGCGTTGTCCAACGGCCTGTGCTCGCTCAATCCGGACGTCGACCGCCTCGCCATGGTGTGCGACATGCAGATCGGTGCGGCGGGCGCGATCAGGGATTACCGCTTCTATCCGGGGGTGATCCACTCGCACGCGCGCCTCACCTACGATCAGGTGTGGGACTGGCTTTCAGGTGCGGCGAGACCGGAAAAAAAGCAGGCGGCGCTGATGCCGCATCTGCAGGCGCTCGAGACGCTGTTCCGCACGCTCCTGAAGGCGCGCGCCAAGCGCGGCGCGATCGATTTCGGTTCGACCGAGACGCAGATCGTGTTCGACGACCAGGGCAAGATCGCGGAAATCGTGCCGGTGATCCGCAACGATGCGCACCGCATCATCGAGGAATGCATGCTGGCCGCCAACGTGTGCGCGTCGGACTTCCTCCACAAGCACAAGCAGCCCGCGCTGTTTCGCGTCCACGAAGGACCGACCGCGGAGAAGCTCGCCGCGCTGCGCGACTTCCTCGCCGAGTTCGGCCTCGACCTTGGCGGCGGCGACAAGCCGCACGCCAAGGACTATGCGGCGCTGCTCGACAGGATCAAGGACCGCCCCGACCACGGGCTGTTGCAGACGGTGATGCTGCGCTCGCTGAAGCAGGCGATCTACAGCCCCGACAACAAGGGCCATTTCGGCCTTGCCTACGAGGCCTACACCCACTTCACCTCGCCGATCCGGCGCTACCCCGACCTTCTTGTGCACCGCGGCATCAAGGCCGTGCTGCTTGGCGAAAAGCTGCCCGCCAAGGGCCTGGCGGACGTCGGTCTGTACTGTTCGATGACGGAACGCCGCGCCGACGACGCCACCCGCGACGTCGACGCCTGGCTCAAGACCTATTTCATGCGTGACCGCATCGGTGAAGAATACGACGGTACCGTCAGCGCGGTGACGAGCTTCGGCATCTTCGTCGCGCTCGACGATATTTTCATCGAGGGTCTGGTCCACGTTTCCGAACTCGGCCAGGATTACTTCCACTACGACCAGGCACGCCACTGGATGCTCGGCGAGCGCACCGGCAAGCGTTATCGCCTCGGCGACCGCGTGCGCATCAAGGTGATGCGCGCCGACATCGAAACCAGCAAGATCGACTTCAGCCTGATCGAGCAGGTCGAGGCGCCGGAAGAGACTGTGGCGCCGAAGAAGAAGGGTGGCAGGAAGAAATGAGCGAGAAGGCCGCCGAAAAGCTCATTTACGGCTTTCATGCGGTGCTTGCGCGCCTGCGCCACGATCCCGCGGGGGTGCTGGAAATCTATCTCGACCTCACCCGTCGTGACGCGCGTGCGCGCGATCTCGTGCAGCAGGCGAAGGACAGCGGCATCAAACTGGCGCAAGTGGAGGCGGATCGCCTCGCGCGCCTGGTCGGCAGGACGGCACGGCACCAGGGCGTGGTCGCACGGGTACGGCCGGTCGTGCGCGCCCATTCGCTCGATGACCTGCTGGATGCGGCCGCGACGCCGCCGCTGCTGATTCTCCTCGATGGCGTCACCGACCCGCACAACCTCGGCGCGATCCTGCGTTCGGCGGATGCCTTCGGAGCGCACGCCGTGATCGCACCGAAGGACAATGCGGTGGGTCTCAATGCGACGGTCGAAAAGGTCGCGTGCGGCGCGGCGGAGACCGTGCCTTACCTCATGGTCACCAACCTCGCGCGCACCATCGAGGATCTGCAGGAGCGCAACATCTGGGTGATCGCCGCCGACATGGACGGCACACGACGCCTGTCCGAAATCGACGCCACGACCGGCATCGCCTGGGTGCTCGGCGCGGAAGGCAGCGGCATCCGCCGTCTGGTGAAGCAGCGCTGCGACGAGATTGCGCGCATTCCCATCGGGGGTACGGTGGAGAGCCTCAATGTCTCGGTATCGGCGGCCTTGTGCCTGTACGAGACGGCCCGCCAGCGCGGCGGCTGAGGGGCGGACGCTGCATGCAGCGCTGCGGCGCGTTCGCGCGACGTTCCGTGTGCCGCCTGAGCCTTGTCTTTCTCGCCCTTGTCGGCATGTTCGGTGCCGGATCGCTGTGCGCCGCGGCGCAGACCTTCGGCCTCGATGATGGCCGGGCAGCGCTTGCGGCCCGAACGCACGCTGAATGGGTGCGCCAGGCGCGGATCCTGGAACGGCGGCGCGATTGGCCAGGCTTGCTCGTCTGGGGGCGGGACTGGGCGGCGGCCGATGCCGGCAGCGCGCTCGCCCGCTTCGTGCAGGGGCGGGCGCTGGCAGAGCTCGGGCGCCTGCCCGAAGCGATTGCCGCATACCGTGAAGCCCTGAAAATCGATCCTGCCGATGTGTGGGCGCTCAACAATCTTGGCAATGCCCTGCGCGACAGCGGACATCCACGCGAGGCGATGCAGGCATACCGCGCCGCAGTGGAAATCGACTCCGGCTACATTGCCGCATGGCACAACCTCGGATGGATGTTCTATCTGGCGAAGGGCGAGGCCGGCGTGGCGCAGGCGCTGCAACGGCTCGATACGGTCGACCCGAGACTCTCCGGCGTGTGGCGCGCGCTGGCGCTGGATTATGCATTGACGCGCGATGCGCGGGTCGCACAGGACGCCGTGCGCGTGCTGCAGGGCCTCGACGCCACCGAGCGCGCACGCCTGTTCCGCATCCTGTTCGACGAGGGCTGGAAATCAGGCGGCGGGGTGCTCGAATTCCGCCACCAGCTGGCGTAGCCGGCTCGCCTCCTGCTCGGGACGCATCAGCGCCCGCCGCACGCGCGCATGGTCGCGCAGGCCGCTGTAGAACACCGCATCCGTCTCGGCGCGCAGGAGCAGCCGCGCCAGGCGGCGTTCGTCGCCGACCGGAAAATAACCGGGGTAGTCGTCGCCGAGCATGCCGCGATTGCCGGGGATGTCGGACGCCAGCACCGGCACGTCGGCGGCGAGGGCTTCACAGATCACGTTGGCGCCGCCTTCCATCAGCGAACTCAATACCAGCAGGCGCGCGTGCGACAGGTGTTTCAGCACCGCGCCATGCGGCGCCTCGCCGCCCCAGTGCCAGCGCGGCAGGCTGGCCTGCGCCCGCTCGGCGCTCGCCGCCATCTCGTCGCCGAGCGCGCGTCCGAGATGGACGGCCTGGATGCGCGAAGCGTCGGGCAGCAGCGCGGTGGCGAGCGCCAGGCGGAAGGGATCCTTTTCTTCGCGCAGATGGCCGATCGCCAGCACCTCGAACAGGTCGTCGCGTGCCGGGCTGCGTTCGATGTCGGGCGAGGACTGGTATATGACGCGCGTGTTGCCGGTGAGACGCGGCCCGAGCGCGTCGATTCCGCGTTCCTGCAGAACGACGAGGCGGTGCGCGAGTTCCAGTGAGTGTTGCGCAGCGGCGTCCGTGCGGATATCGCGATAGAGATCCGTGCCGGTCAGGACGACGATCAGCGGGCGGCTTGGATAGCGGTCGGCGAACGCGCGTATCGCCGCGTGACTGCGGCGCGCGTGCAGCGCGATCATCAGGTCGGCTTCGTGTCCGTCCCACTCGACCTGGGTGCGCACGCCATGCCCTGCTTCGCGCAGGAAGCGCGCCCAGCGCGCGGCAGTGTGCCAGTTGCCGTTGCGCTGCTGCGGGCCGTAGGGGGTGATGAGGGCAATGTGCATAAAAAAGCAGTGTAGCGCGTTGCTCGCGGAGACAATTCTGGAAACCGCGGTTGATCGCACCATCGGACACATCCAACTGCGGTTTCCAGGATAATTCGCACATGCAGCCAACGATCGTGACTTCCCGCGACAACCCGATTTTCAGGCGTTTGAAGAAGCTTGCCGAGTCGGCGCGTGCGCGGCGCGAGGCGCGCATGACGCTGCTCGATGGCGAGCATCTGCTGGAGGCGTATCTCGACGCGGGCGGCACGCCGCATACGCTGGCGTGCGCGGCATCATGCGCGCCCGGTCGTCTGGACGCACTGGCGGTGCGCGGCGGTGCCGCACGCATGCTGGTTCTCGCCGATGCGCTGTTCAGCGAGCTGTCGCCGGTGGCGACGCCGACGGGTGTGCTGGCCGAGGCCGCATGGCTGGCACCGCCGCCGTTGGAAGCGACGCCGTTGGTGATCGTGCTGGAGAACATCCAGGACCCCGGCAACCTCGGCTCGATGTTGCGTACGGCCGCAGCCGCCGGGGCGACGCTCGCCGTGCTGTCGAAAGGCTGCCACGATCCCTGGTCGCCCAAGGCCTTGCGTGGCGGGCAGGGTGCGCAGTTCGTGCTGCCGCTGCTGCGCGACGCCGATCTGGCTGTCTGGCTCGCGGCCTTCGACGGGCAGAGTGTGGCGCTGGCGCTCGACGAATCCCGGGATTTCTACGCGGCAGGCTATACGGGCGCGACGGCGCTGGTGGTCGGCAATGAAGGCGCGGGTCTGGACGTGGCGACCGCACGCGCGGCGCAGCGGCGCGTGCGGATCCCGATGCCGGGGCGTGTCGAATCGCTGAACGCGGCCGCGGCGCTGGCGGCTGCGCTGTTCGAAGTGGTGCGGCAGCGCCGTGCAAGCGGCGCTATCTGAACGGCGGATTCAGCGTTTCGGGATTTGCTTGTCGTAAAGCTGCCTGCCCTGGGCCAGCAGCCGTCCGGCCGCCCGGTATTCTCCGGCGCTTGCGGCCGGTGTTTCGGTGGCGCCGCTGGCGAATATGCCGCAGCGATAGTCGGCAGCGTGGGCAGCGAACGGCAGGCAGGCCAGGGCCGTGGTGATGGCAATACGATTTAACCTAAAAACCACAGTTGACCGCTCATCATTCTCACGAAAGCCGCATGAATACAAGATTTTGTGCCTTCGATGCCGTTCACCTGATGGGTGATTCCGCTACGCACCCGATGGCACGCCTGCTCGTGCGCCTGCCTTTGTCGCGCCTCCTTGCGGGCCCCGGCCCGCGGCGTCGTTGCTTCGCGGCAGGCACCCGTTCAGACGCACCCTCGGGTGCGTCCAACTGCGGTTTCTAG
>JANJXT010000058.1 GCA_024708885.1 Thiobacillus sp.
CCTAGAAACCGCAGTTGGACGCACCCGAGGGTGCGTCTGAACGGGTGCCTGCCGCGAAGCAACGACGCCGCGGGCCGGGGCCCGCAAGGAGGCGCGACAAAGGCAGGCGCACGAGCAGGCGTGCCATCGGGTGTGTAGCGGACTCACCCATCAGGTGAACGGCATCGAAGGCACAAAATCTAGTATTCATGCGGCTTTGGTGAGGATGATGAGCGGTCAACTGTGGTTTTTAGGTTCAAAGCAAGCACGGATTTCAGGCACGGCCTGCCGGCGGCGCCGTCAGCGCGCCGAACCGGTCGGCCTCACCCTTTCGGCCGAAGCCGAATCAGCGCCACCCGCCGCCGAGCACCTTGTACAGCGCGACGCGGTTCGCCGTTTCGGCAAGCCGCACGCCGATCAGGTCCTGTTCCGCGGCATACAGCGCGCGCTGGGCGTCGAGCAGACCGAGATAGCTGTCGACGCCGGCGCGATAGCGTGCGTCCGACAACTGGAAGCCGGCTGTCGCCGCATCGACCAGGCGGCGCTGCGCGTCGAGCTGTTCGCTCAGCGTGGCGCGTTCGGCAAGCGCGTCGGCGGCTTCGCGGAACGCGGACTGGATCGCCTTCTCGTACTGGGCGACCTGGATGTCACGCTGCACTTCGGCGACGTCGAGGCTCGCCTGCAAGCGCCCTGCTTCGAAAATGGGGACGCGGAGTTGCGGGATGAAGCTCCAGGTGCCGGAACCGCTGCCGAACAGGTCGCCAAGCGAGGTGCTCGCGGTGCCGGCGGCAGCGGTCAGGGTGATGCGCGGAAAGAAGGCTGCGCGCGCCGCGCCGATGCTGGCGTTGGCGGCGCGCAGCGCGTGCTCTGCCTGGACGATGTCGGGGCGGCGCGTGAGGGTTTCGGAGGGCACGCCGGCCGGCAGTTCGGCGACCGCGGCGAGCCCCTCCGGCAACTGCGACGGCAGCCATTCGGCCGGTACCGCGGCGCCCGCAAGCAGCGCGAGCGCGTGCTCATCCTGCGCCACCACACTGCGGTAACGCGCCGCGTCGGCGCGCGCGCCTTGCAGCAGGGTGTCCGCCTGGCGCAGGTCGAGCGCGGAGACTGCGCCGGCGTCGAAACTGCGCTGCGTGAGATCGAAGGATTTTTGCCGCGTCTCCAGCGTGCGCGTCGCGAGCGCCAGGCGCTCACGGTCGGCCGCGAGCGCGAGCCATGTGCGTGCAACCTCCGCCACCAGGCTGATCTGTCCGCTGCGGCGGGCTTCCTCGCTGCCGAGGTAGAGCTGCAAGGCCTGCTCGTTGAGGCTGCGGATACGCCCGAAAAAGTCCAGCTCGTAGGCGGAGAAGCCGACGGTGGCGCTGTAGAGGCGGCTGACGTTGCCATCACCGGAGCCGTCGGGCAAGCGCTGCGCAGTCTGGCCGGCGTTCGCGCCGATTGCGGGATAGAGATCGGCACGCTGGATGCCGTACTGCGCACGCGCCTTTTCGATGTTGAGCGCGGCGACGCGCAGGTCGCGATTGTTGGCGAGCGCCAGCGCGATCACTTCGCGCAATTGGGCGTCGGCGAAGTAGTCGCGCCAGGCGATCGCATCGGCCGGCGTGGCGGTGGCCGCTGGCGCTGCATCGGGGAAACTGGCCGGCACCGGCGCCGCGGGGCGCAGGTAGTCCGGAATCATGCTGCAGCCGCTGGCCAGGGCGGCGATGAGCACGGCGCTGAGGGTACGAAGCGGGATCATCACTCGATCTCCTGTGGCGCGGCAGACGCCGTGCCTGCGGCCTGCGGCCTGGTCTTGAAAATGCGCTTGATCACCACGTAGAAGAGCGGGATGAAGAAGATGCCGAGCAGCGTGGCCGCAATCGTGCCGCCGAGCACGCCGGTTCCGACCGCGTGCTGGCTGCCCGAGCCGGCGCCGGTGGCGATTGCCAGCGGCAGCACGCCGAAGCCGAACGCCAGCGAGGTCATGAGGATGGGCCGCAGCCGGATGCGCACCGCTTCGAGCGTGGCGGTGATCAGGTCCTTGCCTTCCTGCTCCATCTGCGCCTTGGCGAACTCGACGATGAGGATCGCGTTCTTCGACGCCAGGCCGATGGTGGCGAGCAGGCCGACCTGGAAATAGACGTCGTTCGACAGGCCGCGCCCGCTCGCGGCGAGCACCGCACCGAGCACGCCGAGCGGCACCACCAGGATGACCGCGAACGGCACCGACCAGCTTTCATAGAGCGCCGCCAGACACAGGAAGACCACCAGTACCGATAGGGCATACAGCGCCGGCGCCTGGGTGCCGGAGCGCCGTTCCTCGAAGGAGGTGCCGGTCCATTCGTAGCCGATGCCCGTCGGCAGCTTGGCGATGATCTCCTCGACCGCCGCCATGGCGTCGCCCGAGGACAGGCCGGGTGCCGCCTGTCCGAGCAGCTCGACCGAAGGCTGGCCGTTGAAGCGTTCCAGGCGAGGTGATCCGTACACCCATTTCGCGCTGGTGAACGCCGCAATCGGTACCATCTCGCCGGCCTTGTTGCGCACGTACCATTTGCCCATGTCCTCCGGCTTCATGCGCGCTGCGGCGTCGGCCTGCAAGTAGACTTTCTTGATGCGGCCGCGGTCGATGAAGTCGTTGACGTAGGTGCCGCCCCAGGCGGTGGCAAGGGTGTCGTTGATGTCGGCCACATCCACACCGAGCGCACCGGCCTTGGCGTGGTCGATCTCGAGCTGGTATTCGGCGACGTCGTCCTGGCCGTTGGGGCGCACCGCGACCAGGCGCTTGTCCTGCATCGCCATGCCGAGGAACTGGTTGCGCGCCGCGATCAGGGCATCGTGGCCGAGACCGGCGCGGTCCTGCAGCTGGACGTTGAAGCCGCTGGACGTGCCGAGCTCGATCACCGCCGGCGGGACGAAGGCGAACACCATCGCTTCCTTGATCTGCGAGAACGCGCCCATCGCCCGCCCGGCGATCGATTGCACGTCCGCGCCGGGGTCACCGCGCTGATCCCAGGGTTCGAGATTGACGAAGCCGATGCCCATGTTCTGCCCCTGCCCCGCGAAGCTGAAGCCGGCCGCGGTGAACACCGAGCGCACCTTGCCCTTCTCGTTTTCCAGATACTGGTGCTCGACCTTCTTCAGCACCTCGACGGTGCGCTCCTGCGAGGCGCCGGCGGGCAGGATGACCTGGGTGAACAGCACGCCCTGATCCTCGTCGGGCAGGAAGGAAGTCGGCATGCGCATGAGCAGCAGCGCCAGCACGCCGACGATGGCGACGTAGATCGCCAGGAAGCGCAGGCTGCGCGCGAGGATTTTCCCCACCGCCGATTCGTAGCGCTCGGTATTGCGCGCGAACATGCGGTTGAACCAGCCGAAGAAGCCCGAAAACAGTCCGCCCGCGCCATGATGCTGGCCCTTTTCGACCGGCTTCAGCATGGTCGCGCACAAGGCCGGTGTGAACACGATCGCCACCAGCACCGAGAGCGCCATCGCCGAGACCACGGTGATCGAGAACTGGCGGTAGATGACCCCGGTGGAGCCGCCAAAGAAGGCCATCGGCACGAACACCGCCGACAACACCAGGCCGATGCCGACCAGCGCGCCGGTGATCTGACGCATCGACTTCTTGGTCGCTTCCTTGGGCGACAGACCTTCGTCGGTCATGAGGCGCTCGACGTTTTCGACCACCACGATGGCGTCGTCGACCAGAAGGCCGATCGCCAGCACCAGGCCGAACATGGTCAGGGTGTTGATCGAGAAGCCGGCCGCGGCCATCACGCCGAAAGTGCCGAGCAGCACCACCGGCACTGCGATGGTCGGGATGATCGTCGCGCGGAAGTTCTGCAGGAACAGGTACATCACCAGGAACACCAGCAGAACCGCTTCGACCAGCGTCTGCACCACGTTCATGATGGAGATCCGCACGAAGGGCGTGGTGTCGTACGGCACCACCACCTCGATGCCGGCGGGGAAATAGGGCTTCATCTCCTCGACCTTGGCCTTGACCGCCGCGGCGGTGTCGAGCGCGTTGGCGCCGGCGGCCAGCTTGATGCCGATGCCCGAGGCCGGCTGGCCGTTGTAGCGGCCGACGATGCCGTAGTTCTCGGTGCCGATCTCGATGCGCGCGACGTCCTTCAGACGCACCTCGCCGCCCTGCGCCGAACTGTGCAGGAGGATGCGCTCGAATTCCTCGACCGTCTGCAGCCGGCTCTGCGCGGTGATCGAGGCGGTGAAGCCCTGCCCCGCCACCGCCGGCGTGCCACCGAGCTGGCCCGCGGACACCTGGGCGTTCTGCGCGAGGATCGCCTCCTGCACGTCGCCGGGGGTGAGCCGGAAGTTGTTCAGCTTGTCCGGATCGAGCCAGATGCGCATCGCGTATTGCGCGCCGAACACCTGTACCTCACCCACACCGGTGACCCGCGACAGCGGCTCCTGCACGGTCGAGTTGAGGAAGTCGGCGAGGTCGGTGCGGCTCATGCTGCCGTCCTTGGAGACGAAGCCGACGATCATCACGAAGTTGCGCGTCGACTTCACCACCTGCACACCCTGCTGCTGCACCGCCAGTGGCAGCAGCGGCAGTGCGAGCTGGAACTTGTTCTGCGTCTGCACCTGGGCGATATCCGGGTCGGTGCCGGCGTCGAAGGTGAGCGTCACCGTCGCGCGACCATAGGAGTCCGACTGCGAGCTCATGTAAAGCAGCCCGTCGAGGCCGGTGAGTTTCTGCTCGATCACCTGGGTGACCGAATCCTCCACCGTCTTTGCCGAAGCGCCGGGATAGTAGGCGTTGATGGCGATGGTCGGCGGCGCGATCGCCGGGTACTGCGACACCGGCAACGTCAGGATGGACAGCGCACCGGCAAGCATGATGACGATGGCGATGACCCACGCGAAGATGGGCCGGTCGATAAAGAAGCGGGCCATGGTTGCTTACCCTTTTGCCGGGGCGGTGGCAGCGGGTTGCGGCGCCGCGGCATCCTGCGCCTGGACCGGTGCGCCCGGTCTGATCCGCTGCAGGCCTTCGACGATGACGCGGTCGCCTGCGGCGAGTCCTTCGGTCACCATCCAGGTGCCGCCGACCGACTGCGCCACCTTGATCACGCGCGCTTCGACCTGACTCTGGGCGTTCACCAGCATGACCGAGGCATTGCCCTTGGGGTCGTGCGTCACCGCTGCGTGCGGCAGCAGAAACACCGCGTCACGGGTGCCCTGCGCCAGGCGCGCACGCACGTACATGCCCGGCAGCAGTTCGCCCTTGGGGTTGGGGAACACCGCGCGCAGGGTCACACTGCCGGTACCCGGATCGACCGTCACTTCGGAAAACGCCAGCCTGCCTTCGAGCCCGTAGACGCTGCCGTCTTCCAGCACGAGCTGCACCGGCACGCCGTTGCCGCCGGTTCGCCGCATCGCGCCGGACTCGAAATCGCGTTTCATGCGCAACAGATCGACGCTGGACTGGGTGACGTCGACATGGATCGGGTCGAGCTGCTGCACGGTGGCGAGCGCGTCGTCCTGGTTGGCGGTGACGAGTGCCCCCGGCGTCACCATCGAGCGGCCGATGCGTCCGGAAATCGGTGAGGTCACGCGGGTGTAGGCAAGGTCGATGCGCGCGCGCTCGAGCGCCGCGCGCGCGGCGGCGACCTCGGCCTGGCCCTGCTTCATCGCCGCGGCGGCATCGTCGTTGGCCTGCTTGCTCACCGCCTCGATTTTCACCAGTTCGGCATAGCGTTCGGCCTTGATGCGCGCAGCATCGAGGTTCGCTTCGGCGCGCGCGAGGTTGGCGCGTGCGCTCTCGAATGTCGCCTGATACGTCGCCGGATCGATCTGGTAGAGCACCTCGCCGGCCTTCACCGTGCCGCCTTCCTTGAACAGGCGTGCCTTGACGATGCCGCTCACCTGCGGGCGCAGCTCGGCGACGAGATAGGGCGTGGTGCGGCCGGGCAGTTCAGTCGTCACCGGCACGGATTCCGGCGTCACCGTCACGACCGTGACCGCCGGGGCGCCCGGTGCGCCGCCGGGGCCGCCCGGCGGCGGCTGCTGCGACTTGCCGCAGGCTGTGGTCAGCAACGCGCCCGTCAGCGCCAGTGCCAGGGAAACAGTATGCAATCGACGATGGGTCTGCATGAAAAGCTCTCGATGTGCGCGCGTGCCGGTGGCCGCGCTATTGAACCGGAAGGAAAAACGGATTTTGAATGAACGTTCAATCTATATTACAATTCAATGCAACGCAAGCCCCCCGTTCTTGTCGTGCTTCTGGAGATGTCCCATGGTCCCCGCCTCGTCCCCGACCCAGCCACTCGCCTCACCCCGTGCCGACGCCCGGCGCGCCCAGGTTCGCGCCGCCGCTGCGGAGTGTTTTCGCGAATACGGCTTCCACCGCACCAGCATCGCGCAGATTTCGAAGCGCGCGGGGATGAGCACCGGCCACATCTACCATTACTTCGAAAACAAGGAAGCGATTATCGCCGATATCGTCGCCGATGACATGGAGCGCCTGACCCGACTGACCGCGGAACTGCGGCGCGCCAGCGACATGAAGGCCGCGATGGTCGAGCGCGCAGTGGAAGGCGTGGACGACAACCTCGACCCGGGCGCCGCCGGCCTGCAACTGGAAATCGTTGCCGAAGCCGCGCGCAATGCGCACATCGCGACCATCGTGCAAGCCGCCGACCGGCAATGCCGCGAGAGCCTCGCCGCGACGCTGCGCGCCCATCGCCAGAGCGCCGGCCATCAGAACGACGAGGCGGCGATCGCCGGCATGGTCGAGGCCATCGCGGCCATGTTCGAGGGCCTGAAGATTCGCGCCATCCGCAACCCGGACATCGATCGCGATGCCGTGGTGCGGGTTTTCAGGCGCATGCTCGGCGACCTGCTCGGGCAGCCGGACTGAGCGCATGCCGCGTTTCAACGACGTGCCGGCCCGCGTCCCCCGTCACGCCCTCCCTCGCGCGGCCCGTCGCCGGGGCGCTGCCGTTCCTCGTAGCGGCGCGTGAACGCCTCGCGCGGCTGGTAGCGGTAACGCTCGGTGCGAATCTCGCGCTGGCGCTCGAATTCGCCCGGATAACGGTCACCCGAGTAGTGTTTCTGGTAGGACGGCAGCGGGGCGCGCGGCGGCCGGGGGGTGTGGCGATCCTGACGCTCCCATCCGCTGCGGCGCGCCTGCCAGTCGCGGCCCCAGTGCTCATGCCAGCGCGGTGGCGCATCGGCGTGCCAGCCACGGAAATACGGCGGCGGCACGCGGTAATACCGCACCGGCACGCGCAACACGTAGACCGGCACGTCGAAGGGATCGACCCAGTCCCACGGCCCGTTGTACCAGGCGCTGACGTACCACTTGTCGTCCTGGAACACCCAGTACAGGCCGTCGTAGAAAAACAGGTTCACACGCAGGTAGGGATCGTAGTACACGGGGTAGTTGGGTACGCGCACGAGCTTCGGGTAGGCGGGAATGTTGATGCCGATGGACACGCCCGGTACGTGGATGCCGACGCCGACACTCACCTCCGCGCGGGCGGGTGCGAACGGGACGAACAACAAGGACACGACGATCAACAGATGGCGCACGGATCATTCTCCTTCATGATCGGGGGTGGCAATACACCATGCCCGTTAGCTTCCCTGACCGCTGTCCGACCCGCGCCGTGCGCTTGGGGTTCCCACCAGCCAGCGCCGCTTCGTCAGATTGCCTTCCCACTGGCACTCGAACTGCTGGCAACGAAAGCGGTACACGCTGACGAACAGGCTCAGCAGGCGATCGATGGGGCGGCGGTGGATGCGGATGAGACCGCGACATCCATACAGGGGGCATCCAGGCACATCGGCGCCGATCTCCGCGTGTTCCGGGCGGAGGATTGCGCGACGCGGCACGCTGCTGGCTGCCATGGTGTGAATCCTTCCTTCCCCTCCTTCGCCATGCCGTCCCTTTCATTTTCTGCCCTCTATGCATAGCAGAAAACGTGCGTGCCCGCAGTACACTGGAACAGCGCCCATGCATCAAACCATTCCCACCTATTGCGCGCTGTGCATTTCGCGCTGCGGCTGCCTCGCCACCGTCGAGGAGGGGCGCTTGCTGCGCATCGATCCAGACCCGCAGCATCCGACCGGCAAGGCGGTGTGCATCAAGGCACGCGCGGCGCCGGAACTGACGGCGCACCCGCAACGCCTGACCACGCCGCTGCGCCGCACGCGGCCCAAGGGCGAGGCCGACCCGGGCTGGGCGCCGATATCCTGGGACGCGGCGCTGGCGCTGGCGGGCGAACGTCTCACCGCGGCCGGTCCGCAGGCGACGGCGTTCGCGGTGGCGACGCCGAGCGGTACGGCGATTGCGGACAGCTTCGCCTGGATTCATCGCCTGGTGCATCGGTGGGGCAGCCCTAACCTGGTGTTCGCCACCGAGAACTGCAACTGGCATCGCGATTTCACCCCGCGCCTGACCTGGGGCAACACGCTCGGCACGCCGGACCTCGATGCGGCCGCCACCATCGTGCTGTGGGGCTGCAATCCGGCGACGACCTGGCTCGCCCAGGCCGAGCGTGTGCGCACGGCGCAACGGCGCGGGGCGCGGCTGATCGTGATCGACCCGCGCCAGGGCGGCCTTGCACGCAGTGCCGACCTGTGGCTGCCGGTGCGTCCGGGCAGCGACGCGGCGCTCGCGCTCGGTCTCGTTCATCTGCTGCTCGAAGGCGGCGGCGCCGATGTCGAATTCCTGCGCCGGCATTCCGACGCCTTCGATCCCGCACCCGGCGGCGGAGGGACGGTTCTGGATCGCCTCGCCGCGGCCGCGGCGGCATGGGACGCGGCGCGTGTGGAAGCCGTCACCGGCATCGACGCGGCGCGCTTGCAGCACGCCGCCGCATTGCTCTCCGATGCGCGCCCGGTCAGCCTCGCCACCTGGACCGGCACCGGCCAGCAGGCGCAGGCCACCGCCGCCACGCGTGCCATCAATATCCTCTACGCGCTCACCGGCAGCCTGGGCCGACCGGGCGGCAACCGCTGGTTCCCCCGTCCGCACCTCAACGACATCGCCGCGTTCGACGCCCGCAGCGGCGTGGCCGCGGCCACCCTGGGCCTCACCGAGCGTCCCTTGGGCCCGCCGACGCGTGGCTGGATCACCAGCCGCGACCTGTTCCGTGCGGTGGTCGAGGGCGAGCCCTATCCGATCCGCGCCCTGGCCGCGTTCGGCAGCAATTTTCTGGTGTCCAAGCCAGCCACCCGCCATGCCGAGGCGGCGCTGGCGAAACTCGATTTCTTCGTGCAGACCGAGTTGTTCGAGACGCCGACCGCGCGCTGGGCCGACCTCCTGCTGCCGGCGGCGTCCTGCTGGGAACGCGAGGGCCTGCAGGCCGGCTTCATGGTGAGCGCGCCGGCCGAGGCCCACCTGCAACTGCGACCGGCCGTGGTGGCGCCGCCCGGCGAGGCGTGGTCCGACACACGCATCGTGTTCGCGCTGGCACGCGCGCTGGGACTCGCCGACGGTTTTTTCGGCGGCGACCCCGAAGCCGGGCTCGCCCACGTGCTGGCGCCGTCCGGCGTCAGCGCGGCAGATCTGCGCGCGGCGCGCCGCGGGCTGCGCGCCCCGAACCTGACGGCGGAACCGCCGCTGCCGCGCGTCACCCTGTGGTCGGAGGCCCTCGCCGCAGCCGGGGCAGGCCCCCTGCCCGACTATGCGCCAGCGGCGCCCGATGCTGAATTTCCCTACCTGCTCACCTGCGGCAAGACGGTCGCCTATTGCCACAGCCAGTTCCGCCAACTGGCTGGCCTGCGGCGCAGGCAGCCACGTCCGGAAGCCGAATTGGCGCCGGATGTCGCGGCCACGTGCGGCATTGCGCCGGGTGACGCCATCGCGCTGCACACACGCGAAGGCACCCTGCACTGCCACGCCCGGGTCAACCCGCAGCTCGCCGCCGGTACGGTATGGGCCGAATATGGCTGGTGGGACGCACAGGCGCCGATCAACTACAACGCCTGCATGGACGGCGAGACCTTCGATGCGGTTTCCGGCAGCAACGCCCTGCGCGGGGTGGCGTGCGCGGTCGCGCGCCGCAGCGGGTGAGCATCGGGCGGCGGCCGCAACGGGTACCATGCGGCATTTGCCCGACGTTTGCCAAGCCGCTCCATGCCGTCCGCCCCCGCTTCCGCCCGCAGCAATGTCGCAATCCTGGCGCTGAGCCAGGCGCTGATGCTGTCCGTCATCGTGCTGTCGATGACCCTTGCCGCCATCCTCGGCAGCATGCTCGCCACCGACAAGAGTCTGGCGACGCTGCCGGTCGCTGCCATGGTGATCGGCACCGCGCTGGCTTCGCTGCCCGCGGCGCGGCTGATGCGCCGGCTGGGGCGCCGCCCCGGCTTCCTGCTCGGTGCCCTGCTCGGCGTCGCCGGTAGCGCCGCGAGTGCGCTGGCCCTGCACCGGGCCGATTTCGCGCTGTTCGTCCTCGGCCATTTCCTGCTCGGCAGCTATCAGGGGTTCGCCAACTACTATCGCTTTGCCGCGGTCGATGCGGCGGGGCCCCAGCACGCGAGCCAGGCGATCGCGCTGGTCGTCGCGGGCGGTGTCGTGGCGGCCTTCGTCGGGCCGCAGCTCGCGCTGTGGGGGCGCGACTGGGTCGCGGGGGAAGCGTTCGTCGGTTCGTATGTCGCGCAAAGCGTTCTGAGTCTTGCCGCCCTGGTGCTGCTCGCCTTCCTGCGCCTGCCGCGGCTCGATACCGCCCATGTCGGCCCTGCGAGACCGCTGGCGGAGCTCGTGCGTCAGCCCGCCCTGCGCGTCGCCGTGTTCGGTGCCGCCGTCGGTTATGCGGTGATGATCATGGTGATGACGGCGACGCCGCTGGCGATTCTCGGTTGCGATCTGCCCGGGGAAAGCGTGACGCCGGTGATCCAGTGGCACGTGGTGGGCATGTTCGCGCCGTCGTTCTTCACCGGCACGCTGGTCCGGCGCTACGGTGCGCCACGCATCATGCAGGCCGGGTTCGTCCTGCTGCTTGGTCACGTGGGCCTGGCGCTCTCCGGCGTCGAGCTCGTGCATTTCCTGTCGGCGCTGATCCTGCTTGGCGTCGGCTGGAACTTCGCCTTCATCGGCGGCACCGCGCTGCTCACGCAGACCTATCGCCCTGCCGAACAGGCGAAGGTGCAGGCGGCCAACGAGTTCACGGTGTTCGGCCTGGTCGCCCTGGCCACGCTGTCGGCGGGCTGGCTCTACGACCGCTTCGGCTGGTTCGCACTGAATCTCGCAGTGGTGCCCCTGCTGGTGGCGGCGCTCCTCGCGGCCATCGCCATCGAGCGCCACCTGCGGCGTCACGCTACGGGATAATCAGGCCTGGGCTGCATCCTGCCAGTCGAAGTTGAATTTCGATTTCAGCTCCGACATGCGTTTGCGCCATTCCTTCAGGTCTTCGTCCTCGATTTCGAGTTGCAGCGCGACGACTTCCATGGGAGTCAGTTTCTCCTCTTCCAGTCGGCGCATCAGCTTGCCGCGCATCCGCGACAGCAAACGCTCGGCTTCCTGCCCGGACAGGTGTCGAGCTCTTTCCAGATAGGCGTCTTTCGGGTTTCGTGTCATCACAACGTGCTCCTGGCTTGTCGTATTCGTTTCACTGCCGCCACTCCGGGGCCGGCCTCGGTACGGGGTGAAATCATACCTGCGTATCCGATTTGTGTGTTGTTGCGATGTGCGGTTCGTCCTTGCGGAACCTATCGTGCTCTGCCATAACTAACCCCAAGGCGTTCACAAACCGGTAACAATTCCGGGTGACGCCAGCAGAGAAGCAACTCGAACACCACGCGGCAAGCCCCGCGCCTGAAACAAAAAATGACTTCGGTGTTCATGCAGGCTTCACGTTCCGGGCGCAGGATTGCCGCGCGGGACGGGTACCCGAATGCAACGTTTATGGAGGTCACCATGGCGACGGCCGGCAATGTGCAGTGGAAATGTTCTAATGACGCGAATTCTTCTCATTCTCCTTTCTTCACCCACCCGGGTGACGACAATCTGGCCGTAATCGCACTCAACGACACGGGTGAAATCCGTGATTGCAGCCGCGGTTGCGAAGAGATTTTCGGGTATCGTCCCAACGAACTGGCCGGCCGCCACGTGTCCACCCTGCTGCCGCAACTGGGCGGCACCGAACTGGTCCTCGACGACCGCGTTCATCCCCGCCTCGCGTTTCTCTGCCGCTGTGCCATGCCGTTCGAGGCACGCCACCGCAACGGTACGCGCTTCAACAGCGAACTCTTCATCAACCGCCTCGACCGTCACAAGGTCGTGGTGCTGGTGCGCAGCCTGGAGCACGCGGCCAGCTGAGCATCGACGGCAAGCCCTTGCCGTGAAATTCGCGAAGCGAAGCGCGGCCCCACGTGGCGTAGCCCGGATGCAGCGCAGCGAAATCCGGGAGGGCAGCGAACCAACTTGCACCCGCCCCGGATTCCGTTTCATTCCATCCGGGCTACGCTGGCTGGAGCGTGCGGCGCGGCCGTCCGCCCCCAGGATGCGGCAACTCGCACCCTCGGGCCATGCCGAGCAAACCGCGCGTCTGCTGCTATATATGAAGACATAGCCGTCGAAAATCGGACCCGTTCTCGTGCCCGGCCAGTGGGAGGATGCCATGACGAACAACCCCATCGATGTCGCCAGTCTGGTGAGCCCACGGCTTTCCGCTCTCCTTCTGAGCCGTATCAACGATCCGGAAACGGAGCAGCCGGTCACCCTGGTGATGGTGCGGCGGTTTCTCGCCGATCTGCTGCCGGATGATTTTCGCGAAGCCGAGCGGCTGCACCATTTCGATGTCGATGCCTCGGTGCTCGACGAACTGGATGCGCTGCTCGAGGAATATGGCCCGGCGGCGCTCGCCATCGACTTTGCGCAGGCCTCTGCCAGCGAGGCCTTGAGTTGCGTGATCGAGGCGCTGCTCGACGACGACAATCGGGAAAACCTGATCACGCTGGGCAGCGTGCGCGAGGCGATCCTGAGCGGGCTGGCGGCACGTCTGGTGGGTGATGGCGCGCTGGAAGACGACGAGGACGACACCCTGCTGGGCGAAGTGGAGGCACTGATCGAGCAGTATGGGGTCGATGCACCCGCCGAGGCCCGTCTTTACAACGAATGAGAGGAGCGCACCGGACATGCCGAGATCGCGTACCGCACGACGCATCACGTCTGGCGCATGTGTTGTTTCAGGCGGCGTGCTGATCTTTCTTGCGCCGGAAATGTGGCTGGGCGTGGTGCTGCTCGTCATCGGCCTTGTACTCGAAGTGGCCGGAATCGCCCTGGAACGCCGGCCCCCCGCGTAAAAGATCACATTTTTTGGTTCCCAACGTTCATGACGGTTCGCCGCTCCGGAATATGAAACGACGCTCGCCCTGAACGCTTCCCTCTCCCCCTCCCCCGCAAGCGAGGGAGGGGGAAAATCTCGCCCCGCGAGTTTTACCTTGACGACAAGGAGCATCCATGAAAAGCCGATTTGCCGGTTTCCAGCCCGCTCGGCGCGATCGCCTGCTGCAGGATTCGCGTCACGATCCCTACCAGGCGAAGCGCAAACTACCCGAACCTGCCGTATGTCCGGACTGTGGCGCAGTATTTCACGGCGGGCGGTGGCAATGGCTCACCGTCTCCGCCGACGCGCACAAGGCGTGCTGCCCCGCCTGCCAGCGCCAGCGGGAAAGGATGCCTGCCGGATACGTCAGCGTCTCGGGTGATTTTTTCAATAGCCATCGCGAGGAACTGCTGCAACTCATCCAGAACGAGGAAAAGCATGCGAAGATCGCAGGTCCGCTCAAGCGCATCCTCGACATGACCGACGAGAACGGCGGCGTGCTCGTCACGACCACCGACATCCACCTTGCGCGCACCATCGGTGATGCGCTGCATCGCGCCTATCAGGGCGAACTGGAATATCACTACAACGAACAGGAACATCTGCTGCGTGTCGCCTGGCAACGCTGAAGGTCCGGCACGCCGCGCCCCCTCCGCGGCACAGCCTCGGCAACAGAGGTAAAGCCCCTGATTTCCGAGTTGGTTACGGGTTGCCGTGCGGAGCAGTTCTTCTCCGGCTAGAATCGCCGCATGTCAATCCGCCCGGCCCATCTGGTGCTGCCTTTTGCCCTGCTGCTTCTGCTCGGGCTCTGGCTGCGGCATTCGAGTGAGCCCCCACCGATCCGCATCGGGGTCCTGCATTCACTGAGCGGCACGATGGCGGCAAGCGAACGCCCGCTGGTCGATGCGGTGCGCCTGGCGGTCGAGGAGATCAATGCGGACGGCGGCCTGCTTGGCCGTCCGGTCGAAATGGTCATCGCCGACGGCAAGTCGGACGCGAGCGTCTTCGCCGCCGAAGCGGAACGGCTCATCGCCGGGGAGCGCGTCAGCGCCTTGTTCGCCTGCTGGACCTCGGCCTGCCGCAAGGCGGTGAAGCCGGTGGTGGAACGGCACCGCCACCTGTTCTTCTATCCGCTGCAATACGAAGGCCTGGAGCAGTCCCCATATATTTATTATATGGGCTCGGCACCCAACCAGCAGATCATCCCCGGCACCCGCTGGGCACTCGACACGCTGGGTAAACGCGTCTATCTGGTGGGTTCGGACTACGTGTTCCCGCGCACCGCAAACCTCATCGTCCGTGATCTCGTGCGAGCCAACCATGGCAACGTGCTCGCGGAACGCTACCGTCCCCTGGGCGACGCCGATTTCAGCGGCATCGTCGCCGAACTACGCGCGCTGCGGCCGGACGTGGTGTTGAACACGATCAATGGCGACAGCAACGGTCATTTCTTCCGCGCGCTGCACGCCGCCGGACTCGGCGGCATCCCGGTGATGTCGTTCAGCCTTGCCGAGGATGGCCTCCGGACGATCGGCCCCGACGCCTTTCACGCCAAGCATTATGCGGTGTGGAACTATTTCCAGAGCCTGCCGGGTGGAACCAACCAGCGTTTTGTCGAGGCCTTCCGAAAACGCTACGGCGCCGACCGCGTGACCAGCGATCCCATCGAGGCCACGTATGTCAGTGTCCAGTTGTGGGCGCAGGCCGTGCGCGACGCCCGCACCGACGAGGCGGAAACGGTCAACCTGGCCATGGCGGTGCAGAGCATGGCCGCGCCCTCGGGGATTGCCGCGGTTGACCGGCGCACGCGTCATCTGTGGAAGCATGTGCGCATCGGCAAGGCGCGTTCCGACTATCAGTTCGAGCCGGTGTGGGAAGCGGGCGACGCATTGCGCCCGGAACCTTTCCCGGGCTACCGGTCGCGTGCCGAATGGCAAGACCTGGTCGCAGATCTGCCGGAGGCCGCTCCGTGAATACGCGCCGCATCGCCACGCGTCTCCTGCTGAGTTACCTGCTGGTGGCCGTGCTGCCGCTCGCCGGCCTCGCCGCGTTCTTTCTCGCTTCGTTCGAGACTTCGCTGCGCGAGACCGTGCTGGCGAACATGGCAGCCATCGCCGACAAGAAGGCCGAGCAGATCGACACCTACGTGGCCGGGCGGCTGAACGACGCCCGGCTGTTCAGCGAGCGCCCCAGCCTGCGCCAACACATGGCCGCGCTCACGCGGGCCTACCGCGCGGGCGGCCTTCAAGGGGCGGCATACCGCGCCGCCGCCGCCGAGGCCCATGGCAACTTCCGTCGCACCTTCGAATCGGACAGCTTTCACGACCTGCTGCTGATCGATCCGGCCGGGAACGTCGTGTTTTCCATGGCGAAGGAGGCGGACCTGGGCGCCCATCTCAGGGATGGCGCTCACCGCGGCAGCGAACTCGCGCGCGGATTCGAACTGACCATACGCGCCCTGCAGACCCATGTCAGCCGCTTCGCGCCGTATGCCCCCTCGGGCAACCGGCCGGCCGCGTTCCTCCTGGCGCCGGTCATGGAAGACGGACTGGCTATCGGCGTGCTGGCCCTGCAGCTGGACGTGAAGAAACTGGAGGCGGTGACGTCCGACCGCACCGGCCTGGGCCGCAGCGGCGAGACCCTGCTGGCGCAGGAGATCGACGGCGAAGCGCTCTTCATGGGGCCGCTCAGGCACGTTTCGCAGGCAGCGTTCCGCTACCGGGTTCCGCTGCGCTCGACGGCCTTGCCGATCCAGCAGGTGCTGCGGGGTGAACACGGCAGCGGTTTCGTGCGCGATTATGCCGATGTGGACGTGGTCGCCGCCTGGCGCTACCTGCCTGCGCTGGCCTGGGGCATGGTGGTGAAGATCGACGCCGACGAGGCTCTGGCGCCTGTGGTACGGCTGCGCCACATCACCTATTCGGCCGTGCTCACCTTCCTGGTGCTGTCCGCGCTCGCCGCGCTGTATCTCGGGCGGGGGTTGTCACGTCCCATCCAGGCGCTGACCGCGGTCGCCGACCGCATCTCGACGGGAGATCTCGGCCAGCGCGCCGAACTCGGCGACATCGAGGAATTGAACCGGCTCGCGTTGGCGTTCAATCACATGACGACGGCCCTGTCCGAGTCCCGCCAGAATCTTGAAGCCCGGGTCGAGGCGCGTTCGCAGGAATTGCGCGCGCTCACCACGCTGCAGAATGCGATTCTCGACAACGCCAGCGCGCTGGTGGCGCTGCTCGACCGCGACGGCCGCATCTGCCGGTTCAACCGTGCATGCGAGACGCTGAGCCAGTATTCCTTCGCCGAGGTCGAAGGACGGTTCGTCTGGGATTTCCTGCTGCCGCCCGAGGAGTGCGACGACATGCGCGACAAGGCGTTCCGCGCACTCGTGGAGCATCCGGAGCGGGTGCACGGCGTCCACACCAACCACTGGGTCGCGCGCGACGGCACGCGGCGGCTGATCGAATGGTCGAACAGCCTGCTGCTCGACGAGCAGGGGCGGGTCCAGTTCCTGATCGGCATCGGCATCGACGTCACCGACAAGGCGCTTGCCGCCGCAGCGCTCGCGGAAAGCGAAAAAAACCTGCATCATGCCCAGCGTATCGCCCAGGTCGGCAGCTGGGAGCTCGACCTTGTCAGTGGCAAGCTCGACTGGTCGGACGAAATCTATCGCCTGTTCGAAATCGACAGGACGCGTTTTGGCGCCACTTACGACGCTTTTCTCGCAGGCATCCATCCGGACGACCGCGAGCGGGTGAACCGCGCCTATTCCGAATCGGTGGCCTCCCGCACCCCTTACGAGATCACCCACCGCCTGCGCATGGCGGATGGTCGTATCAAGTGGGTGAACGAGCGCTGCGAGACACAGTACGACGAAACCGGCCGCGCGCTGCGTTCCAGCGGCACCATCCAGGACATTACCGCGCGCAAACTCGCCGACGAAACCCTGCGCCTCTACGCCAATGTTTTCGAGCACAGCGGCGAGGCCATCCTCATCACCGACAGCGCAGGCCGCATTCTGGCGGTGAATCCCGCCTTCACGCAGTTGACCGGATACACGCTTGCGGACATCGCGGGCAAGAACCCCAAAATCCTGTCCTCCGGGCAGACGTCCGCCGAGCTCTACCGGGCCATGTGGACGTCGCTCGACGAGACCGGCTACTGGCAGGGCGAGATCGTAGACCGTCGCAAGGATGGCTCGCTGTACCCGAAATGGCTGACGATTTCCGCCGTGCGCCAGCCCGATGGCAGCGTTACGCATTACGTCGGCAGCTTCACCGATATTTCCGAGCGCAAGCAGGTCGAGGCGCAGATCACCCAGATGGCCTACCACGACGGACTGACCGGCATGCTCAACCGCATCGGGCTGCAAAGCCAGCTGGACCAGGCGCTCGCCATGGCCGGCCGGGAGCGGCGCGAATTGGCCGTGATTTTCCTTGACGTGGACCGTTTCAAGACCATCAACGACACCATGGGGCACGCGGTCGGCGACGAGCTGCTCGTCGAGGTGGCGTATCGCCTGCGCAACAGCCTGCGCGCCAGCGACATCGTCGCGCGCTTCGGCGGCGACGAATTCGTGGCGGTGCTGACCGAGGTGGACGATGCCCCCGCGGCGGCTCGCGTGGCCGAGAAGATCCTGCACGCGCTGGGCGCACCCTACCTCATCGACGAACACGAACTGCATTCGAGCGCAAGCATCGGCATCGCCTTCTATCCGGGCGACGGCAATGACGCGGACACGCTGATGAAGAACGCCGACACCGCGATGTACCATGCCAAGGCGCAGGGGCGGAACAACCTGCAGTTCTTCACCGCGGAAATGAACCAGGCGGCAGTGAGGCGTCTGACGCTCGAGCAGGATCTGCGGGCTGCCATGGAAGCCCGCCAGTTCGTGCTGCATTACCAGCCGCAGTTCGATGGTGCCGCCGGCCGGCCCGTTGGCGTCGAAGCGCTGGTGCGTTGGCAGCACCCGCGCAAGGGGCTCTTGGCGCCGGCTGACTTCATCTCGGTCGCCGAGGAAACCGGGCTGATCCTGCAACTTGGCGACTGGGTCCTGGACGAGGCCTGCCGCCAGTTGCGCGACTGGCGCGAAGCCGGCTTGACCGATCTCGTCATGGCGGTCAACCTGTCGGCGCATCAGTTGCGCGCGCCCGGTCTGCTGGCCAGCGTTGCGGACGCCCTCGACAGATATGCCCTGCAAGGCCCCGAACTCGAACTGGAAGTCACCGAATCCGTGGCGATGCACGACCCCGACACCAGCGTCCGCAAGCTGAAGGCGCTGCGCGACCTCGGCGTGCGGCTGACGATCGACGACTTCGGTACCGGCTATTCCTCGCTCAGTTATCTCAAGCTGCTGCCAATCCAGGCCCTCAAGCTCGACAAATCCTTCGTGCGCGACATCGAGACCGACAGCAACGACGTCGCCATCTGCACCGCCACCATCGCCCTGGCACACAGTCTCGGCCTTGCCGTGGTGGCCGAAGGCGTCGAGAGCGAGGCGCAGCGCCTGCTGCTCGCCTCGCACCAATGCGATTTCATGCAAGGCTACCTGTTCAGCCGGCCGCTCCCGTCGGACGCCGCGCAGGAATTCATCCGCGCGTGGCTTGCCAGGTGACGGCTGCGTGCCTCGCTGGCCGAAGACGCCGCTTGTGGCGCGAACCGGGCGGCGGCGCCAGGCTCGCATCGGATTGCCCCCAAATGGACAATCCGGCTTGAAATCGCCGCGACAATCCGCAATTGAAGGATAATCACCCAAAAGGATCTTTCATGCCCGCCCTCGCCCCGCAGCAACTCGATCAACTGAACCAGCAACTGAAACAGGCCTATCAGGATCTCTTGCGGGAAATCCGTGGCGAACTGGACAACAGCGGCGATCAGCATCGCATCGACCTGCTCAACCGCGAGCCGGGCGACAGCGGCGACGAATCGCTGGCCAACGCGCTCGCGGACTTCAACGTGCTGCGCTTCGATCGCCACATCCGCGATCTGCGCGACATCGAAGCCGCGTTCGGGCGCATCAAGGCCGGCGAGTATGGCGTATGCACCGGCTGCGGCGACGACATCGTCTTCGAGCGCCTGCGCGCCTACCCGACCGCCAAACGCTGCATCGTCTGCCAGCAGCGGCACGAAAAGCAATTCGCCCATGAAGGGCACCCCAAACTCTGACCAAAGGGACTCAAAATGAAAACACCGCTGCAGATCACTTTCCGCGACATGGAACGCTCGGACGCGCTGGAAACCCACATCCGCGAAAAGGCCGACAAGCTCGAACAGTTCTTCGCCGAGATCGTCAGCTGCCGCGTCGTCGTCGAACAGGCGGCGAAGCATCAACAGCAGGGCAAACCTTTCAACGTGCGCATCGACCTCGGCGTTCCGGGCAAGGAACTCATCGTCGACAAACAGGCGCACGAAGACGTCTACGTCGCCCTGCGCGATGCCTTCGACGCCGCCAAACGCCAGCTGGAAGACTACGCACGCCAGTTGTGAGCGCGACTCGCAGGCGATCATGGACGAGACACCGGAACTGATCCGCCGCCTGTTCGATCCGGCCTGCTACGACCACGCGGCGGATCCCGTGCGGCTGATCGAGACGCACATTTCCTGGGTGCTGCTCACGGGTGAGATTGCCTACAAGCTGAAAAAGCCGCTCGACCTCGGCTTTCTCGACTTCAGCAGCCTCGCCAAGCGGCTCGCTGCCTGCCGCGAGGAAGTGCGTCTCAACCGGCGGCTGGCGCCGGACATCTATCTCGGCGTCGTCCCCATCACCGGCGGAGCCGACGCGCCCCGCGTCAACGGCGACGGTGAAGCGTTCGAATACGCGGTGAAAATGCGCCAGTTTCCGGCCGACACGACGCTCGACCGCCTCGATGCAGCCGGCGCGTTGCACGCCGCGCAGATCGAGGCCATCGCCGCCACTGTGGCGCGTTTTCATGAAAACGATTGCGCGCGTGCCGCCGCCGACAGCGCCTGGGGCAGCCCCGACGCCGTCTGGCAGCCGGTTGCGCAGAACTTCGCGCAGATCGCGCCGCGGCTCGACACCGATGCCGACCGCGAACGGCTCGCGGCGCTGGAACGCTGGAGCACCGCCGAACACGCCCGCCTCGCGCCGCTCATGGCGACCCGCAAGCGCGACGGCTGGATACGCGAATGCCACGGCGATCTGCATCTGGGCAACCTCGCATGGGTCGACGGCCGCCCGCTGGTGTTCGACTGCATCGAATTCAACCCGGCGCTGCGCTGGATCGACGTGCAGTCGGAAATCGCCTTCTGCTACATGGATCTGCTGCAGCGTGGCCACCCGGAATGGGCGTGGCTGTTCCTCAACGTCTGGCTGGAATACAGCGGCGATTTCGCCGGACTGGCGCTGCTGCGCTATTACGCCGTCTACCGCGCGATGGTGCGCGCCAAGGTCGCCGTGCTGCGCGCCGGGCAGCTCGACGGCGCCGCACGCCTCGCCGCCTTCGACGCCGTGCGCGCCCAGCTCGACCTCGCGCTGGCATTCACCCAACCGCCGCCTGCGCGCCTCGACATCACCCACGGCCTGTCCGGATCGGGCAAGAGCACCGTGACGCGCCGCCTGATGCAGGCGCCTGGCGCGATCCGGGTGCGCTCCGACGTCGAACGCAAGCGCCTGGCCGGCCTCGACGCACTGGCGAAAAGCGGCTCGGGCGTGGGCGGCGGCCTGTACGCCGGCGACGCCACCCGGCGCACCTACGCCCGTCTCGCGGCCGTTGCCGGCCAGGTGCTCGAGGCGTGCTGGCCGGTCGTCGTCGACGCCACCTTCATTGCGCGCTGGCAGCGCGACCTGTTGCGCGATACCGCGCGCAGCCACGGCGTGCCCTTCCGCATCCTCGATTTCCCGCTGGACATTCCCACCCTGCGCGCGCGCATCGTCGAGCGCGCGCGTGCCGGCGGCGACGCTTCCGAGGCCGATCTGGACGTGCTGCAGCACCAGCTCGACAGCGAGGAACCGCTTGCAGCAGAGGAACAGGCCCTGTGCGTGGGCGCCGAGGACGTGGGCCGGGCTTAAGCGGATCATTGCGCACCGGCTTGGCAACACGCGACGCAGGGCGCCGCGGTTCGTGCCGTGCGGGCGGGGTTGTCTATACTGGGATGCGTCCCCGCCTTCGCGTACGGCGGGTTTCGCAGCTCTCGAAGGAGAAATCATCATGCGTCAGCCATTCGCCCGACTGCTCCTGCTCACCCTCGCCATGGGTCTTTCCGTATCGGCCTCGGGTAAGGAACCGGCCACGTTCACCTCGCCCAGCCTTACCCCCGAGGCCGCGCTGAAGGTGGCGCAGGCTGCGCTCCAGGCATGTCAGAAAGCCGGTTTCAATGCGGCGGTGGCCGTGGCCGACCGTGGCGGCGTAACCCAGGTGATGATTCGCGACCGCTTCGCCGGCGCCCACACGCCGCACGCCGCGATGGGCAAGGCATGGACCGCGGCCAGCTTCCGTACCAATACTTCCGAACTCATGGAGCGGACGCAACCTGGCAGCGCCTCCTACGGCATCCGCGACCTGCCGGGCGTGGTGATGCTGGGCGGCGGCCTGATCATCGAGTCACACGGTGCGCTGGTCGGCGCGATCGGCGTGTCCGGCGCGCCCTCCGGCGCCGACGACGATCGCTGCGCCAAGGCCGGCATCGACGCCATTCACGACGCGCTGGAGTTCTAGCCTGCGTTCGCCTGCGCCGGCCAGGCGCGGGTGATGGTGGTGCGCAGCAGCACTTCCGCCTCCGTCGCCGGCACCGGCCGGCTGAACAGGAAACCCTGCATGTCCGTGCAGCCGACATCGCAGAGGAAGGCGTGCTGCGCCGCCGTTTCGACACCTTCGGCGATGATGCCCAGGCGCAGGCTTTTGGCGAGCTGGACGATGGCCTGGACGATGGCGGCCTGATCGGGGTCGCGGGTGACGTCGCGCACGAATGACTGGTCGATCTTCAGGCGGTCGACGGCGAAGCGCTTGAGGTAGCTGAGCGAGGAATAGCCGGTGCCGAAGTCGTCGAGCGACAGGCGCACGCCCAGCGCCTTGAGCCGCTGCACGGTGTCGAGCGTGTTCTCGACATCCTGCAGAAGGATCGACTCGGTCAGCTCGAGTTCGAGCAGATGGGGCGGCAGGCCAGTGCGCGCCAGTGCGCCCGCCACCGTCTCGACGAGGCCTTCGCGGCGAAACTGCATGGCCGAAAGATTCACCGACATGACGAGATCGGCAAGGCCGGCGTGGCGCCAGGCCTGCGCCTGACGGCATGCCTGCTCCAGCACCCAGGCACCGATCGGCACGATGAGGCCGCAGTCCTCCGCCACTGGAATGAAACGGCTCGGCGGCACGTCGCCCAGATCCGGATTGCGCCAGCGCAGCAAGGCCTCGACACCCATCGCACGCCCGCTGGCGACATCGAACTGCGGCTGGTAATGCAGATGCAACTCGGCGCGGAAAAGCGCCTGATGCAGGCCGTTTTGCAGCAGCAGGTGTTCCTGCGCCTGGAGGTTCATCTGCTCGTCGAAAAAACGATAGGTGTTGCGCCCGGCATTCTTGGCGTTGTACATCGCCGTGTCGGCCTTCTGCAGCAAGCGGTCGAAATCGCTGCCGTCTTCCGGGTAGACCACGACACCGATGCTGCACGAGACAGTCAGTTCGCGTCCGCCAATCAGCACCGGCTCGGCGAGACGTTCGAGGATTTCTCCGGCGACCCGCTCGACCGCCTCCATGTCCGGCACGTTGTCGAGCAGCACGATGAATTCGTCGCCCCCCTGGCGGCTGATGGTGTCGCTGTCGCGTGCGCAGCGCGCCAGGCGGGCGACCACGGACATCAGCAGCTCATCGCCTGCCGCGTGGCCGAGGGTGTCGTTGACCACCTTGAAGTTGTCCAGATCGAGAAACAGCAGGCCTACCCTGGCATGCGTCCGTCTCGCCTGCGCCACCGCGTGCTCGAAGCGATCGCGCAGCAGCACGCGGTTGGGCAGACCGGTCAATACGTCGTGGTGCGCCAGATATTCGATTTGCGCCTCGGTCTGCAAACGCTCCGTGACGTCACGATCGACGCCCTGGTAGGCGATCAGGCGCCCGCTCTCGTCGAACAGGGGCGCAGCGTTCGATTCGAAGATCCGCACACTGCCGTTGCGATGACGAAAGCGCAGGGTCACGTTGGACCAGCCGCGCTGTCCGGCGACCGCCTCGGCAAAGGTCGCCCGGTACAGGGACAGGTCATCCGGATGGATCAGGCTTTCCGGATCCATGGCTAAAAATTCGTCGGTCGTATAGCCGAGCGCCTTTTGTGCGCATGAATTGCTGTAGAGGTATCGGCCATTGATGTCGACCGACCAGATCCAGTCCACCGAATTCTCGGCCATGGCACGGAAGCGTGCCTCGCTCTCGCGCAGCGCCTGTTCCATGCGCTTGCGCTCGCTGACGTCGGCGAAGGTGACGGTGGTTCCGATCAGCGTGCCATTGCGGTAAAGCGGCTGCGAACGGTATTCCACCGGGAAGCTGGTGCCATCCTTGCGCCAATGCACTTCGTCGTCGACATGCGCCGCCTCGCCCGCCTCGGTGGCCAGACGCACGCGGCATTGCTCCCTGGGATAGGGGCGGCCGTCCGGATGCGAATGGTGGATCAGGGGATGCACGGGCTGGCCCAGCATTTCATCGCGCGTGTAGCCCAGCATGTCGAGGCAGGCGTGGTTGACGAAGGTACAGACCCCGTTCGTGTCGATTCCAAAAATGCCCTGTGGCGAGGAATCGAGCAGCAGGCGAAAGCGCGCCTCGCTTTCCCGCAGCGCCGCGACGGCGCCAGCCGGCACTTCGAAGGCCGACGGTGGAAGGGCCGCCTTGCGTGCCGCGGCGGGGTCCTGCCCCGACTTCAACCGCGCGCGCGCAGCTTCGCGCCGGCGTCGCGCCTCCCGCAGCCCCACGTCCGGGTACACCCCCAGCGCCAGCGTCTTGCGCTTGCCGCCGAAGCGGTAATCCAGCCGCCAGTAGCGCGAGCCATCCGGCTTGAGCAGCAGATACATGCCGCCACCATCGGCAAGCTTGAGCGGCTTGTCGGCGGGCATCGCCTGACGGATGCGCTGGACGGTAAGGGGGGCAGCAATGCGTGTCACGGGAGAAGGTTGCTCTGGCCAGCCTGTGGCAAGGTTTTCATGATACCGTCAACGATACCGTCAATCGTGTACTTGGTAATTGGTATGCAATTACCAGGGAAGCGCTGAATGATCTTGAAAACCTCAGTTGACCGCTGCGGCGATCGGGCAGCGGCCGCGTGTGGTGTCAGGCCACCAGATACTTGATCCCGACGGCCTGCCAGTGTGCCGTTTCCTCATCCAGCGCGTGGCGGGTGAGCGGGCGGCGGTCGAGCCAGCCTTGCGGCAGCACGAGGCCGAAACGCTTGCCGTTGGCGTCCACTTTCAGTTCGCCCAGGCGCGGCGCGGCGCGGCTGCGGCACAGGATCACCGCCTGACGCAGCAGCCAGACGAGCAGGCGCTCCTGCTCCGGCACCGTGCCGGCAGCGAAGGCCGGCAGCTTGGTGAGCGCGCCGCGCTGCGCGCGCGCGAGCAGCGCCAGGCGCGCCTGCTCGGTACGCGAGAAACCGGGCATGTCGGCATGCTCCAGGATGTAGCCGGAATGGCGGTGGTAACCGCTGTGCGAAACCGACAGGCCGATTTCATGCAGGCGCGCGGCCCAGTCGAGAACGCGTGCGTCGTGTTCATCCGGGCTGCCCGCGGCCGCCCACAGCTGCAGGACCACGCGCTTCACGCGCGTGGCCTGTTGCGTGTCGATGTGATAGCGACGCATGAATTCGTCGACCGTCGCCTCGCGCATGTCCTGTTTGTGAAAGCGCCCCAGCAGGTCGTAGAGGATACCTTCGCGCATCGCGGTCTCGGCGACGTCCATCTGCTCGATCCCGAGCTCGCCAAAAATGCCGGCCATGATCGCGAAACCGCCGGCGATGACGGGACGGCGGTCCCGCGCGAGTCCCGCCAGTTGCAGCGCGTCGACGTGGCCCGCCTTGGCGAGCTGCATCCGCAGACGTGCGAGGCCGTCGGCGGTGATGCCGTGCGCGGACCAGCCGTTCTGTTCGAGGATCTCGCGCAGCGCGCGCGCGGTACCGCTCGATCCGACCGCCTCCTGCCAGTTGGCCTGGGAGAATTCGCGCGCGACGCGCTCGACCTCGATGCGTGCGGCCATCTCCGCCGCCTTCAGTGCCGTCTTGCTGACGGTGCCGCCGGAGAAGAAACGGCGCGAGAAATTGATGCAGCCCATGTGCAGGCTCTCGCGTTCGTGCGGCTTCAGGCCGTGGCCGATGATGAGTTCCGTGGAGCCGCCACCGATGTCGATCACCAGGCGGCGCCCCGACGAGGCCGGCAGCGAATGGGCGACGCCCAGGTAGATGAGGCGTGCTTCTTCGCGTCCGGCGACGACCTCGATCGGGTGGCCCAGCGCGCGCTCGGCTTTGGCGATGAATTCCACGGCGTTCCGGGCGATCCGCAGTGTGGACGTGCCGATGCAGCGCACCGCGTGCGGCGGCATGCCGCGCAGCCGCTCGCCGAAGCGGCGCAGGCAGGCCAGCGCACGCACCTGGGTCACATCGTCGAGCGATTTGTCCGCCGTGAGTCCCGCGGCAAGGCGCACGGTTTCCTTCAGCGCGTCGAGCGGATAGATCTGGCCGCCCACCACGCGCGCGACTTCCAGCCGGAACGAGTTGGAGCCCAGATCGACCGCAGCAAGGGTGTCGTGGCTTTTCATGCGCTGGCGCCGAAGAAGAGATAGGCCATGCCGATCGCCGCGAGGATGCCCGCGACGTCGGCGATCAGTCCGCAGGCGACGGCATGGCGCACGCGCCGGATGCCGACCGCGCCGAAATACACCGCCAGCACGTAGAAGGTCGTCTCGGTGCTGCCCTGCACGATCGACGCCAGCCGTCCGGCGAAGGAATCGGCGCCGTGCGCCTGCATGGTGTCGATCATCATGGCGCGCGCGCCGCTGCCGGAAAACGGCTTCATCAGTGCGGTCGGCAAGCCGTCGACCCAGCGTGCGTCGAACCCCAGTGCCAGCACCGCGCCGCGCACGCCGCCCATCAGCAGGTCGAGCGCGCCGCTGGCGCGGAACACGCCGATCGCCACGAGCATGGCGACGAGATACGGAATGATGGTGACGGCGGTGTGAAACCCTTCCTTCGCGCCTTCGACGAACGCTTCGTACGCGTTGATGCGCCGGCGCACCGCCATGAGCAGGAAGGCCACGATGATGCCGAACAGCACCACGTTGCTCAGTATCGTCGACTCGCGCGTCATGGCGGCGGCGTCGAGACTGGAAAAATAAAATGCGAGCCCCCCCACCAGCGCCGTGGCAGCGCCCAGGTAGGCCAGCGTGACGCGATTCCACAGGTGCAGCTTCTGGAAGAATCCGGTGACGAAAAGACCGACCAGGGTGCCGATGTAGGTGGTCATCAGGAGCGGCACGAATACGTCGGTGGGATCGGCGGCGCCGAGCTGCGCGCGGTAGGTGAAAATGGTCACCGGCAGGAGCGTCACCGACGCGGTGTTGATGACCAGAAACAGCACCTGCGCATCGCTCGCGGTGTCCTGCGACGGATTGAGCGTCTGCAGTTCCTGCATCGCCTTGATGCCGAGCGGCGTCGCGGCGTTGTCCAGCCCCAGCATGTTCGCCCCCATGTTCATGGTCATCGCGCCCAATGCGGGATGGTTGGCGGGCACCTCGGGAAACAGGCGGCGGAACAGCGGCGCAAGTCCGCGCGTCAGCAGGTCGAGCATGCCGGCACGCTCGCCGATTTTCATCACGCCCAGCCACAGCGCCATCACGCCGGTCAGTCCCAGCGCGATCTCGAAGGCGCTCCTGCTGCTGTCGAACAGCGCCTTCACCAGTGCGGCGAGGACTCCCGCATCACCGAGAAAGACGAGCTTGCCCAGCGCGATCAGAAAGGCGACGAGGAAGAACCCGACCCAGAGCGCGTTGAGCATCGGCGCCGCGCGTTTACGCGACCCAGCCGGCAATGACGGTAAGGAGACCGGCGGCAAGCCAGATCACCAGGCCGCGCCAGATCATGCTGACGGCGCTGTCGATGCAGTCGGCATCCGGTTCCTGGCCGGTGCCCAGTTCCGGACGCCACACCACTTCGCCCGCGACAGTCACGGCCTGTCCGAGCTTCAGGCCCATCGCCCCCGCGCCGGCGGCGACCACCACGCCCTCTTGCGGATCCGGCCAGCGTTCCGCCTGGGTGCGCCAGCAATAGGTGGCGTCCTCGAAGTTGCCGGCGATGGCGTAGGTCAGCGCGGTGAGCCGTACCGGCAGCCAGTTGAGCACGACAAAGGCGCGTTCGGTGAACCCGCCGAACAGGCCGCGGCTCGTCGCCCAGCGTCGCGACAGGATCGACGCGGCACGGAACAGCACGGCACCGACCGGGCCGAGCGGCGCCAGCAGCACGAACCAGAACAGCACGCCGAACATTTGCCGATGACTCGCCGCCAGAGTCTGCTCGATGGTGATGCGCGTGATGTCTTCCACGGAAAAATCGCCGGTATCGCCCCCGCGCCAGCCGGCGAGCACCGCGCGCGCGCCGTCGAGGTCACCCGCGCGCAGCAGGCGCGCGATGCGTTCGGCGTCGCCGCTGTAATATTTGAAGCCGAGGGTCGCATACAGCACGGCGACGTTCCAGGCCCAGCCAAGCAGCGGGCTGACGCCGTCAAGGATGGCAAAAATTGCCCATACCGCCGCGAGCAGCGGCAGCACCGCCAGTGCCCAGGCGATTGCACCGTGGCTGTACTCGCCCGCGTTGAAGCGGCGTTCGATGTAGCGCAGCAGGCGCGAATAATGCTGGTAGTGCGGCAGCGGTCGCCGCAGCGGGCGCAGATGTTCGAGGGCGACGGCGGCGAGTACCGAGAAGAAGGCCATCAGCGGTTCATCTCCAGGGTGAAGGTGCCGATGCGGTTGGCCTCGCCCGCCGGGCGATACAGTTCGACCGTCGGCATGACGATCGCCTGTCCGCGCGCGGCCAGGGCGTCGGCCAGCGCCTGGTAGGCTTTCGACGGCGCCAGGATCACCGCCGCCTGCACCTGCGCCCGCCACACGGCACGGCGTTCGACGCGGCCTTCCGTGAGGCCTTCGGGCACGCTGGCCGCGTCGGCGAGCGTGTACCCCAGTTGCGCGCGCACGCGGCCGTTGTCCGCGCGCGGATCGGTGAGGATCACGCCGATGGTGTCGCCGGCTGCCACGCCCGCGCGCTCGAACTTGTCCAGCGCGGCGCGCTGGGTCTTGCCGACATTGGACAGCGGCCCCTCGTAATCGAGGTAGGCGAAGCGATAGGGCCCCGCCACGGCCTCGGTCACGTCGACCGCACGAAAGCCGCCCCACCACCAGTACACCGCCACGAGCGGCAACACGAATGCCAGCAAGAATGCCGGCCACTGTCTCCTCAACACGCGCCTGACTCCTTCATACAGGCCCGAAGATATCACAGGCGCCGCACCCTCGCGTGGCGCACGTTGCGGCCACGCAGCCACGCTTTGAATTCACGGACTTTATCGGTACGATTGAGCCCTCGGAACCAGCAAAAAACAGACGCGTTCGTCCGAATTCCAATGCCCTGTCGCCAGTCCCGCGTGTCGCACCCGCCGCCGCGCGCAGCTCTTTTCATTCCTGCGCGCTGAACGCACATGCTCTGCTCGCCCGAGGAACTCGTCCAGAAGAACCAGGCCGTAACCGAGGCCTGGGCGCGCTATCGTGCCGTGCCGAGCTTCGAGAGCTTCGTCGAACTGGCGGTGTCGATCAACAGCTTCACCGAATTCCTCATCGACAAGGGTGTGGCCGCCCTCCATCACGCCAGCCACCAGCTCGAACAGGTGGCGCTGGCGCGCTTCAACGAAGAAGTCGCGCACCCCCTGCCGCAGCACGAACTGGATGATCTCGATCAGCGCATCGCCACGCTGGCGCAGATGACCCGCAGCCACGCGGACGCAACCGCCGGCCGTGTCGAACGGCGCATGGAAACCACGCTGGGAACGCGCAACACGCTCGAAGTCGTCCATACCTGGCTGATCGGACACGACGCCGAGCCGTGGCAGGCATTGCTCGCGCAGCTGGGCTACTTCGGCATCGGCGCCGAATTCCTCACCTGGGACAGCGCGCTGCCGGAGGACAACGGTGGCGCGCCGCTGCTGCTGCTCGATCTCAACAGCCTGCCGGTGGCGGAATGGAGCGAGCGCATCCAGGTCCTGCGCCAGCGCTATGCCATGGGACAGATCATCTGCATCGGCGTGCCTTCGGAATTCGAACCCCTGCAGCAGGCATTGCGCGGCGGCTGCGACGGCTGCCTGCTCGAAGGCACCTCGCTGCACGGCATCGTCGAGCGCATCATGGAACTCAACGAGCGGCAGGAACAGGAAGCCTATCGCGTGCTCATCGTCGAGGACTCCAAGACCGCCAGCCATCTGATCCAGCGCACCCTCGAGGAAAACCAGATCGTCTCGGAAATCGTCAACGATCCGCGCCAGGTGCTCAGCGCCCTGCGCCAGTTCAATCCGGACCTGATCCTGATGGACATGTACATGCCGAACTGCACCGGCGTGGAGGCTGCGCGCATCATCCGCCAGCACGGCGAATTCCTCAGTACACCGATCGTCTATCTGTCGGGCGAGACCAACGTCGCGCTGCAGGTCGACGCCATGCGCCTGGGTGGCGATCATTTCCTCACCAAGCCGTTCAACCCGGTGTTCCTCAACGCCATCGTCAAGAGCAAGATCGAGCGTTACCGCGCCCTGCGGCGCACCATGTACCACGACAGCCTCACCGGCCTGCTCAACCATTCCAGCGGCAAGCACACCCTGGACATGCTGCTCTCGAGCGTCGGCCATGAAGGCGGGCTTTTGTCCGTGGTGATGATGGACATCGACCACTTCAAGAAGGTGAACGACAGCTACGGCCACCCCGTCGGTGATCAGGTCATCCGCAGCCTGTCATGGCTGCTGAAGCAGCGCCTGCGCAAGCACGACGTGCTGTGTCGCTACGGCGGCGAGGAGTTCCTCATCGCCCTGCCGCACACCGACGCCGACCAGGCTTTCGTCATCATGGATCGCATCCGCCAGGACTTCAGCCAGATCCGCCACCCCTTCGGCAACAGCCATTTTCTCGCCACCGGCAGCGGCGGCATCGCCACGTATTCGCTGTATCGGACCGGCGATGCGCTCATCAAGGCGGCCGACGAGGCGCTCTACCAGGCCAAGCGCAGCGGCCGCAACCGCATCGAGATCAGCGGCACGTAACGTCGGTCCCTCGTGTCGGGCTGGAACCTGAACTGCGATCCGTGCGGGTCCTGCGCATGGACGGTCCCGGACAGGCTGCTACAGCAACCCGAGTTCCTTCGCCTGCACCACCGCCTCGGTGCGGTTCACCACATCCAGCACGCGGAAGATGCTGGCGATGTGCGCCTTCACCGTGCCCGCTTCGATGTCGAGTTCGCGACAGATGAGCTTGTTGGGCTTGCCCTGCGCCATCAGGCGCAGCACCTGCATCTGGCGTTCGGTGAGCATGGACGCGGCGCGTTCCCGCGTGCCTGCGTGAGCGGGTGCGGATGGCGTGCCGGACGGCATCCCCGCAAGCATCTGCGGTGGAATATAGGTGCCGCCCGCGAGCACGAGGCGGATCGCGGAGAGCATCACCGCCGGGGTCGAGCTTTTGGGGATGAAGCCGCTGGCACCGGCGCCGAGCACCTGCTGGATTTGCTGCGGCGCCTCGGCACCGGTCAGTACGACCACAGGCACGCACGGGTACTGGTTCGCAAAGCGCCGGATGCCCTCGACCCCGTCCATTCCAGGCATGTTGAGATCGAGCAGAGCCAGCTGCACGCCCGGCACGGCCGCCACCTGCGCCAGCGCCGCATCGACGCTGTCACCCTCCAGCACCTCGCAATCGGTCACCTGGCTTTTCAGCAGGAGCGCGAGCCCGTTGCGGAACAAGGTGTGGTCATCGGCAATGACAAGCTTCATCCCGCTCTCCTCGTGCGCCCTGCCGGATGCGTTCCGCCGCGCGAGTTTCGCGTTAACGCGGCTTGGCCCCGGGGACGCCGCGCATACGCCGGCGCGGCCCGGGCGGCAGGCCCGCCCACTCCAGCACCCGTGCGACGAGATCGTCGTCCAGTTCCGTCTTTTGCCCGCGCCGCAACTGCGGCGGCAGTGCGATGGGGCCGAAACGCACGCGCGTCAGGCGCGACACCGTCAGGCCGAAATGCTCGAACAGCCGGCGCACCTCGCGCTTGCGTCCTTCCTTGATGACCACGCGATACCAGCGGTTGGCCCCTTCGCCACCCGCCCGGAAGCAGCTCTGCAACTGCGCCGGCCCGTCTTCCAGTTCGATGCCGTCGAGCAGTTCCTGAATCTGCGCGTCGCTCAGTTCGCCCAGCACGCGCACGGCATATTCGCGCTCGACCTCGAAGCGCGGGTGCATCAGCTTGTTGGCGAGCTCGCCCGAAGTGGTGAAGATCATCAGGCCGTCGGTGTTGTAGTCGAGCCGGCCGATCGAAATCCACTTCGCGCCGCGCAGCTTCGGCAGCGCGTCGAACACCGTGGCGCGCCCGCCCGGGTCGTCGCGCGTGACGATCTCGCCCTCGGATTTATGATAGATGAGAATCCGCGTGCGCTTGTCCTCGAAGCGCAGGTAGATGCGCCGGCCGCTCACCTTCACCACGTCGCGCGAGCCGACCTTGCTGCCCAGCGTCGCCGTTTCGCCGTTGACCTGCACCCGGCCTTCGACGATCCACTGCTCCATTTCCCGGCGTGAGCCGAGGCCGGCGGCGGCGAGCGCCTTGTGCAGGCGTTCCGCTGCCGCGTCCGGCGCGGTGGCGTGCTGCAGGCGGGCTGCGGCGCGTCCCTTGGGTGCGCTCGGCGCGCGTCGGATGGGAGAAGGTCGGGCCATGTCAGGCGGTCTCGATGGGGGCGGCCGCGGTTTCGATCAGCGCGCCGAAATGAGTGGGTTCGGCGACCTCGACCACTGCGCTGAACACGGAAGCGCCGGCCACTTCGATCACCGCAGCAAAATGCCCCACGGCCGCGTGCTCACGCAGCTCGGGGATCAGCGCCGTCTCGCTCGGCACGACCAGGTCGCCCAGTTCTTCCAGCGGCGGCAGCTCGGCGAGGCTGGTCATGCCGAGATCGGAAAGAAAATGGCTGGTCGTGCCGAACAGGGCCGGCCGGCCGGGCACGTCGCGGTGCCCGATCGCCTCGATCCAGCCGCGTTCCTCCAGCGTCTTGATGATATTGGGATTCACCGAGACACCGCGGATGTCCTCGATGTCGCCGCGCGTGACCGGCTGGCGGTAGGCGATGATGGCGAGCGTTTCCAGCACCGCGCGCGAATAGCGCGGCGGCTTCTCGTCCTTCAGCCGCGAAATCCACGGCTGCATTTCCGGACGCGTCTGGAAGCGCCAGCCGTCCGCCACCTGCACCAGTTCCACCCCCCTGTCGCGCCAGCCCTCGCGCAGGCCGTCCAGCGCAATGCGCAGCACCTCGTTGGCGGGCGCCGGCTCGAACATGCGCTTCAGATCGGCGAGCGTCAGCGGCTCGGGCGCGGCCAGCAGTGCCGCTTCCAGCACACGCTTCAAGTCGTCCGGATTGTCATTCGGCTGCAGATTCATGGAGCTTCACATAGATGGGGGCGAACGGCTCGGCCTGCGAGACATCGAGCAGGGTTTCCTTGGCGAGTTCCAGCACGGCGAGAAAGGTCACCACCAGCTCGTGCACGCTGGCCGATTCCGGAAACAGCGCCTTGAATTCGAGAAATTCGCCGGGCGACAGCTGCTTGAGGATACGCGTCATGACCTCGCGAATCGACAGGTCCTGGCGCGTGATACGGTGGTGCGTGCGCGTCTTCGCGCGCGACAGGATCGCCAGCCACGCCGCCGCGAGTTCCTCTGGATGCAGGCTCGGCAGGCGTTTCGCCGCCGCCGGCAGGAACACGCTGACTGTGTCGAAATCGCGTCCCGCCTGCGGCAGCGCATCGAGGTGCCGCCCGGCGAGCTTCATCTGCTCGTATTCCATCAGCCGGCGCACCAGTTCGGCGCGCGGATCCTCGCCCTCCCCCGCCTCCTCGGCCTGCTCGCGGCGCGGCAGCAGCATGCGCGACTTGATGTCGATCAGCATCGCCGCCATCAGCAGATACTCCGCCGCCAGTTCCAGCCGGGTGGCGCGCGCCGCCTCGACGTAGGCCATGTACTGCTTGGTCAGCGCCGCCATCGGGATGTCGAGCACGTCGAGGTTCTGGCGGCGGATCAGGTACAAGAGCAGGTCGAGCGGACCCTCGAAGGCTTCGAGGAAGACTTCCAGGGCGTCGGGCGGAATGTAGAGATCCTGCGGCAGCTCGGTCAGCGGCTCGCCGCGCACCTTGATGACAGGTACGGGGGGCGCTTCCAGGGGCGGCGGAGCGAGCAGATCGGCTTCGGTCATGGCGGCATTCTACCCCGGAGGTGGCTACCGCCTAACGTTCAGCTTTTTTCTCGCGCTTCGCGATTTTCGAGGGGCGCAGCAGTTGCTCCGACCGCATCACATGCAGGATATAGACCCGCTCGCCGTCGTAACGGTAGAACACTCGGCACGGTGGTTCGACAATCTGCCGGTAACGCGACCGCTTTAACTCCGGCGGGCGGCTGCCGCTCTCGGGGTAGGTCTGAAGATGCCCGACATGCTCGAACATCCGTTTGACCAGCGCCGAAGCCGCATCGGGTTTGTCGAGTGCAATGTAATCGGCGATAGCGTCCAGATCGGCGAGCGCCGGTTCGGTCCAGATTACTTCAGCCATCGGGCCATGCGGGACTTGGCCTCGGCATGCGCCACCACCCTGCCCTCGGCCACCGCCATTTCGCCGCGCGCGATGCCTTCCAGTACCGCCATCCGCCGCTGAAGCAGTTCGAAGGTTTCGACGTCAACCAGATAGGCGCTCGGCAGCCCGTGCTGCGTAATCAGAATGGGCTGCTTGTCCCGCTCGATGTCCGAGAGGAGTTCGGTCGCCTGGCGTTTGAGGGTGGTGACGAGTTCGGTGCGCATGGGTGGCACTATAGTGGCACTCATGGCGTGGGGCAAGATAGATATAGTGAAGCTGGCCCATTATCGCAGCCTGTTCGGGCGGCGGAGATCAAGTAGATCGTTTCGGGCATGGACGGCATTTTGCCCCAGGATACCCGATCGATGAAGTCGATGGCCTCCTGAAACCGCGCACGATAACGATCGGTCAACGCAGGATCATTGGCTGCTTCGACGTTCATCTTCTTCACGTAGTTGAAGATGAACTCGGAAGGACGGTCCTTGTACCACCGCGAAGCGCCTATGCGGCACCTAGCTCAAAAGGCGGCAAGAGCAAGCAACGGCCGAAATCTGGCCTAACCTGTTGCGCCATAAGACCTTTCGCCTCGCTGCATGTCTGCATGAAAGACTTGACAGCGGACATTTTTCATTGCCCTTGTTTTTGCGGCTTTGTTGTATGCAGCTATTTGGGTTATCAAGGGGTTCTTTCGCAAGCAGCGCCCCTAACATTTCGTCGCAGCCGATCGCCTTCGGCGGTGGCTGAACTCATGGCGTTAGCAGTCATAGGGCACATCACTTGACCAACGGTACGATTTAACGTACGCTCCGGTATCAATGAAGGAGCACAACATGACTATTCTTACTGCAAGTGAAGCGCGCGCCAGTCTCTACCGCCTGATCGACGAGACGGCTGCGAGTCATCAACCCATCGTTATCACTGGAAAACGTCACAACGCGGTGCTTGTGTCGGCTGACGACTGGGCATCGGTTCAAGAAACCATATACCTTCTGTCGATACCTGGTATGCGCGAGTCAATAGTCGAGGGTTTGTCGACTCCAACCGAGGAATGTGGCAAGGAGCTTGACTGGTGAGTTGGCAACTCGTTTATGCAAAACATGCGCAAAAGGACGCTCAAAAGCTTGTATCCGCAGGGCTGAAAGAAAAAGCCAAATCGTTGCTCGAAATCTTGAGCAAAAACCCATTCCAGAATCCACCGGCTTACGAAAAATTGGTTGGTGACTTGGCAGGGGCCTACTCACGGCGTATCAATATTCAACACCGTTTGGTCTATCAAGTATCGGAGGATCAACGCGTCGTCAAAATACTCAGGATGTGGTCGCATTATGAGTAATACCGCTAACACGTCCGTCAACCGGACGTCAAAAAGCTGCGCTTTTCGCCGTCCGGTTACGTCCAATGTTAGACCTTTCCACGCCATGGCCCACCAACAAAAGAAGCCGTTACAAGTGTTACTTGGCATTATTCTTCTCGCCTTCCTCGTTTGGGGCGGGTGGAAGTTACTTCAACTTTTGTGGGAAGTTTTTTCACAGGTTAATCCTGCTGTTGGCGCAGGTATGCTTGCCGCATCTGCCACAGTATTTGTTTCTGTAATCTCCGTCCTTGTCGCCAAGCGCCTTGAGTACAAGGCCACCCTAGCGAAGGAGCACAGGGAAAAGAAAATTCCATTTTACGAAGAGTTTGTGGACTTTGTCTTTCGAATTGCCCTTTCCGAAAAGCTCGGGCTTGAGCCGCTCACCGAGAGAGAGATGATTCAACAAGCGGCGAAGTTCACTCAAAACCTCATCGTCTGGGGAGCAGACGATGTAATTGACGCTTGGTTCCGTTTTAGAAACAAGAGCGTCAATTCTGATGGCTCTGGTGTCGCAGTTATGTTCGAGATAGAAAATCTACTGCTTGCCATCCGAAAAGATCTTGGCCACGAGAACAAGGGGCTAGCCCCAGGCAAGGTTCTGGGTCTGTTCGTCAACGACATTCATGAGCACATCAAGGTCTAACCTCTCGGTCAACACGGACCGCCTGCAAGCTGTGCTTGCAGGTTCCCTCCGCGGCTATGACCTGCCTCTTTCCTTGCCCATCCGACACCTCCAAGTGAATTGTGACTCCACATTAAAAATGTCCGAAATACACGGGGCAGTTCAGACACGATATTTGCACAGGAGTGTGTTATCAACGCCACTTTTCGGCTTCCGCCTTGATGTCGACCTGATCGTTGTTGAAAGTGATGATCAACTTGAGTTTAGTGTTTTGGCGGTCGGCGCGCACCCGCTCAACGAGGTCCGGGGTGATGATCGGTGTGAGGTCAATGCGCTTGGTATGGTGCGGTGCTCGTTGGTTTGTCCGTGTTGAGTCTTGCATCCACTGTTTTGAGTATCGATCGCTTCTTGAGTCAAGAGCCTCACGTTTCTTTCGGTACTCCGCTGTTGAAACCATCCACTCTACGTCGACAAACTGCGGCACGGCACGCTTGCTGTCCCCCGGCATAAAGGACATTATCGCCCCTCCCCGCGGATACATCTCTCCGACTGCGCCCGGCACCGGCCCGCGCAGGCCATCCGGGTCGAAGCGCAACACGCCTACGCCCATGCCGGCACTCTGAAACAACAAGGTCATGCCCACCGGCCGCTCGTCCCCGGTGTGCACGCAAGCAATCAAACCCATCACCATCAGACCCATGATCACGGTCCGACAGCAATATCCAAACCATAATTTGCCTTGAGCCATTTCGCGTACTCCTCCATGTTGACATTAGTCGGGAAAATGGTCTGGAAAATGGGGTCGACATTGAACTGACCCGGCTTTGCGGCTTTGTGACCCCGGCTTTGTGCCGCCGCCGTAGTAGCGCGTGCGTCGCAACAGCCGAGGATGTCTGCCGTTATTATGGCTTTTCCGGAAACCAGACCCTGGGTTTACGCCAGTCTATGTCCGAGCGCCAAGCCACATCGTCTGGGTTGCATTGGCCACCGGCCATGATGGTGCTTCGGCCCCGTTTGTCGCTTTTATCCCCAACCACCCCCCAGCACAGCAGGACCGGGGCCTTGCCCACGGAGAACTCGATTCCAAGGCTGTAGCCGTCGCGGCTTGCAAGTTTCAGTGCTTCTTGGGGAATGCGCGAACGGACCTTCACATGATAAGGCCCCATGGGTTCACCCATGTAGGGCTTCCCGCCGGGAAGCGGCATTTTGCGCCAGCTTACTTCCACTTCTTCGGGGACTCTGTGGCCGGTGTCAGACATATATTGGCTACCGCCAACAAACCAACGGGTATTCCAGCCTGCCGCCTTCGCGATGGAAGAGGAAATCAAATATTTCTTCCTAGCCTGATAGATGCCCGCAATCTCGACTTTCTCCACATCTTCATCTGAGTTGTTCCAGAACGAATAGGCTGCATTTTCCCCCTGGCTGAACAACCCAGCGGAGGCACACCCGGATAACCATGCTGAACCAAGCACTATGATCGCCACCCATCGTTCAACCATTTACAGTTCCCCCCTATTGAAGATTGATGCCGTAGTTGTTCTTGAGCCAGGCTCCGTAGGCTGACATGTCCACCACTCCCTCGCGGTTGCCCGATGGCGCCGCGTCCTGGGTAATCCATGCGAGACTTTCCGAATAGGTCAACCCTTCTATCGGGGCATCGCGCTGTTTGGGCAAAGTATTCGGCGCATCCGCCGCCACTGGATAGTGCACCTCGCGATCCTGCCCCTTGCCCCGCAAGTTGAACGGAACGCTATGTGTTTCGTTGTGGAGGATGGGATTTGTGATCGTCTGCAAATCAGCAGGAAGCGGCGCGATATTGACTCCGGCGCGTTCGGCCTCCACAACCATCCAGTTCAACGCCACATCCGACAGGTCGCCACCATCACAGCCGGCAGGGGCGCCGCCGGTGCAATTGTAGCCGCCGCCGATATCCGAATGCGCGCCCACGAAGCCCTTCTCAGTCCGGTTGGGAGACAAGCCCCGGTCAGCGTAGCTCGGCTCGATCGATTCCAGCGGGAAATCCTGGCGGTGTTCATTCACCGCCACGGCTTGCGAGGCGTATTCCACCGCTTCCGGAATGCCCATGTTGAACGATCCCATGGCATAGCTGAGAACGGTATCGAACAGGCCCATGAAGCGAATGTTTACTTGGACACACGCGCCATTCACGCCTTCGAGATTCCGGTAGTAACCACTGTTAGCTCGGGTGACGACAGTATTGGCGAAATCGCGCGCCGACGCCGCTCCGCGCGAGAAACCAACGATATCAAGGGTGATTTCCAGTGGATTTTCTGGGCTGATTGTCTGGTGCTTGACGTTCATAACGTCTTCCACCTTGGCCTTGACATAATCGTCCAGCCGTTGCAATTGTTTGTTGATGCGGCCCCCCATAGTGAAAGCAATGGCCCCATCCATCTTTGGAAGGATTGGACCCGTACCTGGGCCTTCGATGTAGTAAGGCGCCCCGGCACCTGCAATATTGTCTGGGTCGTTATCCAGATAGTGTTCGCGAAACCAATACACATTCGTTCTCGATTCCTCGGTATTCCCCGTCCCATCAAACGCAAACAATATCAACCCCCACGGGTCGATATAGCTTGCCGGGTTGTTGTTGACGTAGGCATACGCATTGGGACTGCCGAGGACTTCTGCCAGCCTGCCCAGCGGGTCGGGGCTCAAGTATCGCCCGGCGTGCGGGTCGTAGTAGCGCGCGTCATTGTAGTAGAGGCCGGACTCTTCGTCTTCCCACTGGCCGGGCAGACGCAGGGCGAGCGTGTAGCGTGCTTTGCCGGCGGAGGTTGAAGTCTTAATCAGCTTGCCATAGGGGGCGTAGTCGGCTTGCCAGATGGCTTGGCCGGATTCGTCGGTGGCAGCGATTGGGGCGCCGAGGTGGTTGGCGTGGACGAAGGCCAAGCGGTCAGCGTTGCCGACGAAGCTGTTCCGCACGGCGTCAAGGCTCTGGCGCAGTGCCTGCCAGAAACCATCGGCCGGTGCTTGCAGCGGTTTGGGCCGGGCCGGGTCGAGGGTGGCGATGAGCTGCTCGCCGAGCCAGAGGTATTGGCGGGTGATTTTTCCGTCGGCGTCGAGCTCGGCGATGCGCTGGCGCGCTGTGTTGTAGAGGGTGTGGGTGGTGCGGGTTTTGCCGCCCTCGCCCGCTGGCGCGAAGGCCGTCTTGCTCACGCGCAGACCCTGGTGGTTGTAGCGGTAGCGGGCAAGTTCGCTCTGCTGCTGACGGATGGCGGCAAGGCGGCCCTGGGCATCCCACACGTATTCGCGGCCGGACTGCGGCGCGGTCATGGCGTCGCTGACAGCGTCGTAGGTGGCCTTGCGGGTGTGGCCCATTTCGCTGACGGCGACGTTCTCCTGGGCGAGCACGCGGTTGCCGCGGGCGTCGTAGTGGTAGCGCCACACGCTGGCGGCGTCGCCGGCGGCGGTCTTGCGCACAGGATGCCGGGGGGCGCTTTGCGCGGCGACGAGCTGCGAGCGGCGGTCGTAGGCATAGGCCAGCGTTCGCTGCGGGCCGCGGCCCTGCTGCCGTTGCAGGATGACGTTGCCGGCGCCGTCGTAGAGCAGGCGGGCGTCGAACAGGGCCAGCGGGTTGGTGGGCAGGCCGAGCGCGCCGGGCAGTTTGTCCGGCGCGCTCGGTGGCGTTTGCGCATGGGCGGCGGGCAGCAGGCGGTCGAGAATGCCGCCGGCCAGGCTCTGGCGCACGGCCGCCTGCGCGGCGGCGGCTACGTGCCTGGCATCGGGTGCACCGCCTGCGGGCCTCGTATACACGATGCGCGCGAGCACGCCTTCGCGGCTGCGCTGCCACTGGCCCTGGATGCCGTTGCCGTAGGTGAGGCTGCGCAGGCCGACGAGGTCGCGTTCAAGATCCTTGACGAGCGTGGTTCGTCCCCAGCCGAAGACGGTCCATGGATTGGTTTGGCGATGCACCGCGACGACTTGTCCCTGGCCGTTGCGTTCGTACAGGATTTTGCTGCCATCGGGCAGGCTCTCGCCGATCAGCCGCCCGTCGGCGTCGTGGACGTAGCGGGTGACGTGGATGGCCTCGGCGCCATTGGCGAGCTTGAGGGTAACGGTCCGGGTCGCGGGCAGGCCGCGCGCGTCGTAGCGGATGTGCTCGCTCTGCGCCGGGTCGCTGACTTCGGCAAGACGCCCCGAAACGTAGCGCCAGGTCGTGGTCTGCTCCGTCCCGCTGCCGGATACGCTGGTGTGACGCACGCGGCGGCCGGCAAGGTCGTAGGCGTAGCGCTGGGCATTTCCGTCCTGTCCGGTCTGCTCGACCAGCCGGTCTGCAGCGTCGTATTGCCTGACCAGGATGCCGTGGCTGGCGCTGGCTACAAGCACTTCGCGACCGAAGTCGTCGACGAGCGAGCGGAACGCCGAGGCGCGTCCCTGACCGATACCTGGCCGCTCTGCGTGGACGATGTTGTGCACCGCGTCGGTGCTGTCGGCCACCTGGACGAGGCGGTTTTGCGCGTCGTAGCGGTAGCGCTCGGTTTGCGCGAAGCTCCGCGTCTGCACGGTGCTGGCGAGCAGTTTGCCTTCGCTGTCGTAGCTGGCGCGCTTCAAGATGCCCAGCGCTTCGGCCTGCCACAGCAAGCGGCCGGCCACGTCGAAGGCCTGGCGTGTTCGCGGGCGGGAGGGCGCACCGCCGGCGCCCCCCGAGCCGCTTTCGATCCGATTGCCCAGTACGTCGTAGCGGTAGCTTTCGACGACGGGCGCAAGGCCCTGCCGCGCCCAATCTTCACCGGCGCTCTCCGTGCTCGCCAGGCGGCCCGCGCGGTCGTAGCGGAAGGCCGTGGCGAACCCCTCGGCGTTGCGCACGCGGATGATCCGTCCCGCCGTATCGTACGTCAGGGCGGCAGCACTTTCGCCCGGCCGCGACATGCCGACGATGCGCTCGCCGCGTGCATCCCACTCGATGCGCGTCACGTCCGAATCCGCGGGGTCGCTGCTCGGCCCGTTGGGCAGGGGGCCGTCGATCGCGGCGAGCACGGAGCGGCGGTTGAGGGTGCGGTAGGTGTAGACAGTGACGCGGACAAGCGGGGTGGCGGCGGACTCACCGGCCTTGTCCAGCGGACTGAAGCCGGTTTCGGTGACGCGGGTGATCTGGCCCGCGTCGTTGTAGGCGACCCTGATCTGGTGTTCCTTGCCGGGGACGACGCTGGGGCGGGCGATGAGGACGGGCTGTTCGGCGTCGCCCGCGTATTCGTAGCGGGCGATGAGGCGCGCCGGCTGGGGTTTGCCGTCACGCCAGGCGATGCGGCTCAGCTTGACTGCCCTGCCCTGCCCGTCGTATTCGGTCTTGAGGGTGTGACGGGGACGGCCCTCTTCGTCGAGTCCGGTTTTTTCCGTCAAGCGGCCCAGACGGTCGTAGTCGTAGCGGACGTCGGCTTCGCCGCAGCTCGCGCAGCCGGCGCCTCTGGCTTCCAGCAGACGGTATTCGCCGCCGACGATGGCGTGAGTGTAGGCGGTCTTCTGCCCGAGGCTGTTGGTGAGCACGGTCTTGCCGGCACTGACGAAGTCGAGCCCGACCTGTTCGATGCCGGTGCCGGGAACGGGTTGGCCATCCTTGCCGAGACGTTCGGGCTCGCCGCGCACGGAGAGGATGCCGCGGCCCTGGCTATCGTAGCCGTAGGTGGAAAGGCGCTGCATCGGGCTGTCTGCCGCCGCGACGCTGATGCCGGTGAGGAAGGCGGGATGCGCCGCATCCTCATAGTGATAGCGGCGGCTCGTGCCGCCGGGGAAGACGGCGCCGACGAGATTGGCGAGCCGCGCGCGCGGGTTGCCGCGGTAGCCCCTGGGCGCATCGTTGCCGTGGCGGTAGGCGAAACGCCCGACGGGGCTGTCGATGTGGGTGACGCCGTTGAAGTGCTCCGGGCTTCTGCGCTGCGGATAGCCGAGCACGAGACTGCGCCCCTGCGGATCGGTGACCTTGACCAGGAGACCGGCCGGGTCGCGGGTGAGCGCAACGAATTCTCCGCTGGGCGCCTTGATCTGCACCAGCTTGCCGCGGTGGTCGAAGTGAAGGACGCGGCCGTTTCGCCAGCGCCACACGTATTCCTCGCCGCGCGCGCTCCGGGTGATGGCGAGCGTGCCGCGGGCGGGGTCGCTGGTCGCGCACTGGCTGGGGTTTTTGGGGTCGCGGATGAAGATGACGCGGGTACCGTCGGCCTGCACGATCTGCAGGGTGTTGCCGATGGCGTACAGATCGGTCTCGTAGGAAAGGCGCCAGCCGCGGCCGAGGATGCCGGGGCTGGCGTCGGGGCCGGCGAGCGCGCTGTTGTAGTGGCGCACGATCTCCAGGCCCAGCACGCCGGGCAGCGCGGGAAGATCGGTCTCCTGCTGGTATTTGTTGCCGGTGATGACGTGGATCGGATTGCCCGCGCCCTGGTCGGTGCCGCTGCTGTTGCCCTGGCTTGCCGGGCCGCTGCCGTCGCACGGCGCGCCGGCGGGACCGGGGCCGCATTGCGTGGGCTTGATCGGATCGAGGGGCGCGCTATCGGCGGCGAAGGCCGCGACAGGGCCAAGGAACGCGATCGCAAGAAGGCAGGCAAACAGGCGCATGGCTTACGGCCTTTCGTTGATGGAAGGCAAACCGGAGGGCGCCGGTTCGCCCGAGACGGGGCTTCCGTCGGCATGGATGAAGCCCTTTTCGAGCAGACAGCAATAGTTCTTGCCGCAGCCGGGGTCACAACTGGCGTCGCCCTGTTCGCAGCCGGGTGGGCGGCAGCCGTCCGGATCGCTGGCGGGGTCGCATACGGGTTTTGCGGTACACATCGGATCGCTCAACGGACACTCCGGCAGCGGCTCGCTCTTGGGCGGCGGGCCGGGGTCTGCGGGTGTGCCTTCGTTGCCGGGGCCGGGCAGGCTCGCGTTGCCGGCTTCGATGGCGGGGGACTGCATGCGCATGACGATGTGGGTGACGACCGGGATGCGTCCGGCCTTGACAAGCCCCTGGCGGAAGGCGTCGGCGTCGGCCTTGTTCAATTCGCCCAGCGCCCAGGTCATGAAGCGGCCGACAAGCGGGATCTGCTTGTTCGGGGGGATACCCCAGGTGATCCGCAGCTTCAGAAGGTTGGCGTCGGCGAGCGTCTGGCCGCTGGCGTTGCTCCTGGGGTCGTGCTTGCAGCCGGGGACGTCGCTTGGGCAGGTGATGAAGGCGAGGTTGGCGTTGGGCAGGACGCGCGCGCCGGTCTTGAGCTTTTTGGCAAGCGCGGGGGAGTGGTAGTCGTCGAAGCTCTCTTTGGTGGGGGAGAGGATTTCGATGCGCGCGCCGGCGGTGTCGGTGACGGCGCGGGCGTGGGATTTGGCCAGTTCTGCGGTACTCGTGCCGCCGCCGTAGTAGCCGGTCATGGCGCGGGCGAACGCGGTGCGGATGGCGCCGGGGTCGGCGTTCTGGACGGTGCCGGCGCGCGCGGCTTCGAACGCGGCGTAGTTGAGCTGGCTCTTGGCGTGGTAGAGCAGGCCGTACTGGATGAGGGCAAGCAGCAGGAAGAGGACGGTGGGAACGGCGACGACGAATTCGACGAGGGTGGCGCCGCGCTGGCTTGCGTGGTGGGGATGCACGTTTGGGCGGTGCGGGGCGATGCGGCCTGCACGGCAGGCCCCCGCCCCAACCCTTGCCCGCAAACGGGAGAGCGGGCTGGTTGAGAGGGAAAGATACGCGGGCAGGCGGCGCATGAGGGCTTCGGTCAGAGTTTGCCGAGCAGGGCTGCGTCGGCCCAGCCTTCGAGCTCGGCGCTTTCCAGGAAGGGAATGGCGCGCTGGCCCAGGTAGGCGCGCGCCTGGATGCAGTAGCCGCAGGTGGGGGTGGTGTAGAGGACGACTTCGCCGGGACGCGCTTCGCGGATTTCGACCCCGGCGGGACGGTTGCCGACGCTGGGGGTGGCGATGCTGCGGAAGGCTTCGGTGACGCCGCGCCGGATCTGCTGGTCGACCTGGCCCTGGACGGCGCCGTTGAGTACGGACAGGGGATCCCAGGCGTGGGCGGCCGGGGCGAAGACAAGGAGAAGAAGCAGGCGTTTCATGCGCAGGGCTCCATGCGGCAGGGTGTGAGGCACTCGGCAAGGCTTGCGCCTTCGAGAAGACCCAGGCGCGCGCTCTCGCCGGCGGCAAGTTCGAGGGTCTGGTGCGCAGCGAGGCACGCGGCGATGCGCCAGGGGGCAAGATGCGGGACGATTCGGCGGATGCGCCCGTGGCGGTCGAGAAACACGACGTCGATGGAGGTGCGCAGGAAGGCGGTGTGCACAGCGTTGCACGGCACGAGCAGGAGCCCTTCGCCGGGGACGAGCGGCGGGCCTGCGAGCAGGCCGACGAGCCGGCTGGCGAAGCGGTCGGCGCGGCGTATGAGCAGCGAGCGCGGGGCTGCGTACATGGCTAGAAACCCGCGGCCATGAACTTCATGACGATGGGGAACATGAGGATGGCGAACACGCACGGGAAGATGAAGAAGAGCAGCGGAAACAGGAGCTTGACCGGGGCCTGCATGGCGAGCTTCTCGGCGCGGGCGAAGCGTTCGATGCGGCGCTGGTCGGCCTGGGACCGCAGGATGGGACCGAGACTCATGCCGCTGGCTTCGGCCTGGACGAGGCTGGCGACGAAGCTGGTGACGGGCGCCAGATCCATGCGTGCGGCGAGCTCGCGCAGGGCTTCGGCGCGCGGACGACCGGCGCGCACGTCGCGCAGCAGGCGCGCGAATTCGTCCTTCAGGGCGCCGGCGGGGCCCTTGTCGACGGCCTGCTGGATCGCGCCGGTGAGGTTGAGCCCGGATTCGACGCACAGGGTGATGAGGTCGAGCATGAAGGGCAGCGCCTTGAGGCTGTCGCGGCGGCGCAGCTCGATGCGGTCGCGCAGCCAGATCGCAGGATAGAGAAAGCCAAAGGCGGCGCCGGCAACGGCAGGCCACCCGATCGGCAGGCGCAGGCTGTCGGCGATCCAGGCAGCGACGAGGCCGGCCAACAGCGCCCACACCAGGCGCCCGGCAAGAAACTGCGCGGGGTTCACGGCAAAGTCGAGCCCGGCGCTGCGCAGACGCGCAAGCTCCGCGCCGTGACGCGCACTGGAAAGCCACGGCGCGAGGTAGTGGGCGAGCCACTGCACCGGCCACCACACGATCCGCAAGCCCGGCGGCGGCGCGTCGAACCAGGTGCGATCCTGTTCGGGCACGGCGGCGGCCAGACGCGAGACCAGCCAGGCGAAAAGCCCGAACGAAGCCCCCGCAGCCAGCGCGAACCCGGCAACAATCCACTGCGCATCAATTTGCATCCCCATCTCCGTTTACCGTCCCCTGATCCCTGATCCCTGATCCCTGATCCCCGACCCTCATACGTCGATGGCGACGATGCGGCGGATGAGGAGGACGCCGAAAAATTCCATGATGGCGACGGCGGCGAGCACGCCCCAGCCCATGCGGGTGGTCCATAACAGCGCCATGGCGTCGGGTTCCATCCGCGTGAGCACCCACAGGAGGAAAAGCGGCAGCAGGCCGACGACCCAGGCCTGCAATTTGCCCTGTGCGGTGAGGGCGCGGATTTTCAGTTCCATGGCGTGCTGCGCGCGCAAGGTGGCGGCGGTGCGTTCGAGTGTTTCGGCCAGCCCGCCGCCGGTCTCGGAAGCGATGCGCATGGCGGAGACGGTGAGCTTTACCGGGGCGATGGGGACGCGGTGGGAGAGATTTTCGAGTGCATCGTCCAGGCTAACGCCAAGGCGCTGTTCGTGCTGCAGGAGGTGGAATTCCTGGCTCAGGGGCGGCGCCAGTTCGACGCTCGTCTGGCGCAGTGCGGACGCGAGCGACAGACCCGCGCGCGCGGCGCCGGCGACCATCTGCAAGGCGTCGGGAAGCTGTGCTTCGATACGCTGGATGCGCCGCCGGCGCAGCCAGCCGAAGATGAGACGCGGCGCGGCGGTGAGCAGCGCGGCGACGAGAAAGGCGGCGACAAGGCTGCGGGTGGCGACCCACATGGCGGCCGCGGCCAGGATCATGAAGCCGAGGTTCAATGCGTACAGCCGGGCGGGGTCGGCGGACAGGAAGAGTTCGCGCAGGCCGACATGGGTGTCGCGGGTGAAGCGCGTGCGCCAGGCGGCGAGCACTCTGCTGCCCAGGTCGGCGCCCGCCCACACCAGCAGGGCCACCGCGCCAGCGATGGCAAGGCTGAAGACGGCGATGAGAGTGGCGCTCATACTTCGCCTGCCTGGTCGAAGATGGACAGGTCGAGCGCGATGCCGGCGTCGCGCAGGGCGTCGTAGAAGGCGGGAATGGCGTTGCAGCCGGTGAACCGGCCCAGCACGCGGCCGTCGCGGTCGCGCCCAAGCGGTGCGAAGCGGAACAGTTCCTGCAGCTGGATGGTGCCGGATTCGATACCGGTGACTTCGGCGATGCCGGTAACGATGCGCCGCCCGTCGGCCAGGCGCGCCTGCTGGATGATGAGGTCGACGGCGGCGGCGATCTGGTCGCGGATGGCGGCCAGCGGCAGATCCATGCCGGCCATGAGGACGAGGTTTTCCAGGCGCGCGAGTGCGTCGCGCGGGCTGTTGGCGTGCAGGGTGGTGAGCGAGCCTTCGTGGCCGGTGTTCATCGCCTGCAGCATGTCGAGCGCTTCGCCACCCCGGCATTCGCCGACGACGATGCGGTCGGGGCGCATGCGCAGCGCGTTCTTGACGAGGTCGCGGATGGCGATCTGGCCGCGGCCCTCGGCGTTGGCGGGGCGCGCTTCGAGGCTGACGAGGTGCGAGTGCGCCAGGCGCAGCTCGGCGGCGTCCTCGATGGTGATGATGCGCTCGCCGTCGGGGATGTGGTTGGACAGGACGTTCAGCAGCGTGGTCTTGCCGGAGCCGGTGCCGCCGGAAATGACGATGTTCTTGCGCTGTTCGACCGCCAGTTTCATGAACCCTGCCATCTCCCGGCTCATGGCGCCGAAGCCGACGAGGTCTGCGGCACTCAACGCGCGGCGCGCGAACTTGCGGATGGTGAGTGCCGGGCCCTTGAGCGCGAGCGGCGGGATGACGGCGTTGACGCGCGAGCCGTCCTTCAGGCGCGCATCGACCATGGGCGAGGCTTCGTCGATGCGCCGTCCGAGCGGGGCGACGATGCGCTCGATGACGCCGAGCACGGCGCGCTCGCTGGTGAAGACCACAGGATGCCGCTCGATGCGCCCGGCGCGCTCGATGTAGATCTCGTCGGAGCGGTTGACCATGATTTCGGTGATGGATTCGTCGGCGAGCAGGTCTTCGAGCGGCCCCAGACCGACGGCTTCGTTGAGCACGTCGCGCAGCAGACGTTCGCGGTCGACGGTGTCGGGCAAGGCGGCTTCGGCGGCGATGATTTCGCGGATCAAGGCCTCGGTTTCGGTGCGCAGCTGGGCGTCTTCCATGCGCATGAGGTCGCGCCGGCGCAGGTCGATGGTGTCGAGCAGCTGTTCGTGGACGCGGCGGCGCCAGAACTGGAGCGCAGCGGCGACGGGGAGCGCAGCGGCGGGTTGCGGCGCGGGCGCGGCGGGGTGCGCCTGTGCAGATACGGCGGCGCTTGCGTCGAGGCGGTCTTCGAGCTTGATACGGTACGGCCCGATGACGATTTCGTCGCTGCAGGAGATGGGGCCGTGCTGCTCGACGCGCACGCCGTTGACCAGGGTGCCCGCGAACTGGCCGAGATCCTGGATGAAGAGCCCGCTGCGAGTGCGGAAGATGCGCGCGTGCTCGCGGCCGATGCGCCAGCCGGCAAGGCGCACGGCACACTCGCGGCTCTTGCCGATCATGGCGGCGGTGTCCTCGACGAGTTCGGCGCGCTGCCGGTTGTCGGGCTCGGTGATGTGGACCTGGAACATGCGTGGGCCTTCCTCAGTATTCGGAGTCGGTCCACGCCGAGGGCCGTGTTTTGGGGACGGGCACGGCGTCAAGATCGGGCCTGGCGGCGCGCGGCGTGGCGTCCAGGTGCGCTTGCGCATCGGCGAGCGCCTGGGACTGTTCGAAGCTGTGGCGGTCGACCGCCACCGGCGTGACGAACACCACCAGTTCGGTTTCGTTGTTCTGGAAGCGCTTGGAGCGGAACAGCGCGCCGAGCACGGGGATGTCGCCGAGGAACGGCACCTTGTCGAGCGAGGCGCTGGTGTCCCGCCTGAGCAGGCCGGACAGCACGATGGTGCCGCCTTGCATGACGTTGAACTCGGTCTCGGTCTTGCGCGTGCGCAGCGCGGGGCCGGCCACGGTGCTGACCGAGGTGTCGATGTCGCTCACTTCGCTCATGATCTTCGCGCGGATCACCCCGCTGTGGTCGACCTGCGGCTCGATGTCGAGGCGGATCCCGTAGGGCTTGAAGAGGATGGTGGTGCCGTTGACGTTGCTGACGCTGTAGGGGAATTCGCCCCCGGCGAGGAAGGTAGCCTTGCTGCCGCTGCGGGTGGAGAGCGTGGGCTGGGCGAGGATGGTCGCGCTGCCGTTCTGCTCCATGAGGTTCAGCTGCGCGTTCAGGCCCATGTTGAGCACCGACAGGATGTTGAGGCTGGAGAACAGCGGCACGCCGGTTCCCGTCCCGGCCGGGTTGACGATGGGCGCGGCATTGGCGGCACCGGTGTGGAGATCGATCTGATACGGGCCGTCGTTGCCGCGCCGGATCGGCATCCAGATGCCGCCGACTGCCATGCCGCCGGTCGAATTCCATTTGAGGCCGATTTCCTTCAGCGCGCTGGTGGGAAATTCGACGACCTTGACGTCCATCACGATCATCTTTTCCCAGCCGATGCGGTTGGTGAAGTTGACGACCTGCGGATAGCGCCTGGCGATTTCGTCGATCTTAGCAAGGTCGCGGTCGGACAGGCCGTCACCCTCGACGATGACCTTGTCGCCGACGACCGATGTTCTTGCGTTGGGGATCCCGGCAAGGAAGGCACTGACTTCACGGTTCACACGCGGCGTGTCGCCGGGAATGACGGTGACCTTGACGCGGCGGTTGCGTCCGTTGCGCGTCCAGATGTGCAGCGAGGAGACGCCGGCCTCGTTGGCGATGAGAAGGATCTCCCGGTCGTCGAGCACGGCCGCCGACAGCGCCTTGCCATTGCCGACGGCGAGGCGCCCGGCGTTGGGCTCGGCGATGACCCGGGTCTCGCCGACGAACATCTCGATTTCGGCGGCGAAGCCGTTGCGCGCCGGCGCAGCGGCCGCCGGCTTGTCCCCTTGCGGCGCGGGCGCGGCGGAGGCTGCTGCAATGGCGGGATTGCCCTGCTGGGCAGGGACGTTTCCCGCCAGAACGGCGAGGATCAGTCCAGCGCCGATTGTTTGTACGGTGCGATGTGTGATGAACTTCAACTGCCAACTCCCTCATGGTCGGTGGCCCGTCTTGCCGGCATCGGGCATCGATGCCGGCAAACCGGACGCCGCTTGTTGTTGTCGCAGACGCGCCATGTAGGCCGTCTGTACTGCCGGGGAAATGATCCTGCGGCCCTTCCCCCTCGCGGGACTTTGATCTCGCCGCAAGACCGCCTCGGTGGCACCCATGGCCATGTGCCATGGACGCTTCTCCCCTCCTCCTCCTGCTGCTCCTCCTCTTGCTCCTGCGTTGCTCCCGCCCCTGCTTCGTTTTCGTTCGTCGCGATGCGAGCGGGACGATTCCATTCCAGGCCAGGTTCAATCGCTGTTGTCCACGTCGGACCCCTTCCCCCTGCGGTGCATGGCGATGTTTTGTCCCTCGCCGATCGGCCCGCCGCCGTAGATCACCGGCACCGAGCTTGCCGCCCCCGCTACACCGTCCGCCAGGCCGAGCAGCGCGAGCGCATCCGAGCGCTTTTGCGAGACGCTGCCGGTGTCGTTCGGCGCGCGCAGCAGAGCGGTGACGCGGCCGACGTCGCGCGCGGCGATGATCCGCCGTGCGTCTTCCGGCGTGGTGTCGAGCGTGATGGTGGTGAATGACCGCGCCCGCCCGTCGGCATCGTTCTCCTGCTGCGAGGCCCGGGTGCCGGTGGCGAGCACGAGGACGCTTTGCAGCAGGGTGAAGGTGAAACTGCGGCTGTCCTTCTTCGCCGATACGACGATGTCGATGAGGTCGCCCGGTTCGACCATGCCGGAAAGCGAGCTGATCTCGTCGACCGGCACGGTGACCGCGCGCCGCCCTTGCGCGAGCCGCGCCGAGAAGGTCGGCGCGCGCTGGCCTTCGAGCTGGGCCCAGAGGACGGGCTCGCCGGCGTTGGCGGGATACGCCAGCAGCGCGCCCTCGGCGCGGCCGAACTGCTCGGGCGTGAGCGAGCCCGAATGCGCCCACTCCGCGGGAACCGGCCTCACGGCGACGGTGTCGGCGGAAATCCGCGCGCCCTTTTCCAGGTTGGCCTTGGCGACGACGACCTGCACCGTGGCCTTGTTGCGTTCGCGCGCCTCGATCTCGGCGACCTGGCCGCTGAGGTAGTTTCTGGCGCCGAAGGCCGCGAGCGCACCGATGCCAAGCGCGGCGGCAAGGACGATCCAGTTCTTGTTGATCTTGGTTGCCATGGGTCGGGTATCTACAGGGGAATGGACAGGAAACCGCTCAAACGCTCGAAGGCGCTTCGCACGGACTCGCGGAAGAGATCGATGACCGACGCCTCGCCGGAAAAACTGACCCCGACCATCATCATGACGACGAGCAGCGCAACCAGGTATTCGGTCATCGATTGACCGCGTTGCCGGAAAGGCAGGTGGCGGGTTTTCATGGCGTCTCCACGATGGTCAGGACGGCCTGGGTTGCGCCTTCGCGGCGCACCAGCGTGAGGCGGGCCTCGCGCCGCGCGCCGGCGAAGAACTGGACGAAATCCGCTGCGTCCTGCCGCACCGGTGGCCCGTCGGGGCGCATGCCGCGCGCGGCGAGTTCGCGTTCGAGTGCATCGCGGTTGGCGGCGATGCTGTGGGCGTTGCTCAGCACCAATTGCCGTGAGCGCTTGCCGGCGTCGACCGATTCCATGTCGGAGAGCACGGCGGAGTCGGCGGGCAGACGCAAGCCCCGCGGCCGGTCGGCGGCCAGCCTGGCCTCGCGGGCGTCGGCCACCGAGACGAGCGCTTCGGTCACGCCCGGCGCGAGCGGACGGATGCTGACGGTGATGAAATGTTCGTCACGCCCCTGCGCGAGCACCAGCCTGCCGCCCATCCGCTGCGCAGCGTGCCGCGCACCCAGCGCGGCACGGTAATGGCGCGCCACCGCCTGCGGCGGCTGCGCCACCAGCACCCGCTGGATGCGCATGGGAACCCCGTTCAGACGCAACTGTTCGCCGACAGGCTCGACGCGGGCCGCTTCCGGCGCGGGCAGCTGCGGCCACGCGGCGGCCGCGCACAGTGTCGGCAGCAGACCGAGAAACGCGCAGGCACGGATCATTTCTTGAGCCTGTCCGCAGGGACACGGTCGGGATCGACGCGGCCGATGTCGGGAGGCGGCGCGCCGTATTCGAACAAGGTCAGCGCCAGTTCGACGACGGGATTGCCGCCCAGGACTTCGAGTGCCTTCCAGGGGAACGGACCCGCCGGGTTCCAGCCGTCGTTGCGGATTCTCTTCTCGACCATGGCCGCTCCACTCGCCGCCCAGGGATCGACGAGCAGGCTGGTCGAGCGTGCGATCGACAGCCCCAGCGTGTCGAAAGGCTGCAAGCCCGCGATGTCGGCGACGTCGACCTGCACCCGGCCGGTGTAGAGGGTGTCGTCGGGCAGACCGAGGGACGCGGCATACAGCGCGCCGAACGGCTGCGCCAGCGATTCGCGCGTCGTGCTCACGCCGACGTGGTCGGCGAACTCGGGCAGCAGCGGATCGCCGCGGTGATCGAACCACAGCGTATTGCGATCGGCGTTGAAGTCGCCTGCCGCGTCGCCGCTCTTGAGCGGCGCATCGCTGTTGCTGAAAAAGCGCCGGCGGACCTCCTGCGCCAGGGTGGCGTCGTCCTTCCAGCCGCCGTTGCTGGTCGAATGCCGCACGCTGCCCTCGAAGGCCACGTAACGGCTCGCCACCGCGGCGGTCTGGGCGATGTCCATGTACTTGCCGAGAAGCGGCACGATGAGCAGCAGGGGCACCAGCACCATGGCCAGCACGACGAACTCGACCGTGGACTGCCCCCGCTGGCGCGCCGTGCCGGATGCGCTGGCGTGCGTGCTATTCGTCGTCATCGTCGTCGTTCTCGCAGAGGTCGGTACCGGTGCGGGCCTTTTCGGCGGCACACCGTTGGCTCCTCTCGTTTCTGGAAACGGCCTGGATATTCTTTGGCGTCAGCAATTCTTCCTTGGGGTCTGGAAAAAACAGGTCGTGCGGCAACACGGCATCGTATGCAAAGGAAACGAACGCCTCGGTGTTGACGGCCTTGCCGTCGGCGAGCCACTTGCTTTCGAACTCGATGTGCGAGGGAAATGGGAGCCCGGTCGCGTAGAGGCACGAGGCGATTTCCGAACCGCCTGCGCTGACCCGGGAGATTTCGCACGGACGCGCGGGTACGAGCGTCTTGTGGCCGAACGCCTTCGAAACCGACACTTTCCCGCTCAGCTTTGTCGCAGCGAGCCCCTTGAGCGCGCCGCCCAGACCGGGGCGGTACGGAAGTTCGTGGGGGGCCCAGTACCCATTCCCGGACTTGTCTTTCTTGCGTTCGTATCGGGTGTGCCCGTCGGGACGAACGTGCAGGATTTCGCGTTTTTCTTCCGGTTCGATCCTGATCTCGCACGGGCCGTAGGACTTCGCCACGAATGTCGTGATGATTCGGGCGGCTCTGCCGAGCGCCGGCACGAAATATTCGTGAATCTCGCTTTGTCCGATGTTGGCCGGATTACCCAGAATCTTCGCGTGGGACATCATCTGCGCGCAGTAGGCTTTGGTTTTCGACGTCACGCCCGGTTCGGAAAGTTTCATCTTGCACATCTGCTGCATCGGCCCCGAACCGCACTGAGCCTGCTTCGCCTTGAGCAGCATGTTCCAGTCGTCTCTGGCGGCGGGCCAGTCACCCTGGCGCTGCACGTGGATGCCCTGCACGGTGCTCCCTGCCTTGGGCTTGTTCTGCGCGACTGCAGCCGGCGCAACGCAAAACCCTATGCCTGCCGCCACGAGCAACGCCGCCAACAGCCCTCCATTCCGCGGCAAGAAAAGGCGATCGGAAAGCCTCCTCATGGCAGGTGCAATCCCTGTTTGAGTTGCGCCAGTGCCCGCTGTCCCGCGCTGACGGGCGCCAGATGCGCCTGCCAGTAGGGATTGAACAAACTGCCGTTTTCCTGCTTCGCAAAGAGCGGATTGCTGCCGTCCGGCCGCTCGAAAAACACCTCGACCCGCGCGACCGCGGCGCTTTCATTCCCGGCCAGGGCGCCCTGATACAGATCCAGGGTACCGGCCGGCTTGATGATGCTGTTGCCGCCCGAGAAGCGTTGTTTCGTGCCGCTCTTGCTCACCCGGACCGCCAGCGTGGTGCGCGGATCGTCCATTTTCAGCGCGTCTTTCGACAGCTCGTGGTACGCCGGAATGGCCCCGCCGGTCAGGGTCGACGGCGCAAAACCACTGGCCACGCTCGTCTCGGCCATGTAGCTCGCCTGCGGGTTGGTGGTGTACGAACCGGCATAGGTGTAGGCGGAATCGTCCAGGTCATCGTCGGAGAACGCGCTGCCGTAGCCGACGGGCGTCTCGCTGTGCCTGCACCGGAGCCACTTGCTCCAATACTTATGGAACGACAGCGTATCCATCGATTTCCAGCCTTCGGTCAGATCGATCAGTTCCGTGCTGCCCCGCTTTCTGAGCGCAATGCCGTACCTGCATTTGCCGATCTTGAAGACCAGGTCGTCGAAATCCCAGTTGCGGCTTTTCAGGAAGGCATCCCGGCCGTCGTGCACGAGCTGCCCCATGCGCTTGCGTTCCTCCTGGCTGGCGTAGCGCTGCGTGAAGCCGAAAAAATCGTCGGCGATGGGCAGCACGTCGACTTTCGCGTCGGGATCATTCCGCAGTGCCACCTCGTCCATCACCACCTTGCGGCTGGCGAGTACGATGGCGTTCCCGGGCCCGTGCACCGCCAATTGAGAAAGCGCGAGCCCGTTGATTGCGGCATCATGCACGCTCACGCTCGCGGCAAGCGCCGGGGTGTACATTTCCATTGCCGATTCCACTTTTTCCAGCGCTGCTGCGATCGCCGGGCCGGCGTAGGGGATGAGATACATGTAGGGCGCGATCCTGTCTGCCGTGACGCCGGCGTACTGCGCCCACGAGGCCAGTCCGACCGCCTGCCCGATGGCGATCTCGTTGGCGATGATGGCGCGGTTGGTGTAGGCATCGTAGTTGAGCACGCGCGCTTCGAAGACGCCGGCGCTGTAGGCGACGGCGTCCGCGGTGTTGGTGAGCCGGATCTTTTCCTGCACCAGCTGACCGCTGTTGAACATGAAGAACACCGTCGCGGCGACCGCGACCAGCATCGCCATGGCCAAGGGAAGCGCCTGCCCGCGCTGGGCCGGCTTGCAATGTACGCTCATTGGCAGTGCCCCAGCCCACTCGGGGCTGGGGCCGTTCCGCTCATTTGCCCTTCTGGTTGACGTAATCGTCGAGCGTGTTCCGGGTGTCGCCGACGGTAACCGCCTGACCGGAAGCGGTCTGGGCAGCCGTTTTGGCGCCGGTGCCGTCGTTGCCGGCCAGTTCCTGGGCGATGGCCGCGGTCTGGTTGCGGACCGTCTGCCCGAAATACTGGTACACGGCGATCGCGGCGATGGCGATCATGGCGACGATGATGATGTATTCGGTCATGCCCTGACCGCGTTGCAGATGACGCATGGACTTCATGTCTACTCCCCCTGTTTCCGTTGTTTTGCTTGCATTCGCGCACTCGACGCGCGAAAGGTCCCGCACAGCGCCCGAATACAGGCACCGCGCGAATGGGAGATTAGCCATTCGAAAAATGGAATTCCATAGAGCAACTGCTCTACGACTAAAGTATTAGTCGGACGCTGCCCCTACTAATCGCCGCGCGTGCGGGGGGCGCGTCGCCTCTGGCCTGGTTCCGGTTTTCAGACTGAATCCGCAGCAGGTGAAGACCGCATCGCCGGCTACGCGCGGCCGAATACTGAATCGGGATTTCGTGGTGTGACCAGCCCCTTGCGGATGGCTTTGGCGGCGGCCTGGGCTCGGGTGTTCACGCGCAATTTGACCAGGATGCTCTGGGTCTGATTGCGCACGGTGCTGCGCGCCGCCCCGAGGATGGCGGCGATCTCCGCGCTGGTCTTGCCTTCGCAAACCCAGCTCAGGACTTCGAGCTCGCGCGCGGTCAGCGCCGACCTGTGCGGAGCCGGCCCCGTTGCGGCGCGCAACCCGTGCACCGCGTGCTGGAGCGTGACATGCATGGGAGGGACGACGAAGCGGAGCACACGCCGGCAGGATTCGTCGAGCGGCCCGGCGAGCCGATGGAAGCCGAAGTAGCTCGTGTAACGCCGCGAATAGTCCTCGACCCCATGCACCGCAGCATTGGTGAAGCCATGCTGTTTGCAATGCAGAAGCCAGGGACTGCCGGCGCATTCCGCTTCCAGCTGCCGCGCGTCGACCAGCAAGGCGTCGCCATGATCGCGCCAGCGCTGGATCGCATCGGGAAAGACATTGCCGTCGGTCTGTTTGAGCGTGCGCAGGAAGTCGGCAGGCATGTTCGCCGACAGCAGCTTGACCGGTGTCACACCCGAGTCGTTCCGGCGCGCGATGCCGCACAGGAAGGCACCGTGCGGCAGGATGCTTGCAAGATCGTTCTGCACCCAGGCGAGAAGCGACGCGGCGTCGCGAGCGCCCTGCAGCCGCTCGATCAGGCCGATCATGGGAACATCTCCCGGTTTCCCGGCATGGGCCGGCGCTATCTTGTTCCTCACGGCTCAAGCATCTGGAGAAACCGTTCGCCTGAAATGATGGGACAGTGAATCCGGCCATCAAGGCTCAACAAATCACGATCCCCGCTGATGAGGCAGTCGCTCTGGCCAGCGACGGCGAGCTGTAGAAAAGGCTGGTCGCAGGGGTCGCGACATTCGGGCGTCGCAGGCGGCGGATTGGGGATGTGCACGCTGATACACCAGGGCAGATAGTCTGCCAGCAATTCCTGCCGGGCCGCTTCATCGAGCTTGAATTTGGGGTAAGCCAACACACGAATCAGTTCGGCAGCCGTGATCCTTGAGACGAGCGGCACGCACTGCCGGGTTTGCCACGCACAGCGCAGCGCGGCCAGCCGGCCGTTGGTGAAAACCAGCGTCGAGAGCACCAGGTTGGTGTCGATGACCACCCGCGGCGAGCGGCTCATTTCTTGCGCTTGCCCGCAGACTGGCGCGCCCATGCGACGGCATCGGTGATGTCCTGCTCAGTCAGATCGAGTTCCGCGAGCTTGGCCCGCACGGCGTCGGCGCGCTGAATGCGCACGGGGGTGAGGATGATTTGACCGTCGCGGGTCTGAACGTCGAAGTACTCGACTTCACCCAGTGCCTTGGTGATCTGCCTGGGCAAGGTGAGCTGGTTTTTGGTGGTGATCTTGGCAAGCATGGCGCCCATCCGGATAAGTAAGGATTCCTTACATTAACCAGAGGGCTGAAAAAACACAAGCCGGACCCTGGCAGCCTGATTCACCCGAACACCACCCCCGCCACATCCCGATACCGCTTCGCGAAATGCACGGTCATGCCGGCGCGGATGTGCTCGGGCAGCTTGTCGAAGTCGCGCCGGTTGGCTTCGGGCAGGATGAGTTCGAAGATGCCGATGCGGCGCGCGGCGATGACTTTTTCGCGGATGCCGCCGACCGGCAGCACCTGGCCGGTGAGTGTGAGTTCGCCGGTCATGGCGAGCGGGCGGGCAATTTTTTTGTTTTTGGCCAGCGACAGGAGCGCGGTGGCCATGGTGACGCCGGCGCTGGGGCCGTCCTTGGGGGTGGCGCCTTCGGGCACGTGCAGGTGCACGAAGCTCTTGTCGAAGAAGGTGTTGTCGGCGCCGTAGGCCTTGAGGTGTGAGGCGACGTAGCTGTAGGCGATCTCGGCGGATTCCTTCATCACGTCGCCAAGCTTGCCGGTGAGCTTGAAGCCGCGGTTGAGCGTATGTACGCGCGTGGCTTCGACCGGCAGTGTGGCGCCACCCATTGCGGTCCAGGCAAGCCCGGTGACGACGCCGACGCCGGTGAGCGGTTTTTCTTTCGTGAACACGGGTTTGTCGAGGTAGGCCTCGATTTCCTTCGCACCGATTTTGATGGGCGTGGCCGCACCGCCAAGAATCTTCACCACGGCTTTTCTGGCCACGCGGCCGAGCTGCTTTTCCAGATTGCGCACGCCGGCCTCGCGGGCGTAGCCCTCGATGACGTGGCGGATCGCGCCTTCGGTGATGGTGAGCTGGTTCTTCCTGAGGCCCGAGCGTTCGAGCACGCGCGGCCACAGGTGATGCTTCGCGATGGCGAGCTTTTCCTCGGTGATGTAGCCCGACAGGCGGATGACTTCCATGCGGTCGAGCAGCGCCGAGGGAATGGAGAAATCATTCGCGGTGCAGATGAACAGCGTTTTCGACAGATCGAAGCGCACGTCGAGATAGTGGTCGAGAAAGTCGGCGTTCTGCTCGGGATCGAGCACTTCGAGCAGCGCGCTCGCGGGGTCGCCCTGGTAGCTGGCGCCGATCTTGTCGACTTCGTCGAGCATGATGACGGGGTTGGCGCTGCCTGCCTCCTTCAGCGCCTGTGCGAACTTGCCGGGCATGGCGCCGATGTAGGTGCGGCGGTGGCCCTTGATCTCGGCCTCGTCGCGCATGCCGCCGACCGAGAAGCGGTAGAACTTGCGTCCCAGCGCTTCCGCCACGGATTTGCCGATCGAGGTCTTGCCCACCCCGGGCGGGCCGACCAGGAGCAGGATCGAGCCGGCCATCTCGCCTTTCATCGCACCGACGGCGAGGAATTCGATGATGCGGTCCTTGACGTCGTCCAGCCCGTCGTGGTCGCGGTCGAGAATCTTGCGCGCGCGCGCAAGGTCGATCTTGTCCTGCGTGTAAACACCCCACGGCAGCACGGTCAGCCAGTCGAGATAGTTGCGGGTGACGGTGTATTCGGGCGAGCCGGTTTCCAGCAAGGAGAGCTTGTGCATCTCTTCGTCGATGCGCTTCCGTGCCTGTTCCGGCAGCGTCAGTTTGGCGATGCGCTCGCGGAAGGTATCCAGCTCGGCCGTCTTGTCGTCCTTGGCGATGCCCAGTTCTTTCTGGATCGCGCGCAACTGCTGGCGCAGGAAGAACTCACGCTGCTGCTCGCTCATTTTCTCGTCGACGCGTTCGCGGATCTGCGATTGCAGGCGTGCGACGTCGAGCTCTTTTTTCAGGAGCACGAGCACTTTTTCCATGCGCTTTTTCAGCCCCAGCGATTCCAGCACCTCCTGCAGTTCCTGCTTCGATGCGGTGGTGAGGCTGGCGGCGAAGTCGGTCAGCTGCGACGGTTCGTTGGGCCCGAAGCGGTTGAGGAAGAACTTCAGTTCTTCGGAATACAGCGGATTGAGCGGCAGCAGTTCCTTGATGGTGTTGATGATGGCGATGGAATAGGCGCGGATTTCCTCCGATTCGACTTTGCCCGGCTCGCTGGGGTATTCCACGCGCACGCGGTACGGCGGTTTGTCCGAGAGCCATTCGAGGATGCGAAACCGGCGCATGCCTTCGGCGATGAACTGCATCTTGCCGTCGGCGCGCACCGGGTGGTGGATACGCACGGCGGTGCCGATGCTGCGGAAGTCGCTGCGCTTGATGTCGTCGGTGCTGTCGGGCTTGACGACAACGAGGCCGACCAGGTGGTGCGGCGTTTCGCCGATGGCCTCGACGGTCTCGAGCCAGGGCGCCTCGTTCATCAGGAGGGGCAGGGTCTGCGCTGGAAAGAAGGGCTTTTCGGTAAGCGGCAGCAGATGCAGTTCGGTCGGCAGGGTCGGTGCGACCGGCAACTGGCGGTTTTCAGGCAGAACTTCGCCTTCAAGTGGGGTGTCGTTCGGCATGGGATGGTCGATTTCTACATTCGAATCACCAGTATCGGGCCGATCCCACAGTTTTCAAGGGGCGCGGCGGACCGGCAGTTCCTCCAGCGTGTCCGGCAAGCCGGACAGGATCATCAGTTCGACGCGGCGGTTGCGCGCGCGTCCTTCCGGCGTATTGTTCGGCGCCACCGGGCGTGTCGCCTCGCGCCCGATCGCCTGCATCCGTTCCGGTGCGATGCCGTTGGCCGTCAGATGCCGCACCACACTGGTGGCGCGCACCGCCGACAGTTCCCAGTTCGACGCGAAGCTCGAATTGCTGATCGGCAGCAGATCGGTGTGCCCGGTGACTTCCACGTTGAAGGGCTCGTCACGCAGGCGTTCCGCGACGGCACGCAGCACTTCGAGCGAGCCCGGCTCCAGATCGGCCTTGCCGGGCTGGAACAGGACATTGGCGTTGATCTCGATGCTCACCCCGCGGCGGCCCTGGGTGATGCGCACCTTGCCTTCCTGCACCAGCGGCCCCAGGACGTCGAGCAGGCTGCTCGCCACGCTGTTCATGTGTGCGGCCTCTTCCTGCACCAGCCGGTTGCGCTCCAGCTGCGCGCGCACCTCGGGCGGCACTTCGGTTGCAGGAGGCGCGGGTGGCGCCTGGCCGCCGACCGTAACCTTGCCGAATGCGCCGCCGAGCGATTCGGCGACGACGCGATATTTTTGCTCGTTCACTGCCGACACGGCGTACATCACCACGAAGAAGGCAAACAGCAGGGTGATGAAATCGGCGTAGGAGATCAGCCAGCGGTCGCGGTTCTCATGATCGCTGTGGAGGCGGCGGCGGCGGCGCATGATGCTTACAGATAGCCCTTGAGGCGCGTTTCGATGATGCGCGGGTTGTCGCCCTGCGCGATGCCGATGAGGCCGTCGCAGATCATTTCGCGCTCGGCGACACGGCGCGCGATGGAGAACTTGATCTTGTTGGCGATGGGCAGCAGCACCAGGTTGGCGAGCCCGACCCCGTAGATGGTGGCGACGAAGGCCACGGCGATGCCGGTGCCGAGCTTGCTCGGGTCGGCAAGGTTTTCCATGACGTGGATGAGCCCGATCACCGCACCGAGGATGCCGAGCGTCGGGGCGTAGCCGCCTGCGACTTCCCACACGCGCGCGGCCTGGCGTTCCGCCGTTTCGAAGCCGACGATCTGCACTTCGAGGATCTCGCGCAGCCGGTTGGCGTCGGCCCCGTCGATGAGCAGCTTCAGGCCGTCGCGAAGATAGGGGTCGTTGGTGAGATCGACGTGCCGCTCCAGCGCCAGCACGCCATCCTGGCGCGCGCTGTGTGCCCACTGGACGATGCGGCGGATCAGCGTCATGCCTTCCGGTTCGGGCGGGCGAAACGCCCATTTGCCCATGCGCACGCCCTGGACGAACACCGGCAACGGGTAATGCAGCAGGACCGCAGCCAGCGTGCCCAGCACTACGATGACGAATGCCGCAGGCTGAAGAAAGAGGCCGATTTCGCCGCCCTCGATCGCCTGGCCGCCGAGGATGGCGACACCGGCCAGAGCAAGGCCAATCAGGCTTCCGCGATCCATGCATCTTCCTTGAGCTTGGCGCGCAGACGTGCGATCGCCTGGCCATGCAGCTGGCAGATGCGCGATTCACTGACGCCGAAGACTTCGCTGATCTCGCGCAGGTTGAGCTCCTGCTCGTAATAGAGCGACATCAGCAGCTGTTCGCGCTCCGGCAGGTTCTCGATGCCGGCGATGATGCAGGCGCGCAGGTTGGCGTCGAGCAACTGCGGCAAGGGCATGCTGTCTTCACCCGCCGCCTGCTTGTCGAGGAAGGATTCATCCTCGTCGGTTTCGCCGAAGTCCTCGAAATACAGCAACTGGTGGCCGCGTGCGTCGCCCAGCGTAGCCTGGTATTCCGCCAGCGGCAGCTTCATGTGCTCGGCAATCTCGCTCTCGCTGGGCTGCCGTCCCAAGCGGTGCTGCAGGGTGTTGATCGCCTGTTCGATCTTGCGCATCGACTGGCGCGTGCTGCGCGGCATCCAGTCGAGCTGGCGCAATTCGTCGATCATCGAGCCGCGGATGCGCTGGATGGCGTAGGCCTCGAACTGCGCGCTTTGTGCCTCGTCGTAGCGGCTGATGGCGTCGAGCAGGCCGATCATGCCCGCCTGCACGAGGTCGTCCTCCTCCACGCTGGGCGGCAGACGGCCCATCATGTGGTGAGCCAGCCGCTTCACCATGGGCATGTACTGTTCCAGCAGTTCGTTCTTCTCGCTTTTCGCGCTCTTGCCGGTTGCGGTATACATGGTCAGCCCCGTTTATAGGCATCCATCAGTTGCGCGCCTTCCACCAGACGCTGCATGAAGCCCCCTACCCCGCCGAGGCCCGTTGCGCTCGGCCAGCGCAGCAGGCCGTCGGCCAGCTTGCGGAACTGCGAGCTCGACGGCGTTGCCGCGAGGTTCTCGAGCGATGGCGCGCACCGGCGTCCCCCCAGGGCGATACCCTCGTCCACGGGAATATAACCCAGATAATCGACCGCGACGCCCAGGTAGCGCTCGGCGGTGTCGGCAAAATTGTGCGCCACGGCCTGTGCCTGCTGCGGCGAATTCATGCGGTTGAGCAGCAGGCGAAACTGGCGCTTGCCGAAATTCTGCGCCAGGCGCTTCACCAGCCCGTAATTCTGCGTGATCGCGGCATTGCCGGGCGGCAGCACCACCATGATCTCGGAGGCGGCCAGTCCCAGCGGCAAGGCGTCGGGGTCGGTGGCTTCCTCCATGTCGACCAGCACCACGTCGACACCGCACTGCAGGCGTTCGAAGGCCTGTGCGAGGCGCGCCTGGTCGCGTGCCGACAATTGGCCGAGTCCGCTCAGGCCACCGCCGAGCGGCAGCACCTGGATGTTGTCGGGGCCTGTCAGCAAGGTCGATTCGAGCGAGCAGCAGCCGGCCAGCACGTCGGCCACACCGCCACGCGGCTTCAAGCCGAGCGCGGCGGCGGCGCCGCGCCCATGGCGGTCCTGGTCGACGATCAGCACGTCGCGCCCGGAACGCGAGAGTGCGGCGGCGAGATTGACCGTGGCGGTCGTCTTGCCGGCACCCTGCTGTCCCGACATCACGGTGATGACCTGGAAGCCGCCCTGCCCCAGCAGACGGCGCAGGCCCGCGGCCTGGTCGGTGACGAACTTATCCAAGCGACACCGCGCTTTCTGCGGCGACACCCTGCGCGCCGCTCAGCATGAAGGGCAGCTCGCTGTCGTCGAGCTGCCAGGGCGAGGCCAGCGTGCGCGTCTTGAACGCGCGATGGATCAGGTACTGGCGGTTCGCGAGGTGCAGGTCTTCCGGCACGCGCTGTCCGGTGGCGAGATAATGCACCATGAGCCGATGGCGGATCGCGCAGTCGAGCGCGGGGCCGAGACTGGCCGCCTCGTCGACCTTGCTCAGAATGCAGCCGTCGAGGCCGCGCGCCTGATACGCCTGCACCACTTCGTTCAGTGTCTCGCCGTGACTGGTGGCGTTGAGCAGCAGCAGGCGCTTGATCGGCTTGCCCGCCTGGTAGAGCATTTCGACCTGCTCGGCGACCGCGCGGTCGCGCTGGCTCATGCCCACGGTGTCGATCAGCACGGTGTGCTTGTTGCGCAGCTCGGACAGGGCGAGGCGCAGGTCGGCAGCGTCACGCACCGCGTGCACGGACACGCCCAGAATCTTGCCGTAGATGCGCAACTGCTCGTGGCCGCCGATGCGGTAGCTGTCGGTGGTGAGCAGCGCGAGTTTGTCGGCACCGTGGCGCACCACGAAGCGCGCGGCGAGCTTTGCCGTGGTGGTGGTTTTTCCGGCGCCGGTCGGCCCCATCAGCGCGAACACGCCGCCCCCGTCGAGCAGGTCGGTCTCGCTCTGCATGATGTCCAGGCGTTTGATCAGGGTGTTGCGCATCCAGGCCTGCGCGTGTTCGACGTCGCTTTTCGGCAGGCTTTCCATGAATTCACGCGCCAGCGCGGCGCTGAACCCCGCGCCCAGCATGTCGCGCATCACCGCCGCGGCACCCGGGTCGCGGCCCGGCAGGTCGCGCCAGACGATGTCGGCAAGCTGGCTTTCCAGTTTTGCCTGCATGGACTTGATTTCACCGATCACGCTCTGCGCCAGCTGCGCACTGTCGGCGCTCGGCACGGCGACGCGTTCGACCAGGCGACGCTTGAAGGCGACGGCGGGCGCCGTGTCCGGTTCAGGTCGCGGCGCGGCGGCCGGGGACGGCGCCTTCGGCAGATCCGTGGCCGGCGGCGCCATCGACGCGATGTCTTCGGCCGGCATGGCCAGCACCTCGATCCCGTCTTCGACCTGCCGGTTGGAGAGGATCACGGCGTCCGGGCCGAGCGCATCGCGCAGTTGGCGCATGGCCTCACGGGATGTCTTGGCGACGATACGTGTCACGTTCATGCTGTTCCTCCTACCAGGGAAGTCACTCTGATCTGTTTGCCTTCGGGCACTTCAGCGTGCGAAAGCACCTTGAGTTGCGGCACGGCGCGCCGCAGGAATCGGGCGAGCAGCGGGCGCAGCACCGCCGGCGTGAGCAGCACCGCCGGGTGGCCGAGTGCCTCCTGGCGCTGTGCCGAGGACTGCGCACGCTCCAGCAAGGTATCGGCGAGACCGGGTTCGAGCGCGGCGTCCTGGCCGGCCTGCAGGGTCTGCATCAGCAGGCGTTCGAGACTCTGTTCCAGCGCGATCACCGGCAGCTCGTTGGCAGGGCCGTAGATCTGCTGCACGATGGAACGGCCCAGTCCGACGCGCACCAGCGCGGTGAGTTCGTTCGGATCCTGCACGCGGCCGGCGTGTTCGAGCAGGATGTCGAGGATGGTGCGCATGTCGCGGATCGCCACGCCTTCGGCGAGCAGCGTCTGCAATACCTTCTGCACCGTCGATACCGGCAGCATCTTCGGCACCAGGTCTTCCACCAGTTTGGGCGCGCTCTTGCCCAGGTGGTCGAGCAGGGCCTGCGTTTCCTGGCGGCCAAGCAGCTCGGCGGCATGCAGGGTCACCAGATGATTGAGATGGGTGGCGATCACCGTACCCGGATCGACCACGGTGTAGCCCATGGCGGTCGCCTGCTCGCGCATCGCCGCATCGACCCACACCGCCGGCAGCCCGAACGCGGGATCGCGGGTGGCCACACCCGGCAGTGCGGCGGTGACGTTGCCCGGATCGATGGCGAGGAACATGCCCGTGCGCACGTCGCCGCTGCCGATTTCCACGCCCTTCAACGTGATGCGGTAGCCGTTCGGGTTGATTTCCAGATTGTCGCGGATGTGGACGGCGGGCGGCAGAAAACCGATCTCGCGCGCGAACTTCTTGCGGATGCCCTTGATGCGGCGCACCAGTTCGCCGTCCGCCGCGCTGTCGACGAGGGGGATGAGACGATAGCCAACTTCCAGCCCGAGCGTATCGATGGGCGCGACGTCTTCCCAGGTCGCCTCCTGCGCCTCCACCGCCGCCGCCGGCGCTTCCTGGATCGGCGGTTCGGCGGGCTGCTGCTGCTTGCGGACGAGCGTCGTGGCGAGCCACACCAGCGCACCTGCCAGCGCGAGGAAGGCGAAGTTCGGCATGCCCGGGATCATCCCCATCAGAGCGAGAATGCCTGCGGTGATGTAGAGCGCGTGCACCTTGCTGAACACGTTGGACATCATCTGGCCGGTGATGTCCTCCTCGGTGCTGACGCGGCTGACGGTGATGCCCGCGGCGATCGATATGACCAGCGCCGGAATCTGCGCCACCAGGCCGTCGCCGATCGCCAGCAGCGTGTAGTTGCGCGCCGCCTCGTCCAGCGAGAGATTGTGCTGCATCAGGCCGACGACCAGACCGCCGACGATGTTGATGACGAGGATGAGGATGCCGGCGATGGCGTCGCCGCGCACGAACTTGGAGGCGCCGTCCATCGAGCCGTAGAAATCCGCTTCCTGCGCGATCTCCGCGCGGCGGCGGCGTGCCTCGTTTTCGTCGATGAGGCCGGCGTTGAGATCGGCATCGATCGCCATCTGCTTGCCCGGCATGGCGTCGAGGGTGAAGCGCGCGCTGACTTCGGCAATGCGGCCGGCACCCTTGGTGATGACGATGAAATTGATCACCACCAGGATGACAAACACGATGATGCCGACGGTGTAGTTGCCGCCGACAAGAAAATGCCCGAACGCCTCGATCACCTTGCCTGCGGCATCCGGTCCGGTATGGCCTTCGAGCAGCACCACACGGGTCGACGCGACGTTGAGCGACAGGCGCAGCAGCGTGGCGAGCAGCAGGACCGTGGGGAACGCCGCAAAGTCGAGTGCCTTGCGCGTCGACAGGCTCACCAGCAGCACCATGATCGACAGCGCGATGTTGAACGTGAACAGCATGTCGAGCGCGATGGGCGGCAGCGGCAACACCAGCATCGCCAGCACCAGGATGATGAACACCGGCGCGGCCATCGCACGCGCATTGGTGCTGCTGAACAGATTGGAGAGTGTCAGGTTGCCGTTCATGCGCTGGCCGGATCAAGTTCGTGCGGCACCGGCAGCGCCGTCGGGGTTTCGGGATATGCACCGCCCGTCGTCTGGTAGCGGCGCAGCTGGAACACGTAGGCAAGCACTTCGGCCACCGCTGCATACAGGGTGGCCGGAATCTCGTCGCCGAGTTCGGTGTGGCGGAACAGCGCACGCGCCAGAGGCGGCGCTTCCAGCAAGGGTACGTGATGCTCGGCGGCGATCTCGCGGATGCGCAGCGCGACGGCGTCGGCCCCCTTGGCGACCACGCGCGGGGCGCCCATCCGGCCTTCTTCGTACTTGAGCGCCACGGCGTAGTGCGTCGGGTTGGTCACCACCACATCCGCAGTCGGAATTTCCGCCATCATGCGGCGGCGCGCCATCTCGCGCTGCTGCGCACGGATGCGCGCCTTGAGGTAGGGGTCGCCTTCGCTTTCCTTGGCTTCCTTGCGCAATTCCTCCTTGGACATCCTGAGCTTCTTGTGGTGGCTCCAGAGCTGGTAGGGCACGTCGAGCACCACGATGAACACCATCGTGCCCGAGATCAGCAGGAATATCTTGCCGATCAGGTCGCCCATGTGCGCTACGGCACGCTCAGGCGCCTCGGTTCCCAGGGAAAAGACGGCTTCGAGATTGGACCAGATGAGCCAGACTGCAACCGTGCCGAGCAGGCCTGCCTTGGCGATCGCCTTGAGCAGTTCCATGAGTCCCTGATGCGACAGAATGCGCTTCAGTCCGGAAAGCGGGTTGAGTCGGTTGAATTTGGGCGCCAGCGCCTTGGGACTGAACAGCCAGCCGCGCAGCAGCAGCGGCGCGGCGAGGATGGCGATCAGCAGCAACAGGAAGAAGGGAGACAGCGCGAGCGCCGCCTCGAAAAACTGCCGCGACAGCTGCGCCATGACGTAGGCCGGATCGCGCGCGATCACCGGCTCGAACCGCAGGCCTCCGCGCATGATGCCCGACATGGTCTGGCCCAGGTGGCCGGCCATCATCCACAGCGCACCGCCCCCGGCCATCAGGAGGACGAACGTCCCCAGCTCGCGCGATTGCGGCACCTGGCCTTCTTCACGCGCTTTCTCCAATCGCTGCGGCGATGGCGATTCCGTCTTTTCCTGATCGCTTTCCTCGGCCATTCCGGGGCTCCATCCGTTGCACCGATTCGTCGCGCGTCCGCAACGAACCTTCTCTCAGGCTGGATTATTGGCCAGGCGATTGACCAGCGATCAGGGGAATAAAGGTGGATTTGGCCCGCTATTTCACGCCAGCACAGGAATGCGCCGGGACGGCGGCAGCGGCTAGTGCGCCTCGCTCATCTTGTCGATCTCGTCGCGCACCTCGGCCTCGTCGGTGACATTCACGCCCGACGCCTCACGCGTGATGGCATCCTCGGTACGCTTGTTCATGACGATGATGCTGATGCGCCGGTTGACCGAGTCGGCGGGGGCGGCGCCCTGGAAGGGCACCGACGAAGCCAGCCCCACCACGCGCAGCATCTTGTCCTCGTCCATGCCGCCGGCGACGAGTTCGCGCCGTGAAGCATTCGCCCGGTCGGCCGACAGCTCCCAGTTGCTGTAGCCGCGGCCTGCGTTCGCATACTGCATGGCGTCGGTATGGCCGGACAGGCTGATGCGATTCTCCTCGTCGTTCAGCACTGCCCCGATCTCGCGCAGGATGATTTTCGTGTAGGGCTGCAACTCGGCGCTCGCCAGGTTGAACATCGGCCGGTTCTGCTCGTCGACGATCTGGATGCGCAGCCCTTCGCTGGTGATGTCGATGAGAAGCTGGCGCTTGAACTGACGCAGCGTGGCATTGTTTTCGATGGCGCGCTCCAGACGCGTCTTCAGCGTCTTCAGCTTCTCCGCCTCGAGCCGTTCCAGTTCGGCCTGGGCCGTCTTGAGGTTATAGGTCTTCTTGGGCGCCTCAGTCTGCCCGCGCTGGATCTGTCCGGTCTTGCGCGTCAGATCGGCGCCGCCTCCCTTGATCACGCTCGAACTGTCGCCGCTGCCGGAGCCGCCCTGCATCGCCACCTTGAGCGGGGTCTTGAAATATTCGGCGATGCCCTCGAGATCACCTTTCGCCGTCGAACCGAGCAGCCACATGAGGAGGAAGAACGCCATCATCGCCGTGACGAAATCGGCATACGCGATCTTCCACGCGCCACCGTGGTGGCCGCCGGTGACCTTCCTGATGCGTTTGACGATGATCGGCGGTTTTTGCTCGCTCATACGCGGGACGCCCCCCGATCAGCGCGATTTCGCGCTCTTGACGTGGGTTTCGAGCTCGATGAAGGTCGGGCGCTCGGTCGAGTACAGCACCTTGCGGCCGAATTCCACGGCGATCGCCGGTGCGTAGCCATTCAGGCTGGCGAGCAAGGTCACCTTGATGCACTGCAGCATCTTGGTCGATTCGTTGGCCTTCTGCTCCAGCAGGCTGCCCAGCGGGCCGACGAAGCCGTAGGCGAGCAGAATGCCGAGAAAGGTGCCGACCAGCGCATGGGCAATGAGGATCCCGAGCTCGGCCGGCGGCAGGCCGACCGATTCCATCGTGTGCACCACGCCCATCACCGCCGCGACGATGCCGAATGCCGGCATCGCGTCGCCCAGCTTGGAGATGACGTGTGCCGGCACCTCGGCCTCGTGATGATGCGTTTCGATTTCGTTGTCCATCAGATTCTCGATCTCGAAGGCATTCATGCTGCCGCTGACCATCAGCCGCAGATAGTCGGTCAGAAATTCGATCAGATGATGGTCGGCCATGATCGTCGGATACTTGCCGAACAGCGGGCTCTCATGCGGATTCTCGACGTCGGCCTCGATCGACATCAGGCCTTCCTTGCGGATCTTGCCGAGTACTTCATACAGCAGCGCGAGAACATCCATGTACAGTGCGCGCGTGTACTTCGATCCCTTGAGAACGGTCGGCAGGGCCTTGAGGGTGGCCTTGATCGCCTTGCTGTTGTTGCCGACGAAAAACGCGCCCAGTGCCGCCCCGCCGATCATCAACAGCTCCACCGGCTGGAACAGTGCGGCCAGATGACCGCCGGCCAGCGCAAATCCTCCGAACACACTCAGCGCAACGATGATGTATCCGATAATGACCAGCACGAGTGTTCATTCCCTCTTTGGTTGCGCAATCGGGCAGCGGCGGACGCCAATCCCATACATGGGGATTCGACCAAAACACGGGAAACTTGATGGCCGAACGGATGAAAACACCATGGCCATCCCTTACATCCGCCACGTGTACAAGGTGTGCCGCGCGCCATCCGCCAGGGGCACGATGTCGTGCGGACGCTGCCCCGGCACCCCGAACGACAGGCTGACGAACAGGCTGCCCGGGCGCATCTGCGCCTGTGCCTGCTGCCACAGCCGCGGCATCGCTGCGGGCGAGAGAAATGCGAACACCACGTCGAAGTCACCCAGATCAAGCCCCGCATAATCGCGACGCAGAAACGACACACGGCCGCCCCCCAGCCAGGCGCGCACGCGGCTGACCAGCCAGGGCGCCGGCGCGACTTCCACGCCCGCGAATGCGCCGTTCGGGCACCGCGCTGCCAGATACAGCGCGGCGCCGCCGAGACCGCTGCCCAGATCGATGAAGCGAAACGGACGTTCCTGCGGCAACAGGACCTCGATCGCCTGCCACGCCTTGCGGTCTGACAGATACAAGGGCACCCGCGTACGGAAGGCGGTCCAGTACACCAGCAGCAGCGCAACGAACGCCGCCAGATACACCCAGGACGGTGCCCCCGCGCCGTGCGCCAGCCACGCCAGCGGCAGGAATCCGAAATGCAGCGGCTGCCACCATGGCGGCTGTCGCCATGCACGGCTCAGCAGCGCGGCGACGCTGCCCTGCACGAGCGCGAGCAGCCACAGCGGAGGGGCGGTTTCAAACGGACGAAGTGCCGCGACCAGCGCAAGCGGCAGCGCAGCGGCGATCTGGATCAGCAGGGACTGGAGGGCGACCGGAACCTGCATCGTCACCCTCCCGATGGGAAAAGATCAGGCGGCGGCGACCAGTCCGCTCTCGGCTTGCTGCGCGGCCTTGGCCTTGCGCGTCTTGCCCGCACGCGCCGGCACGTGGCACAGGCCGCACACATAGTTGTCGTGCAGATCGTCGGGATGCACCACGAAGTGCCCGCCGCATTCCTTGCACACCGCCGTTTCCAGCATGCGGGTGTCGAAGAAGCGGATCAGCGTCCAGGCGCGGGTGAAGCTCAGCACCGCCTCGATCTGGTTGGTGCGGACGTATTCCTGATACAGGCGAAAGCTCTTGAGCATGGCCTCGATACCGCTGCAATCGCTGTTTCGCGTCAGGTAGCGATGGATATTGATGAACAGCGAGGCATGCACGTTCGGCAGCCAGGTCAGGAACCAGTCGGTGGAAAAAGGCAGCATGCCCTTCGGTGGCGAGACACCCTTCACTTCCTTGTAGAGCTTCAGCAGACGCTCGCGCGACAGCGAGGTTTCGCATTCCAGCACTTGCGGACGGGCACCGAGCTCGATCAGCTCGATCGCCAGCTGGGTGTCGCGCATCTCGTTCAACAGACTCTTCTTGGTCATCACTCGCTCCCCGGCGTGAATGCGGCATCCGTCAGGCAAAGGCTTCCATCGGCTGGCCGGCCATGAGGATGGCGGCATGCGATTGCGCCAGCGCGCGATCCTTCGTGTAGCTGGTCAGGAGATTCAGCACCATGCCGTCGTCGAAGCGGAAACGCGACACCAGCATGCCGGAGCCCGCCAGCTTGAGAACCTGGGCCGGGGTCAGATTTTCGATGATGTCCGCGACGTCCTGGCTGATGCCGAGGCGGAACACCGCGGTCGCCTTGTCCTGCTTGATCATCTGCTGCGCCAGCATCATGTAACTGAGGTTGATGTCACGCATTTCGTCCAGCATTTCTTCGAGTTTCATTGGGTCCATCCTTCCGCGAAGATTTTTTCGAACCGGCGTTCAACTTGCCGTGGTGAAAACGTTTTCGGACGGACCCGGAGAAAGTTAATGCAGGCGATGGCTGGATTGCAGGTCGGAAGCTGGCTGCCTGGTGTGTAGGTGTCCGTCCTACGCGGCGTCGGACACGGCGCTCAATCGCGCCGGTAGACGTCCTCGAAGCGGACGATATCGTCTTCGCCGAGATACGTGCCCGACTGCACCTCGATCATGTGCAGATCGATCTTGCCGGGGTTTTCCAGCCGGTGCGAAGTGCCCAGCGGGATATAGGTCGACTGGTTCTCGCTGAGAAGTTCCACCGCGTCGCCACGGGTGACCCGCGCCGTGCCCGAGACCACGATCCAGTGTTCGGCGCGATGGTGATGCATCTGCAGGCTGAGCTTTTCGCCTGGCTTGACCATGATGCGCTTCACCTGGAAGCGCTCGCCCTCGTCGATGCCCTCGTACCACCCCCAGGGGCGGAACACCTGCTTGTGCACCAGATGCTCGCAGCGTTTCTCCGCCTTCATGCGGTCGACCAGCTTCTTCACGTCCTGCACCTGGCCGCGCGCCGCGACCAGCACCACGTCCGCGGTTTCCACCACCACCAGGTCCGACACGCCGAGCAGCGCGACCATGCGCGATTCGGCACGCACGAGGCTGCCGCGGGCGTTTTCCAGCATGACGTCGCCGCGCACCGCGTTGCCCTGGGTGTCCTTCTCCGCCACCGCCCACAACGCCGACCACGCGCCAATGTCGTTCCACGCCATGTTGGCCGGCACCACGGCGGCGCGGCCGGTGTGCTCCATCACCGCATAATCCACCGACTCGGATGGGCATGCGGCGAACGCCACCGGGTCGAGACGCACGAAATCCAGGTCCGGCTGCGCCGCATCCAGCGCAGCGCGGCTGGCCCCCAGGATATCCGGGCGCAAGGCCTTCAGTTCGTCGAGAAAATCCTGCGCGCGGAAGAGGAACATGCCGCTGTTCCAGTAGCAGTCGCCGGAGGAAACGTATTGCTCGGCGGTCGCAACATCGGGTTTTTCGACGAACGCCGCCACGCGATGGGCACCCGCCGCGTCCGCCAGCGCCGCCCCCTTGCGAATGTAGCCATATCCGGTCTCGGCGGCATTGGCCACGATGCCGAACGTCGTCAGGTAACCGCGCTGGGCCGCCTCGGCGGCGATGCGAATCGCCGCATGGAACGCTGCGACATCGCCGATCAGATGATCGGCCGGCAACACCAGCATCAGCGCCGCGGGATCGTCGCGCACCAGCATCAGCGCCGCCACCGCGATCGCCGGGGCGGTATTGCGCCCTTCCGGTTCCAGCACGATGGCGCGCGGCCGCACGTCGATCTGGCGCATCTGCTCGGCGATCATGAAGCGGTGCTCGACGTTGCACACCATCAGCGGCGGGGTGATCTCCGGCATTTCCCGCAGGCGCACGACGGTTTCCTGAAGCATGCTGCGCGTACTCGCGAGCGGCAGCAGCTGCTTGGGCAGCGCCGCGCGGGAAAGCGGCCACAGGCGGGTGCCGGAGCCCCCGGAAAGAATGACGGGATGAATGCTGGTCATGTGTCGGAACCTGGAAAAATTCTGCTGTCGGTTGATTTGTTTTTCCCGGGGGGATGCTGAGCGAATCCACTGTTTTCGTTCCGGCGTTCGCCGGGGTGGCCAATCATCCAGCGCGTCCCTTCCCGGCCGGCGAGCACAAAGCCCCCGCGGGCCTGCGCGTATGGTGAGGCATCCATCCAAGCCGGGCAAGCAAAAGAAAACATTCGTACCAGAGCGCTAAAGATCGTACGCGGTGCGCCGTAATATGAAATCACTAGCTGAAGACATGTTTGTGCCACTGTTATTTCAGTTGCGATGGACTATATTCAGCTTGTGGATTTCCCTTGTAGATATCCCGGTAGGGGTTGAAACCCCAGGCGCTCCTCCTCCTGCCACACCGGGTTTTTTCGCGGCGCCTCCCCGGCGCCGTTTTTGTTTTTTGCGCGAAGCTCGCGCAGCGCGTCGACAGGCGAAACCGAACCCCATCGGGCCGGCAGGCGAGCCTCCCACGGCAGCACGCCCCGTACAGGGACACCCGCAAGGGACAGGCCGTGGCTGCATGTCAGAGAGCCTGTATTCCTCACCATAGCGGCACACAGGCACGGGGGATCGCGAAAAACAGGGATTCGCCGTGCGTGGCGCACGCCCCCGTCGGGCAAGCCGCAAAAATGATGCAAGCGTATGCTTCTACCCTGTGTTCTCTGTGTCTCTGTGGTGCCAATGTTTTTTTCGGAATGAACTGGCTCAGGCCGGGACGGCTTCCTCGAACTCGAGCTGCGTCCTGCCTGTGGCGTCGACGTCGATGGTCACGCGTCCGCCGTTGGCGAGCCGGCCGAACAGCAGTTCGTCGGCCAGCGCCTTGCGGATCGTGTCCTGGATCAGGCGCGCCATCGGCCGCGCGCCCATTTGCGGGTCGAAGCCGTGTTTGGCCAAGTGCGCCTTGAGCGCGTCGGTGAACACCGCCTCGACCTTCTTCTCGTGCAGCTGTTCCTCCAGCTGCATCAGGAACTTGTCGACCACCTGCAGGATGACCGGCTCGGACAGCGGAGCGAAGCCGATGATCGCATCCAGGCGGTTGCGGAATTCCGGCGTGAACAGGCGCTTGATTTCGCCCATCTCGTCACCGATCTCGCGCTTGCTGGAGAAGCCGATGGCCGCCTTGTTGAGCGTCTCCGCGCCGGCATTGGTGGTCATGATCAGCACCACGTTGCGGAAATCCGCCTTGCGGCCATTGGTGTCGGTCAGCGTGCCGTGGTCCATGACCTGCAACAGGACGTTGAAGATGTCCGGATGCGCCTTCTCGACTTCGTCCAGCAATACAACGGCATACGGATTCTTGTTGATCGCCTCGGTGAGCAAGCCGCCCTGGTCGAAACCGACGTAGCCGGGCGGCGCGCCAATGAGGCGCGACACGGCATGGCGTTCCATGTATTCGGACATGTCGAAACGGATCAGCTCGACGCCCAGCACGTAGGCGAGCTGGCGCGCGACCTCGGTCTTGCCGACCCCGGTGGGACCGGAAAAGAGGAAATTTCCGATCGGCTTCTGCGGGTTGCCCAGACCGCTGCGCGACAGCTTGATCGCCGCGGCCAGCGCATCGATCGCCGTATCCTGCCCGAACACCACGGCCTTGAGGTCGCGGTCCAGCGTCTTCAGCGAATTGCGGTCGCTGGACGACACGGTCTTCGCCGGAATGCGCGCGATCTTGGCGATGATGTCCTCGATTTCCTTGGGCGTGATGACGCGCTTCTGTTTCGATTTCGGCAGGATGCGCTGCGCCGCGCCCGCCTCGTCGATGACGTCGATCGCCTTGTCCGGCAGATGGCGGTCGTTGATGTAGCGCGCCGACAACTGTGCCGCGGTGGAAAGCGCCGCCGAGGTGTACTTGACGCCGTGATGGTCCTCGAAGCGCGACTTCAGGCCGCGCAGGATCGCCACGGTCTCGTTGACCGAGGGTTCGGCCACGTCGATCTTCTGGAAGCGCCTGGACAGCGCGTGGTCCTTCTCGAAGATGCCGCGGTATTCCGTATAGGTGGTGGCGCCGATGCAGCGCAGATTGCCCGACGACAGGGCCGGCTTCAACAGGTTGGACGCATCGAGCGTGCCGCCGGACGCCGCGCCGGCGCCGATCAGGGTATGGATCTCGTCGATGAAGAGGATCGCCTTGGGATTGTCGGAGAGCTGCTTCAGGACGCCCTTCAGACGCTGCTCGAAATCGCCGCGATACTTGGTGCCGGCCAGCAGCGCGCCCATGTCGAGCGCGTACACCGTGCTCTGCGCCAGGATGTCGGGCACGTCCGCCTCGACGATGCGCCGGGCCAGACCCTCGGCGATCGCGGTCTTGCCAACGCCCGCCTCGCCCACCAGCAGCGGGTTGTTCTTGCGCCGACGGCACAACGTCTGGATCACCCGCTCGAGTTCCCGGTCGCGCCCGATCAGGGGATCGATCTTGCCGGCCAGCGCCTGCGAGTTGAGGTTCTGCGCGAAGCTGTCGAGCGGTGACGTGGCGGGCGCCTCGGCCGGTGCCTCGGGCGCCTCTTCCGAACGTGCCGGTTCGCTCTGCGGCGCCTTGGTGATGCCGTGGGAAATGTAATTGACGATGTCGAGCCGGGTCACACCCTGCTGGGTGAGGAAATACACCGCGTGCGAATCCTTCTCGCCGAACACCGCCACCAGCACATTGGCGCCGGTGACTTCCTTCTTGCCGGACGACTGCACGTGCAGGATCGCGCGCTGGATCACGCGCTGGAATCCGAGCGTGGGCTGAGTGTCCACCTCGGCGTCGCCGCCGACCTTGGGCGTATGTTCGTCGACAAAGCGGCCCACCTGCTCGCGCAGGGTATCGATATTGGCGCCGCAGGCGCGCAGTACCTCGGATGCGGAGGGATTGTCCAGCATCGCCAGCAACAGGTGCTCGACCGAGATGAACTCGTGCCGCTTCTGTCGCGCATCCATGAACGCCATGTGCAGCGTGACTTCGAGTTCCTGGGCAATCATCTCAAGCTTCCTCCATCGTACATTGCAGCGGGTGCTGATGCTGGCGAGCGAAATCGACCACCTGCTCGACCTTGGTGTGGGCGATGTCCCGCGTGAACACCCCGCACACCCCCACGCCCTCAGTATGCACTTTGAGCATGATTTGTGTAGCACGTTCATGGTCGATGCCAAAAAACTTCTGCAGCACATGCACCACGAACTCCATCGGCGTGTAATCGTCGTTGAGCAGCAGCACCTTGTACAGTGGCGGCGGCTTCGTTCTTACCGCGGATGGTTCAAGTAGGGTAGCCCCTTCTCGCTTGCTTGCCATAGCCGGAAAAACGCTGAATTTGTAGCTTTATTTTGAGGGGATGCACGGATTTTTCAAGCCTGTGCCGCGTAGGGGCAAGCGGTGGAACGATTGTGCGAAGGTGCGATTGGAGGTTCTGCCGGACGCAAGTGAATTGCCCGTCGCGACGAGGGCGCAGACGCAAAATCCCGATAGGCTTGTAGCCCATTGAAGAGACTTTCCTTTGTTTTCAAGAGGCTGTGCGATGGTGGCGGAGAGGGTGGGATTCGAACCCACGGTAGGCTTGCACCTACGCCTGATTTCGAGTCAGGTACATTCGACCACTCTGCCACCTCTCCGGCGGCGCGTATTGTAACCGAGGTCGGCGTCCTGGGGGTGGCTGGACGAAATTTTCAGCCTGGGTCAGACTGTTTACATGCTCCTTCCCCAAAAAACCGCCGGCCTGCTCCGCGCCACCATGCTCGCGCTGAGTCTGACGTTGGGTGCTTGCAGCCAGCCGGTGCCTCCGCCGGAGGTCACGGGCGAACTGACGGTGGGCGTGCGCAACGCACCGGCCACTTATTACACGGACCAGCAGCGCGAACCGGCAGGCTTCGAGCACGACCTGCTCCGTGCATTCGCGCAGGCGCAAGGCTGGGCGGTCGACTGGGTGGAAGAAGACCGTCGCGAAACGCTGTTCGAGATGCTCGACAGCCACCGCATTCATCTTGCTGCCGCCGTCCTGCCGCGCAGGGCCGTCAAGGACCGCCATCTGATCGCAGGCCCGGCCCTGTTCGAGACACCGATTCATGTCGTCTACCGCGCGAACGACAAGGCACCACGCAGCGCTGCCGACCTGGTGGGCAAACGGGTGGCGCTGCTGGCGGGGTCCGGGCATCTTCCCTTCCTCATGCGCGAGAAGCGCAAACACCCTCAGCTCTTCTGGACCGTTCTGGAACGGGCATGGCCGGAAGAACTGCTGGCACAACTGGATGCGGGCGAGCACGACGCGGTGCTGATCAACGGCATGGATTACGACGCGCTGCGCAATGCCTATCCACGGCTGGCGGTGGCATTCGACCTCGGTGAACCACAGAAGATCGTCTGGGCTCTGGCGCCACGCAGTTCGCGCGCGCTGCAGAACGCGCTCGCGCGCTTCGTCGAGCAGGCGCAGCAGGACGGCACGGTGAAACGGATTTACGAACGCTATTTCGGCCACGTCCGCCGACTGGGAACCGAGGATGTGCTCGGTATCCTGCAGCGGCGCCCGCAGCGGCTGCCAGCACTGCGGACACATTTCCACGAGGCACAGACGCTGACCGGCATCGACTGGCGCCTGCTGGCAGCGATCGGTTATCAGGAATCGCAGTGGAACGCGAGCGCCACCTCGCCCACCGGCGTGCGCGGGCTGATGATGCTGACCTCGGAAACCGCCGACCGACTGGGTGTGGGCAACCGCCTCGATGCGCGCCAGAGCATCCTCGGCGGCGCACGCTACCTGGTGCTTCTGAAGGAATCGCTGCCTGGCCGCATCGCCGAACCGGATCGCACCTGGCTGGCGCTGGCGGCCTATAATCAAGGATTAGGGCATCTCGAAGACGCGCGCCGCATCGCCCAGACACGCGGCGGCGACCCCGACAGCTGGCTGGACGTGAAGGAGGCCTTGCCCTATCTCAGCCGCGGCACCTATGCCGGAGCGATGAAATACGGCTACGCACGGGGTTTCGAAGCGCTGAGCTTCGCCGAAAACATCCGCAATTATTACGACATCCTGATGCGGCTGGAGCCCGCCTACGATTCCCTGCTCCACCTCGGCCGCGGCGAAAAGACGCCATCCGCACCGGGCTGAGTCAACCGCGTTGCAGACGCTCCGTTCCGCCCATCCACGGACGCAGCGCTTCCGGGACGGTCACGCTGCCATCGGCGTTCTGGTAATTCTCCAGAATCGCCACCAGCGTGCGCCCCACCGCCAGGCCTGAGCCGTTCAGCGTGTGCAGCAGTTCGGGCTTGCCCTGCGCATTGCGGAAACGCGCCTGCATGCGCCGTGCCTGAAAGGCTTCGAAATTGGAGCACGAGGAAATCTCGCGGTAGGTGTTCTGCGCCGGCAGCCAGACTTCAAGGTCGTAGGTCTTGGCCGACGAGAAACCCATGTCGCCGGTGCACAAGAGCATCTTGCGATACGGCAGGCCGAGCTTCCGCAGGACCGCCTCGGCGTGACCGGTGAGCGCCTCCAGCGCGGCGTAGGAATCCTCCGGCTTCACCATCTGCACCAGCTCGACTTTGTCGAACTGGTGCTGGCGGATCATGCCGCGCGTGTCGCGGCCGTAGGAACCCGCCTCGGAACGGAAGCACGGGGTGTGGGCGACGAATCTCAGCGGCAACGCCTCGGGCGGTACGATCTCGTCGCGCACCAGGTTGGTCACCGGCACCTCGGCGGTGGGGATGAGATAAAGCTTTTCCGAATCCGTGCGCGGGACTGGAAACAGATCCTCCTCGAACTTCGGCAAGTTTCCGGTGCCGCGCAGCGAGTCGGCGTTGACCAGATACGGCACGTAAACTTCCGTATAGCCGTGCTCGCGCGTATGCACGTCGAGCATGAACTGCGCGAGTGCGCGGTGCAACCGTGCGAGCCCGCCCTTCATCACGGTGAAGCGGCTGCCGGTGATCTTCACCGCCGCCGCGAAGTCGAGCTGCGCCAGGCCCTCGCCGAGGTCGACGTGGTCGCGCACCGGGAAGTCGAAGATGCGCGGCGTGCCCCAGCGGCTCACCTCGACGTTGGCGGTTTCATCCTTGCCGACCGCGACCGATTCGTGCGGCAGGTTGGGCACCCCCATCAGGAAATCGTTGAGCTCGGCCTGCAGTCCGGCCAGCCGCGCCTCCAGTTGCTTGAGCTCGTCGCCGAGCCCCGCCACCTCGGCCATCACCGCGCTGGCATCCTCGCCTTTCCCCTTCAGCATGCCGATCTGCTTGGAGAGCGCATTGCGCCTGGCCTGCGCGTCCTGGGTGCGGGTCTGGATGGTCTTGCGCTCGGCCTCGAGCGCCTCGAAGCGCGCGGTATCGAAGGCGAAGCCGCGCGCCGCCAGGCGCTCGGCAACGAGGGCTGCGTCTTTGCGCAGCAGCTGGATATCAAGCATGGGAGTCGGGAAATAGCGCGAAAGGCGCCATTTTCGCCGATAGCCGTGGCGATCGGCTAGGGGCGAGGCGAATTTAGGCCGCCTCGACCATCCCCACCGCCTCCTCGACGTCGACCGCGACGAGGCGCGACACACCGGGCTCCTGCATGGTGACGCCGGCCA
>JANJXT010000061.1 GCA_024708885.1 Thiobacillus sp.
AATCTTGGAGTCGTATGTCGTGGCCGTCTTGAGGCCGGTGGCGTCGTCCTTGGCGCTGTTGATGCGCAGGCCGGAGGACAGGCGCTCCTGGGCGGTTTGCAGGCCGCTGGCCGACTTGTTGAGGGCCGCGCCGGCGAAGAGTGAGGCGACGTTGGTATTGACTACCTGTGCCATGATGGTTCTCCTTTAGAGGGTCGATGATTCCGGCTTGCTTGACCCTTCAACACTGGTCTGTGTGAGCTGCCGTTGGGTGAGGAATCGTCGGGGGTCGGAGAAAGTTAAGGCTCGCGCCGCAAAAAACTGCGTGTTTTTCATTTTTCCGTGTCGTGCATCGTGGCGGCGGCCCGGCAGACTCGGTTCTTGCCGGTCTGCTTGGCCTGGTACATGGCGGCATCGGCGCGGGCGACGAGGGTATCCTGCGCTTCGCCACCGGCGCGCTCGGCGACGCCGGCGCTGAAGGTGATGAGCACGCGTTCGTTGTTGTGCAGGAAATACTGCTTGGTCAGCGTGCGTTGCAGGCGGGCGACGGTGCGCTGCGCCTCGTCGATGCCGGTGTTGGGCATGAGGATGAGGAATTCCTCGCCGCCCAGCCGTGCGATGTGGTCGGTGACGCGCAGCGCCTCTTTCGCCACCTTGACCAGATGGACCAGCGCCTCGTCGCCGGTCTGGTGCCCGCGCAGGTCGTTCAGCGCCTTGAAGTTGTCGATGTCGAGCACGGCAACGGAGAACGCCGTCTGGTAACGGTCGGCGCGCGCAACCTCGCGCACGAATTCCTCGTCCAGGCCGCGCCGGTTGAGGCTGTGGGTGAGGGGATCCTCGCGCACCAGCGCGCTCATCTGCGCGAGTTCGCCTTCCAGATGACGGATGCGCGCCTCGGCCATTTGCGCGGCGTCGCGCTCCAGGATCAACTGGTCGCGCGCGCGCTGGGTGTCGGTCTGCGCGGCGCGGGTGTCGTGCAGCAGGTTTTCCAGGATGCGGTTGAGTTCGAGCACGTCCTCGGTGCTGCTGATCTGTTCGATGTGTCCGGCGAGCTTGTTCTGGAATTCGTCGCTGGTGACCACCGCATCGCTCAGGCGCGAGACGAAGGTCGTCATGGTCGCCTTGAGTGTGGCGGTGGCCTCGCGCAGGCTGTGTTTCACCAGGCCCTGCTTGTAGACCACTTCCTTCAGGCGTTTTTCGATGTCCTGCAGGGTCGGCACGCGCAGGGTGCCGGTGAGCATTTCCTGCACCATGTCGATCTGGCCGCGCAGCCAGGTGTCGTCGTCCAGCAGCTCGCCGATGTTTTCCACCAGCAGCAGCAGGATGCGTTTGAGCATCTCCTGCTGGTCCATCAACTGCGAGGCGTTGAGGTCGACGTGGAACCACAAGGTTTTCAGTCCCGCGGCGGCCTTGCGCAGGGCTGCGGCACTGTGCGCCGCGCGCACCTCGGCGGCCAGGCGCTGGGCATCTTCGGCGAGCTTGGGCACATGGCCAAGCAGCGCCGCCAGCGCCAGTTCCAGCGTTTTGGCCAGCAGCTCGCGCAGCGTCGCCAGGCTTTCGGTCTCGGATCCGGCATCGGCCTGCTTTTTCAATTGCAGCGACACCAGGCCCAGCTGCTTGCGTGCAAGCTTCCAGTCGGCGTTGCGCACCGCGTCGCCGAGCACGTCGACCACGCTGCCGAGCGCGGGGTGGTGCAGGCTCAGATCGGTGACCAGTCCGGACAGCGCCGCCGCCGCGCCGTCGGGCGGGCTGGTGTCGGCGGCGGCGGGCTTGCCGACGATTTCCTCGTACAGGGCCTGGTAGTTGTCCGGCGTCGGCGCGATCTTGCGCAGCGCCAGGCGGCGCAGCGTTTCGCGCGCGACTTCCGTCGGCTTGCCAAGGTTGATGTTTGCGGTCGGCTCGGCCATGTCAGCGCTTCCGCCCCAAGGGGGCATTTGTCATGCCTCGCATGGTAGGGCGGCCGGGTCCAGGGCAAAGACCGGATTAGGACGGGAAAAGGGGGGTTATTTTGAGGCGAGGGGGCGCGGTCAGCGCATCAGAGCGGCATCGGCTTGTTTTCGTTGAGATTCAGCCAGCCCTTGGCGATGCGGTAGACGAACCAGACGAAGGCGACGCTCCATACGAGCCAGCCGATGAGGATGATCCAGGTGATCCCGCCGACGACGACCCACACCAGGCCCCACCAGAAGGTGCGGATCTGCCAGGAGAAATGGCTTTCCAGCCAGGTGCCGCGGACATCGTCCTGCTTGATGTAGTTGAGCACGATGGCGACGATCGCGGAAACCCCGGCGAACAGCGACAGGGCGTACAGGGCGTAGATGACGGTGGTGAGCGTCTTCAGGCTGGCGAGTCGTTCGTCGGTGGCGTCCATCATCGGGCTTTCTCGTAGATCGGCAGCATCTGCGGCACCAGGGCGTTGAGCGCCTGCATGCGGTTGGTGGGCGAGGGGTGGGTGCTGAGGAACTGCGGCGGACCGTTGCCGCTGGCGGCGCCCATTTTCTCCCACAGGCGCACCGCGGCGCGCGGGTCGAAGCCGGCGCGCGCGGCGAGTTCGATGCCGTAGCGGTCGGCTTCGGTCTCGCCTTCGCGGCTGTTGGGCAGGGTCAGCGCGATGTCGGCGACCGGCGTCAGACCGCTCAGGTCGCGTCCGGCAACCGCCGAACCGAGCAGAATGCCGCCCTGCATGGCGATGGCGCGCGACATGCGCTCGCGGCCGTGGCCGAGCAGGGCGTGGGCGATCTCGTGGCCCATGATCTGGCCGATCTCGTCGTCCGTCAGACCGAGCTTGCGGATGATGCCGGTGTAGATCGCCATCTTGCCGCCGGGCATGCACCAGGCGTTGAGCGTGGGCTCGTCGAGCACCGCGACCGACCACTTCCATTGCCGGCTCGGCGCATACATGTTGCCGGCCTGCACGATGAGGCGGTCGGTGATGCGCTTGACGCGGGCGTTGAGCGCCGCGTCGGTGCTGAGCTTGCCGGCTTTCTGCGCCTCGTCGAGGGTCTGCGCGTAGGCCTGCGCCGAGGAGGACTGCGCCTGCTCCTCGGACACCAGCACGAGCTGCTTGCGCCCGGACACGGGGTTGGCCTGGCAGCCGATCAGCACGGCGGCGGCGAGGGCGGCGGCGAGCAGGGTGGAGATCTTCATCGCGTTTTCTTGCACGGGACGGCGGATTGGGCTCAGATTCCGCGCAGAAGTTCGTTGATGCCGACCTTGGACAGGGTCTTTTCGTCGACTTTCTTCACGATGACGGCGCAGTACAGGCTGTAGCTGCCGTCCTTGGACGGCAGGTTGCCGGACACCACCACCGAGCCGGCGGGCACGCGGCCGAAATGCACTTCGCCGGTCTCGCGGTCGTAGATCTTGGTGGACTGGCCGATGTACACGCCCATGGAAATGACGCAGTTGTCCTCGACGATGACGCCTTCGACCACTTCGGAACGCGCTCCGATGAAGCAGTTGTCGCCGATGATGGTGGGGTTGGCCTGCACCGGCTCGAGCACGCCGCCGATGCCGACACCGCCCGACAGGTGCACGTTCTTGCCGATCTGCGCGCACGAGCCGACCGTGGCCCAGGTGTCGACCATCGCGCCTTCGTCGACGTAGGCGCCGATGTTGACGTAGCTGGGCATCAGCACCACGTTCTTTGCAATATAGGAGCCTTTGCGGGCGGCGGCGGGCGGCACGACGCGGAAACCGCCTTCGCGGAAGTCCTTCGAATTGAAGTCGGCGAACTTCGACGGCACCTTGTCGTAGTAGTTGGTGTGGCCGCCCTTGATGAACTGGTTGTCTTCCAGACGGAACGACAGCAGCACGGCCTTCTTCACCCACTGGTGGGTGACCCAGTTCTGCCCGTCACTGCGCTCGGCGACGCGCAGTTGTCCCATGTCGAGCAGGTCGATCACCGCCATGACCGCGTCCTTGACCTGCGGCGGCGTGTTGCGCGGGGTGAGTTCGGCGCGGCGCTCGAAGGCGTCTTCGATGGTGGCTTGCAGTTCTTGCATGACAGGTTCCTGTGGTGAAACGTGAAATTATCCCAGATTATCCATGGGCCGACGCGCCCGGCGGCCGGCCCTTGCAGGAGGGCCCCCCGGCCCGATTGCCGTGGTGGTTGCAGCGCTCCAATCGCGGCGAGCACCCGGAGGGCATACATAAAGGCACTGCTCCATGAGGGTCGTTGCCTTCCGCTGATGCGAAGGGAGGCTCCTCCTTCCCTGTGGGAGGCCCGCCCTCGGGCCGATGCCGTGGTGCTTGTGGCGCTCCAATCGCGGCGGGGGCGCCGCTCCTACAGGGGGGATTGCGCGCTGCGCCGATGGTGGTGGAGGCGCACCTTTTGTATGCAGGCGGGGCGCAGCTTCTACCGGGGGGCGGTGGCCGATACCTGGACGCCGGGTCAGCCGGCGTCGCCCACGTACGCCGCGATCCGGCGTGCGGCCTCGACGCAGGCGGGCAGGCTGTCGACCAGCGCGATGCGGATGAAGCCCTTGCCGGGGTTGCTGCCGGCGGCGTCGCGCGCGAGGTAGCTCCCCGGCAGCACGGTGACGTGCTGTTTTTCGTAAAGTCCGCGCGCGAAGGCGGTGTCGCCGCCGCCGGGCACCTTCGCCCACAGGTAGAAGGCGGCCTCGGGCGCGTCGAATTGCAGCACGTCCTTGAGCGCCGGCATGACGGCGGCGAACTTCTCGGCGTACTGGCGGCGATTCTCCGCGACGTGCGCTTCGTCGTTCCACGCGGCGATGCTGGCGGCCTGCACCGCAGGATTCATGGCGCTGCCGTGGTAGGTGCGGTAGAGCAGGAACTTCTGTATCACCGCGGCATCGCCGGCGACCATGCCGGAACGCAGGCCGGGCACGTTGGAACGCTTGGACAGGGAATTGAATACGACCAGATTCGCGATGCCGCGGCCAAGCTGCTGCGCCGCGGTGAGCGCGCCGAGCGGCGGCTCGCCCTCGTGGAAATGGATTTCCGAATAGCATTCGTCGGCAGCGATGACGAAACCATGCCGTTCCGACAGCGCGAACAGGGTCTGCCATTCGTCCAGCGCCATCACCTTGCCGGTAGGGTTGCCGGGTGAGCAGACGTAGACCAGGCTGATGCTTTCCCACAGGTCTTCCGGCACGCGCGACCAATCCATGCGGAAACCGTTTTCCGGCAGGGTGTTGAGGAAGAACGGGCGCGCGCCGGCGAGCAGCGCCGCGCCTTCGTAGATCTGGTAGAAGGGGTTCGGCGACACCACCGTGCGCCGGCCGTGGCGGGTGGAATCGACGGCGGCCTGGGCGAAAGCGAACAGCGCTTCGCGCGAGCCGTTGACCGGCAGGATTTCCGTCGCTGGATTGAGCGCCACGCCGTAGCGGCGCTGTGCCCATGCGGCGATGGCCTGCCGCAGCGCCTCCGAGCCCTGGGTGATGGGATAATGCGCCAGGCCATCGAGGCCGGCGACGAGCGCGTCCTTGATGAATTGCGGTGTTGCGTGCTTCGGCTCGCCGATCGACAGGTTGATCGGGGCGAGTTCGGCGTTGGGCGTCACCCCGGCAAAGAGTTCACGCAGCTTCTGGAACGGGTAGGGATGGAGTTGATCGAGACGCGGATTCATCGATGGGCGCAATGCATTGCACAACCGAATAGTATAAGGCCCTATGTCATCATCCCGTGTGCAGCACTCTCTCGCCCTCGGCAGCCTTCTCTATGCGGCCAGCATGTGGGGGCTGATGTGGTATCCCTACCGCCTGCTCGACGAAGCGGGCGTCGGCGGCATCGCCTCGACCTTCTTCACCTATGCCGTGCCGCTCGCCGCGCTGGGCTGGCTGCATGGGCGCGAGCTTGCCCGGGTGCGCGGGCAGCGGCTGTGGCTGGCGGCGCTGGCGCTGGCGGCGGGCTGGACCAACCTCGCTTATGTGCTCGCCATGCTGCAGGGCGAGGTGGTGCGCGTGCTGCTGCTGTTTTTTCTGTCGCCGCTGTGGACGGTGCTGTTTTCGCGCGTGCTGCTGGACGAGCGGCTCAATCGCGCGGGGGTGGTGGTGATGGCGCTCGCCGCGGGCGGGGCGGTGACGATGCTGTGGCAGCCGGGCGAGTGGCCGCTGCCGGCCAGCCGCGCCGAATGGATCGCGCTGTCCGCGGGCATGATGTTCGCGCTGAGCAATGTCATCAGCCGGCATCTCGGCGGGGTGAGCGAAGGTGCGCGCTCGACCGCCGTATGGGTGGGGGTCGTCGTGCTGACCGCCATCGGACTGGGGCTGACGCGGGGCGAACTCGAATTCGTCGGGCAGGCGGACTGGCGGCCCTGGGCGCTGCTGATCGGCGTGGGGGCGGCGATTGCCAGCGTGACCTATGCGGTGCAGTACGGCCTCGCGCGCGTACCCGCCAACCAGGCCATCGTCATCTTTCTGGTCGAACTGGTGGTGGCCGCGGTGGCGGCTTATTTCCTGTCGCACGAACGCATGGGCCTGCAGGAATGGCTGGGCGCGGCGATGATCGTGACCGCCAGCCTGTTTTCCGGCCACATGCAGGAGGCCGCTTCGAAGGAACCCGCGCATGCCTGACATCACCGCCTTGCTGCACGCCGGCCTCTTGGTGTCGGACCTCGCGCCCGCGCAAGCGTTCTACGAAACGGTGCTCGGCCTGGTGCCGTGCGCGCGCCCGCAGCTTCCCTATCCGGGCATCTGGTACGAGCTTGGCGATGGCCGGCAGCTGCACCTGATGCAGCTGCCCGACCCTGACGCGGGCAGCATGCGGCCGGAACACGGCGGACGCGACCGCCATGTCGCCTTCGGGGTGCTCGACCTCGATGCGCTGAAGGCCCGTCTGGACGCGGCGGGCGTCGCCTGCACCGCCAGCCGTTCGGGGCGGGCCGCGCTGTTCTGCCGCGATCCCGACGGCAATGCGCTCGAATTCGTCGCGCTGGCGTGATCCGGTGTGCCAGCGGGCGTGTCCAACTGCAGTGGTTGAAACGTCCGGCTTGATCGCACTGCCGGGACGTTCCGTCGCATGCTGGAACAACTGATCCTGTTCGTCGCCTCGCTGGCGGCGAACTTTTTTTCCGCACTGTCCGGCGGCGGTGCGGGCCTGATCCAGTTTCCGATGCTGATCTTTCTCGGGCTGCCGTTCGGTGTGGCGCTCGCCACGCACAAGGTCGCCAGCGTCGCGCTCGGCCTCGGCGCGACTTTGCGGCATGTACGGGAATCGCATCTCGAACGCCGCTTCTCGCTCGTCATCCTGGGTGCCGGCCTGCCGGGCGTGGTGCTTGGTGCGGTGACCATCCTGCACATTCCCGAGCGCGCCGCGACGCTTGCGCTCGGTGTGCTGACGCTCGGCCTGGGCCTGTATTCCGTGTTCAAGCCCAGGCTTGGCATGGAGTACGCGCCGCGCAACCGATCCGGCGCGGCCCTGGCCGCCGGCATGGGCGGATTGTTCGTGGTGGGCTTCCTGAACGGTTCGATCACCAGCGGCACCGGACTGTTTCTGACCTTGTGGCTGATCCGCTGGTTCGGCCTCGACTACACCCGTGCCGTGGTGTACACGCTGATCCTGTGCGGGCTGGTGTGGAACGGCACCGGCGCGCTGGTGCTGGGACTGATCGGCACCGTGGCGTGGGACTGGATGCCGGCGCTTCTCGCGGGTTCCATCCTGGGCGGCTACCTGGGCAGCCATCTGGCGATCAGGAAAGGTAACCTGTGGATCAAGCGCGCATTCGAGAGCGTGACCATCCTCATCGGGCTGAAATTGATTATAGGGTGAGCTTCTTCGTGCCACAGGCAGTCCGGCAGGCTCCTGGCGGGCTGGCGGGACCGGGCCGCTTGGCCTATATGGAGAGTATCCATTTCAATACAGGGAGGCGCGGACGCGAGTTGGGATTTCCGTTCCGCTGAAACGTGGCCGTCGATTACCCCTGTCTCCTGCCGTTCCAGTCGTGCGTGCGCCGGGCGGCGGCACCACTTTGAAAATCCGGACACGCCTGTTTTTCATGGGCTTGCTGCCGACCCTGCTGGTGGCGGCCGTCCTGACGGCGTTCCACATCCACAGCCGCCTCGTGGATCTGGACAAGGCGATGACCCAGCGGGGCGTGGCCATGGCGCGCCATCTCGCCATGGCCGCCGAATACGGGGTGTTCAGCGGCAACCGCGCGGCGCTGGAAAGCCTGCTGGCGCAGACCATGAAGGAGGAACCATGGGTGAGCGGCACGATGCTGGTGTGGCCCGATCACAGCCTGCTGTTCCGCGGCCAGCCCAGCCGGCATTTGCCGGCACTGGCCAACGGCGCCACGTGGCACGACGACACGCGCGTCTGGTTCGCCAGCCCGGTGAGCTTGGAAACGCTCGGAGAGGCCGACCCCTTCCTGGATGAGGTTGTGACGAAGTCGCCCGTGCCGCTTGCATGGGTGGTGATCGGCATCGACCTGCGGCAGAAGGAGGTGCTGGCGGAAGAACTGCTGTTGGCGAGCCTGGCGCTTACGCTGGTCGGCCTGCTGCTCGCGGTCGTGCTGATCGACCGCCTGGCCCTGTCAGGCGTGAAACCGCTGCTCGATATCGTGGCCAGCGTGCAGCGCATCAGTTCGGGCGCGTTCGGCACCCACATGGCGGTGACCGCAGGTTCGCCCGAGCTGCGCGAACTGCAGATCATGGTCAACCGCATGAGCGAATCGCTGCGTGCCTACCAGGAGGACATGGAGGCGCGGGTGCATGCCATGACCGCCGAACTCGCCTACAAGAAACGCGAGGCGGAGCAGGCCAATTTCGCCAAATCCCGTTTTCTTGCCACGGCGAGCCACGATCTGCGCCAGCCCATGCATGCGATCAGTCTGTACGTCGAAAGCCTGAAACCGGAGCTGCGCGGTCGGGCCGGCGAGCAGACGCTGGAAAAGATCGAGCGCTCGATCCTCTCGATGGTGGAACTGTTCAACGCCATTCTCGACGTCACCCGGCTGGACGCCGGGGTCATCCAGCCCGTGCGGGTGCCGCTGCGCATCCGCGCACTGCTGCGCGCGCTCGCGGAATCCTTCGTGCCGGAAGCCGAGCGCAAGGGCCTTTCGCTGCGGGTGCGGGCGGCCGACGTCTGGGCCGAGAGCGACCCCGTCCTGCTCGAACGCATCCTGCGCAATCTGCTGACGAATGCCATTCGGCACACGACACGGGGTGGCGTGCTGCTTTCGGCGCGCGCATCCCGCGGGCGGCTGCGCGTGCAGGTGTGGGACACCGGCTGCGGCATCCCGGTCGAGCAGCAGGCGCGCGTCTTCGACGAGTTCTACCGCGGGGATCTCCGGGGCGAGGGTGCGTCCGGACACGGTCTTGGGCTGGGGCTTGCGATCGTGCGGCGCCTGGCGGATCTGCTGCAGCACCCCCTGCGGCTCGATTCCCGGCCGGGACGGGGTACGGTGTGCTCGCTCGACCTTCCCCTGGCGGTGGCCGAGGCGCGCGCGCCGGTGGCGGCCGACGCGGCCGGGCCGCCGACGCTCCACGGACGCGCGGTGGTCGTGGACGACGACCCGGAGGTGCGTGACGCGGTTTCGCGCCTGCTGGCACAATGGGGCATCGAAGTGCAGGCGTTCGGCGGTTCCAAAGACGTGCGCCGGATGCTGCAACAGGCGCCGGACCTGGTGCTTGCCGACTACCAGTTGCTCGATGGCGCCACCGGGCTGGAAGTCATCGCCGCCATTCGGAAACGCTGGGGGCAGGCGATCCCGGCAGTCGTCATCACCGGCGACACGCGCGCCGACACGGTCCAGCGGCTGGCCGCACAGGCGGTGCACGCGCTCTACAAGCCCGTGCATCCGGCCCGCCTGGCCGAACTTCTGTCCCGCCTCCTGTCCGTCAGGTCTAGGCTGGACGGCGAGCCCGGATAGGCTGCATGGACGATGTGGCGCGTGGCGTGAGGTCCAACAATGCAATCGGAGCGCGAGAGCGTTCGCGCGCCACCGATCCCTGACCCACGCCGAGATCCGACGCCATGAATATCCAGCCCATGCACAGCGAACCCCGCGACGCCTTTCACGCGCATACTGAAATTCCGGCAGACTTCGTCCAGCCGATGTTCACGATTCTGCTGATGAGCGGCAAGGAAGACGGCGGCAAGCGTGCGACCCTGGCCTTCGTCGCTGCGGTCAGCGCCGCGGCGATGGGGCGGCCGGTGCAGGTCTTCATGGCGGGAGACGGTGCCGTGTGGGGCGACCCGCAGCAGGCCGAGAACGTCGAGATGGCCGGGTTTCCGTCGCTCGCGGCGCTGATTCGGGAATACCTCGATCTCGACGGCGCCCTGCTGGTGTGCTCCACCTGCGAGCGATTCTGCATGAGGCCGGGCACGCTCGCCTCGGGAAACCGCTGGCCGTCGCTCGAGGCCCGCGGCATGGCCGCCCTGCTCGAATCGCAGGGCGATGGGCACAGCCTGAGCTTTTAGCGTGAAACACCGCGAAGCGATTCCGTGTCCCCCGCTCCCGCAAGCGGGAAACGGGCAGGGACCGGATTCATGGTCCGGGGTGGCGACAAGCCATGCCCGTTAGTCGTCCGGCCGGGTCAGGCGCTTGATCACCCCCGCCGCCCACTCGCGGCCACCGAGGCCGAAGGCCAGCGCAAACGCCAGGCCAATGGCGCCGAAGCCGATCTGGAACGCGGCGGTGAGCAACTGGGTGCCGATCGCCAGCTGCTCCAGCGCAACGAAGACGACGAACACGATCACCGCATATTCGGCAAGGGTGCTGATCGTCAGCGCGCCCTGCACGCCGATGTTGTTGAGATAGGCGAACACCAGGCGGTTGATGAAGCGCGCGATGAGCACACCGAACACCAGCACCAGAATGGCCACGATGATGTTGGGAATGTAGAGCACGACCTTGTTGAACAGCTCGGCCACCATGTGCAGGCCGAGGCTGTTGGCAACGGTGACGATGACGACAAGGATGACGATCCAGTAGGCCAGCCGGGCGAGCAGGCGCGACAGGCTGAGGTCGAGATTGCCTTGCTTGAGGAAGGCCTCGATGCCGGTGCGTTCTGCCAACTGGTCGAAACGCAGCAGATCGAGCAGTTTGGTCACCCCGGTGCGCACCAGGTTGGCGAAGAGCCAGCCGAGGAACAGCAGCACCAGGGCCAGCAGCAACTGGGGTACGAATCCTGCGAGCTGGGTCCAGAACGATGTCAGTGAAGCCACGAATACGTCGAGTTGCTGCTGCATGGCGCACGCCTCCTTCGTTGCGGTGGTTTTTCATTATGCCAAAAAGTCCATTGAACCTCCGTATGTGACAAATCAACCTGGAAAAAGCAGTTGAACCACAGAGACACAGAGAACAGAGAGAAAAACATGTGCTTGTATTCTTTCCTTGGTTCACCCGGCGGGTGAGTGGGGAAAAGCACGGAGAATCCCTGTTTCTCCGGTTTCTCCGTGCCTCTGTGTCTCTGTGGTGCGGAATATGGGATCAACCGGATGCAGTTGGGGATTTGACCGGACAGGTCCAAAAGCCCGCGACACCGCCGCCGGGATGGCAGTGGCTGTCGCTGGGCTGGTTTTGGGCATACACTGAACGCAGTCGAGTGAGCCGCGCGCGTATGTTCAACGAAACCGAGCACACCGTTTTCCTTCCGCACGACCGCCTGGCTGGGCTGCTCGCGGCGATCCGCGCTGGCGGCTGGCAGTGCGTGGGGCCGCGCGTGGAGCAGGGCGCCATCGTCATGGCGCCGCTCGCCGAGAGCGAGGGCCTGCCGCGCGGTCTGCAGGCCGACCAGGCGCCGGGCCAATACCGGCTCGGTGCGGATGCGAAGCAGCGCTACTTCGCCTGGGCCAACGGTCCGCAGGCGCTCAAGCCGCTGGTTTTCGCGCCACAGGAAACGCTGTGGCGGGTGGCGCGCGGCACCGACGGCGCGCTGACCTTCGAGGCGGCCGTGCCGGATGCGCCGAAGCGCGCTGTGATCGGCGTGCGCGCCTGCGATCTGGCAGCGCTCGCGTTGCAGGATGCGCATTTCCTGCGCAAGGGGTGGGACGACGTCCATTATGCCGCGCGTCGCGCGCAGCTCTTTCTGGTCGCGGTGCAATGCGCCGTGCCGGCTGCCACGTGTTTTTGCGCCTCAACCGGTGACGGACCGACGCCGGGCATGGGCTACGACCTGGCGCTCGCCGAGCTCGACGCGGGCTTCGTCGTGGTGGCGGGCAGCGCGGCGGGGCGCGCGGTGCTGCAGCAGCTCGATCTTGCCGCCGCCACGCCCGCGCAGATCGGGGCGGCGCGAGAACAGGGTGACGCTGCGGCGGCGGCGCAGACGCGGCGTCTGCCCGGCCGCGATCTGCGCGATACGCTGATGGCGCGGCTGAAACATCCGCAGTGGGACGCCGTTGCGGCGCGCTGCCTCGCCTGCGGCAGCTGCACGGCGGTGTGCCCCACCTGTTTCTGCCACGCGGAACACGAGGCCCCTGCACTCGACGGCGCATCGAGCCATCACGCGCGCGAGTGGGATTCGTGTTTCGGCGAGACGCACGGCCATTTGCACGGTTTCAACGTGCGCCCCGACATCCGCACGCGCTACCGCCAATGGCTGACGCACAAGCTTGCCGGCTGGCACGATCAGTTCGGCCGCAGCGGTTGCGTCGGCTGCGGACGCTGCATCGCGTGGTGCCCGGCCGGCATCGACTTCACCGCGGAAGTCGCGGCGCTGACCGGCGCGCCTGACGTGAAGGAGGCCTGAGATGACACGTCACGCGGCAATCGATGCAGGCCCCCCGCATGCCGCGACGGTGGTGTCGCGCGTGCAGGAATCGCCGACCATCTTCACCCTGCGGCTGCGTCTTGACGACCCCGCCGCACAGGCTGCGTTCCGCTTCGCGCCGGGACAGTTCAACATGCTGTATCTGTACGGCGTCGGCGAGGTGCCGGTGTCGATCATGTCGGATCCGGAAGAGCACGGCATCATCGGCCACACCATTCGTGCCATCGGGCGGGTCACGCGTGGGCTGTCGGCCCTGCAGCCGGGCGATCGCGTCGGGCTGCGCGGGCCTTTCGGACGCGGCTGGCCGCTGCAGGACCTGGGCGGCAACGACGTCGTGCTGGTCACCGGCGGACTCGGCTGCGCGCCCGCGGTGTCGGTGATCCACTATGTGCTGCGCCGCCGCGCACGGTTCGGCAGGCTGGTGATCATCCAGGGCGTGAAGCACGCCGACGACCTCATCTGGCACATGCAGTACGAGCAATGGGCGAAGCTGCCCGACACGCAGGTGCTGGTCGCGGCGAGCCAGGGTGCCGCGTTCTGGCCCTGGCACGTCGGCCGCGTCACGGAACTGTTCGGCCTTGCGCGCTTCAACCCGGCGCGCGCGGTGGCCATGCTGTGCGGCCCCGAGGGCATGATGCGCGCCGCGGCGGAAAGCCTGCTCGGCCGCGGCCTGCCGGAGGCGCACCTGTATCTCAGCATGGAGCGCAACATGCAGTGCGGGGTGGGACGTTGCGGCCACTGCCAGTTCGGCGGTGCCTTCGTTTGCCAGAACGGTCCCGTGTTCAACTGGGCCGAGGTCAGGGACCTGCTCGGCCACCGGGGATTCTGATGAGTGCGAACGCTTCTGTGCGCCCGCGCGTCGCGGTGCACAAATTCAGCTCCTGCGACGGCTGCCAGCTCGCCTTCCTCAACCTGGGCGAGGACCTGCTCACGCTTGCCTCGCGCGTCGACCTTGTCCACTTCGCCGAGGCCGGGCCGCTGGACGCCGACGCCGAGGTCGATGTCGCCTTCGTCGAAGGCAGCGTGTCGACGCCGGAGGACCTCGAACGCATCCAGCGCATCCGCGCGCGCAGCCGCGTGCTGGTGGCGATCGGCGCATGCGCCGTGTCCGGCGGCATCCAGGGCTTGCGCAACGGCGCCGACAGCGCGTCGTGGGTGGCGCGGATCTATGACCACCCCGAGGCGATCGCCAGCCTGGAGCATTCGACGCCGATTGCCACGCACGTTGCGGTCGATTTCGAGCTGTGGGGCTGTCCGGTCACCGGCACCCAGGTGCTCGGTGTGGTCAACGCCCTGCTGCTCGGCGTGAGCCCGCGCGACAACGCCGACAAGGTGTGCACCGAGTGCAAGCGTCAGGGCTATCCCTGCGTGCTGGTGGCGCGCGGCATCCCGTGCATGGGGCCGGTGACGCGCGCCGGCTGCGGTGCGCTGTGTCCGGGTCTCGGGCGCGACTGCTACGGCTGCTTCGGTCCCGCGGAAAGCGCCAACACCGACGCACTGTCTGCGCAGTTCGCGCGGCTGGGGCTCGATACGCAGGCGATCGCGCGGCGCTTTCAGTCGATCAACAGCCAGGCGCCGATGTTCCGCCAGGCGGCGGACAAGGCAAGGGCGGCTGGCAATGAGTGAGTCGCGCAATGTTTCGATCCGGGTGCCCGTGCTCGCGCGGGTGGAGGGCGAGGGCGCGCTCGACCTCGTCATCGAACAGGGCGACATCAAGGAATTGCGGCTGCGGATTTTCGAGCCGCCGCGTTTTTTCGAGAAATTTCTCGAAGGTCGCCATTACGCGGAAGTGCCGGATTTCGTCGCACGCATCTGCGGCATCTGCCCGGTGGCCTACCAGGTCACCGCCGCGCAGGCGCTGGAAACGCTGTTCGAGATCGACATCGGGCCGTGGGCACGTGCGATGCGCCGCGTGTTCTATTGCGGCGAATGGATTCAGAGCCACAGCCTGCACATCCACCTGCTCGCGGCGCCTGATTTCTTCGGCTGCGGCAATGCCATCGAGCTGGCGCAGATCGCCCCCGAGGAAGTGCGGCGCGGCCTGCGTCTGCAGGCGCTGGGCAACGAACTGATGGAGCTGTTCGGCGCGCGCTCGGTGCATCCGGTCGGCGTGCGCGTCGGGGGCTTTCACGCGGCACCGCCGCCGGAGCGCATCCACGCCATGCGCGAGAAGCTCGCCGCCGCGCTGCCGGAGGCCGAGGCGCTGGTGCGCTGGACAGCCGGCATCGCCCTGCCGCCGGACGCACAGGAGTTCGTCTCGGTGGCGCTGCGCCATCCGGTCGATTACGCCATCGAGCATGGCGAGATCGCCGCCAGCGATGGCCTCTTGATCGAGGCGGCCGCCTATCCCGAGCACTTCGTGGAGCACCACGAACCGCACTCCACCGCGCTGTTCAGCAGTTACCAGGGCCGGCCCTATCTGGTGGGGCCGCTGGCACGCCTCAATCTCAATCGCGACCGCTTGCCGGACGACGTGCAGGCGCTGCTTGCCGAGACCGGTTTCGCGCTGCCGAGCGGCAACGTGTTCCAGAGCATGCTGGCGCGTGCGGTGGAAATCCTCCTCGCGCTGCGCGAGGCGCTGCGCCTGCTTGCGGATTATCATGCGCCGGCGTCGCCATGGGTCGACGCGACGCCGCGTGCCGGGGTGGCAGTCGGCGGCACCGAGGCGCCGCGCGGGCTGTTGTGGCACCGCTACGAAATCGATACCGACGGCTTGGTGCGCAACGCGCGCATCGTGCCGCCGACCGCCCAGAACCAGGCGCGCATCGAGGCGGACCTGCGCCTGTCGCTGCTGAATTTTGGCCTCGACCATGCGGACGACGCGCTGCGCCTGCACTGTGAAAAAGTCATCCGCAACTACGATCCCTGCATTTCCTGCGCCACCCATTTCCTGCGCCTGAACGTCAGCCGATGAGGGTGCGCATCATCGGCATTGGCTCGCCTTCGGGCGACGACCAGGCTGGCTGGCTGGTCGTCGATGCCCTGGCGGCGCGCGCGGACCTCGCGCAGCGCCCGGATCTTCGCATCGAGAAGCTCGACCGCCCCGGCGCGGCGCTGGTCGAGCGCCTGGGCGATGCCGACCACGCGATCCTCATCGACGCCGTGCAAAGCGGTGCCGCACCGGGAACGCTTCACCGCCTGCGTGAAGGCGAGTGGGCCGGCTGGCGTGGCGGCCTGTCGAGCCACGGTTTCGGCGTGTTCGATGCGCTCGCGCTGGCGCAGGCGCTGCAGGCGCTGCCGCCGCGACTGGATGTGTATGGCATCGAGATCGCGTCCGCCGAGCCGGGCACGCTGCCTGGTGCGGCCGTATGGACGGCGGTGGCGAGGCTTGCCGAGGTGTTGCAACGCGGGATCTGAGATTGCGCTCGTGGCGCCCTGTTTGACGTAAAGCTCGCGAAGCGAGACTTTGTCCCCCTCTGATGAAGCGACTAAGCGATCGACCAAGCCCGCAAGCGGGCAAGTCGCCGCTTATCCCGCTTGTGGGGGAGGGCGGGGAGAGGGAAACGTTCATGGCGAGCGTCGTTTCATGCTCTGGGGCGGCGAATCGCCATGAACGCTAGTCGGGAAGTTCCTCGCGCCGCAGCATGAACACGAACGAGTCGCCGCCCGCCGTGTCGAGCCAGGTGAAGGGCAGGGCGGGATAGGCCGCTTCCAGCGCGTCGCGGTTGTGGCCGATCTCGACCACCAGCAGGCCGCCTGGATTGAGGTGCGCCTTCGCCTGTGCCAGGATCTGGCGCGTGGCATCCAGGCCGTCTTCGCCCGAACCCAGTGCCAGTGCGGGCTCGGCGCGGTATTCCGGCGGCAGGGTGGCGACCGATGCGGCGTTCACATAGGGCGGATTGCTGAGGATGAGATCGTAGGTGCGGCCTTCGAGCGCGGCGAACAGGTCCGACTCGATCGGCGCGATGCGCGCACCCAGACCATAATCGGCGATGTTCTGTTCCGCGACGGCGAGCGCGTCGGCCGACAGGTCGACGGCGTCGACGTCGGCGCCCGGAAAGGCCAGTGCGGCAAGAATGGCGAGACAGCCCGAGCCGGTGCACAGGTCGAGTACGCGCGTCACCGCGTCCGCGTCGTCGAGCCAGGGCGCGAGCTGGTCCTGCAGCAGTTCGGCGATGAAGGAACGCGGCACGATCACCCGTTCGTCGACATGGAAGCGGTGCCCGGCGAGCCAGGCCTCGCGCGTCAGATAGGCGGCCGGCAGCCGCTCGCGTATGCGGCGCTCGAGCATTGCCTGCACCGTCTCGGCCTCGCCGTGGGTGAGGCTGGCGTCGAGAAAGGGCTCGAGGCGGTCGAGCGGCAGGTGCAGGGTGTGCAGGATGAGATAGACCGCCTCGTCGAAGGCGTTGTCCGAGCCGTGGCCGAAGCACAGTTCCGCCTCGTTGAAGCGCGACACCGCGAAGCGCAGCCAGTCGCGCACGGTGATGAGGGATTCGGTGTCGTCGAAGTGTTTCATTTCAATCTCAAAAGCCTCATCCGTAAAGGACGCGAAGGCGCGCGAAGAAAAGCCAAGCTTCGTTTGGTTGGCGTGCGCCATGTAGCCGCGACGCCGCGGTCGCGTACTGTCGTGTTCCTGCTTCGCGTTTCTTCGCGTCCTTCGCGGATGAAAAAATCATTCAGCCCAGCAGCTTTTCCAGGGTCTTCTCGTAGATCGCCGCCAGGCGCTCGATGTCCTCCACCGCGACATGCTCGTTCAGCTTGTGGATGCTGGCGTTCAAGGGGCCGAATTCGACCACTTCGCGGCAGATTTCCGCGATGAAGCGGCCGTCCGAGGTGCCGCCGGAGGTGGACAGCCCGGGCGAGACGCCGGTTACTTCGCGGATTGCTTCGGCGAGCCTGTCGCACAAGGCGCCGCGCGGCGTGACGAAGGGCTTGGCGGACAGGTTCCAGTCGATTTCGTATTCGAGACCATGGCTGTCGAGGATCTCGTGCATCGCGTCCTTCAGGCCGTCGGCGCTGCTGGCGGTGGCGTAGCGGAAGTTGAACAGGATTTCGACTTCACCCGGAATCACGTTGGTCGCGCCGGTGCCGCCGTGAATGTTGGAAATCTGCCAGGTGGTCGGCGGGAACCAGGCGTTGCCTTCGTCCCACATGGTATCGGCGATTTCGGCGATGGCCGGCGCCACCAGATGAACGGGATTCTTCGCCAGATGAGGGTAGGCGATATGGCCTTGCACACCCTTGACGCGCAGCGTGCCGGACAGGGAGCCGCGCCGGCCGTTCTTGATGGTGTCGCCGAATTCCGCGGCGCTGGTCGGCTCCCCGACAATGCAGTAGTCGAGCGTTTCGCCGCGCGCGCGCAGGGCGTCGACCACCTTGGCCGTGCCGTCGGTGGCGGGGCCCTCCTCGTCCGAAGTGAGCAGGAAAGCGATCGAACCGGCGTGAGCGGGGTGCGTGGCAAGGAAGCGTTCGGCCGCCGTGACGAAGGCGGCGAGCGAGGTCTTCATGTCGGCGGCGCCGCGCGCGTAGAGCATGCCGTCACGCACCACGGGTTCGAATGGGCCGGACACCCACTGGTCGAGCGGGCCGGCTGGAACGACATCGGTGTGGCCGGCGAGACAGACCACGGGCGAGGCCGCCCCCTTGCGCGCCCACAGGTTGTCGACGCCATTGTGGCGGTGGCGTTCGACATGAAAGCCGAGCCGTTCCAGCCGCGCGGCGATCACGTCCTGGCAGCCCGCGTCGTCCGGCGTCAGCGATTGGCGCCGCAACAGTTCCAGCGCGAGATCGAGCGTGTCCTGTTTCATTGCTGCGTCAGCCTCCGAAAATGGCATGGTACTGGTCTTCGGAAAAACCGACATGATAGCGCCCCGCGTGCTCCAGCACCGGGCGCTTGATCACGCTCGGCTGCGCGAGCATCAGCGCGATGGCGCCGGCCTCGTTGTCCGCGGCGGCCTTGTCGGCATCGGCGAGCGTGCGCCAGGTGGTGCCGCGGGTGTTCAGCAGCGCCTGCCAGCCGGTCTCGCGGATGAGTTCGCGCAGCCAGGCCGCATCGACGCCATCCTTTTTGAAATCGTGAAACGCGACGTCGTGTCCGTGTGCGGCAAGCCAGGCGCGCGCTTTCCTGACCGTCGTGCAGTTGGGAATCCCGTAAAGCTTCATGTGCGGTGTCGTCCACGCCGCCTTGGCGGCAACAAGGACGTAGAATCGTTCCAATACGAATGCAAGGATTCTAACCGACGCGATGCATCCCGCCTCCCATTTCGTGCTCGACGAACCGCCGACGGTGAACCCCGGCCTGCGCTCGATCAGCCGCCTGTTTCCCTACATGTGGGAGTTCCGTGGGCGCGTGCTGCTGGCGCTGGCGCTGCTGATCGGTGCAAAACTCGCCTCGGTGGCGGTGCCGCTGGTGCTGAAAGACATCGTCGACGCCCTCGACCAGCCGCGTTCGGAACTCGTGCTGCCGCTCGCCCTCATTCTCGCCTACGGCGTGCTGCGCTTCGCCAGCACGACGTTTGCCGACCTGCGCGACGTGGTGTTCGCCAAGGTCACGCAACGTGCGATGCGCCGCATCAGCATGGCGGTGTTCGATCATCTGCATGGCCTGTCGCTGCGCTTCCATCTGGAACGCCACACCGGCGGCATCACGCGCGACATCGAACGCGGCGCCAAGGCGGTATCGAGCCTGGTTGGCTACCTGCTGTTCCGCATCACGCCGACGGTGCTGGAGATCGTCATGGTGGCCGGCATCCTCTTCGTCAAGCTCGACTGGGTGTTCGGCTTGATCACCCTGGGGACGCTCGCCGCCTACATCGGCTTCACCGTCACCATCACCGAATGGCGCACGCAGTTCGTGCGGCGCGCCAACACCCTCGATTCGCAGGCGTACGGCCGCGCCATCGACAGCCTGCTGAATTACGAGACGGTGAAGTATTTCGGCAACGAACGCTACGAAGCGCGCCGCTACGATGGCAGTCTGATCGAGTGGGAAAACATGGCCATGAAGTCGCAGCGCACGCTTGGCCTGCTCAACATCGCGCAGGCCGGCGTCATCGCCATCGGTGTTACGCTGCTGGTGCTGCGTGCTGCCGCGGGGGTGGTGAACGGCACGCTGACTCTGGGCGATCTGGTGATGGTCAACGCCTTCCTGCTGCAGATGTTCCAGCCGCTCGGCTTTCTCGGCGTGATGTACCGCCAGGTCAAGGAGTCGCTTGCCGATGTCGAGCGCATGTGCAGCCTGCTGCAACGCCCGCGCGAGGTCGAGGACGCGCCCGGTGCGCGCGCGCTCGACGTCACTGCCGGGGAGGTGGTGTTCGAACACGTGAGCTTCGCCTACAACCCGGACCGTCCGATTCTGCACGACGTCGGTTTCACCATCCCGGCCGGCCGCAGCGTCGCCGCGGTGGGCGCGAGCGGCGCCGGCAAGTCGACGCTCGCCAGGTTGCTGTTCCGCTTCTACGACGTCGGTGCTGGCGCCATCCGCATCGACGGCCAGGACATCCGGCACGTCACGCAGGATTCGCTGCGCGCCGCCATCGGCGTGGTGCCGCAGGATACGGTGCTGTTCAATGACAGCATCTACTACAACATCGCCTACGGCCGCCCGGACGCTCCGCGCGGCGCGGTGATCGCGGCGGCGCGGGCCGCACACATCCTCGACTTCATCGAGTCGCTGCCGCAGGGCTGGGACACCGTCGTCGGCGAACGCGGCCTGAAGCTCTCCGGCGGCGAGAAGCAGCGCGTGGCGATCGCGCGCACGCTGCTGAAGAATCCGGCCATCCTGGTGCTGGACGAGGCCACCTCGGCACTCGACACCCGGACCGAAAAGGCGATCCAGGCCGAACTGCTGGAGATCGCGAAGAGCCGCACCAGTCTCATCATCGCGCACCGCCTGTCCACCGTGGTGGAGGCCGATGAGATCCTGGTGATGGAAGGCGGGCGCATCGTCGAGCGCGGACGCCATGCCGACCTGCTGGCACGCGACGGCGTGTATGCCCATATGTGGGCACTCCAGCAGCAGGCCGAGGAGGGCGGCGGTCAATGAGGCGGGATTGTTCAACACCAGACCCATCGCCATTCCTCACATGAACGTCCTGCTGCAACCCGGCGTGCGCAAACGCGAAGTATGGGCCTGGGCGATGTACGACTTCGCCAACTCAGGCTACACCACTGTGGTCATCACCGCCGTGTTCGGCGCGTATTTCGTCGCCGGTGTCGCCGGCGACGCACCCTGGGCGACCTTTGCCTGGACGCTCGCGCTGTCCGTGTCGTATGCCCTCGTCATGTTCACCGCGCCGCTGGTCGGCGCCTGGGCCGACGCCCACGCCAGCAAGAAGAAGCTGCTCTGGCTCACCACCCTTGGCTGCGTGAGCTTTACCGCGTTGTTGTATTGTGTCGGGCCGGGGGCGCTGGCGCTGGCGATCGTCGCCCTGGTGCTGTCGAATTATTTTTTCGGTACCGGCGAAAATCTCATCGCCGCGTTCCTGCCGGAACTTGCCCGCCCGCGTGCGCTCGGACGCGTGTCCGGCTGGGGCTGGTCGCTCGGTTACGTCGGCGGACTCGTTTCGCTGGGGGCCAGCCTCGCGTGGATCGGCTGGGCGCAGGAGCACGGACAGGGCGCTGACCAGTTCGTGCCGGTGAGCATGCTCATCACCGCCGCGCTGTTTCTCGTTGCCAGCCTGCCGACGCTGGTGTTTCTTCGCGAACGCGCCGTGCCGCGGCCGGAACAGCGCGCGCGCAACGCATGGGCGCAGGTGCGCCACACGCTCGGCCATCTGCGGCAACTGCCCGACCTGCGACGCTTCCTCGTCTGCACCGTGCTGTACCAGGCCGGCATCCAGGCGGTCATCGCGCTGGCGGCGATCTACGCCAGCCAGGTGTTCCATTTCGACACCGCGCGCACCATCCGCCTGGTGCTGGTGGTGAACGTCACCGCCGCACTCGGTGCGTTCGTCTTCGGCCACGTGCAGGATCGCATCGGCCACGTGCGCGCGATCGCGCTGACGCTCGCTGGCTGGATCGGCATGGTGCTCTTGGCGTGGGCGGCGCCCGACGAAGGCATGTTCTGGATCGCCGCCAACCTCGCCGGTCTGTGCATGGGCGCATCCCAGTCGGCCGGGCGGGCAATGGTAGGCCTGCTCGCACCTTCGGCGCAGCAGGCGGAATTCTTCGGTCTGTGGGGGCTGGCGGTGAAACTCGCCTCGATCCTCGGGCCCGTGACCTACGGTGCGGCAAGCTGGATCACCGCGGGCGACCACCGGCAGGCGCTGCTCGTCACCGGCAGCTTCTTCGTCGCCGGATTGTTCGCACTGCGCGGGGTCGAAGCGGGGCGTGGCTGGCGTGCCGCGCAGCGATTCGCACGGCATAACGGCGCGCAATGAGCGCGCTGTATTGACAGACTTTCGATGCGGGCATAATCACCCCATGTCCGCACCCGTCCTGCCGCCCGCCGTCTTTCTCATGGGGCCGACCGCCAGCGGCAAGACCGCGCTGGCGGTGGCGCTCGCCGAACGCTTTGCGCTGGAGATCGTCAGCGTCGATTCCGCGCTGGTGTACCGCGGCATGGACATCGGCAGTGCCAAGCCCGACGCCGCCACGCTGGCGCGTGCGCCGCACCACCTCATCGACATCCGCGACCCGACGGAGAGCTACTCGGCCGCCGCCTTTCGCGACGACGCGCTGCGGCTGATGGCCGACATCACCGCGCGCGGCCGTGTGCCGTTCCTGGTCGGCGGCACCATGCTGTATTTTCGCGCCCTGCTGAAGGGGCTGGACGATTTGCCGGGCGCCGACGCCGCGCTGCGTCGCAGCATCGAAGCCGATGCGGCCGCGCGTGGCTGGCCGGCGCTGCACGCCGACCTCGCCGCAGTCGATCCGGTGACGGCCGCGCGCCTGGCGCCGAACGACGCGCAGCGCATCGGCCGCGCGCTGGAAATCTTTCGCCTGAGCGGGCAGCCGATGTCGGCCCTGCTCGCGCGTACCGAGCGCGCGCTGCCTTATCGCGTACTCCAGCTCGCGCTCGTTCCGTCCGACCGCGCCGAACTGCACCGGCGCATCGCCACGCGTTTCGACGCCATGCTGGCCGAAGGCCTGCTCGACGAAGTGCGGCGTCTGCGCGCCGATCCGCGCCTGGCGCCGGATCGGCCGGCCATGCGCGCGGTCGGCTATCGCCAAGCCTGGGCTTTTCTCGACGGCGGCATCAGCATCGAGGTCTTGCGCGAGCAAGGCATCGCCGCCACCCGGCAGCTCGCCAAGCGGCAGCTCACCTGGCTGCGGTCGTGGCCGGACGCGGTCGTGCTGGATTGCCTCGCCGCCGATCTGGACGCGCAGGCGGTTGCGGTCGTGGCCGCGCATCTGGGCACATAGCGCGCTCAGGAATCGGTCGATTCCACCTTCACCTGCGCGCGTCCGTGCCGGAAACGCAGGTCGAGCGCGTCGCCCGCGGCGAGTGTCGCGGCGTCCTGCACCACGCGCCCGTCCGCGCGCTGCACGATACTGTAGCCGCGTGCGAGCACATTCTCGGGATTGAGGTGGGCAAGACTGCTGGCGAAGCGCGCGAGGCCGAGCTGCCTGTGCGCGAGGGCGCCTGCCATGGCGCGCCGCTGGCGCATCGCCAGCGCATCGATCTGGATGCCGTGACGCTGCAGCAGGTGAGCGGGACTCACCAGCCGCCGGCCGAGCGCTTCCAGGCGGGCCGTTTCACGCGCCAGCCGCAGCTGCCGGGCACCGGCCAGGCGGCGTGCGTACTGGGCCAGAGCGTCCTGCCGGCGGCGCAACTGTTCGGCCGGGTGCGCCAGGCGCCGCGCCAGATAATCGAGCTGCTGCATGCCGGCGTGCAGGCGGCGTTCGAAATGCTGGCGCAGGCGTTGCGCGTGGCGGTCGAGTGCGCGCAGCAGATCCTCGCGCAGCGGGCTTGCCAGCTCGGCGGCGGCGGTGGGCGTCGGGGCGCGCAGGTCGGCGGCAAAATCGGCCAGCGTGAAGTCGGTCTCATGGCCGACCCCGCTCACCACCGGAATCGGGCTGGCGGCGATCGCGCGCGCCACGGCTTCGTCGTTGAACGCCCACAGGTCTTCCAGCGAACCGCCGCCGCGGCACACCAGCAGCACGTCGCACTCGGCGCGCGCGCCCGCGGCGCGAATCGCGGCGGCAATCTGGGCGCCCGCGCCGGCGCCTTGCACCGGCGTGGGATAAATGAACACCGGCAGCCCCGGCATGCGCCGCGCCAGCGCGGTCAGCACGTCGTGCAGCGCGGCGGCCTGCGGCGAGGTGACGATGCCGAGCCGGCGCGGCAAGCGGGGCAGCGGACGCTTCTTTGCCGCGTCGAACAGGCCTTCCGCTTCCAGCTTTGCCTTGAGTCTGAGATAGGCCTCGTACAGGCGGCCGGCGCCGGCGCGCCGTATCTGCTCGACGCCGAGCTGGAACTCGCCACGCGCTTCGTACAGCGAAGGCAGGGCGCGCACCTCGACGCGGTCGCCGTTGGCGGGCGTGAAGCCGGCGAACTGGTTTCGGCCGCGGAACATCACGCAGCGCACCTGTGCGCTCGCATCCTTGATGGCGAAATACCAGTGCCCCGACGCGGCGCGGGTGAAATTGGACACCTCGCCTTCGACCCACAGCAACGGCAGTTGCGATTCCAGCGCACGGCGCGCCATGCGGTTGAGTTCGCTCACGCTGAGCACGGGGGGCGCGGATTCGGTTGCGGCGCTGTCGTCGAAAAGATCCATGCCACGGAGCATAACGGGTTTGCCTGCGCCGTGACTCATGCACACGCGGACACGCGCGGCACAAGGAATCGGGCCACACACCTTGACAGTGCAATTGTTTTATAAGTCATTGATCATAAATATGAAAAACAATTGTCTACTTTTTGGGCCCGAGGTGGAATTCCTTTGGGGGCGGGCGCTTAGGCGGCAAGCGCGCCAGTTCCGCACAGAGTTATCCACATGAACTGTGGAGAACTCGCTCGCGTCGCGCACGCCCGGCGATTCGCTGCGCACACTTGCTCAAACCCGCGCGCGGGCGCTACATTTCGTTTGTTGTGTTCATCGGGAGTGGAATCCAGTGCTTGCCATCATCGAGGCTGCCGGTTGGCCGATCTGGCCGTTGATCCTGGCGTCGGTCATCGCCGTGGCCATCATCATCGAGCGCCTGTACAGCCTGCGCAACAGCGAGGTTGCGCCGGAGGGGCTGCTCGCAGAAACGGTCAAGGCCTATCAGGAGCGTGGGGTGACGACGGAGCTGCTGAGCCGACTCAACGAGAGCTCGCCGCTGGGACGGATTTTTGCGACGGCCCTGAAGAACGCGCACAACTCGCGCGAAGTGATGCGCGAGTCGATCGAGGAGTCGGGGCGCGCCGTCACGCACGAACTCGACCGCTTTCTCACCTCGCTCGGCACGGTGGCCAGCATGGCGCCGCTGCTCGGCCTGTTTGGCACGGTGGTCGGCATGATCGAGATCTTCGGCGCGCAGACCGCCACCGGCACCAATCCCGGGCAGCTCGCGCACGGCATTTCGATTGCGCTGTACAACACCGCGTTCGGCCTCATCATCGCGATTCCCGCGATGATCTTCTATCGCTACTTCCGCGCCAAGGTGGAGCGCCTGGTGGTCGACATGGAACAGCAGGCGGTCAAGCTCGTCGAGATCGTCCAGGGCGACCGGAAATAGACCATGAACTTCAGAAAAGGCCGCCGCGAGGATTACCCGGAAATCAACCTGATTCCGTTCATCGACATCCTGCTCGTCATCGTCATTTTTCTCGCCGTGACGACGACCTACGCGCGCTTCGCCGAACTCAAGATCAACCTGCCCACCAGCACCGCCGAGCAGACGCCGACGCAGCCGAAGCAGATCGAGGTCGCGGTGGCGGAGGATGGCCGCTACCAGATTGACGAACGCGCCCTGGGCGACGCCAGCATCGACACGCTGGCCGCGGCGCTGCAAGCGGCGGCAGCCAGCCAGACCGATCCCGTGGTGGTGATCAACGCCGATGCGCGGGCCACCCACCAGGCGGTGGTGAATGTGATGGAAGCCGCGCGCCGGGTCGGGCTTGCGCGCATCACCTTCGCCACGCAGACGCCGCCCTGACGGGGCCGCCGATGCTGTTTTCCTGGCGGTTGTGGGCGCGCACCGGTGCGCTCACGCTGCTGCTGCTTCCGTTTTCCGCGCTGTTCGCCGCCGCCGTCGCGCTGCGCCGGCTGGCCTACCGCCGCGGCTGGCTGGCGGCGGTTCGCGTCGGTGTGCCGGTGATCGTCGTCGGCAACATCACGGCTGGCGGCAGCGGCAAGACCCCCATGGCAATCTGGCTCGTGGACCATCTGCGCGCGCGCGGGTTCCGGCCGGGCGTGGTCAGCCGCGGCTACGGCGGCCGCGCGCGCGGCTGCGTCGAGGTGGGCGCGGCCCATTCGCCTGCCGAGGTCGGGGATGAGCCCTTGCTGATCCGCCTCAAGACCGGCGCGCCGGTGGTCGTGGGGCGCGACCGCGTCGCCGCGGCACGCACCCTGCTGGCGCGGCATCCGGGTGTCGACCTCATCGTGGCGGACGACGGCCTGCAGCACTACCGCCTCGCGCGCGATCTCGAACTCGTGGTCGTCGATGCCGCGGCCGGCTTCGGCAACGGCTGGCTCCTGCCGGCGGGGCCCTTGCGCGAGCCGCGCAGCCGCCTGCACACGGCCGATGCGCTGATCCAGGCGGTGCGTCCTGGTGCGCAGCCGCGCGATCTCGCCGGATGGTGCGCCGATTTCGTCGCAGGCCGCGCCTGGCGCCTGCGCACGCCCGAGATGCGGCGGCCGCTCGAGGAACTGCCGCGAGGCGAGTGGCTCGCCGCCACGGGCATCGGCCGCCCCGAAGGTTTCTTCGATCTGCTCGCCCTCCATGGCGTGCGCTTCACGCCGCGCGCCTTCCCCGATCACCACGCCTTCACGGCCGACGAACTGCCCGCCGACGGGCGAGTGCTGATGACCGAGAAAGACGCGGTAAAATGCCGGGATTTTGCGGGCGCCGATTGGTGGGCGGTGGAACTCGAAGCCGCACCGGAGCCGGCATGGGTCGATTGGCTGAATGCGCGCATCCCACGATGACGACAAAGACAAGGGATGCGCCGGTGAGGGGACATCGAATGCAGACTTCGGAGTGGACGGATCGGCGCCATCCCTGCCGCTGGGTGACGGAAGGCGAGGACGGCTTCTGGGTGCCGCGGCGTTCCGAAATTCTCACCCAGTTCTTCACCCGTTACCTGTTCGTCTCGCTGGCGGTGATTTATTTCTCCACCCTGGGCGCGGTGCCGCCGGTGTTCCTCACCGTCGAGCAGTTGCTGATTGCGCTCGGCGTCTATTTCGTCGTCAACAGCGGGTTCCTGCGCCTCGCCCTGCGGGGCGTGACGCTGCTGAAGATCCGCAGCGCGATGGCGGCCGATCTGCTCATCGTGACCCTGTGCGTGATCCACGATCCCAACCCGATTCCGCCGTCCGCGCTGGCGTTTCTCATGGTGCTGCTCGGCAATGGCATGCGCTACGGCATGCGCCTGTTCGCCGAAGTGCTTGGCGGCGCCTTCCTCGGCATGGCGGCCGCCTTCGCTTTCCGTTATCGCCTGGGCGGTTTCTCGATCGGTGCGGGAGACGTGTTTTTCGGCGTGTTCTGGGTCACGCTCGCGGTGTATGCCTACATCCTCATGGGGCACATTGAAGGGCAGCGGCGCCAGCTCGACTACCGCAGCCGCTTCGACACCCTGACCGGTCTGCTCAATCGCCACGGCCTGCTGGCCGCATCCGAGCAGGTCTTCGACCGTGCGGATCGCGGCGTGCCCGCCACCGTGCTGTTCGCCGATCTCAACCAGTTCAAGGCAATCAACGATCGCTTTGGACACGGCGCGGGCGATCGTGTGCTGGCCGAATTCGCGCAGATCTTCAGCGAGTCGGCCGAAATGGGCGTATATGGACGCTGGGGGGGCGATGAATTCGTCGCCCTGCTGCCGGCGCGGGGCGACGCCGCCGTACGGCAGATTTTCGCGCGCATCGAGGCACGCATGGCGGCGTGGAACCAGAGCAACGGGCTGCCGATGGATGCGAGCCTGGGTGTGGCCCATGCGCCGCGCGACGGCCACGATCTCATGACGCTGCTGTCGATCGCCGACATTCGCCTTTATCAGAGCAAGTCACAGCGGCCGGACGCGGCCGAAGCATCTTTTTACAGGACACCCGCCCATGAACCCGAAGCTTCTTGAAATCCTCGTCTGTCCGGTGTGCAAAAGCCCGCTGGAATGGAAAAAATCCGCCCAGGAGCTGATCTGCCATGCATGCCGCCTGGCTTATCCGATTCGCGACGACATTCCGGTGATGCTGCCGGAAGAGGCGCGCACCCTGAGCGTCGAAGAAATCCACGGACAATAGGGCACGTGCACTTCCGCGTCGTCATTCCCGCGCGTTACGCGTCCAGCCGGCTGCCGGGCAAGCCGCTGGCGGACATCGGCGGCCGTCCGATGGTGCTGCGCGTACTCGATCAGGCGCTGCGTGCCGGTGCCGAAGCGGTCATCGTCGCCACCGACGACGCCCGCGTGGAGCAGGCGGTGGCCGCGGCGGGCCATGCGGCGCTGCTGACCTCGCCCGCGCACCAGTCGGGAACCGAGCGGCTCGTCGAGGTCGTCGAGACGCTCGGCTGGCCGGACGATACCCTCGTGGTCAACGTGCAGGGTGACGAGCCGCTGCTTGATCCGGCGCTGATCCGCGAGGCGGCGCGGCAGCTCGTATTGCACGAAGATGCCGTGATGGCGACGCTGGCCCACGCGATCCACGATCCCGCCGACTTCGTCAACCCGAACGTGGTCAAAGTGGTGGCCGATGAGTCCGGCTATGCCCTGTACTTCAGCCGCGCCCCCATTCCCTGGCCGCGTGACGCCTTCGCCGGCGGCGAGACCATGCCGCACGACCTTGGCGCCTTGCGTCACATCGGCCTGTATGCCTATCGTGCGGGATTTCTGCGCACGTACGCGAGCCTCGCATCCTCGCCGCTGGAGCGCCACGAGATGCTGGAGCAGTTGCGTGTGCTGTGGCATGGCTACCGCATCAGCCTCGGCCTGGCGGCGCGTGCGCCCGCGCCGGGGGTGGACACTGTGGAGGATCTCGAGCGGGTGCGCGCGCTGGTCGCCGCGGGCGGGGGGTTTGAGCCGGATGAATCGGCGAATAAAATTTTTTAAGTGTTGCTTGAGGCACGCATCGCTTAGGCTTATGCGGTTTTATCAATTCATTTATCCAGGGAGAATTCCATGCGTCTGATTCTGTTGGGCGGCCCCGGCGCGGGCAAAGGCACGCAGGCCAACTACATCAAGGAAAAATACGGCATTCCGCAGATTTCCACCGGCGACATGCTGCGCGCGCAGATCAAGGCCGGCACCGAGCTCGGTATGAAGGCCAAGGCCATCATGGACGCGGGCGGCCTGGTCTCCGACGACATCATCATCGGCATGGTCAAGGCTCGCCTCACCGAAGCCGACTGCAAGAACGGCTACCTGTTCGACGGTTTCCCCCGCACCATTCCCCAGGCCGAGGCAATGAAGGCCGCCGGCGTGCCGATCGACTACGTCGTCGAGATCGACGTCGCCGACGCGGAAATCATCAAGCGCATGTCGGGCCGCCGCGTGCACGTGGCTTCGGGCCGCACCTACCACGTGGTGTTCAACCCGCCCAAGGTCGCCGGCAAGGACGACGTCACCGGTGAGGACCTGATCCAGCGCGACGACGACACCGAAGAAACGGTGAAGAAGCGTCTCGACGTCTACCATGCGCAGACCGAGCCGCTGGTGAAGTATTACGGCGACTGGGCCGCGCGCGGGGAGGCCGGCGCACCCAAGTACGTGAAGATCCCCGGCATCGGCAAGGTCGACGAGATCCGCGATGCCATCTTCAAGGGACTGGGCGGCTGAAGACACGATGCCGGCGCAGATCGCCCCGATGAGCGACACCGAACGCTGGGTCGTCCAGCAGGCGGTGAACGAGCGCTATACTCGCGAGATCGCGCTGCAGGACGTGGAGACCGAAATCCGCCTGCATGCCGAGGACCGCGAACTGGCGCTTTGCCCGGGTCTCTACTGGAACGAGCATGGCTGTCATTTCGTGCTCTCCAAGACGGGCGACTCGCGCTACCGCAGCATGTTCTTCTGGCGCATCCGCGACCGTTTCGCGACCGGGCGCGAGGAATACGACGACATCGGCGACTGCGTGACGACCCTGCTGAAAATGCAGGCGGACGAGGAATCCCGACGCGTCGCCGAGTCCGGTCCTGCCGGCGGGAATTGATGATCGAGAGCCAGCCTGCGCTGGCTCTTTGTTTGACGAACGAAAACAGTTGGACCACGTTGTCCGAGGAGATCACTACATGGCGAAGAAAATGAACGCCTTCTATGCACAGTCCGGCGGCGTCACCGCCGTCATCAACGCCTCCGCCTGCGGCGTGATCGAGACCGCGCGCAAGCACAAGGACAAGATCGGCAAGGTCTATGCCGGCCGCAACGGCATCATCGGCGCGCTCACCGAAGACTTGATCGACACCACCAAGGAATCCGCCGCCGCCATCGCTGCGCTGCGTTCCACGCCGTCGGGCGCGTTCGGCTCCTGCCGCTTCAAGCTGAAATCGCTGGAAGCCAACAAGCGCGAATACGAGCGCCTGATCGAAGTGTTCAAGGCGCACAACATCGGCTACTTCTTCTACAACGGCGGTGGCGACTCGGCCGACACCTGTTTCAAGGTCAGCCAGCTGTCCGAGCAGATGGGCTATCCGATCCAGGCGATCCACGTGCCGAAGACGGTCGACAACGACCTGCCGATCACCGACTGCTGCCCGGGTTTCGGCTCGGTCGCCAAGTACATCGCGGTATCCGCGCTGGAAGCCAGCTTCGACGTGCGCTCGATGGCCAAGACCTCGACCAAGGTGTTCGTGCTGGAAGTGATGGGCCGCCACGCCGGCTGGATCGCCGCCGCCGGCGGCCTGATCGAGGACCAGGGCATTCCGGTGGTGATCCTGTTCCCCGAGATCGAATTCGATCAAAAGAAATTCCTCGCCCGCGTCGACAAGCTGGTGAAGGAACATGGCTACTGCACGGTGGTCGTCTCCGAAGGCTGCCACTATCCGGACGGCCGCTTCCTCGCCGAGCAGGGCACGCGCGACGCCTTCGGCCATGCCCAGCTTGGTGGCGCCGCCCCGGTGGTCGCCAACATGATCAAGGACGCGCTCGGCCACAAGTTCCACTGGGCTGTCGCCGACTACCTGCAGCGCGCCGCGCGCCACATCGCGTCGAAGACGGATGTGAAGCAGGCGTACGAGCTGGGCAAGAAGGCGGTCGATCTGGCGCTCAAGGGCCACAACTCGGTGATGCCGACGGTCGACCGCCTGTCCGACAAACCCTATCGCTACAAGATCGGCATGGCACCCTTGTCCAAGGTCGCCAACGTCGAGAAGTTCATGCCGCGCGATTTCATCACCAAGGACGGCTTCGGCATCACGGAGAAGTGCAAGCGTTACCTGACGCCGCTGATCCAGGGCGAGGACTATCCGAAGTACAAGGACGGCCTGCCGGTGTATGTGACGCTGAAGAACGTCGCGGTCGAGAAGAAGCTGCCGGCGTTCAAGCTTTGAGGAGCTGGGAGCTAGGGGCTAGGAGCCAGGGGATGAGCGGCTACGCCGCGTATTCAATAGGCGCGGGCTCCGTCTGCAGCAACGCTGGATCCTAGATCCTGGCCCCTGAAAAAATGACGCTCGACCGCGCACGCCAGATGCTCAAAGTCCAGGCGGATTTTGGCGGCTTCTACAACGGCAATTCCGCCAAGCTGATCCTCTCCGAGGTGCAGCGGGAACATGGCCAGGCCGCGGTCGATGCATTGATTGTCGAGCTTCAGCTCGATCGGGTGTTCGGGTTCGAGCCGGGCACGCGGTTCGAAGGTGGGCTTGCGATCGGAAAAGAGTGATTCCGATCTGAATATTTGTTGAGTTGGGTGGCGACGCCAGTTGCTGTCCGTGTCGTTAAGAACCGAAAAGGAGACGTTACATGTCGACGGAGATGTTGTGGATTCTGGCCAGTGCCATCCTGGCCTTGTTGTACGGGGTATTCTCGATCGGCTGGATTCTGAAGAAACCGGCCGGCAATGCCCGCATGCAGGAAATCGCGCTGGCCGTACAACAGGGTGCGCAGGCCTACCTCAACCGGCAGTACACCACCATCGGCCTCGTCGGCGCGGTGCTGTTCGTCGCCCTGTGGCTCGCCCTGGGCAGCTACACCGCGATCGGCTTCCTGATCGGCGCGGTGCTCTCCGGCGCCGCCGGCTACATCGGCATGAACGTCTCGGTGCGCGCCAACGTGCGTACCGCGGAAGCGGCCTCGCACGGCCTTAACGCCGCGCTCAACATCGCCTTCAAGGGCGGCGCCATCACCGGCATGCTGGTGGTCGGTCTCGGCCTCCTGGGCGTGGCCGGCTACTATGCCGCGCTGACCTCGATGGGCGTGGACCACATGGACGCGATCCACGCGCTGGTCGGCCTGGGCTTCGGCGGCTCGCTGATTTCCATCTTCGCGCGTCTGGGCGGCGGCATCTTCACCAAGGGCGCCGACGTCGGCGCCGACCTGGTGGGCAAGGTCGAAGCCGGCATTCCCGAGGACGATCCGCGCAACCCCGCGGTGATCGCCGACAACGTGGGCGACAACGTGGGCGACTGCGCCGGCATGGCCGCCGACCTCTTCGAAACCTACGCGGTGACCCTGATCGCCACCATGCTGCTCGGCGCGCTGATGTTCAGCGCCAGCCCCAACGCGGTGATCTACCCGCTGGCGCTCGGCGCGGTGTCGATCGTTGCCTCCATCGTCGGCTCCTTCTTCGTCAAGGCGCGCGAGGGCGGCAAGATCATGAACGCGCTGTATCGCGGCCTCGCCATTTCCGGCGTGATCGCGCTGGTCGCGTTCTATCCCGTGACCACCATGATGTTCGGTGACGGCCTGACGGCGAACGACGGTACGCTCATTCCCGCGATGAATCTGTATTACGCCGCGATCATCGGCCTGGTGCTGACCGCCGCGATGGTGGTCATCACCGAGTACTACACCGCCACCGAATACACCCCGGTGCGTCACATCGCCCAGGCGTCCACGACCGGCCACGGCACCAACATCATCGCCGGTCTCGGTGTGTCGATGAAGGCCACCGCCGCGCCGGTGCTCGCCGTGTGTCTGGCGATCTGGAGCGCGTACGAACTGGGCGGCCTGTACGGCATCGCCATCGCCGCCACCGCCATGCTCTCCATGACCGGCATCATCGTCGCGCTCGACGCCTACGGCCCGATCACCGACAACGCCGGCGGCATCGCCGAGATGGCCGAACTGCCCAGCGCGATCCGCGACATCACCGACCCGCTCGACGCCGTGGGCAACACCACCAAGGCCGTCACCAAGGGCTACGCCATCGGCTCGGCGGGTCTCGCCGCGCTGGTGCTGTTCGCCGACTACACGCACGCCCTGGAAAGCAAGACCGGCGGCGTGACGCTGTTCGACCTGTCCGACCACATGGTCATCATCGGTCTGTTCATCGGCGGCATGGTGCCCTATCTGTTCGGCGCCATGGGCATGGAGGCGGTCGGTCGCGCCGCGGGTTCCGTGGTGGTCGAAGTGCGCCGCCAGTTCAAGGAAATCCCCGGCATCATGGAAGGCAAGGCCAAGCCGGATTATTCCAAGGCGGTCGACATGCTGACCAAGGCGGCGATCAAGGAAATGATCGTTCCCTCGCTGCTGCCCGTGCTGGTTCCGGTGCTGGTCGGCGTCATCCTCGGCCCCAAGGCCCTGGGCGGCGTGCTGCTCGGCACCATCATCACCGGCATCTTCGTGGCGATTTCCATGACCACCGGCGGCGGCGCGTGGGATAACGCGAAGAAGTACATCGAGGAAGGCAACTTCGGCGGCAAGGGCTCGGAGGCACACAAGGCCGCCGTCACCGGCGACACCGTGGGCGACCCCTACAAGGACACCGCGGGTCCGGCCGTCAACCCCTTGATCAAGATCATCAACATCGTCGCACTGCTGATCGTGCCGCTGATCGCCTGATCGGGCGCGCGTGTGGTAAAACCGCCTTGCACCTTCGGGTGCGGGCGGTTTTGTGTTCCGGATTGCCGTCGCGCGACGTTCTGCGACGGGAAATGCGGTAAGCTTGCAAAGGGTACCGTTCCCGAAAACCAAACCGGGAAACACCTTCACAGAGAGAGAGGAGACGCAATGAAAAAGAACATGGGTGGTATGGATCGTGGCATTCGTGCCGTTGTCGGGCTGGGTCTGATGGGCTATGCAATGTCCAATCTGCCGGGCGCCGAGAGCCTCATGGTGCCGGCCGGCATCGTCGGCTTTGTTTTTGTGCTGACTGCGGCCATCGGCTGGTGCCCGGCCTATCTGCCGTTCGGCATCAAGACCTGCAAGACGAAATAAACTTTCACACCGTTTTGCGGTCTGCAAAGTGCGCCCACGGGGCGCACTTTTTTTCGTACGTGCGCCCGGCAGGGCGCACTCCTGGAGCTCCTCATGCGACTTGTCATCCTGCTGATCGCCCTGGCCGTTTCCACCGCCGCGCACGCCGGCGGCGTCGAACGCCTGAAAGCCTTCATCGCCGGTGTGCGCACGGCCGAAGCCGACTTTACCCAGAGCGTGCAGGACCGCAGCGGGCGGGTCACGCAGAAAGCGAGCGGCAAGATGGCTTTTGCACGCCCCGGCAAGTTCCGCTGGGATTACACGGCGCCTTACGAGCAGGTGATCGTCGGCGACGGCGCCCGCTTGTGGCTGTACGATGCCGACCTCGAGCAGGTCACGGTCAAGCCCCTCGCCGAAATCATCTCCGGCACGCCGGCGGCCTTGCTGGCCGGCGACGATGCCATCGAGAAATACTTCGTGCTCAAGGATGCCGGCCACAGCGCGGGGCTGGAATGGCTGGACGCCGTGCCGAAAGACAAGGACACCACCTTCGAGCGCATCCGCATGGGCTTCCGCGGTGAAACCCTTGCGGAAATGCGGCTCTTCGATCATTTCGGCCAGCGCACCACGCTGGTGCTGTCGCGCCTGGTGCGCAATCCATCCATCGCAGCATCGCGCTTCAGCTTCACGCCGCCCAGGGGGGTGGATGTGATTGGAGAGTGACCCCGCAGGAGGGGCGCCCTCGCCCCGATTGTCGGCACATCACCGTCACAGCATCGGGGCGAGGGCGCCCCTCCTACAACGGGCCCCGGGGGTTCTGACGGATAATGGGCAGCAATGTCCACACCAGACCTCTTCCAGACCGATACGCCGGACGCGGCGCCTGACTCGAATGCGCCGCTGGCGGAACGCCTGCGCCCGCATACGCTCGCCGATGTCGTCGGGCAGGCGCATCTGCTCGGCTCCGGCAAGCCGCTCAAGCTCGCCTTCGATTCGGGCAAGCTGCATTCGATGGTTCTGTGGGGGCCGCCGGGTGTCGGCAAGACCACGCTCGCGCGGCTGACGGCGCAGGCCTTCGGCGCGGATTTCATTGCCATTTCGGCGGTGCTCTCCGGGGTGAAGGACATTCGCGAAGCGGTCGAGCGGGCGCGGGCGAACCGCGCCATGGGGCGCGCCACCATCGTCTTCGTCGACGAGGTGCACCGCTTCAACAAGGCACAGCAGGATGCCTTCCTGCCGCACGTCGAGGCGGGGCTGTTCACCTTCATCGGCGCCACCACCGAAAATCCCTCGTTCGAAGTCGTCGGCGCGCTGCTGTCGCGTGCCCAGGTCTACGTACTGAAACCGCTCACGCCCGACGAGCTTGGCGAGCTGATGCAGCGCGCGCTGAAAGAACTGCCCGGCCTGAAGCTGGGTGAGGGCGTCGACACGCTGCTGGCCGCCTACGCCGACGGCGATGCGAGAAAACTGCTCAACCTGCTCGAACAGCTCGACATCGCGGCACGCACCGCGAAGGTCGAAGACGTCGACGCCGCCTTCGTCGAGAACGCGCTGGCGCAGTCGTTGCGACGCTTCGACAAGGGCGGCGAAGTCTTCTACGACCAGATTTCCGCGCTGCACAAAAGCGTGCGCGGCAGCGATCCCGATGCCTCGCTCTACTGGCTGGTGCGCATGCTCGACGGCGGAGCCGACCCGCGCTACCTCGGGCGGCGGCTGATCCGCATGGCGAGCGAGGACATCGGGCTCGCCGATCCGCGCGCCCTGCGCCTCGCGCTCGATGCCGTCGAAACCTACGAGCGCCTCGGCTCACCCGAAGGCGAGCTCGCGCTCGCCGAAGCCTGCCTCTATCTGGCCTGCGCAGCGAAGAGCAATGCGGTCTACGTCGCGTACAACGCCGCGCGCGCGTTCGTGCAGGCGCATCCCTCGAACGAAGTTCCCATCCATCTGCGCAATGCGCCGACCCGGCTGATGAAGGAACTCGGTTATGGGCGCGCCTACCGCTACGCGCACGACGAGCCGGACGCCTACGTGGCCGGCGAACGCTACTTTCCCGAGAATGTTCCGGAACAGGCGTTCTACCAGCCGACGCCGCGCGGGCTGGAGGGCCGGATCGCCGAGAAGCTGGCGCATCTGAAAAAACTCGACGAAGAAGCGGGGGAAACGTGAGGGCGCAAAAGCCCCGTATTCATGCGATGTTGAAAGCGCGATGGCGCTGTCGACTGAAGTTTTCAGGATAATCGGCCATTCAGCCTGAAACCGATGCCGTCCATGCACCGTCTTGCCGTCTTTCTGTCCGCCGTCCTGCTTGCTGCCTGCGCGACGCCGCCCCCTGCGCCAACGCCCATGCCCGCGCCGCCACCGGTCGTCGTGCCTGCTCCCAAGCCGCCGCCCAAGGTGGCGCTGGTGCTGGGCGGCGGCGCGGCGCGAGGTTTTGCGCACATCGGTGTGATCAAGGCGCTGGAGGCCCAGGGTATCGTGCCCGACATCGTCGTCGGCACCAGCGCCGGATCCGTGGTGGGCGTGTTGTATGCATCGGGCCTGGACGGCTTCGCGCTGCAAAAGCTGGCGCTTGGCATGCAGGAGGACATGGTGGCCGACTGGACGCTGCCGAATCGCGGCGTCTTGAAGGGCGAGGCCCTGCAGGCGTTCATCAACCGGAACCTGGGGAACCAGCCCTTGCAGAAGCTGCGCCGGCCGATGGGCGTGGTCGCCACCGATCTTCTGAGCGGTGAAATGATGTTGTTCCGTCGCGGCGACGCGGGCGTCGCGGTGCGCGCATCCAGCGCCGTGCCGGGCGTGTTCCAGCCGGTCGAGATCAGCGGGCGCGAGTATGTCGACGGTGGCCTGACCTCGCCGGTACCCGCGCAATCGGCACGCGCGATGGGGGCGGACTTCGTCATCGCGGTCGACATTTCCAGCGCCGGCCGCCGCGAGAAACTCTCCGGTACGCTGGATGTGCTGTTGCAGACCTTCGCCGTGATGGGGCAGGCGCTCAGCCGCCACGAACTGGAAGACGCAGATGTGGTGATCCGGCCGAAAACGGCGGCGGTGAGCAGCACGAATTTCGAGGACCGCCATCTCGCCATACTCGAAGGCGAGAAGGCCGCGGCGGCGGTGATGGCCGAGTTGAAGGCCCGGCTCGCCAAGGCGCAGGCGCGTTGACGTGAAATTCGCGCAGCGAGGCGCGCGTCTCATTGGGAGCTGACGTGGACATTCCGGAATTCAGGTTGCGCGGCGAGCATGTCGCGCTGTGCGATCTTCTCAAGCTTGTCGGCATGGCTGACAGCGGCGGACAGGGCAAGGCGCTGATCGCCCGTGGCGCGGTCAGCGTCGACGGACGGCCGGAATTGCGCAAGACGGCAAAAATCCGCGCCGGCCAGACCGTGACATGTCACGGGCGGCACGTGCGGGTGGCGGCGTCCTGAATCAGAGAAAACAGAAATAGAAACGCCCGGCGTCGAAGCTGACCGCCAGGCGTGCGCCGCGGTTGAGTGCGTAGTCCCACGAACCCCTGGTCGCGCAACCCTCGTGGCATTCGCTCACTCCCGCCGGCGATTCGACGTCGCGTTCGCGGTCGTACCAGCTCAGCAGCATGGTGGTGTCACCAAGCCGATGTTCGGCGATGGCGGTGGCGAGTTTCAATGCGGCGTTGAAGTCGAGGCCGAGTTCGCTTGCGTCGAGGTGCAGGCTTTTCATGGTGCGGTGCCGGTGAGCGCCTTCAAGGCATAGAGCATGTCGAGCGCGGCTTTGGGCGTGAAGCTGTCGGGGTCGAGCTCGCGCAGTTGCTCGAGTGCGGGATGTTCCGCCACGGCGCTTGCCTGCGCCACGGCAAACAGATCGCCCTGCGGCCCTGCCTGCACTTGCGCGTCTTCCAGTTCGCGCAGGCGTCGGCGCGCGGCCGCGATCACCGGACTCGGCACCCCGGCCAGCCGCGCGACCTGAATGCCGTAGCTCTGCGAGGCCGGGCCGTCCTCGACCGCGTGCAGGAACACCAGATCGGCGCCGTGCTCCTTGGCATCCAGGTGCACGTTGGCGAGCTGCTTGAACTCGTGGACCAGTTGGGTCAGCTCGAAATAATGGGTGGCGAACAGGGTGAACGCGCGCGTCGCGCCGACCAGGTGCCGCGCCACCGCCCACGCCAGCGCGAGGCCGTCGAAGGTGGACGTGCCGCGCCCGATCTCGTCGAGCAGGATGAGACTGCTGGCGCTGGCGTTGTGCAGGATGTGGGCGGTCTCGGTCATCTCCACCATGAAGGTCGAGCGTCCGCCGGCCAGATCATCCGACGCGCCGATGCGGGTGAAGATCTGGTCGATGTCGCCAAGCTTCGCCGAAGCCGCCGGCACCCAGAGGCCACAGCAGGCCAGGAGCGTGATGAGCGCGACCTGGCGCATGTAGGTCGACTTGCCACCCATGTTGGGGCCGGTGATCAAGAGCATCTGGCGGGTGCGGCTCAACTGCGTGCCGTTGGCGATGAAGTGCTCGACCTGCGCCTCGACCACGGGATGACGCCCGCCGCGGATGAGGACGCCCGGTTCGCTGACGTATTCGGGCGGGCACAGCCTGAGGGTGGCGGCGCGCTCGGCCTGGCTTGCCAGCACGTCGGTTTCGGCGAGCGCGCCGGCGACGGCGAGCAGTTGCGGGACGTGCGGTGTGAGCGCGTCGAGCAGCGTCTCGAACAGCGCCTTCTCGCGCGCCAGCGCGCGTTCCTGCGCGGACAGCGCCTTGTCCTCGAACGCCTTGAGCTCGGGTGTGATGTAGCGTTCGGCGTTCTTCAGCGTCTGGCGCCGGCGGTAGTCATCGGGCACCTTGTCGGCCTGGGCGCGGCTCACCTCGATGTAGAAACCGTGCACCTTGTTGTATTCGACCTTGAGGGTGCCGATGCCGGAGCGTTCGCGCTCGCGTTTTTCCAGTTCCAGCAGGAAGGCGCCGGCATCGCGCGTCAGCGCGCGCAGTTCATCGAGTCCGGCGTCGTAGCCGTCGGCGATCACGCCGCCTTCGCGCAGCACACTGGCCGGCTCCGGCAGGATGGCGCGGGCAAGCAGCGCATGCAGGTCGGGGCGCGCGACGAGGGACGCCTTGAGCGCGGCCAGCCGCGCGCCGTCGTCGTCCGGCAGGAGCGCGGCAAGCTCGGGCAACAGCGCGAGGGTATCGCGCAGGCCGGAAAGATCGCGCGGGCGTGCGTTCCTGAGCGCGATGCGCCCGCCGATGCGCTCGACGTCGGCGCAGCCCCGGAGCATGCGGGTGAGCGCGGCGGCGGTGTCGGGGCGCTCCAGCAGCGCGCCGATCGCGTCGCGCCGGCGCGTGAGGGTTTCGCGGTCGCGCAGGGGATGATGCAGCCAGTGCCGCAACAGGCGTGTGCCCATGCCGGTCGCGGTGGTGTCGAGCACGCTCAGGAGCGTCGGTGCGGGCTCGCCGCGCAGCGTTTCGGTGAGTTCCAGATTGCGTCGCGTGGCGGCGTCGAGCTGGACGAACTCGCCGTCGCGCTCGGCGTGGACCGCCTGGATGTGAGGGAGGGCGGTGCGCTGGGTGGCCTGGATGTAGTCGAGCAGCGCCCCTGCCGCGGCAATGCCCTGGCGCAGGTCGGCCACGCCGAAGCCGGCGAGGTCACGGCTGCCGAACTGCTGCGCCAGGCGCTTCTCTGCGCCGGCAGGGTCGAACTGCCACGGCGCGAGACGGCGCACCGCGCACGGCGCCGCGAGGTCGAACCCGTCCGGAGCAAGGACTTCCGCCGGCCGCACGCGCGCCAGCAGCGCGGGCAGCCTGGACGGCGCGATTTCGCTGACCTGGAAACGGCCCGCGGCAAGGTTGAGCCAGGCCACGCCGAGCGTGTCGTGCGCGACGGCAATCGCCATGATCAGCGTGTCGCGCGTCTCGTCCAGCAGGCCCGAATCGGTCAGCGTCCCGGGCGTGACGATGCGCGTGACCTGACGCTCGACGGGGCCTTTCGATGTGGCCGGGTCGCCGACTTGCTCGGCAATCACCACCGACTCGCCCAGCTTCAGCAGGCGCGCGAGGTACTGCTCGGCACTGTGATGGGGCACCCCGGCCATGCGGATCGGTGCGCCGGCCGAGGTGCCGCGTGTGGTGAGCGTGATGTTCAGAAGCCGCGCCGCCTTCTCCGCGTCATCGAAGAACAGTTCGTAGAAGTCGCCCATGCGGTAGAACAGCAGCATGTCGGGATGCTGCGCCTTGATGCCGAGGTATTGCTGCATCATGGGCGTATGCGGGGTGCCTGCACCCATCCTGTCTTCCTGGTTTTGTGAAAGATTGTTGTGTAACACACTGATGTTGCGATGAATTATCCTGTCGGACGGCTGTGCGCGCGGTCAACGACAACCTATCGGCCTGGGGATCATCTTACCAGCACGGCATATTCCGGCCTTCGAATAGAGGCATTTGCGAATCGGCGGATCTGGACGTACCGCTACCGCAGCCCTTTGGACGGAAAGCTGCGGCAAATCAAGATCGGGTCATGGCCGGCGATGTCGATCCATGCAGCAATAGCCGCATGAGAGCGGCTGCGCGATGAGCGCAATACGGGAAGGATCCTCGAGTCAACGCCCAACTGGTGTTCCCACCAAAGACGGATCGCGCGCGACATGCGCACTTTGACTTCCGCTTGACCGATTCAAATTCAGTCACCATGATTTGAAAATAATCAAATTCCGCCAGGAGGCGCAACATGACCGCAGCAACCAAAGTGCTGACCGCACATGTGCCGCTTCCGCTGGCCGACAAGGTAGATCAGATGGCTTCACGGCTTGAGCGCTCGCGCGGCTGGATCATGAAGCAGGCGCTTTCCGCCTGGATCGCCCAGGAAGAGGAGCGCGACAGACTGACCCAAGAAGCGCTGGCTGACGTAGACGCCGGCCGTGTCATCGATCACCAGGCCGTGCAAGCGTGGGCTGAGAGCCTTGGCACTGACCAGCCGCTGCCGGTGCCGCGTTGATAGCGCTGAAGTGGAGCAGCAAGGCGCTTTCCGATCTGGCGCGCTTGTATGAACCTAAATTCCGCACCACAGAGGCACAGAGGCACAGAGAAACCCGAAAAACAGGGCTTCTCCGCGTTTTTTCCCACTCATCCATCGGGTGGGCCGCGGCAGGAATGCAAGCGTATGTTTTTGCTCGCTGCTCGCTGTTCTCTGTGTCTCTGTGTCTCTGTGGTTCAACTGCTTTTTCCAAGATGAATTCCTGGCTCCGTTGAACAAATCCGCCGCCACGCGGGCGGTGCAGGTGCTGGCCAAGGCCCCGACCATCCTGCTGACCAACCCACGCATCGGCGAGCAACTTTTCCAGTTCGAGCCGCGTGAGGTACGGCGAATTCTGGTCGGGGAGTACGAGGTTCGCTACGAACTTCAGGATTCGATCATCTACGTGCTGCGGCTGTGGCATACCCGAGAGAGCCGCTGAACTGAAAAAGCCTGGCTCGAACGAATACAAGAACGACACGTCGGCACGGTGTACGGCGATGTCGCAGGTTACTGGTAATATCCGGTGCGGCTCGCCGGTGGCGCGACCGCCGAATTCCAGTGTGACGAGCGGTTGCGCGACAAGCCAGGGGCGACGGCTACCGGGAGATTCTCTCGCTCTGGCGACCAAGTTGACACAGGCGACAAACGATACTAGTGTGAGCCCTGTCTCAAGCCTGCTGGGGAGATGGCCATGTCCAATGCCATTGAAGTCATCGCCGGCCGCCTGCCACGCGTCACGGCGGAGGATCTGCGCCGCTTCGCGGATGCCGTCGAAATCCGAGACGCCAAGGCGTTCGCGGCGGAGCTGCAGGCGTTCGTCCGCGAGCGTGTGGCGGCGGTGAAACTGCCCGCCAACATGGAAGCGGAGACGGTGGAGAAGATCCTGGCACGCAAGACAGCCGCGCTGCGCGCCGACACGCGCGGGGCGCCGAATGAAACCGACGTCCAGCGTGGCCGTGCCGTGTTGCTGGAAACCTTCAACCAGCCGCAGAACCTGGCTCCCCCCGAGTTCGCCAAGCTGGCGCACAAGTCGCGTCAGCAGATCTACAAGGACATCCGCGCGCGTCGGCTGCTGGCGCTGAACGTGGGGCCGCGCGGCCAGAAGCTGCCCGACTGGCAACTCGATCCGGTGAAGCAGCAGTTGACCCAAACCGTGCTTCAGGACGTCGGGGGCATCGACAACTGGACGATCTACCGCGCGCTGTCCGAACCGCTCGAAGGCTTGGGCCGGCGCTCACCCGTGGATGCAGTGATGCCCGGTATGATCGATGACGTGGCCAAAGCCGTGTTCAACGTGCTGGGCGTCCAGGTGCATTGAGGCGAGATAGCCATGAATCGCGAGCCGTCTTCCTTCCTGATCGAGGCGGGCGAACTGCTTCAGCATCTGAGTCGCGGCGTCTATTGTGACTGACACCAAGCCCGAACCGGGCGAACTCGCCCGCCGTCGCGCCTGCGTCATGGTCCGCAAGGCTGCGGGCATCCCGCTCGTCATGGCGGCGGCGCTGTTTTGCGCCGCGGTCTGGATGGCGCCGGACACGGTGCGCACCCAACTGCCGATGGCGCTCCAGATTGGCTTCAATACGTCCGTGGCGCTGCTGCTGGCAGGTCTGGCCTTGCTGTTGCCGCGTTCCCGCGCGTGGCTGGGCGGACTTGTCGCAGCGCTCGGCGCGGCGGTCATCGCGCAATATCTTCTTGCCTGGATGCCGCCTGACGGACCCTGGCGTCTTGCCCTCAACGTCGACAGGGACGCCGCGCTGGGCGCGGTACGCATGGCGCCGCTCACTGCGTTTGCCCTGTTGTGCGCCGGCCTGGCGCTGGCCCGCCTCGATCGCGCACGCGGCATTGCCGAACAGATTTTGCTGCAGGTGGCGCCGGGGCTGGTCCTGGCCGCGGCGCTCGGTGGTCTTCTCAATTACGCTCTCGATGGGCTGCTGTTCGTGTCGACCCTGGGCCGCTATGCGGTGATGCGGCCGCCGGCCACGGCCGCGCTGGGTGTGCTGGTCGTCGGTTATCTTGCGGCGCTGGTCGAAACCTCTTGGTTTCGCCGCTTCTACGCCGCGCGTGCCGAGCGGCAGGTGCTCGCAATCTGCTTGAGCGGCTTCGTCGCCGCATTGCTGCTGGCAGGTGCCGGATCCATCGCCATGCTCGCCAGACAGATGCAGGCGGCCGTGGAGAAGGAACTCGCGCGCTCGGTGCAGAACCAGGCGGCCATGCTGCCGCTGGCGGTGTCGACCACCCTGCACGGGGTGCACGCACGCGCGGCCGGGCTGCTGTCCTATGCGGACCAGGTGAGCATGCTGCGGGGCCTGGCCGGTTCGGCGGGGGCGGCCTGGCTGGAGGCGGCCGACGGATCCGTGCGCGGGCATACCGGCCGGCCTGCCGACGATTCGCGGCTGCGTCTGCCTCTGGGCGACAGCAATCCTGCCTGGCTGACCTGGAACCGCGGATGGATGCTGGAGATGCATTTTCCGGCGACGCAGGAGCGGGACGCCGTGGTCGTGCAGGCGCCTTTGATGCGATTCAATAGCGTTGGGAACGAAGGCGCCGACGCCGAGGGGGTGGAAACCTATCTGTGCGGCCGCGAAGGCGCCGAACACGTCATGTGCCTGCCCTCGGGTTTCGTGCCGCATTCGTTTCGCGCACGCATCGATCACGAGAACACGCGATTCTCGATGCACTACGCCGTGGAGGGGCGGTGCGGTGTCACGGTCGCCCCCGATCATCGAGGCGTGATGGTGCTCGCTGCCTATGTGCCGGTGGCGGAACTCGGTTTCGGCATGGTGCGTGAAATCGAAGCCGACAAAATCTACCAGCCCCTGCGCACTGCGATCTGGCAGGCAATCCTGATCATTGCCCTTGTTGGCGTGGTCGTGGCCACACTGATCTATCGGCGTGTTCGCTCGGTCGTGCGTCTTGCGGCTGAAACGGGCCGCCGCCTGCATGGCGTGCTGGACGCGCTGCCCATCGGTGTGTGGATTGCGGACGCCGCCGGACGCGTCGTCCTGAATAACCCGGCAAGCTGCCGCATCTGGGGCGGAGCACACTGGCAGAGCATCGGCCAGGGCAACAAATGCAAAGGCTGGCGGCACGGCACCGGAGAACGCATCGAAGCACGCGACTGGGCGCTTGCCCGTGCCCTTGCGCACGGCAAAACTTCGCTGGACGAGATCGTCGACATCGAGTGCGCCGATGGCAGCCGCAAGACGATCAGCAATTCCGCGTCGCCGCTCTACGACGAGAATCGTGTCCTCGCCGGCGCCGTGGCGGTCTGCGCGGATATCACGCGGCAGGTGCAGGGCGAAGCGGAAATACGGCGCCTGGAGCGCGAGTTTCATTCTCTGGCCGAGCATTTGCCCGACGTCGTTTCCCGCTTCGACCGGGAATTGCGCCGCACCTATGCCAACCCCGCGATCGAAAAAGCCACCGGCATGTCGCGTGAATTCCTGCTGGGCAAGACGCATGCCGAACTCGGTGTTCCGCACGAGGTGTCTGAAATATGGACCAACACGCTGCGACGGGTCCTGTCCACCGGTGAGCCCCAGGTGTTCGAGTTCGCATCCACCACGAAGAACGGGATCGTCAAGCACTTCCACACGCGAGCCGTTCCGGAATACGATGCGAGCGGTGCGATCGAATCGATCCTCACCATTGCGCGCGACATCACCGCTTTGAAAGGTGCCGAAGCGGTGTTGCGCGAAAGCGAGGAACGGCTGAATGGAATCACCGCCAACGTGCCGGGCATGGTTTTCCAGTGTTACCGGCATGCCGGCAATGACTCGCTGCATTTCACCTACATCAGCACCGGCGCCAAGTGGCTGCTGGACCTGGACACCGAGGACATTCTGCGCGACGGCAATGAGTTCATTGCCTATATCGCGCCCGATGACGTGCCCGTGTTTCGCGACAGCATGCGGCACTCGCAGGAAACGCTTTCATTCTGGAACTGGGAGGGGCGCGTCGTCACCGAGGGTGGCGTGCCGAAGTGGATCAACCTGCGCGCCACGCCGCGCGCCCATGGCGAAGACGTCTGCATGTGGGACGGCGTCGTGATCAACATCACGGAGAGCAAGGCGAGCGAGGAAAAGCTTGTCAAATCGCAACACATGCTGCGCGAACTTTCCGCGCACCTGGAAAACGTGCGTGAGGAAGAGCGCAAGCGCATCGCGCGCGAAATTCACGACGAGCTGGGGCAAACGCTCACGGCGTTGCGCATGGATGTCTCGCTGGCGCGTCTCGACTTCGGCGGATCCAATCCAAAAATGAAGGGGCGTTTGCAGTCCATGACCGAGCTGGTCGATCGCACCATCAAGACCGCGCGGCACGTCACGGCGAGTCTGCGGCCGGGTGCGCTGGACCTTGGCATCGTTGCCGCGCTGGAATGGCTGGTGGAGGAATTCATCGGCCATGCGGACATTCCCTGCGAACTGGTGCTGGGAGATGGCGAGATCGACCTGGACGAATCGACGGCGACCGCGATTTTCCGCATCGTCCAGGAGTCGCTGACCAACGTTGCACGCCACGCCCAGGCAAGCCAGGTCGAAATCATCGTGACGCGAGCCAATGGGGAACTGTGCTTCGAAGTGCGCGACAACGGCACGGGATTCGATGAGAATGCCGTGGCCGATGGTAAGTCGTTCGGACTGGTGGGAATGCGCGAGCGGGTTGCGATGATGAACGGCACGTTCGAGCTCTACAGCGAGCCCGGGCGCGGCACACGGATTCGCGTATGCGTTCCGGCGGCGTGAGCGGATAATCGCGCCCATGATCAGACTCATCATCGTCGACGACCATGCCATCGTGCGCCACGGTCTCAAGCAGCTTCTCGCATTTGCCCCCGACATCGGCGTCGTCGGCGAAGCGGGCGGCGGCGAGGAGCTTCAGCAGGTGCTCGGGCGGACCGATTGCGACGTGGTGCAGCTCGACATGAACATGCCGGGCCTCGCGGGCGTCGAGTTGATCAAGTGGATCTGCGACACGCATCCGCATGTCGCGATCCTGGTATTGAGCATGCACGTCGAAGGGCAGATCGCCAGCCGTGCGCTCAAGGCGGGCGCGAGCGGCTACCTGACCAAGGACAGCGAGCCGGAAATCCTGATCGGTGCCATCCGCAAGGTCGCGCAGGGCGGGCGGTTCATCGACGCCGCCCTGGTCGAAACCCTCGTGTTCGATCACGATCCGGCCGGCAGTGCGCCGCACGAAGGGCTGTCGGAACGTGAACTCCAGGTCTTTCTCATGCTGGCCGCGGGCAAGACGATCAGCGAGATCGCGAGCGCGCTCTTTCTCAGCATCAAGACCGTCAGCACGCACAAGTTCCGGCTCATGCGGAAAATGAATTTCCAGACGTCGACCGACCTCGTTCGCTACGCCATCCGTCATCGTTTGATCGACGGCTGAGAGCGTCTCCTTCGCGGCATCCCGGTATTGCCGCCAACGGCCGCGCACGGCCGATCATCAACCTGCCCCCCGCGGCTGCGGGTAGGAATATTCCTACGCCATTGTGCGTCTGCGCTCACGCAGAAGCAGAGTTCACCGACTTCAGTTCCTACCCGCGTTTTCGATAATCAGTGTAGTGGCCCTGTGTCTGCCGGGCCTTGCGCGGAACAGGTGGGAATGAAGCTGCTGTTGGTTGAACCGTCGATCCTTCTGCGCGAACGCCTGGCGGCCATGCTTGCCAGTCTGGGCTGTGTCGAGCTCACGCAGGCCGCCGCGGTCGAGGAGGTGGCGCACATGATTTTGGCGATCCAACCCGAGGTCGTGATCGTGGATGCGTGCCTACCCGATGAAGGCGGCCTGGGTGTCCTGTTGCGGGCACGACTCGACTGCCGTTCCGCATGCCTGGTCGTGGTGAGCGCGCATTTCGCGGAGCCCTACAGGAAACGCTGGCTGCAGGCGGGGGCGGACCATGTGTTCGATCTTTCCACACAGGTCGATCTGCTGCTGAAAATGGTACGGCACCAGTGCCGGACGCATTCGTGTTCGATGCCGCGGCACGAACATCAATGACCGGGCGGTGATGAATTCAATCCGGGTGGAGATTGGGCGACAGCTATGACGATCGGTTTTGGCGCATTGGGACTTACGCTGTTGGGGATGCTGATTTTTGCCGGCGGCATGGCGGCTGGCTGGGGTGCGCATCGAATCCGGGTGGCGCGCCAGCCCGCGAGCGGCGCTTCGCCGCAAGCCGCGGCCGGCCAACCCGCGGCCAGGCACATCCCCAATCTCGACAGCGTGTGCGCCAGTGTTCTGCCGATCTGGACGAAACAGATCGAGGCGGGACGCGCGCAGACCGAGGATGCGGTGACTGCGCTCGCGGTCCGCTTTTCCGGGCTGGTGGAAAAACTTGGGGACGCGTTGGCGGCCTCGCAATCGGCATCGAATGGACGCGATGCGGCACAGGGGCAGGACGGTGTGGTCGAACTGCTTGAAACGAGTCAGCGGGATCTTGGATGCATCATCGAATCGCTGCGCGAGTCCACCCTGGCCAGGCAGGCCCTGATGCACGAGATCGACCGGCTGGCCCTGTTCACGGGTGAACTGAAGAAGATGGCCGCGGAGGTGGGCAGCATCGCCATGCAGACCAATCTGCTCGCGCTCAATGCCGCCATCGAGGCGGCGCGCGCGGGCGAGGCCGGGCGCGGATTCGCGGTGGTCGCCGACGAGGTGCGCAGGCTCTCGTCCATGTCGGCGGAGACGGGCAAGCGAATCAGCCTTGGTGCGGAAGAGATCGGTGCCGCGATTGCGTCCACCGTGGTGGCGTCCGAGCAGTCGGCCACGCGCGACGCGCAGTCGGTCACACATTCCGAAGCGGTCATCAATGAGGTGATCGAGCGCTTTCACGGTGCTGCGGGCCGGCTGGTGGATTCCTCGCGCATCCTGAACGAAGCCGGCACGGGGATACGGGACGAGATTTCCGACGTGCTGGTGTCTCTGCAGTTCCAGGATCGCGTGGGTCAGATCCTCGCGCACATCCGCGATGACATCCGGAAATTCGACACACAGGTCAATGAATGCCTGTCGGGCGGCCAGTGCGCGGCGATCGATACGACCGCATGGCTGGACGAAATGGAAAAGACCTACACGACCATGGAACAGCGGGAGACGCACAGGGGTGCGGGCGTCGCGCAACTGGCCGCACCATCGGAAATCACCTTCTTCTAGGAGCAAGCTATGGCAAAAACCATCATGGTCGTCGACGACTCGGCTTCACTGCGCCAGGTCGTCGGCATCGCGCTCAAGGGCGCCGGATTCGAGGTTCTCGAAGCGTGCGACGGCAAGGATGCGCTGTCCAAGATCACTGGACAGAAGATTCACCTCATCATCAGCGACGTCAACATGCCGAACATGGACGGCATCAGCTTCGTGAAGGAGGTGAAGAAAATGGCGAACTACAAGTTCACGCCCGTCATCATGCTCACCACCGAATCGCAGGAAGCGAAGAAGCAGGAAGGGCAGGCGGCAGGCGCCAAGGCCTGGGTGGTCAAGCCTTTCCAGCCGGCCCAGATGCTGGCCGCGGTGTCCAAACTGATCATGCCCTGATCGGCACGCCATGGAAACCACCATGCACATCGGCGCGCGGCACGAAGACGGTACGTGCCGGCTGCGCATCGACGGCGAGTTCACCATCTACACCGCCTTGCAGATCAGGGACGGGCTGCTGGAGCGCCTGGCTGCCACGGGCGGAGTCGAAGTCGATCTGGGCGGTGTCACCGAGATGGACACCGCAGGCGTCCAGCTTCTGCTGGCGACGAAGCGGGAAGGCGCCCGCCTGGGCAAGAGCGTACGGTATGTGTCCCACAGCCAGGCTGTGCTGGAAGTCATCGACCTCTACAACATGGCGGCGCAATTCGGGGATCCGCTGCTGATCTCCGCACGTCCATAGCCACCGCCGCATATCGAGGAGACGAACGTGAGCATGGATCAGGCCTTGCAGACCTACATCGAGGAAAGCCACGGGCTGCTCGAGGAAATGGAGCGCATCCTGCTGCGGCTCGAGAGCGAGCCGCAGGACGATGAAACCGTCAATGCCATGTTCCGGGCCGCGCACACGATCAAGGGATCCGCGGGCCTGTTCGGGCTCGATGCGATCGTGGCGTTCACCCATGTCGTGGAAAACGTACTCGAGGCGGTGCGTGACGGCACGCTGGCCGTCAGCGGCGAGCTGGTCGAGCTGCTGCTCCAGTGCCGTGACCACATCGGGCTGCTGATCACGGTGGTGGCGGAATCCGCGGCGGCGCTCGACGCGGAGCAGTCCGCCACGGGCGAGGCGCTTGCCGCGCGGCTGCGCGCCTTCATGGGTGGTGCGCCGATGGGCGACGCCGGCATGCCGGCCGTGCAGGAAAGCCCGTTGGCCGCGAGCGGCGGCGGCCCGCTCGAGGGCGACTACTGGCACCTGTCGATCGCCTTCGGCCACGATGTCCTGCGAAACGGCATGGACCCCATCTCGTTCATCCGCTATCTGTCCACCATCGGTGACATCGTCTCGCTCAACGTCGACGACAGTGCGCTGCCGGAGCTGGACGCGATGGATCCGGAGGCCTGCTACCTGACGTATTCACTCGACTTCAAGAGCGAGGCGGACAAGCAGACCATCGAGGACGTCTTCGAATTCGTGCGTGACGACTGCACGCTGCGCATCTTCCCGCCGCCGAGCCATCTCGCCACCTTCGTCGACCGGCTCGAGCACGCGAGCGGCAATACCGACATGTTGGGCCAGTTGCTGATGGAAGCCGGCGTTCTCACCGAGCACGAGCTGGAAAGTGCGCTGCGTGCGCAGGACAGCATGAAAGCGGCAGGCGGCGACGCACAGCCGCCCATCGGCGAGGTGCTGGTCAAGGAAGGCATGGTGCAGAAGGAGGTGGTCGACGTGGCGCTGGAGAAACAGCGCCAGATTCGCGACCACAAGGCGCAGGAGGCGCGATTCGTGCGCGTGAGCGCGGAAAAGCTCGACGAGCTCATCAATCTCGTCGGTGAGCTCGTCATTGCGGGTGCCGGCGCCTCGCTGCTCGCCCGGCGCTCCGGCGACACGGCCCTGCACGAGGCGAACTCCGCCGTGTCGAACCTGGTCGAGGAAATCCGCGACGGCGCGCTGAAGCTGCGCATGGTCGAGATCGGCGAGACCTTCAACCGCTTCCAGCGTGTGGTGCGCGACGTGAGCAAGGAGATCGGCAAGGACATCGGCCTGGAAATCGGCGGCGCGGAGACCGAGCTCGACAAGACCGTCGTCGAGAAGATCGGCGATCCCCTCATGCACCTCGTGCGCAATGCCATGGACCACGGCATCGAGCCGGCGGCGGTGCGGATGGCCGCCGGCAAACCGGCACGGGGCAGCGTGCGGCTGAATGCGTACCACGACTCCGGCAGCATCGTGATCGAGGTGGCGGACGACGGCGGCGGACTGAAGAAGGACCGCATCCTGCGCAAGGCGATCGAGCGCGGCATCGTCGGTGCCGGCCAGAACCTGTCGGACGGCGAAATCTTCAATCTCGTTTTCGAGGCCGGCTTCTCCACTGCGGAACAGGTCAGCAATCTTTCTGGCCGCGGCGTCGGCATGGACGTGGTCAAGCGCAACATCCAGGCGCTGCGTGGAACGGTGGACATCGACAGCACGGAGGGGCAGGGCACGACGGTGCGCATCCGGCTGCCGCTCACGCTCGCCATCATCGACGGTTTCCTCGTCGGAGTCGGCAAGTCGTCCTTCGTGGTGCCGCTCGACATGGTGCTGGAATGCGTCGAACTGTCGGAAGCCGACAGGCGGCTTGCGGCCACGCGCAACTACGTCAACCTGCGCGGCGAGGTGTTGCCTTTCGTGCGTCTGCGCGACGAGTTCGAGATCAAGGCGCCGCCGGGCAAGCGCGAAAACATCGTGGTGGTGCAATACGGCGGGCAGAAGGCGGGGTTCGTGGTGGATGAACTGCTGGGGGAGTTCCAGACCGTCATCAAGCCCCTGGGCAGCGTGTTCCGGCATTTGAAGAGCATTTCCGGCTCCACGATTCTGGGGACGGGCGAGGTGGCATTGATACTGGATGTGCCGGCGCTGCTTCAGCTCGGCGTTGCGCGTGACGGGCAGCGGCTTGCCCACGAGACCTGATCGGATCGCTTTCGGCGTGTCTGGTTTTTCTGATGATTTGACTGGAGAGTGCAATGTTCAAGAACATGAAAATCGGGGTGCGATTGGGGATCGGATTCGGTCTGGTCGTGGTGCTGATGGTGGCGATCGCCATGATCGGGATCACGCGGATGAGTTCGCTCAACGAATCCATGGAAAACGTCAACCATGACAAATGGCCGAAGGTGCTGCTGCTGCAGGAGGGGCTGGCGGGCGTCAACGCGATCGGCCTCGCCGCGCGCGATCTCCTGATGGCCGGCGACAAGACCGGGATGGAAACCGCGAAGGGACGAATGCTCGAAGCACGCGGCAACATCGGCAAAGCCTGGGACAAGCTCAAGCCAACGCTGGCAAACCCCAGGGGAATCGAAATTTTCCAGCAGATCATGGACTCGCGCGAGCGCTACATCGCCGCACAGAACCAGCTCATCAAATTCGCCGAGGAGGGCAAGGTCGAGGACGGCCGGGCGTTCATGGAATCGGAATTCCGTCCGGCGGCCAACCAGTACCGCGGGCGTGTCGACGAGCTCGTTCAATTCCAGGGCGAACTCATGAGCGAACTGGGCACCACGGCAAGCGCACAATACAACCAGGCGCGAACCCTGATGCTGGGCATGAGCGTGGCGGCCTTCCTGTTTGCGGCGGTGATCGCATTCTGGGTCACGCGTTCCATCACGCGACCGCTCGGCGAAGCCGTCGGTGTGGCCAACAGCCTCTCCGAGGGCGATTTCAGCGTGAAGATCGAGGTGCGGTCGAAAGACGAGACCGGCATGCTGCTCAACGCGATGAAGAACATGGTCGAGAAGCTGTCGCAGATCATCACCGAAGTACGCAGCGCCGCGGACAACCTTTCCAGCGCCTCGGAGGAGGTGTCCGCCACGGCGCAGTCCCTGAGCCAGGCGTCCAGCGAACAGGCCGCGAGCGTGGAGGAAACCTCCGCATCGATCGAGCAGATGTCGGCGTCGATCGGCCAGAACACCGAGAACGCCAAGGTGACGGACGGCATGGCGTCCAAGGCGGCGAAGGAAGCCACCGAAGGCGGCGAGGCGGTGAAGGAAACCGTTGTCGCCATGAAGAGCATCGCCGGCAAGATCGGCATCATCGACGACATTGCCTACCAGACCAACCTGCTGGCGCTGAACGCGGCCATCGAGGCGGCCCGGGCCGGCGAGCACGGCAAGGGCTTCGCGGTGGTGGCGGCGGAAGTGCGCAAGCTGGCGGAACGCAGCCAGGTCGCAGCCCAGGAGATCGGCGAGCTGGCGGGTGGATCGGTGGATATGGCGGAGCGGGCCGGCAAGCTCTTGGACGAGATGGTCCCGTCCATCAACAAGACGTCCGATCTGGTGCAGGAGATTACCGCTGCGTCCGAAGAGCAGTCCGCCGGCGTCGGGCAGATCAACACGGCCATGTCGCAACTCAACCAGATCACCCAGCAGAACGCGTCCAGTTCCGAAGAACTCGCAGCCACTGCCGAGGAAATGAGCAGTCAGGCCGAGCAGCTGCAACAGGCCATGAGCTTCTTTCATCTCGAAGGCAACCCGGCCGCGGCGATTGCGAAGGTCGGGAAATCGGCCGCCCAGAAGCTCGCCCAGGTTGCGCATGCCAAGGGTGCCGGCAGCAAGGCCGCAGCGAAGGCTGCCCCCGCCCTGAGTGACGAGCTCGAATTCGTCAAATTCTGAGGAGGCGGCATGAGTGCACTTGTAAACGTGGCGCAACAGCCCGCGCCGAATGCACTGCTGGACCAGCAGCAGTACCTGACCTTCATGCTGGGGGGCGAGACGTTCGCGATCGGCATTCTCGCGATCAAGGAAATCATCGAGTACGGCAACCTTACCGAAGTCCCCATGATGCCTGGCTATATCCGCGGGGTGATCAACCTGCGCGGCAGCGTGGTGCCGGTGGTGGACCTGTCGGCGCGTTTCGGCCGCAAGAGCACCGAGCTCACCCGCCGCACGTGCATCGTCATCATCGAGGTGGCAGCCGATGAGGAAAAACAGGTGATCGGCGTGGTGGTGGATGCGGTGAACGAGGTGCTGGAAATTCCCACGGAGGAGATCGAGGCGCCGCCGGCCTTCGGCGCGAAGATTCGCACCGATTTCATTCGCGGCATGGGCAAGGTGAACGGCCGCTTTGTGATCATCCTCAATGTGGGTAACGTCCTGTCGCTCGACGATCTGGCCTTGCTGGAACAGGCGCAGGGGCACGACATGAGCGCCGTGAGCGGGGAGGCGGCGGGATGAGCGGCGCTACACGGCATCCAGGGCCAACGCGTCGCGAGCGCGCTGCATAGGGGCGGGCGGAGCATGCAGGCGGCCACGCTTTCCGACCAGGATTTCGGCGAATTCCAGCGCTTGCTGTACCGGATCGCGGGAATCAGCATTTCGCCCGCCAAGAAGGCGCTGGTCTGCGGGCGTCTGGCGAAGCGGCTGAAACATCATTCGCTCGATTCCTACCGCGATTACCTGCGCCTGCTGACGAGCGGTCGGGAGCCGGAGGAATTGCAGACCGCGCTGGACCTGCTCACCACCAACGAAACGTATTTCTTTCGCGAGCCCAAGCACTTCGATCTGCTGCAGCAGGACTTGCTCGCCAGGCGGACACCCGGCGCGCCCTTCAGGGTGTGGAGCGCGGCCTGTTCGAGCGGCGAGGAGCCCTTCTCCCTGGCGATGGTGCTGGCCGATCGGCTCGGCGAGGCGCCATGGGAAATCCTCGCGTCCGACATCAGCACGCGCGTGCTGGAACGCGCGCGCAGCGGGCTGTATGCGATGGAGCGCGCACGCCATATCCCGGAGCGCTATCTGAAGGAATACTGCCTGAAGGGCGTCGGCTCGCAGGAGGGCCGCTTTCTCGTCGACCGGCGGCTGCGCACGCGCGTCCGCTTCCAACAGATCAACCTCAACGAAACCCTGCCGCAGCTGGGCGAGTTCGACGTGGTGTTCCTGCGCAACGTGATGATCTATTTCAACACCGAAACCAAGGCGAAAGTGGTCGAGCGCATCGCAGCGACGCTCAAGCCCGGCGGCCATCTCCTCATCGGCCACTCGGAAAGCCTCAACGGGGTCACCGATGTACTGGCCGCCGTGCGTCCGTCGGTATACCGGAACCAGGGCGGGTGAACGGCCATGCGCAAACCGCCTCACGTCATCGAAATCTTTCTCAATCCCGGCGAATTCTATTTCGGGGACCGCGATACGCGCATCCGGACCATTCTCGGTTCCTGTGTGTCCATCACGCTCTGGCACCCGAAATTGCTGATCGGCGGCATGTGTCATTACATGCTGCCGAACCGGTGGGGGCGAGGCATGCAAACAGCCGACGGCAAATACGCCGACGAGGCGCTCGGGCTGCTGCTCGAGGAGATACGGAGGAGCGGGACGGCGCTCGAGGACTACCAGGTCAAGCTGTTCGGTGGCGGCAACATGTTTCACCGGCAGGTGTGCACGACCCAAACCCACATCGGTGCGAGAAACGCGGAGGTGGGCCGGAATCTGGTGAAATTCCACGGATTGCACCTCGCCGCCGCCGATCTCGGCGGTGTCGGCCATCGCACGGTGATGTTCGACATCTGGTCCGGGCATGTGTGGGTGCGCCAGTCGCCGCCGCGGCCCGCGGTTCTGCGCAATGTCCCTGAGGCGGCGGCATCATGACAGCGCGCATCAAGGTCATGGTGGTGGACGACTCGGCCGTCGTGCGGCAGGTCCTGTCGGAGGCCCTGGCGGGGGACGCCGGCATCGAGGTGATCGCGGTGGCCGCCGACCCCATCTTCGCGCAGGAGAAGATGAAGAAGCAGTGGCCGGACGTGCTGGTGCTGGACATTGAAATGCCCCGCATGGATGGCATCACCTTCCTGCGCAGGATCATGGCGGAGCGTCCGACGCCGGTGGTGATCTGCTCCTCGATTTCGCAGAAGGGCTCGGAAACCGCCATGCAGGCCCTGGCGGCCGGCGCGGTCGGCGTCGTGCCCAAGCCGGGCATCGGCAACCGGCGCGCAGCCATGGAAGATGCGGCATCCGATCTGATTCGCGCGGTGAGATCGGCGGCCCACGCCAATGTGCGCAACCTGAAGACCGCTGGCGCGGCACCCGTCGTCGCGGCGGCCAAGCTCGGTGCGGATGCCATCCTTCCTGCGGTGAGCCAGGCCATGGCGCAGACGACCGAGCGCATCGTCGCCATCGGCACCTCGACCGGCGGGACCCAGGCGCTGGAAATGGTGCTGACCGCCCTGCCGCGGGTGTCGCCCGGCATCGTCATCGTGCAGCACATGCCGGAAAAATTCACCGCCTCCTTCGCGGCACGCCTCGATTCCCTGTGCCAGATCGAGGTGCGCGAAGCCCGCAACGGCGACCGCGTGATGCCCGGGCGCGCCTTGATCGCGCCGGGCGGGCAGCACATGCTGCTCAAGCGCAACGGATCACAGTATCACGTCGAAGTGGTGGACGGTCCGGTGGTCAACCGCCACCGGCCGTCGGTCGACGTGCTGTTCCGCTCGGTGGCGAAATTCGCGGGCAGGAATGCCCTGGGCGTCATCATGACCGGCATGGGCGACGACGGTGCGCGCGGCCTCAAGGAAATGCACGATGCGGGTGCGAGCACGGTCGCGCAGGACGAGGCCACGTGCGTGGTCTATGGCATGCCCAAGGAGGCGGTCAGGCTGGGCGGCGTCGATCGCAGTGCGCCGTTGCAGGCCATCCCGGCGGAGATCATGAAGTATGTGTGAGCATCGAGCGAGGACGCATACCCATGATTGAGCCGCAGACCACAGCAGCAGCGGTTCGGTTCTCGCCTTCCGGCGGCGGTCCGCGGCGTATCGCCTTTTTCGTCGCCGCGCTGGCGATTACCTCCGGCGTGCTGCCCGTGTTGATACCGGGGACGGTTGGCGACGCTCCGCATCACGGCGTATTCCATCGACCGATGGATATCCTGGCCGTCGTGCTGGCCGGCATGATATGCGGGATCGCCTGGCAGGCGGCAAAGGCGCACGGCGCGGCCCTGTTCACCGCAATGTCGGCAGGGCTGCTCGCCGCAGCACTGCTGGACGCGGGGCATCTGCTGTCCTATCCGGGCATGCCCCCTTTCATTGCGCCGCCCGGGGAAGAGAGCGCCGCGTATTTCCGGCTTGCGGGACGGGTAACCGTGGCTGTCACGTTGCTCGCAGCCGTGCTCATGGGGTTCGTAGTCATCCGGCCGCGCGTGCGTCATGCGACGCTGGCGGCTGCGCTCATCTGGGTCGTGGCGGTCTACTGGGTGGCCGCGCATTCGCCGGAATGGTTTTCTGAGGGTTCCGCGTCATGGCAGGGCCGGATTGCGACCGGTGTGGGGGCTTTGGTCATCGCGCTGTACGTCGGGGCGGCTTTTTCCGTATATCCACGGTTGCGCACGGCGCGCGACGAAGCAGTACCGTTCCTGTTTGCCGCCATCGTCCTCCTGGCAGCGGGCGAACTGGATTTCACGCTTCATGGCTCCACGAACGAGGTCGCCGACCTTTTGGGACACGTCTGCAAGATCGTGGCGTACGGCTTTCTCTATCGTGTCGTCTTCCTCGTGGCCGTGCAGCGGCCGTATCGCGAACTGGCGGCGTCTCAGGGAACATTGCAGAAAAGCGAGAAGCGCTTCCGCATGCTTTTCGAGTCGGCCCCCGATGCGCTGTTCCTGCTCGATGCCAGCGGATGTATCGTGACGGCGAACGCGAGCGCCGTCACGATGCTGGGTTACCGTCACGCGGAACTGTTCGGCCAGCCGATGGACGGAATGTTCCGGGAACGTATCGACGGCAGCACCATGACACCGCATGGATGTCATGTCACACGTCCCGCTCCCGATCTCGCCGTGATCAAAACGGAGTCGTTGGCCCGATGCAAGGACGGCGAGGAACTGCCGGTCTCGGTCAGCCTGTCGCGAATCGAACTGGGGCAAACGTACGGAACCCTCGTCGCCATGCGCGACATCAGCGCCACCCGTGAGATGGAGAACTTGCTGCGGCGGCATTCGCAGGAATTTCAAGCGCTCGTTGACCATGCGCCGGATATCATCGTGCGCGTCGATCGGGCGCAACGCTTTCTTTATGCCAATCCCGCGCTGATGACAGCGCTCGGGGCAGAGTCGGACGATTACTGGGGCAAGACCTGGGTCGAACTGGGGCTGTCGTCCGATGCGGCCGCACCCTGGATCCATGGCGTGGACGCGGTGTTTGCGTCGGGCGAGCCGGTCACCCTGGAGTGCGGCGTCGAATTGCCGCAAACGGGGCTGCATCACTTCCACGTGCGCATGGCCCCGGAAAGGGATTTGGAAAACCGTGTGGTCTCGGCGCTGGTGATCGCACGCGACATCTCGGAACGCAAGCGGCATGAAGAAACCTTGCTGCATCAGGCGCGCCACGACGGGCTCACCGGCCTGCCCAACCGCACGCTCATCCTTGACCGGCTCCAGCAGGCGATCGCACACGCCCGGCGCAGCGGGCGCGTGCTCGCCGTCGCCTATCTCGATCTGGACCATTTCAAGGACGTCAACGATACCCTGGGGCATGGCACGGGCGACGCGCTGCTGTGCGAAGCGGCAGCGCGAATCGGCGTCGTGCTGCGCGAGGGCGACACCGTGGGACGGCAGGGGGGCGACGAATTCATCCTGCTTTTGCCGGACCTCATGCAGCTGGGAGACGCGGCGATCGTCGCCGAAAAGATCCTCGCCGCCCTGGCGCAGCCGTTCGTGATGAATGGCCACGAAGTGTATGTCACGGCCAGCCTCGGCCTGTCGATCTGTCCCCTCGATGCCAGCGACGCGGAGGCCTTGCTGCGCAATGCCGATGTTGCCATGTATCGCGCCAAGGAAGAGGGGCGCAACACCTTCCGCTTCTATGTCCAGGAGATGGATGCGCAGATGCACGCGCGGATCGAGATCGAGCACGACCTGCGCCTGGCCCTCAAACGCGACGAACTGCTGCTGCACTATCAGCCGCGCGTCAGCCTGACGTCCGGGGCGGTGCTGGCGTTCGAGGCGCTGGTGCGCTGGAATCATCCGCGCCACGGCTTGATCGGGCCCGATCGCTTCATCGGTGTGGCCGAGGCCACCGGTCTCATCGCACAACTCGGTGACTGGGTGCTGGAAGAGGCGTGCCGGCGCACTCGGCAGTGGCAGACGCAGGGGCTGCCGGAGATCTGTGTCGCGGTGAACCTCTCCGCGCGACAGTTTCGCGACCCCGGTTTGGTGGAACGGGTGCAACAGGTGCTCGCCGACACCGGACTCGACCCGCGGCATCTCGAACTGGAAATCACCGAAAGCACCGTGATGCAGGACAGCGAGGCCGCCGCCGATACGCTGCGCGCGCTCAAGGCACTGGGCATCACGCTGTCCGTGGACGATTTCGGCACGGGCTACTCCTCGCTGTCCTATCTCAAGCTGTTTCCGATCGATGCGCTCAAGATCGACCGCTCCTTCGTGCGCGACATCATGACCGACCCGAGCGATGCCGCCATCGTCCGCGCCATCGTCAACCTGTCCCACAGCCTGGGCCTGGTCGTGGTTGCGGAGGGAGTCGAAGATGCCGCGCAGGCCGCCTTCCTGCGTGATGCAGGCTGCGACGAATTGCAGGGCTACTGGTTCAGTCGTCCGCTCTGCGAAACATCTGCCGAAGACATGCTGCGCAGCGCATGCCGTCTCGATACGGATGCGCTCGGAGGCGAACGGCCAGCGCAGCCCGTAAGCGCCGGCGACGGCACGGCCGATGGTGGAGCGCATTCTTGAAGCGCGTATTCAAAAGCCTGCGCGCACGCATGGTCGCGCTGATCGTGGCGGCCATGCTGCCGATACTGGTGATCACGTGGTACGGCGGCCTGAAGATTTATCGCCATGCCATCGGAGACGTCTACTGGGAAGCGAAATCGCTGGTTCAGGAAATTTCACTCGAGCAGGACAAGCACATCAATGCCGCGCAGTACGCGTTGATGGCTTTGGCGGCCAACCCGATGGTCGTCGAGCGCAGGCCCGGATTCTGTTCGATATTCGATGACGTACTCGTGCAGCAGGAAATGTTCGCCAATGTGGGCATGACCGATCTCGACGGGAACAGCCTCTGCCGCAGCATCCGCATGACGCGCGACAACAGCTTCAAGGATCAGCTCTGGTTCCAGCGGATCCGTGATGGACATGAAGAGATCGTGGTGGGTGATTACCATTCCGGTGTGCTGGTCGATGAACCCGTGGTGATCGTGGCCAAGCCGATCAAGGGGCGCCAGGGCGAGCATCTCGCCTATCTTTTCGTGTCGGTCGATCTGTCCTGGTTCAACCGCAGCAACCTTGGGTCCAGGCTGCCGGAGGGCACCGAGCTGTTTTTTCATGACCATGACGGCGTCATTCTTCACAGTGATCCGCAGCCCGAAGTCTGGCGCGACCGGCCCATTGCCGCGGCAATCCAGCGCGTCGGCGAGGCGGATCGGGAGACCGGCGTGGTGGAGGCCTACGGGGGAGATGGCACATTGCGCCTGTTTTCCTTCGCCAGGCTGCGAAGCAGTCTGGCCAGTGAAAATGCCTTCGTCGCGGTTGGCATTCCGGCCAGCAACGCCTTGGTGCCGGTGCGCCGCGCCGGTGGGCTGATGCTCCTCGCCATCGTCGGTGTGTTCGGCGGCATGCTCGTGTTTGCCTGGCTGGGGGCCCGGCGCCTGGTCATCGCGCCGGTGCGCCGCATGGTTCGCCATGCGAACGCGTACGCGGCGGGGGACCTGACGCAACGCAGCGGCGTTGCGGAAGGCACCGAATTGAGCGAGCTTGCGCACGCGCTGGACGAGATGGCGGCGAAGATGGCGGAACGCGACCGCGTCCTGGCGCAGCACCTGCAGGCGTTCAACGAACACGCCATCGTCAGTGCCGCGGACACCGCCGGCCGCATCGTCTATGCCAACGACAAGTTCTGCGAGATCAGCCAGTACAGCCGCGAAGAAATCATCGGCAAAACGCATGCGCTGATCAATTCGGGCTTTCATCCGCCCGAATTCTTTGTCGACTTGTGGAACACGATTTCACGCGGCGGCATCTGGCACGGCAACATCCGCAATCGCCGCAAGGACGGCAGCCATTACTGGGTCGCATCGACCATCGTGCCCTTCTTCGACCGCGATGGCCGGCTGGAACGGTATTTCTCGATCCGCACCGACATCACGCGCGCCCTGGAAATCGACGCAGCCCTGCAGAAAAGCGAGGCGCATTTCCGCCTGCTTGCGAAAAACGCCCTTGACGTGATCTCGCTGCACGATCCGGACGGTCGCTTCGTCTATGTCAGCCCCTCGCTGGAGCGCGTGCTGGGCCATGAACCTTCCGCCATGATCGGGCTCGAATGGGATGCCATGGTGCATCCGGACGACATGGGGCGGGTGCGCGAAACGCTGCGCGCGCCGGTTTCGCGAGGAGAGCCGGGCGAGTGCGCGTACGTCCGGCTGCGCCACCGGAACGGCGACTATATCTGGGCGGACATATCGGCGGCGCCGACCCGGGACGAAGCCGGGCACATCCTCAACATCCAGGCGTCGGCACGTGACGTCACGACGCGCAAGCGGATGGAGGATGAATTGCGCCTGCACGACCGGGCGCTTGCCGACAGCGGCACCGGCATCGTGATCTTCCGCTGCGGCGACCTCGCTATCGAGTACGCGAACACCGCGTTTCTGGAAATCGCCGAACTTGCGGAGGCCGGCATCACAGGCCAGGTCTGGCCGGTGCTGGCGCAAGCCGTGAAAAGCGCCGGTGGATGGCGTTTCCTGCATGACGCCATAACGCTGGGTGCCGAGCGGCATGCCGTGGTCGAGGGCAGGTCGCAGCGGGGCCGCACGGTGTGGTGCGACATTTTCATTTCACCGGTGCACAGCGAGGTGGGCGAAGTCACGCACTTTGTGGCTGCGATCAACGATGTGACCGACCAGATCAGCATGGAGGATGAACTGGTGCGGGCCAAGGAAACCGCCGAACAGGCCAGCCAGGCAAAATCGAAGTTTCTGTCCCATGTCAGCCACGAACTGCGCACGCCGCTCAATACCATCGTCGGTTTCGCCCAACTGCTGGAATCCGATCCGCAGGCGCCGCTCAACGACGAGCAGCAGGACAACATCAAGCGCATCCTGGCTGCCGGCTGGCTGCTGCGCGAACTGATCGATGACGTGCTGGATCTTTCCCGCATCGAAACCGGTCGACTCGAGCTGAAACCGGAGCAGGCCGACGTATCCGACCTGATTCGCGAGTGCCTGGAACAGATCGCTCCGCATGCCGCCGCCCAGGGGCTGGAACTGGTCAATCTGAGCGCCGAATGTGTGCGGCAAACCGTGGCGGTCGACGTGAATCGCTTCCGGCAGGTGTTGCTCAACCTGCTGAGCAATGCGGTGAAGTACAACCGGGAAGGCGGCCGCGTGACGGTGTCCTGCCACCTGCTGGAAAACGGTCGGCTGCGCATCGCGGTCACCGATAGTGGAATCGGTATATCTCAGGCGCGGCGCAATGAACTGTTTCAGTACTTCAGCCGGCTCGGGGCGGAAGAGTCCAGCATTCCCGGCATTGGCGTAGGGCTGGCGCTGTGCAGGCATCTGGTCGACCTGATGGGCGGCGTCATCACTGTCGACAGTGTGGAAGGCGAGGGCAGCAGTTTCACGATCGAACTGCCGGCGGCGCGCCGCGAGGCCGAAACGACCCGTTTGCGCGATGTGTCGGACGCGGGTGTGCCAGGCGGCATGAACCAGTGAACCGCAGATCGGGACTCGGTCCGGCATGTCGGCTCAGCGCGTTCAGGCTTTTTGCAGTGTATTGAGAATGGAGAGAAGATGAACATAGATACCCACAAGGACGGCAGCACGGCACGTCTCGTACTCAACGGGCGTTTCGATTTCAACAGCCATGCCGTATTCAACGAAACGACCGACGCGCTGCTGAGGCAGCCGGGTGTCAGTGAACTCGAGCTGGATTTCGACCAGGTGAAATATGTCGACAGCTCGGCCATGGGCATGCTGCTGCTGCTCAAGGAGCGCGCGAAAAGCGCGGCAAAGTCCATCACCCTGCTCAATTGCAAGGGCGCCGTGGCACAGGTGTTCGAGCTTTCGAATTTCAGCCGCCTGTTTACCATCAAGTGATGCGAGACGTCGATCCCATGAGCGCATCGGGCATGACGGTTTTGGTGGTGGACGACACCGCCAACAACGTTGCGATCGCAAGCCAGGTGGTGAAGAGACTGGGGCATCGTCCGATCGTGGCGCGCTCGGGCGAGGAAGCGCTCGAGGTTTTTCTTGCCGAAGCGCCGGACATGATCCTGATGGACGTGATGATGCCGGGCATCGGCGGTCTGGAGGCAACACGGCGCATTCGGGAGGCGGCGGGCGCGCGCTGGCTGCCGATCCTGATGGTCACCGCGCTGACGCGCGAGGACGAAGTGCTCGAAGGGCTGCGCGCGGGGGCGGACGACTATCTGACCAAACCCCTGTCCCTGCCCGTGTTTCAGGCCAAGATCCAGGTGTTCCAGCGGATCGTCGCCTTGCAGCAGACGCTTGCGCGGCAGGCGAGCGAGCTTTCCACCTACTACCGGCAGGCGGAAGAGGAGCGGCGTCTGGGCGCGCAGTTGATGGAGTACATGGTCAACCGCGACGGGCTCGGCGATCCCGCCCTGCGCCATCGCATCGTGCCCGCGTGGCATTTCAGCGGCGACCTGATCGCGGCGGCGCGCACCCCCGGCAAATGCCACCATCTCATGCTGAGCGACGGCATGGGACATGGTTTGCCGGCGGCGATGGCCACGCTGCCGCAGTTCGATACCTTCTATGCCATGACCGAACTGGGCTACGGCATCGGGCGCATCGCCGAGGTCATGAACAGCCGCATGCACGCCATGATGCCTCGGGGGCGCTTTGCCGCGCTGACCCTGGTGTCCATCAATCCGGTCATGGGCACGATCGATGTCTGGAACGGCGGAAATCCGGCGCCTTGCCTGGTCGACGCCAGCGGGAAAATCGTCAAGAGCTGGAAATCCCGGCATGTACCGCTTGGGCTGCTGCCACCGGAGGAATTTTCCCGGGAACTCGAGACGTGTGCCTACGAAAAGGATTGCCAGTTGTTTCTGTGGTCGGATGGTCTGACCGAGGCGGAGAACGCCGAAGGCGAGCAGTTCGGGATCGAGCGCGCGCAGGCCAGGCTGGCAGCGGCCGACCCCTTGCAGCGTTTCGACGCGCTGCTGGATGCGCTGGACAGCCACTGCGCGAGCAAGAAACCTGTCGACGATATCGCCGTGCTCATGGTGACGCTCGGGGCACCGGGGGCGTCGGTGCCGGGCCTTGCACAGGCGCTTGACCCGGAATCCGGCAGCCAGGGCCTGCGCATGTCCTACCATTTCGAAGCGCCCGAGCTGAAGACCCTGGATGTGGTGCCGACCCTGTTCGGCGTGATCGAACACATCGCAGCCATCCGGGAACAGGCTGGCCAGGTTTTTCTCATTCTGTCCGAGCTGGTTACCAATGCGCTGGACCACGGCCTGCTGGGGCTGGATTCCTCGCTCAAGACCAGCAGCGACGGATTCGCAACCTATGCCGCGCGCCGCCAGAACGCCCTCCGGGAGCTCCGCGCTGGCTTCATCGACATCGATCTCGAAATCGTGCGGCGCGACGCGCGCAGGATGCTGAAAATTTCCGTATGCGACAGCGGCCCGGGATTCGCCCCGGCGATCTTGTCCCGCGCGCCAGAGGCCGGCCTGCATGGACGGGGCCTCGACCTGGTGCGGCGCCTGAGTCGGGACGTCGAATTCCTCGGCGCCGGCAACGCGGTTGTCGCGTATTGCGAACTCGGGGTTCCGGCCCATGCGCCCGGCAGCAGCAAGGCAATTCACTTGCAGGATAGGCCGGAGGACCCGGTCACGAGCCATGGCGGCGATTCGGGAATCCGGCGGTCAGGCAACGCAGGGGGCGTTGAACAGGTTCTTTCAACAGCCGTCAAGCGGTGATGAAAATCACATGAGAATGATTACGCAAAACACGATCCGGGGCTTGCAGCGTGCGGACACACGAGGCTGACGCGACCGGGGCGGATTTTTTCCGCAGTATCGGCGGCGCGGCGCCCGCGCGGTCGAGAGGCCGGCTGCGCCTCGCCGGCGCCGCGATCACACTCGCCTTGTTCGTGCTCACGCTCCTGGGCTGGCAGAGCCTGCGTCAGCGGGAAGCGCAAATACTCGAAGCCCAGGCCGTGGCGGAGCTGCGTTCCACGGCCCGAAGCATCGAGGCGGCGCTGCATGAACGGATCAGCGCCATCGATCGCATGGCCTTGCGCTGGGAAATGGCGGATGGCACGCCGCGTCGGCTGTGGGAAGTGGATGTCGATGCCTACATGAATACCATGCCGGGCGGCTACCTGGGCATCGGCTGGGTGGACGCCGCGGGCCTGCCGCGCTGGGTGATTCCGGAACAGCCGTACGCAGGCATTCTTCGCGAAGACCTGACGCGCGATCTCCTGCGCAATGGGAGTCTGGTCCGTGCGCGCAGCGCGGGGCAGACGGTGCTCGAATTCGTGGATCGCCCCGTGCAGCAGGGGGGCCGAGGCGTGGCGCTGGTTCGTGCCCTGACGGCGTCCGGACGCCCGGACGGTTATCTGGTTGCAGGCTTTCATGGTCAAGAACTGCTGGAGGCGTTGACAGCGAGCGCGCGGCGCCGCGGCTACGATATCCACATCCTCCTGAACGATGAGGCGGCCTACGCGTCGGCCCCGTTGCCCGCCGGGAGCGTGCCGCATGAAGGGCGCTTCAGCAACGGCCTTGGCGAGTGGCATATCCAGATCTGGCCCACCGCGAAGCTCTTGGCGGCACAGGACAGCCGCCTGCCCGCGTCGGCGCTGGTTGCGGGGACGCTCGTTTCGGTGCTGGTCGGCCTGGTGTTCCTGTTCGGCGACCGCAGCCGCCGCCGCACGGCGGATGCGGAAGCGGCGACGGCCCAGGCGGAGGCGGCGGGCCGCATGCTGCAGACCGTTCTCGACACGGTGCCGATGCGCATCTTCTGGAAGGATCGCAAGCACGTGTATCTGGGCTGCAATCGGACGTTCGCGGCCGACGCGGGCAAGGCGTCGGCCGACGCGCTGCGCGGCTTGACCGACGACGATCTGGTGTGGCGCGAGATGGCTGGGGCATTCCGGCATGACGACGCGGCGGTGATGGAGCGCGCCGAATCCAAACTGCACTACGAGGAAGCCCAGATCGACCACACCGGCCGGCACCAGATCTTGCGAACCTCCAAGGTGCCCCTGCGCGCAGGCGACGGCGAAGTGTTCGGTGTGCTCGGCGTGTACGAGGACATCACCGACGAGAAGGCCGCGGCGACGCAGCAGCGTCTCGCGGCCACGGTGTTCGACAGGAGCCAGGACGGCATCACCATCACCGACGCGCGCGCCAACATCATCGCAGCCAACGCCGCCTTCTGCACGATTACCGGCTACACCCCCGAGGAGGTGCTCGGCAACAACCACCGCATGCTGCAATCCGGCCTGCAGGACCAGGCGTTTTACCAGGCGATGTGGCAGGCGCTGCAACGCGACGGCCACTGGCGCGGCGACATCTGGAACCGGCGCAAGAACGGCGAGGTCTTTCCGGAAATTCTCTCCATCACCGCCGTGCATGACGACAACGGCCAGCTGCTGCATTACATTTCCGTCGCCACCGATATCAGCGAACGCAAGGCGATGGAGGAATCCCTGCGCGCCGCGCGCGACGAGGCCGAGGCGGTGAGCCATGCCAAGAGCGAATTCCTCGCCAGCATGAGCCATGAGCTGCGCACGCCGCTCAATGCCATACTCGGATTCTCCCAGCTGTTCGCGCTCGACCCGGGCCTGTCCGCGGAGAGCCGCGAACAGGCGGCCGAGATCGGGCAGGCGGGCCATCACCTGCTGACACTGATCAACGACATCATCGATCTGTCGCGCATCCAGGCGGGCCGGCTCCCCCTGTCGCTGGAGGCGGTGCCGGTGCGGCGCGTGGTGCGCGAGGCCTTGCAGATGGTCGAGGCGATGGCCGTCGAGCACGGCATCCGGCTGGTCGAGCTGGACGGCGTGGCGCAGAACGCGGCGGTGCACGCAGACTACGTGCGCCTGCGGCAGGCGCTGATCAATCTGCTGAGCAACGCGATCAAGTACAACCGCCCCGGCGGCAGGGTGGAGCTCGCCTGCTCGCGTGACGGCGACGGCGTACGCGTCACGGTGCACGACACCGGCATCGGGATTCCCGCCGACAAACAGGCGCGCATCTTCACCATGTTCGATCGCCTGGGGGCGGAGCGCGGCAAGGTGGAAGGCGCCGGGATCGGCCTGGTGATCACCCGCCGCCTGGTCGAGATGATGCATGGCAGCGTCGGTTTCGAGAGCCGCGAGGGCGAGGGCAGCCGGTTCTGGATCGAGCTGCCGGCCTGTGCCGAGGGGGAGACCGTAGACACGAGCGCCGAGGCGACCGCCCAGCCGGACCTTGCGACACCCGCCACCCGCACCGTACGCCCCCTGGTCCTGCACGTCGAGGACAACCCGATGAACCTGCGCCTGATGCGGCAAATCTTTGCCCGCCGTCCCGATCTGGAGCTGCGCGAAGCCGTTACCGCCGAGCATGGTCTGGAGCAGATCCGTGCCGAGCGGCCCGCGCTGATCCTCATGGACATCAACCTGCCCGGCATGGATGGCTACGCGGCCTTGCGCGCATTGCAGGCCGACCCCGCCACCGCCGCCATTCCGGTCATCGCCGTTTCCGCCAATGCCATGAAGGGCGACGCCGAGCGTGGACTGGCGGCGGGCTTCGAGGCCTATCTCAGCAAGCCCCTCAACCTCCAGCATCTGCTGGATGTCCTGGCGCAGCATCTGCCACCCACCAGAGGAGCACGCGATGTCTGAACTGCCTTCAGCCGACGCGCGCCGAGCCGAGGCGCGCTTTCAAGCCCTCTTCGAACTGCTGCCCGATGGCGTGGTGATGATCGACCCCGCGACGGCCTTGCCGGTCGCCTTCAATTCGGCGGTCCACCGCCAGCTCGGCTACACCGCCGAAGCGTTTGCCAGACTCCCGGTCACGGCGTACGAGGCCGTCGATACGGAGGACGTGATCCGTGCCCGGATCGAACGCATCTTGCGAACGGGGCGTGATGATTTCGAAAGCCGCCATCGGCGCCAGGACGGCACCGTGATCGACGTCCGCGTCACCATCATGGCGATGGCCGAGGCCGGGCGGCAATACCTGCTTTGCGTGTTCCGCGACATCAGCGAAATGCGGCAGACGCAGGCGGCGCTGCAGCGCCTCAATGCCGAGCTCGAGCAGCGCGTGGACGCGCGTACCGCCGAACTGCGCCAGGCCAAGGAGGCGGCGGAGGAAGCCAGCCGCACCAAGAGCCGCTTTCTGGCGAGCATGAGCCATGAGTTGCGCACCCCGCTCAACGCCATCCTCGGCTATGCGCAATTGATGGAAATGGAGGAAGGCGCCTCGGCGAGCCTGCATGAGAACGCCGGCGACATCCGCCGTGCCGGCGAGCACCTGCTCGGGCTGGTCAACGGCATTCTCGATCTGGCGCGTGTCGAGGCCGGGCACATGGAGCTGCGCCTGGAAACGGTGGAACTGTCGCGTGTGCTGGCGCAGTGCCGGTCCCAGAACAGCGCCGCGGCGGCTGCGCGCAGGGTCCGTCTGGCGATCGGCGAAGGCTGCGCGGAAGTCTACGTGCGCGGCGACCGGCTGCGCCTGCTGCAAGTGCTGAACAATCTGGTCTCCAATGCCGTCAAATACAACCACGAAGGCGGGTGGGTGCGGGTGACCTGCGATGTCGACGCAGCGGGGCACGTCGACATCGCGGTCTGCGATACCGGCGCCGGCCTGAGTGCGGAACAGCAGCGGCAACTGTTCCAGCCCTTCAACCGGCTGGGCGCGGAAATGGGGCAGGTGGAGGGAACCGGCATCGGCCTGGTGATTACGCGCCAGCTGGTGGAGGCCATGGGCGGCAGCATCCGCCTTGATACTTACCCCGGCGCGGGGTCCACCTTCCATGTCAGGCTGCCCGCCGCGGCCTGGAACGAGCCTGCCGCACCGCCGCTTGTCCTGGGGGCGGACATTTCCACTGGCGGCTCCCTCGGGTATCGGATACTCGTGGCGGAGGATTACCCCCCCAACCAGTCCGTATTGCGCCAGCAGCTCGACCGGCTCGGATACGTTGCCGAGATCGTCGCCGATGGCGCCGCGGCCCTGGAGCATTGGCGTGCCGGCAAACACGACCTGATCCTTACCGACCTCAACATGCCGATTCTGGACGGCCTGGAGCTCACCCGAGCCGTGCGCCAGCACGAGCAGACGCACGGCGGCCACGTTCCCGTCGTCGGCATCACCGCGGCGGCCGCGGCCGACGAATTGCAGCGCTGCCGCGATGCCGGCATGGATGACGTCCTGGTCAAACCCCTGACGCTGGACGGCTTGCGCAGCGCGCTCGAACGGGTGCTGGAAGGCACGAGCGCACCGGCCCCGCACGCGGCACCGGTGGCCGAGACGCAGGCGCTGGCGCTGGAATGCCTGTATGCCTCGCTCGGCAGCACGGACGAGGCGCAGGCGCGCGCCCTGCTGGACAGTTTCCTGCGCGCGGCGGAGGCGGGCCTGGTGCGGCTTGCGGAGGCGGGCGATGCCGAGCTTTGGATGCAGGAGATGCACCGCCAGAAATCCGCGGCGCGCGCGGTGGGCGCCTTGCACTACGCCCGGCTGGCCGAGCAACGCGAACGGCAGGCGCGCGCAGCAACGCCGGGGACACTCGATGGCGAAGGACTCTCCGGCTTGCGTACGGCGCTGGAAGCGGTTCGCGCGGCCGCAGCCTCCGCCTTGTCCGCGCCCGCCGCCTTCGCTCCGGCGGCGCCCCTGCACGTTTCGGAAGAGATCGCCGCGGTTCTGGTGGTCGATGACGATACGGTACTGTTGCAGCAGATGGAGTCGCTGCTGCGGCATCTGGGGGTGGCGCGGGTGGAGGTTGCCCGCAGCGGCAGCGAGGCGCTGGCGCGGCTCGGCACGTTCATGCCGCCGCTCTTGATCTGCGATCTCAACATGCCGGAAATGGATGGCGTGGAATTCGTTCGCCGCCTGGCGGAACAGCGCTACGCCGGCGGCGTCATTCTGCTGAGCGGCGAAGACGAGCGCACCCTGCAGACCGTGGAACGCCTGGTGCGCGAGCACGGCCTCGCCGTGCTCGGCAGTCTGCAAAAACCGGCCGGCCCCACGCAGCTGCGGCCCCTGCTGGATCGACTCGGCGCCACGGCCTCCATCCATGCGCGCGGCAGCCGCAGGGTTTATACCGCGGACGCATTGCGTACCGCGATCCGCGCGAGACAACTCGTCAATCATTACCAGCCCACGGTCAGTCTTGCCACCGGTGCGGTGGAAGGGGTGGAGGCGCTGATACGCTGGGATCATCCCGAGGACGGTCTGGTATTCCCGGATGAATTCATCGGCATCGCCGAGGAACACGGGCTGATCGACGAACTGACGCATACGGTGCTGGACGCTGCCCTGGCGCAGGCCGGTGCGTGGCGCGCGCAAGGCTTGCGCTTGCGCATGGCGATCAATCTTTCCATGGACAACCTCGGCGTACTGGATCTGCCGGACGTCGTCGCCCGTCGGGTGGCCACCGCCGGAATCCCCGCGGAAGACGTGGTCCTGGAAATCACGGAGAGCCGGCTGATGGGCGATATGCGCACGGCGCTGGACATACTCGCGCGTCTGCGGCTCAAGCGCTTCAGGCTGTCGATCGACGACTTCGGTACCGGTCACTCCTCTTTGAGCCAGTTGCGCGACATTCCCTTCACCCAGCTCAAGGTGGACCGCAGTTTCGTTACGGGCGCCTGGCACGACGAAACCCGCTGCGCGATCTACGAGGCCAGCCTGGAGATGGCGCGGCATCTCGGGATGGAGATGGTGGCGGAAGGCGTGGAGGACCGTGCCGACTGGAATTTCCTGCGCCGCAGCGGCTGTCATCTGGCCCAGGGCTGGTTCATCGCCCGGCCCATGCCGGCCGCCGCCCTGCCGAGCTGGATGGCGGCCTGGCAGGCGCGCCTGCGCACCGAGCTCGGGCTCGTCGGAGGACGGCACGATACCTGATGGAATCTCGAAGCGGCGTGGCCGCTCGTGACGGTGTAGCGGGGGGCGTTTCGCCGAACCCGTCAGACCTTCAGCTCGGGCGGCAGGTGCGGCGCGAGAATCTGCAGCATCTGCGCGAATACCTTGGGGTTGCCGGCGACGATGTTGCCGGAGTCGAGAAAGCCCTCGTTGCCGAGGAAGTTGCCGACCAGCGCGCCGGATTCCTGCGCGATGAGGCTGCCGGCGGCGATGTCCCATGGGCTCAGGCGCATTTCCCAGAAGCCGTCGTAGCGCCCGCAGCCGACCCAGGCGAGGTCGAGCGCGGCGGAGCCCGGGCGGCGCAGCCCCGAGGTCGCCTTCATCATGTCGCGGAACATGTTGAGGTAGGCCTCGGTGAAGGTGAAATCGCGGAAGGGAAAGCCGGTGCCGATCAGGCATTCGCTCATCCTGCTGCGCTTGCTGACGCGGATGCGGCGGTCGTTGAGCATGGCGCCGCGGCCGCGGCTGGCGGTGAAAAGCTCGTTGCGCGTGGGGTCGTAGACGACCGCCTGTGTGACCTGGCCCTTGTGCCGGAGCGCGATGGACACCGCGTACTGCGGCACACCGTGGAGAAAATTGGTGGTGCCGTCGAGTGGGTCGATGATCCACTGGTAATCCTCGCCGTTCTTCGCATCGGACGCACCGGACTCCTCTGCTAGAATCCCGTGGTTCGGATAGGCGTCGAGCAGGGTTTCGATGATGGCACGCTCGGCCATCTGGTCGACTTCGCTGACGTAATCGCGGTCCTGCTTGCTGCGCACGGTGAGCTGGTCGAGGTCGAGCGAGGCGCGATTGATGATCGCCCCCGCCTTGCGAGCGGCTTTCACCGCCGTGTTGAGCATGGGATGCATGGGGAGTACACGGGCTTCTAAAGAACGGAGCCGGCATTTTACTTGATGAGCGCGCCAGACCCGAAACTTCTCCCCAATATCCGCGTGGTGCTGGCGCGCACCAGCCATCCCGGCAACATCGGCGCGGCAGCGCGCGCGATGAAGACCATGGGGCTGTCCGAACTCGTTCTGGTCGGCCCCGCGATCTATCCCAACAGCCAGGCCGACGCCATGGCGTCCGGCGCCACCGACGTGCTGGCGGCCGCGCGGGTGTGCGCGACGCTTGCCGAGGCGCTCGCCGACACGAGGCTCGCGCTCGGCGTGTCGGCGCGCCGGCGCGACATCGTTGCCGAGTGGCTCACGCCGCCCGAGGCGGCGGCACGCCTCCTGCGCGAGGCACAGGCCGCACCGGTGGCGCTGGTGTTCGGCAACGAGACCAGCGGCCTGTCGAACGAGGAGCTGAGCCTGTGCCAGGGGCTGGTGACGATTGCCGCCAACCCCGCGTACAGCTCGCTCAATCTGGCGGCGGCGGTGCAGGTGTTGAGCTACGAAATCCGCCAGGCCTGGCTCGCGCGTCCGGACTGGCCGCAGCCGGAGATGGAGGCGGCCAGCGGGGTCGAGATGGAGAACTTCTACAGCCACCTGGAAACCGCGCTCGCCGAGCTGGAATTTCTCAACCCGGGCTCGCCCGGCAAGCTGATGCTGAAGCTGCGCCGCCTGTTCTCGCGCACGCGCCTGGCGAAAGAGGAGGTCAACATCCTGCGGGGCATCCTCACCGCCGCCCAGACGGGCCGGCACCGCCGACAAAAATAGCCACGATTGCCAATAGTTTATTAGAATAGTCGGAAATGATATTTCCCTGCGCATGAACCTGTTCAGCCAACTCAAGGAAGACATCGCGGTCGTGTTCGACCGCGATCCGGCCGCGCGTTCGACGTTCGAGGTGGCGACCACCTATCCGGGTTTTCATGCCATGCTGTTCCACCGCATGGCGCACCGGCTGTGGGGGATGGGGTGGAAATGGCTGGCGCGGTTCGTCTCGCACCTCGGGCGCTGGCTCACCGGCATCGAGATCCATCCCGGCGCCACCATCGGCCGGCGCGTGTTCA
>JANJXT010000012.1 GCA_024708885.1 Thiobacillus sp.
GGGCGGCGATGAGTTCGTCGTGCTGCTCGTGCATGTGGCCGACAATCTCGAATCCGCCACGGACCTGGCCAGGCAGGTGGCCGAGCGCATCCTCCACGACCTGGCGAGGCCCTACGTAATGAGCCTGGACGAGCAGGGCAACGCGGCCCGGAAGATCGAGCATCTCTGTTCGGCCAGCCTGGGCATGACCCTGTTCCCGCCCTGTGAATCAGATAGCGAGACCATCCTCCGCCGTGCCGACCGTGCCATGTACCAGGCCAAGGGCGAGGGGCGAAACAAAATCTGCCTGGCGGAAGTTGATTAACCGGGGGCGGCGTCAGGTAGCCCAGCCGGTGTCCGTCCGCTCAGGCGGCTGGCTGGGCCAAAGCTGCCACGCCCTATTCTCGTTCAAACCGGTAGTGCGGAAGAGGACTTCACTTCTTGCAGGGAAAGGTTCGACCGAATCGACGTCACTCCAGGCAACTTTCGTAGCTGGTCTCGAACAAATACACCATAGGCATCCAAGTCGCTGGCTACGATTTGCAGCATGTAGTCGCAATCACCGGTGACGTTATGGCAAGACAGAATTTCGGGCATGCTGGTCACCAGCTTCTCAAATTGCAATGGCGCTTCGCCGGCATGATTACCCAAGGTGATCTGGACGAATGCCACAACGCCATAGCCAAGCTTCTTCCGGCCCAGATTGGCTTGGTAGCCCTCAATGAATCCATCGGCCTCGAGGCGCTTGAGTCGTCGCCAGCAAGGCGTTTCACTCAGAGATAGTTTCTCGGACAGCTTGGCATTGGATAGCCTGCCGTCGGCTTGCAGTTCCCGCAATATGGCCAAATCGGTCTGGTCAAGCTGTCCAATGAGTTGGTTCATGTCGTAGATAGCATTTTGAAGAAAGAATCCACTAAATTTTAAGGTATTTATTGAAGAGATAGCAGCAAAATTTCGGGCTGCACATGGGAACATATTCTTTCCTCAAACAGCCTCACGAGCACTTCGATGATTGCCTTGCCCGACCTATTGGTCTTTGTCGCCGCGCTGATTGCTGTCTATCTTCTGCCTGGACCTGACATGGCATTGGTTCTCTCTACATCGGCATTCCGAGGGCCAAGAAACGGCTTGATGGCCGCTATTGGATTGGCCATTTCAAGAATGGTCCATGTCACGCTATCCGCCCTTGGCTTGGCGGCGCTGTTTCACACGCATCCTGTTTTGTTCGATGTCGTTCGATGGTTTGGCGCCGTATACCTATTGGTTCTTGCATGGAAGATGCTGCGCGCTGGCGAGACAGAGGGATTAGAGGAAGCCAATGTCACCGGTAGGGGCTGGGAGGCCATTCGCAGTGGGGTGATGACCAATTTGCTCAACCCGAAAGCCTTGATGTTTTGTGCGCTGTTGCTGCCGCAGTTTATCTCCACACAGTACGACCTGACAGCGCAGTATCTGACGCTTGGCGCCATCCTGGTCGGGCTGGGTTTTGCGTTCGATGTGCTCTACGCCCTTGCGGCATCGCGCCTCGCAAAGCGCTGTTCAGGTTCCGGCGCTATCCAAAAAGTCACGAAGCTATTGTTCTCGACCGTCTTTGGGTTTGCAGCAATTCGCTTGGCAATCGGCGGCAACTGAAAATGAGTACAAAAACATGTGCGTGGTCCTAATGAAGAGGGACGCGCTTCATGAATTGCTCGCTGGACGCAGGGCTGTGAGAAGCCTATCATCCATAAGTCAATGCTAATTAAGCAATGGCGTTTTTGGAGATCTTGTCATGGAAGAGCAAAACGCATCGTGTTCCCGCGTTTCTGGTTCGGTTCCTGATGCATCCCCTCAGGAAGAACAGGTTTCAAGCGAAACCGTCAGCAAAAAGGAGGTACCCAGGATGACTGCGCGTGTTGGTCAAAAAGCCCCCGATTTCACTGCCCCGGCGTACTTCAAGGGCGGATTCACCAGTGTCAAACTGTCCGACTACCTGGGCAAGTGGGTGATGCTGTGTTTCTACCCCGGTGACTTCACGTTTGTTTGAGCTACAGAAGTGTCCGCGGTCGCGGCTCAGTATGAAGCTCTGCAAAAGCTCGGCGTAGAAGTTTTCTCGGTTAGCGTGGACAGTCACTTCGTCCACAAGATGTGGAACGACCAGGAATTGGTCAAAATGGTCGATGGTGGTGTGCCATTCCATATGGTTTCCGACCAGGCTGGAAATGTGGGTCGGGCCTATGGCGTGTACGATGACCAGCAAGGCATTGAAATGCGTGGCCGTTTCATTATTGACCCCGATGGTGTCATCCAGGCCATGGAAGTGCTGACACCGCCAGTCGGTCGCAAACTGGCTGAAACGGTGCGGCAGGTTCAGGCCTATCAGTTGGTGCGCAACTCCGCAGGCAAGGAAGCGACACCGGCGGGTTGGGAGCCCGGCAAACCGACCCTGAAACCAGGCCCCGACCTGGTTGGCAAGGTTTGGGAGGTCTGGAATCCCTCGATGGAAGACTAACCCATCGACCCGCTCAACAGAGAGCCCCGCTTCGGTAACGGAGCCGGGCTCTTTTTGCTGAATTCCGCTCAATTCATCGGTCGCTGCGCCAGCAAGCCAAAGTGGTAGGGCGCACTCGCTCCCAGGTCCACATGAACTACCGAATCAAACCCCACCTTGGATAGCCAGGAAGCACATTGTTTGGGCTTCGGACGAATAGCCAGAGGAGGCCCGCGAGGCGTTTCGATGTCACTGCGCCAGTGAATCACCGAGAGAATGGCTCCCGGCCGAAGCGTTCGATAGGCTTCGAGCAGGAGGGCCTGCGGGTCTTCAATGTGCAGAAGATTGAAGACCATCGCGTGTCCCTGTGAGCAGTCGGGTACGCCTGCGCCATGCTCAACAAAGTCACGCAGCTCGGTTCGCACATTGAGCAGGCCATCCGCCCTGGCGCGTTCAGCCACCAACGCAACCATCTCAGCTTCGATGTCCAGTGCGGTGACCGTGCCGCGCGTGCGCTTTGCCGCTGGAAGACTGAACGTGCCGTAGCCACAGCCGAATTCGACCAGGTTGTAGCAACCCCCTTGGGTCACGAACAGCCGGTCGAGAATGCCTTCTGGCTGAAAGAACGAGTCCCAGTAGGCTTCGTCCGGCATGCCGCTTTCACGTCCCTTCATACTCAGAACACCAGCACCTTGTCGGCCGCTGCCGTCCATTCGGCCAATTCCTTCAAGGTGCTGCGCCGGGCCCCTTCGACCACCTGGTCGATGCCCATGCCGCGAGCGTCCATACAGGTACCGCAGAGACCCACCTCACCACCGACCATACGCACCATGTCCCCGGCGTTGTAATAGCCCTCAGGTACCTTTTGACCGCTCTTGGCACAGGCGACCGCGTCCCCCATCAGGAAGACGCGTACCGTCTCACCTTCCATCTTGCCAAGCTGGCGAGCCAGGCGCAGGGCGTTGTAGCTGCGTTCCGAGCCGTATGGCGCATCGTTGAGGATGAACAGCGTATTCATGGGGGACTCCCTGTAAGTGGTTGAGAAAGCTACTTGCCCCCGGCCTTGATGGTGGCCTTCAGGGCATCGAAATCCTTGCGTACCCTATCCTGGAAGAGCAGACCTGACTTGGCCTGCTTCGGTACGCTCTCCATATCGAGGACATCAGCAACGATTTGGTAGCTGGCGGCTCCGTTGAAGTCCTTGCCATCGGCGACGATGAGCTGGGTGCCGTAGAAGACTGCCGGAGCCGGCAGTCCGGGGGCCAGGCTGGAAGGCAGCAACTGGATGGGGACGCGGTAGGTGTTGGCAACCTCGGCAGCAACCTGGAGGTTGCCGTTGCAGCGCTGACCCGGTGGGTCCTTGGCGATGAAGGTCAGTACCTTCTGGCCATTGGCGGTCTGGGCGCCGGGAACGGCCATCGATACATCGGCCGCCATGGCCGAGAAGGCCAGGGTGCCGCACAGGGCGAAGATGGGTAGATGCTTCACGAGTTGTCTCCTCTGTTGTGGTTATGTGACTTCAGTTCTCGATGGGCAGGCCACCGGCACGCCATTCACTGACGCCATCGGTAATCTTGTGGGCGTTGTAGCCACGTTGGCGCAGCAGCTTCACAGCCTCGTCGGACATCAGGCAGAAAGGACCACGGCAGTAGGCAACGATCTCCTTGCCGGCCGGCAGGTCAGCCAGCCGCTTCTCCAATTCCGCCAGGGGGAGCGAACGGGCAAATGGCAAATGACCTGCGGTGTATTCCGCTTCCGGGCGAACGTCGATGACCACGATGTCGCCGCTACGCGCCTTGGTCAGCAGGCTCTGACGGCTTTCCGATGACAGGGAATCAGGAGAGGCCGCCATTTGGTCGAGTGCAACCCGCAGTTCGACCAGGTGTTCCTCGGCCACTTCCCGCACATTGACCCACAACTGGGCGACATCCGGGCCGCTCAGGCGGTAGTGGATGAACTTGCCTTCACGGCGGGTTTCGACCAGACGCGCTTCGCGGAGAGCGCGCAAATGCGCACTGGCCAGGCGCATGTCGATACGAGCCTGTTCGGCCAGAGTCTCGACGGTCTTCTCGCCCTGCGCGAGCAATTCGATGAGCTCCAGGCGCTTGGGGCTGGAAATCGCCTTGCCGATACGGGCAACGTGTTCGTAGAGGTAGGACTTGGTAATGGTCGGTTTCATAATTACAATCTAACGATTCTTGGATTGTTTGTAAACATCGATGCTCTGTTGGAAATCTTTCGCGGAATCAACCCTGCACGGTGCAGCCTGAAACGGTCGCGTACCTATGAAGTTGAGCATCCCGCTCCTGCTGTCGCTGGTACTCCATGCCGTCCTGGTCGCGGGATGGCAGCTTGGCGCATTGAAGATTGCAAAGAACCCTGAAACCATCGAAATCCGGATTGCGAGCCAAGTTCGGGAGGACGTTCAGGAACTGCCTGCACCCCCTCCGCCTAAGCCTGCGAAACCCAAGGCATCTACGCCACGAACTGCGAAACCGCCACGTGAGGCAATCCCGGTACCGGCACCGGAGGTGCTCGCTGCCCCTTCAGCCAAGACCCCTGCCTCACTGGAAGCGCCGCCACCACCGAGTGCGGAAGAGTGGCAATTGGCCTCGACCTACAAGCTCAAGAACAGCAAACGTTATCGCAACAATTGGGGGCAACTGGTGCGCAGCATGATGGGCACGGCGGTCGAAGGGCCCGGTCAGGGGATGGTGCGCTTCCGCATCGAGATTGCCCCGGATGGGAAGCTCGCGAACGTCAAGGAGCTGTGGTCCACTTCCGAGAATGCTTCGAAACTGGCGTGGCAGGCCATCAAATCCCTGCCGCCGCTACCACCGACGCCCACTGGGCAGCCCCTGATATTCGAGCGGACGATTTCATTCCAGCCCTATGAGACCGGCTGGCCACCGAGCTATACCCTGGACTGCCTGCCGGACCCGCCTGCGTTCAAGAATCCGTTTGCCTGGGATGGCAAATCACCGCAGGAACAGGTCAAGCACCAGGCACCGAAACGTGCACCTGTCGATGCGGCCCAAGAAAAATGCGTGACGGACTCGACCGCCGACACCATTGAGCAGGAAGAAGGTGAAATGAAACGACAGACGGAAATCTATCTTTGGGGACGATGAGGGCTAGAGCAGACTTCAAGCCAAGACAGAATTTAAGCCCCCGAATGCTTGGGCCTGCTTCACTCCCAGAAGCCGACGATGCAAAATGGTCGGCCGAGTTTGAAATCCAGCTCAGCAGACAGGCAGCACATCAGGAACCAAGCAATGAGACTCAAGCAATATCAAGTTGACGCATTTGCCACACGTGTTTTCGAGGGCAACCCGGCAGCGGTGTGTCCACTGGACCATTGGCTGGACGATAGACTGCTCCAGTCGATAGCCAACGAAAATAACCTCTCCGAAACTGCCTTTTTCGTCCCCACCGAACATGGGTTCCATCTTCGATGGTTTACGCCGGTTGCTGAAGTCGACCTCTGTGGGCACGCCACACTAGCTACAGCTCATGTTCTTTTTAACATCCTTGGTTACACCGGAAAGCAGATTACTTTTCAAACCAAGAGCGGAGAACTGGTTGTCGAGTCAAACGACGGACTGTTGACGATGGATTTTCCTGCGCGACCACCGGCAGTGAAGCCCATTCCCGATGCTCTGGCTATCGGACTGGGCTGCCCCCCGCTCGAAGTCTGGGCGGCGAACGATTACATCGCTGTTTTCGAGGATGAAGACACCGTGCGCTCTATCAGCCCGGATTTAGCCAAACTTCAGGAACTGGACTTACGCGGAGTCATTGTTACAGCTCCCGGCACCGATGTTGATTTTGTAAGCCGGTTCTTCGCACCCAAAATTGGAATACCCGAGGACCCGGTAACCGGGGCTGCTCACTGCGAACTGACGCCTTACTGGGCGCAGCGTCTCGGGAAAACTTCCTTTGAGGCAAGACAGGTTTCAACCAGAGGCGGAAGGCTCTCATGCCAACTACAGGGCAATCGTGTGGTGCTTTCAGGAAAGGCAGTCACTTTCATGATTGGCGAAATCGACTTGGGTGATTAGGCAGCAAGGCTGAAGAGCCGCTACCTGATAGAGAGCAGCCAGATGTTTTGATAAACTGAGCGGCAGCAGTTGGCCGGTAGCTGCCTGCTTGCTTCTGGCCATTACACCGATATTCGGTGGTCAGCTGCGATGAGATTGGGTGGTCAACTCATTCGAAATTTCGCCGGCCGGCAGGCGGGCGTAGCGGACGATGCGCGCATCCACCGTCAGCACCAATTCGCTGAGCGCCGCCGCCCGGGCCCGGCCTTCGGCGCTGGCCCGGTAGAGGTGGGGCGTCATGGCCAGCAGGTCGGCGATGGCTTCCTGGCTGTCGAGGCGTAGCGCGAAGCGCACGCTTTCCTCTGCCTGCCGGGCGAAGCCGTCCGGGGCTGAGGAATCGGCCGGACGCTGGGGTTTCAGCGTCGGGTAGATGATCTCGCGCAGTTCGCGCAGGTGGTCCGGCCCGGCATCGACCTGCACGAGCTGGCCGCCCGGTTTGAGGACGCGGGCGAATTCGCCGTAAACCGGGAAGCCGAACAGGCACAGCAGGCGGTCGACTGTGCCATCGAGCACGGGCAGCCGGGCGTTGGTGCCGACCACCCAGTTGGGCCGCGCGTCCTGCCGGGCAGCGGCAAGCACCGCCCATTTCGAAATGTCGAGGCCGAGTACGGCCAGCGTCTTGTTCGCCGTCGTGGCGGCTGCCGCCAACTGGCGCAGGTAGTAGCCTTCGCCGCAACCGGCATCGAGGCAGGCTGCCTCGTTCGGCAGGCCGTCCAGCGTGGCGCGGGCGACGGCTTCGGCGATGGGCTGGTAGTGGCCGGCGTTGAGGAAGCGGCGGCGGGCGGCGACCATCTCCTTGCTGTCGCCGGGGTCGAGCGAGCGCTTGTGCTGCACCGGCAGCAGGTGGGTATGGCCCTGGCTGGCAATGTCGAAACTATGGCCGGCCGGGCATTTCCAGGCTGCATCCTGGCGGTGCAGCGGGGCGCCGTCGAGCGGGCAGGCCAGGGCGGTGAAAGGGAGGATGCTCATGCCGATTTGGGGTCGAAGAAGGCGGCGGACAAGCCTGCTCAAGCGGCCAGTTTAGCCTCTTCGCGCGCCTTCCTCGCTTCGTCGAGCAGGTAGCGCTGGTAGTCTTCGAGGTCGCCGTCGAAGGGCGCCACGCCGCCCTTGGAGACCAGCCAGAACTCGTCGCATACCGAGCGGAGCAGGGCGCGGTCGTGGCTGACCAGCATGACGGTGCCCTCGAATTCGTTCAAGGCCATCGCCAGTGCCTCGCGGGTGGCCAGATCGAGGTGGTTGGTCGGTTCGTCCAGCAACAGCAAATTCGGGCGCTGCCACACCAGCATGCACAGCACCAGCCGCGCCTTCTCGCCGCCGCTCATGGTGCCGACGGCCTGCTTGACCATGTCGCCGCTGAAGTTGAAGGTGCCGAGGACGTTGCGCAGGTCCTGCTCGCGGCTGCTGAACTGGCCGGCCCCACCGTTCGCAATCGTGTCGCGGGCGAGGCGGATCATGTGCTGCAGCGGCGTGTCGCCGGGGCGCAGCACGTCGAGTTCCTGCTGCGCGAAGTAGCCGATGTCGAGCCCCTTGCCCTCGGTCATGGTGCCCGCGATCAGCGGCAGGGTGCGCGCGATGGTCTTCACCAGCGTCGACTTGCCCTGGCCGTTGGCGCCGAGAATGCCGATGCGCTGGCCGGCGAACACCGACTTGCTGACGTGCCGCACGATCACCGTCGGCTCGCTCGCGCCGTCCGCCGGCGGGTAGCCAAAGCTGGCGTCGTCGAGGGTCAGCATCGGGTTGGGCAGGCTCAGCGGTTCCCTGAATTCGAAGCTGAAATCCGCGCTGGTCAGGACCGGCGCCAGGCGCTCCATGCGCTCCAGCGCCTTCACCCGGCTCTGCGCCTGTTTGGCCTTGCTGGCTTTGGCCTTGAAGCGATCGATGAAGCTCTGCAGGTGCGCGATCTTGTCCTGCTGGCGGGCGAACGCCGCCTGCTGCAGCGCCATCTGCTCGGCGCGCATGTCCTCGAAGGTGCTGTAGTTGCCGCCGTAGCGCGTCAACTGGCCGTTTTCGATGTGCAGGGTGACGCTGGTCACGGCGTCGAGAAACTCGCGGTCGTGGCTGATCACCAGCATGGTGCCGGGGTATTTTTTCAGCCAGGCTTCGAGCCACACCAGCGCATCCAGATCGAGGTGGTTGGTCGGCTCGTCGAGCAGCAAGAGGTCGGACGGGCACATCAGCGCGCGCGCCAATTGAAGTCTCATGCGCCAGCCGCCGGAAAAGCTGTTGACCGGCTGATTCAGCTCGCGCACCTGGAATCCGAGGCCCAGGATCAGCGCCTGCGCGCGCGACTGCGCGTCATGCGCGCCGGCGTCGTGCAGCGCCATGTAGGCGTGCGCCATGCGCTCGCCGTCATCGCTCGCCTCGGCGGCGGCCACTTCTGCCTGCGCCTCGGCCAGCCGGGTGTCACCGGCGATGACGAAGTCGGTCGCGGATTCGCGCGTCTCCGGCATGTCCTGCGCCACCTGCGCCATGCGCCACTGCGGCGGCAGCGAAAAATCGCCCCCATCCTCGTGCAGCGTGCCGTTCAGCAAGGCGAACAGGCTCGACTTGCCCGCGCCGTTGCGGCCCACCAGGCCGACTTTTTCACCCGGATTCAGCGACACCGACGCGGTGTCGAGCAGCACCTTCGCACCGCGCCGCAAGGTAAGATTTTTCAGGATGATCATGCAGAAAAGCGCGGCGCGAAATCGCCGCGCGCAACGAAACCCGAATTCTACCGCGCCGCCTGCGGCGATCCCGCCTGCTGGATGAATCCAAAAGGCTGTTGAACCACAGAGGCACAGAGAAAAGCGAGACAGAGAACAGCGGGTAAAAACATAGGCTTGCATTCTGCGGCGGTTCATCCGATGGACGAGCGGGAAAAGCGCGGCGATGCCCTGTTTTTCGGGTTTCTCGGCGTCTCGGTGGTGCGGAATGTGGGATGGATGTTCGCCGCCTCGTCACAGGCTGACGGTTTTCCGTCAACGTGTGCCGTGGCGCGCAGCAAAGCGCCACGGGCCGAATTCCCAACACACTGTTTTGCCGGTGATTTTTTATACCAGGCCGGTAGAGACGTGCTGGCACAGGCATTGCAGGTATTCAGACAAACCCCCTCGTCCAGGTGTCCGTCATGAAACTGCAATTCGGCAAAAACCAGTTGATCCTCGAACTCAGCGCCACCCCGTTCGCCTGGTTCCACGGTCAGACCGAGCGCATGAGCCTCACCAGCCTGTCGCTGATGTTCGTGCAGTTCTCGCTGTTCGCCCGCCAGCCCGCCGTCTGATGTATCTGGGCAAAGGCACCCGCGTGAGCCTGAGCCTGTCCGCATCGCCGCTCGGATTCTTCAGCGGCAGCACCGGCCGCATGAGCATGTTCAGCCTCACGCTGCTGTTCGTCGAACTGCGGGTCCTGCGGCGCAACGCCGTGTCTGCGTGAGCGCTGCGCGCGCGCAAGGGGTCCTCCGGCGCAGATCTTGCCCGCCCAGTCCCATCCAGCGCTGACGCGCCCAGGTGCGCCGCCCGAACGAGAAACGGGTGCAGACACCGAAGTTTCCCCACGAATCAAGCTTTTTTCGGTGACCCCGTCGTATTGCGGTCTTTGACGTGGGCCGGCTTGCCCCGCCGCGCCGCCTCGTATCCGCTTCCTGCTCGTCAGGCCAGGTTCGGCTTCCTCCAGATTTCCAGCCGCCCAGAAGAGCCTTGCCGTTCGGCCAACGCTTCCCCTTGTCGGGCGAGTAGAGGACTTCCAGCTCCAGGTGCGTGCGCCCTCTGCCGGGCGCACGCAAAAAAACGGGCACGACTCGCGTCGTGCCCGTTTCACTTCTATCCGCAACCGGGTCGCCCCGGATGGTGATTAGAAGTTGTGGGTCATGCCCAGGTTCCAACCGGTCACGTCGTCACCGATGTCATTGTCGCCGTTGCCGACGACGAAGAACAGGGTGGTGCGCTTGGACAGGTTGTAGTCAGCGCCCAATGCCCACGCCTTCATGTCGGTATTGCCCACGTCGGCCTGGCCGTACTGGCCCTTCAGGACGATCGCGCCGATGCCGTAGGAGCCGACCAGGAAGAAGCTGTCGCGGTCGGTGGAGATGTCATTGCTGACGTCTTCGTAAATCGCACCGATTTTTGCGTTGCCGAAGGAGTATCCTGCGCCCAGCTTCCAGGCCTCGCGGTCGTCACCGGACAGGGCCTTGATGTTCTCCCAGGCCAGGTCGACGGTCAGGGGGCCGTTCGCGTAGCCGCCGGACAGCGAGTAGGCGTCCACGGACTTGCCGGCATCCAGCTGGTCCATCGAGGTCACGATAGCGCCGGCGAAGGACAGGCCGCTCATATTGGGGGACATGTAGGCAATCGCGTTGCTGGCGCGGCTGTGGCCGGTAATCAGGTTCACGCCATCCAGGCGGGGCGCAGCGTAGTCAGCGATGGTGTCGGCGAAGACGTTGTACTTGATGGTGGAAAGCTTGTACGGGGTGTCGTGACGGCCGAGGACCACGGTACCGAAACCACCGGACAGGCCAACGAAGGTGTTGCGCAAGCCGTTGCCGCCAAAAGCCGTATCGTTGGAACTGGTCGCGTCGAACTGCTGCTCGATCTGCCAGATGGCCTTCAGGCCACCGCCCAGATCTTCGCTGCCCTTGAAGCCGATGCGGCTGGCGTTCGTCTTGATATCCATGTCAACATTGTCGGCGTCGGTGTCTTCAATCGCGAAGTGCATGCGACCGTAGACGTCGACGTTGCTGGTCGCGGCGAACGCCGGAGCGGACACGATGCCGGCAAGGGCCATGGCGATCAGGGATTTTTTCATTGCTTTCTCCTAAGAAAGTTACACGGGAAAATCCGTAAGAATTCGGAGCTCTGCAGAGCTGTCCTACACGCAGGAAAACGCTTGATGGACGAGGCCCATTATCCGGACCCGAAGCAGGCGGGCAAGCAAACCTGTTGTTTTTTCCGTCACTTTTGCCTGCAAAGTGTTGTTTTGTTGCACTTCCGCAACACTGCACGCAGGTGGCCGCGCCAGCCGGGCTCCCTCAAGACTCCTGAAGCGGATCCGGACGCTTGCGCGATGCATGGAACACCCGAAGCATCTCGACACGCTGCGCTCTCACGCGATAGGGAACGATGCAGGGAAAATGCGGCAAGACGAGTTCGCGCGTTCCGGGTACGCGGCCGGGGCGGCCCATTGCGGGGTGATGCGCCAGGAGGCGCGTGGTGGCGTCGACCTCCGCGACAAGCCCGGCTGCCGCCCGGGGATTGTCCCGGGCGAGGTATGCCGCCTCCTGCTCCAGATTGCGCAGGGCGCGGCGCAGCCACTTAACCTGCATGCTTCTTCAATAATCTTGGAAAAAGCAGTTGAACCACAGAGACACAGAGAACAGCGAGCAAAAACATACGCTTGCATTCCTGCCGCGGTTCACCCGATGGATGAGTGGGAAAAAATACGGAGAAGTCCCGTTTTTCGGGTTTCTCTGTGCCTCTGTGTCTCTGTGGTGCGGAATTTAGGATAATCCTGGAAAAAGCAATTGAACCACAGAGACACAGAGAACACCGAGCAAAAACATGTGCTTGCATTCTTTCCGTGGTTCACCCGATGGGTGAGTGGGGAGACGCCCGGCGAATTCCTGTTTTTCGGGGTTCTCTGTGCCTCTGTGTCTCTGTGGTGCGAAATGCAGGTTGATTTCTCCCGGAAGGCGCGCGTCCAGTCGCCGAGCCGGGTAGCGGCGCTTTTACGCCCAGCGCCCGCCGCCGGCGAGGCCGGTCATCCAGCGCACGACGCTGTACGCGAACCAGGACAGGGCGCGCACGTGCCAGGGGCGGCGCAGCCAGTCGGCGGGGGAGAGGGTGATGGACTGGTTGATGGCGGTGTGCAGGCGCTGGCGCAGATCGTGGGCGAAGGCGCGGTCGACGACGACGAGGTTGGCCTCGCGCGCGGTGAGCAGGCTGAGCGGGTCGATGTTGCTGGAGCCGACGGTGGCCCAGCCGCCATCGACGACGGCGGCCTTGGCGTGCAATTCGCTCTCGTGATATTCGTGGATGGCGACGCCGGCGGCGAGCAGGTTGCCGTAGAGGGCGCGCGAGGCGAGCTGGAAGAACGGGTGATCGCTGTGGCCCTGTACCAGCAGGCGCACGCGCACGCCGCGCGCGGCGGCGCGTTTGAGGATGCGGCGGAAGCGGCGGCCGGGGAGGAAGTAGGCGCTGGCGATGACGATGTCCTCGCGCGCGAGGGCGAGCGCGGCGAGGTAGGCGCGCTCGATGTCCCGGCGGTGGGCGAAGTTGTCGCGCACGACGAAGGCGGCGCGGGTGCGGCCGTCGGTGGGCCAGGAGGGCTCGGCGGCGGGACGCGGTCCGCGGCGATGCAACTGGGAGAAACAGACGAGACGCCACAGGCGGCGTGCGTTGTCGTGGATGTCGGCGAGCAGCGGGCCCTGCACTTCGACGCTGAAGTCGAGGCGCGGCAGAGCGAAGCGCACGGGCTCGAAGTCGTCGATGAGGTTCATGCCGCCGAGAATGGCGGTGCGCGCGTCGATGACGGCGAGCTTGCGGTGCAGGCGGCGCAGGTTGCGGGGGTTGGAGCGCCAGCGGCCGGCGAGCGGGCGGTAGACGCGCAGCTGGACGCCGGCGGCTTCCAGCGCGGCGCGCCACTCGGGTGGAAAATCGCGCGCGCCGACGCCGTCGATCAGGAGACGCACGGCGACGCCGCGGTGGGCGGCGCGCACGAGGGCGTCACGCACCCGGGCGGTGCTGGGGTCGGCGTTGAAGATGTAGGTTTCGAGGTGGATTTCGGCGCGCGCGGCGTCGCAGGCGGCGATCAGCGCGGGAAAGAATTCGTCCCCGCTTTGCAGCAGCCGCACATGGTTGCCTGGCACCAGCGCCGCGTCGTGCGCGAACAGCCGGGACCAGCCGAGCGTCATCCCGCCAGTTGCAGCCTGGCCGTCAGGGCGGCGTGGTCGGAGATGCGGTGCCAGGCGTTGCCGGTGTGGACGTGCGCGGTCTGGATGTTGAAGCGGCGCACGTAGATGCGGTCGAGCTGGAACATGGGGAGAATGGACGGGTAGCTGCGCGCGGGCTTGCCGTGGTGGGCCTCGAACACCTCCATGAGGCCGAGCTCGTCGGCAAAATAGCGCCCGACGCGCGTGCGCCAGTCATTGAAGTCGCCGGCGAGGATGAGCGGCGCATCGTCCGGCACCATGGCGCGCACGCGCGCGACGATCATCGCCAGCTGGCGACGGCGCCCGCCTTCGTTCAAGGCGAGATGCACGTTGATGCAGTGCACCGGGGTGGCGACGCCGGGCATTTCGATTTCGCAGTGCAGCATGCCGCGGCTTTCGAACGCGTGGGAGGAAATGTCCTCGTTTTCCCACGACAGGATCTTGTGGCGCGACAGGATGGCGTTGCCGTGGTGGCCGCTGTCGTAGACGCAGTTCTTGCCGTAGGCGAAGTCGGTGTAGACGTGGCCGGCGAGGAATTCGTGCTGCGGGCGGCTGGGCCAGTGCTGGAAGCGCGCGGCGCGCAGGCCGTGGCTGTGCTGCACCTCCTGCAGGAAGACGATGTCCGAACCAAGGGTGCCGAGGCGATCGCGCAATTCATGCACGGTCAGCCTGCGATTGAACTGCGACAGGCCCTTGTGGATGTTGTAGCTGGCGATATGAAGCGGCGATTGGCTCATGTTTTCCGTAAATTATACAGGCGTGCCGGCAACTCGCGTATGGCGGCGGCGTTGCTCGGCGAGAAGCAGCGGCGGGCCGCTTCCTGCCAGGGCAGCCACACGCTGGCGACGTGTTCGTCCGGCGCCAGAAAGACCGCGATCGGCGCAGGAAGTTTCAGGCCGAACACATGTTCCGTGTTGCGGGTCACGCCGGGCGCGTAGCGGTGGCGCCAGCGCGGATAGATTTCGTACTCCGTCTCGATCCCCCATGGGGTGAGTGCATACTTCGTGGCATCGAGTCCGGTTTCCTCGCGCACTTCGCGTATTGCCGTCTCGAGCAGGCTTTCGCCGGAGTCCTGCGAGCCGGTGACCGACTGCCAGAAGCCCCGCGCGTCGGCGCGTTCCATCAACAGCACCTGGCCGTCGGTGGTGTGGACGACGACCAGCACCGACACCGGTATCTTGTAAACGGTCACTCGATGCGGATATTGAGCGTCTCGCCGCTGACCATGAGGCGGATGAGGCGGTCGATGTTGGGGTGCTTGCCGGGGTTGCGGCTGGCATCCTCGGTGTGCTCGGCAAAGATCGCCAGCCCTTCGGCGGCCGCTTCGGCGCCGATCACGCCGTATTGCTGCGCAAGGTAGGCATAGACGCGGAACGAGCCGGCACTGCCGGGGGCGTTGGCGATGCTGCCGGCCTCGGTGCCGGCGGCATCGGTGAGGACGAGCCGTGCGCCGGAGAACTCGGGCAGGGTTTGCAGGGTGTCGGCGAATTTCATTTCAAAATCCCTTGTCCGCGAAGGACGCCAAGAGGCGCGAAGAAAACCTTGGGCGACACTGAATTTATCCTATATTCCGCACCACAGAGACACAGAGGCACAGAGAAACCCGAAAAACAGGGATTTTCCGCGCTTTTCCACACTCACCCATCGGATAAGCCATGGAAAGAATGCATGCAGATGTTTTTTCTCGCTGTTCTCTGTGTCTCTGTGGTTCAACTGTTTTTTATACGTTTACTCCGCCATCGCGATGGCCCGGAGGGCCGTGGCGATCCAGGGTTCGTTGATTCCGCGGATATTCTGGACTGCTTCGCGGAGTTTATGCCCGCCAGGGTGCTCGCAATGACGCATTTTGATTGAATCAGCGCTTCCTTTGTCGTCGTTGCACACAGCCTGAAGGGCATGAACTCAACGAATCCGGCGTGCCACGAGGCCGGTTCTGCCCTTCTTCGCGCTTCTTCGCGCCCTTCGCGGATGAAAAAACAACTTCACGCCGCCTTGTCCGTGCCCACCGGGTTGCGCAGGCGGATGTGCAGCTCGCGCAGCTGTTTTTCGTCGACGACGTTGGGGGCGTTGGTCATGAGGCAGGAGGCGCGCTGGGTCTTGGGGAAGGCGATGACGTCGCGGATGGACTCGGCGCCGGCCATGAGGGTGACCAGGCGGTCGAGGCCGAAGGCGAGGCCGCCGTGCGGGGGGGCGCCGTACTGGAGGGCGTCGAGCAGGAAGCCGAATTTCTCGCGCCGTTCTTCCTCGCCGATGTTGAGCGCGGCGAACACTTTTTCCTGGATGTCCTCGCGGTGGATGCGCACCGAGCCGCCGCCGACTTCCCAGCCGTTCAGCACCATGTCGTAGGCTTTCGACAGGCACTTGCCGGGATCGCTGGCGAGCCAGTCCTCGTGGCCGTCCTTGGGGGCGGTGAAGGGGTGGTGCAGGGCGTCCCAGCGGTTCTCGTCCTCGTTGAATTCGAACATGGGGAAGTCGACCACCCACAGCGGCGCCCAGGCGCGGCCGTCGACGTGGCCTTTCTCGTGGCCGATCTTCAGGCGCAGTGCGCCCAGCGCATCGTTGACGATCTTCGCGCGGTCGGCGCCGAAGAAAATCAGGTCGCCGTTGGCAGCGCCGCTGCGCTCGACCACGGCTTGCAGTGCGGCCTCGGAGAGGTTCTTGACGATGGGCGATTGCAGGCCGGCTTCGTTCAACTGCGTCACGTCATTGACCTTGATGTAGGCCAGACCCCGGGCGCCGTAGATCTTGACGAATTCGGTGCAGGCGTCGATCTCGCCGCGGGAGAGGCTCGCGCCGCCGGGGATGCGCAGCGCGGCGACGCGGCCCTTGGGATCGTTGGCCGGGCCGGCGAAGACCTTGAACGCGACGTCCTTCATGACGTCGCCGACGTCGACGATTTCCAGCGTCACGCACAGGTCGGGCTTGTCGGAGCCGTATCTGCTCATCGCTTCGGCGTAGGACATGCGCGGGAAGGCGGCCGGCAGTTCGACGCCCTGCGCCTTCGCCATCATGTCGCGGATCATGCCTTCGACGAGCTTCATGATTGCGTCTTCGCCCATGAAGGAGGTTTCCAGGTCGACCTGGGTGAATTCGGGCTGGCGGTCGGCGCGCAGGTCCTCGTCACGGAAGCACCGGGTGATCTGGAAATAGCGGTCGAAGCCGGACACCATCAGGAGCTGCTTGAAGAGCTGCGGCGACTGCGGCAGCGCGTAGAACATGCCGTCGTGCACGCGCGAGGGGACGAGGTAATCGCGCGCACCTTCCGGGGTGGAGCGCGTCAGCATCGGCGTTTCGACCTCGATGAAGCCGTTCGTGTCGAGATGGTCGCGCATCAGCTTGGCCACCCGGTAGCGCAGGCGCAGGTTCTTCTGCATCGGCTCGCGGCGCAGGTCGAGGTAGCGGTACTGCAGGCGCACGTTCTCGTTGACCGCCTCGTCGTCGAGCTGGAACGGCGGCGTGAGCGAGGGGTTGAGGATCTCCAGCGTCTGCGTCAGCACCTCGACCATGCCGGTCGGCAGGTTGGGGTTCTCGGTGCCGGCGGGACGCAGGCGCACCGTGCCGTCGATTTTCAGGACGAATTCGGTGCGCACCTCCTCGGCCAGGCGGAACGCGTCCGGGGTGTCGGGGTCGATCACCACCTGCACCGTGCCCTCGCGGTCGCGCAGGTCGATGAAGATGACGCCGCCGTGGTCGCGCCGGCGGTGCGCCCAGCCGCACAGGGTGACGCGGTTGCCGATGTCGGCGGCCGAGACGCCGCCGCAGTAGTGAGTACGCATGTTGGGTCCTATTGGATTGGGGGGCGCGTCTCGCCGGAGACGACACCCATCGAGATGATGTATTTGAGCGCACGGTCGACCGAGATGTCGAGTTCGATGACCTCGTTGCGCCTGACGTAGAAATAGAAGCCGTTGACCGGACTCGGCGTGGTGGGGATGAACACCGCGACGTGCTCTTCCGGCAGGGCGCGCGCCACCTCGTCCGGCACGTTGGTCTGGAACGCCAGCGACCAGGCCTGCGGATGCGGGTAGTGCACCAGCAGCACCTTGCGGAAGGCGTGGCCGTTGCCGGCGAGGAGCGTGTCGGAGACCTGCTTGACGCCGCCATAGATGGATTTCACCACGGGAATGCGGACGAGCAGGCGCTCCCAGGCGTCGATGATCTTCTGGCCGAAGAAGTTGGTGGCGAACACACCGGTAAGCAGGATCACCACGAGGGTAAGGATCACCCCCAGGCCGGGGACGTGCACGCCGATCCAGGCCCGCGGCTGCCACGCGGCGGGCAGCAGCGTAAGACTCTGATCCATCGTGCCGATCAGCAGATCGAGCACCCACAGGGTGATGCCGAGCGGCACCCAGATGAGGAGGCCGGTGATGAAATAACGTTTCATCCTGCATTCCGCGCCACAGAGACACAACGGCACGGAGAAACCCGAAAAACAGGGCATCTCCGCGCTTTTCCCCGCTCATCCATCGGGTGAGCCGCAGCAGGAATGCAAACATGTGTTTTTGTTCGCTGTTCTCTGCGTCTCTGCGGTTCAACTGCTTTTTCTAGATTCATACGGAGGAGAAAACGCTCATGGCGAGTCGTCGTTGCATGTTCCGGCGCAGCGAATCGCCATGAACGTTGGCTGGAAACAAAGAAGCGGGCGGCTCGCACCGCCCGCTTCGCAGTCGGGTGCGCCCTCAATGACAGGCCGGGCAGGCGCTGGTGCCGCACGCGGACGACGGCGCCTCGGGTTTCGGTTCCGCGGGCTTGGCGCCGCCCTTGAAATCGGTGGCGTACCAGCCGGTGCCCTTCAAGGCAAAGCCGGCCGCGGTGACCTGCTTGGCGTAGTCGGCCTTGCCGCACGAGGGACACACGCTGAGCGGCGCATCGGACACTTTTTGCATCTCGTCCTGGGCAAACCCGCAGGAGGTGCATTTGTAGGCGTAGATCGGCATGAAAATTCTCCGACAATCAAGAAGTTGGGCGATTATACCCGCAACGATGCCAGCTCCCAATCGGGGCAGCGCCGGTACGTGGCTGTTGCCAATTCATGGGCATTGCAGCCACGGCTTGCCCCTGCATGAGGCGTGCCGTTGCAGGGTCGCCCACTGAATGCGCAAGTTCCGGGCAATCACCAGGCGACGCTGAAGCTGGCGTAGACACGCCGGCTGAAAATATTGGTGTCACGGAATTCGGTGTAATCCGCACCGAGGTTCTGCGCGACAAGAGCGGCCTCCATTTCATGGCCCTGCCAGGACCAGCGGCGCGCCAGACGCGCGTCCCAGCGCGTGAAGGCATCGGTCCAGTCGCCGTCGCTGAGCCATTTCATGCGTCCCGAGCGGTAAACGCCGGCGCTTGCCGTCCAGCCGCGCGCGAGTTCGTATTGCGCAAGCAGGCTGAAGGTATTGTGCGGCACGGAATCTTCCAGGTCCGCGTCGATCGACGGGTCGGCTTGAATGAAGGCGCGCGCGTATTGTGCCGACAGCTTGAGCGCGGGCACGGGTTGCCAGCCGAGCTGCAGATCGCCCCCGCGCACGGTGAAATCGTCGTGGTTGCCGAAGTGTGCCGGGCCGCCCTTGCTGTTGATGTAATCGTGAATGGTGTCGTGGAACAGCTTGGCGTCGAGTTGCAGGCGCAGCGCCGGGTAAAGGCCAACGTAGCCCATCTCGCGCGACAGGATGCGCTCCGGTTCGAGGGAATCCGACGGCGCGAAGATCTGCGTCACGAAGGCTCCGCTGGTGGTGTAGTAGCTCAGATCGCCCTTCTGCTCGAAGAACGTCGGCGAGCGGTAGGCCTGCGAAACATTGAAGCGCAGCGTGTGCCCCTCCGCCAGGGTGTAGTTGAGCGCCAGCCGTGGCGACACGTCGGTGCCTGTGAAATAGTGATGCTCCAGCATGGTGCCGCCTTGCAGCAGCACATCGGGATGCGCCCGCCATTCGAGATTGACGTAAGCCCGCGCGAGGGTGCCATCGAGACTTTCTCGCGTGTTGAAATAGCGCAGGCTCTCCACGCTCTCGTGGCGGACCTCGCCGCCCCATACCGCACGCCAGTTGGGCGCCAGGCGCTGATTGCGCTGGAATTCGATGTTGAAGCGGGTCTGCAGCTGGTCGTTCCCGGCTTCGAGCGTCTGCCCGGTCGCGACATAGCGGGGTGGCGCGGGATGGCCGCCGGGACAGACGGCGGGTGCGCCCTTGACGGTGTCGAAGCAGATGGCCGCCTGGCGGGGCGCATCGAAGTTGTTGCGGCTGAAATAGGCCTGCACCATCCATTCGTCGTCGCTGCTGCGGACACGCTGGAATCTGAACTGCACGAACTGGGCGGACGCGTCCTGCCCCTGCGGTTCGTCCGCGTTGATGGAATGCCCGGCCTGCCAGTCGCCCACCGAAACACCGAACTGCGCGCTGATCCCGTCCGTATCCGACAGGCGATACTCGGCACGGCCGTTGACGAAATAGGTCTGCGTTTCTTCGTACATCCTGACGGGCGTAATCCAGTCGACCGCATCGGCCTCGAAACGGTCGCGCGTCTGCGCCGACAGCGTCAGCCGATACCGCAGGTCGCCCTGCGCGCCGCCGTGGCGCAGGGCGAGTCCGGACATGCCTTGCTCGCCGTATTGCATGGACGCGAAGGTTCCGGGGGTCTGGCTGGGGTCCTTGGTGATGATGTTGATGACGGAGAGAAACGCATTGGCGCCGTAGCTCGCCGCATTGGGCCCGCGCACGACTTCGATGCGCTCGATGTCGTCGACCGACAGCGGCAGCTCGCCCCAGTTGACCGCGCCATAGGCCGGGCTGTAGATCGAGCGGCCGTCGACCAGCACCTGGAAGCGGCGCGAGAAGGCGTCGGCCATGCCGTGATAACCGATGGCCCAGGTGTTGTCGCGGGTGTAGGCGACGGAAAAGCCGGGCACCAGGCGCAGCAGGTCGGGAATGTCGCGAAAGCCGGAGGCGCGGATCATGGCCTCGTCAATGACGGTGACGGCGGCGGGCGCCTCGTCGAGCGGCTGCGACAGGCGCGAAACGGACAGGACCACCGGCAGGTCGTCGTAGTAGTCGGCCTCCGTCAGGGCCTGTGCCTGCACCGGCATCAGTCCGTCGAGCAGGACCGCGAGCGCCAGTGTGGCGCAGGCTGCCGGTCGTGCGCCGTTCACCTCGTGCCGCCGCGCGGCCATCTCCGCTTCATGTCGTTTCCGGGTGCGGCACGTCGGGGACGCCCCTCGGGCCATTCTAGACCAGTTTTTCAGAAGGGAATGTCGTCGTCGAGGTCGTCGAAGCCGCCGCCGGACGTGCTGCGCGCGGGCGCAGGCTGCGCGGCGCTGCGCGGTGCGGCCGGCGCATGGCCGGCGTCGTCCATGTCGGCCATGCCGCCGGAACGGCCGCCGAGCATCTGCATGCGGTCGCCGCGGATTTCGTAGGCGGTGCGCTCGATGCCGTCCTTGTCGGTGTATTTGCGCGAGCGGATGCTGCCCTCGATGTAGACCTGGCTGCCTTTCTTCAGATACTGCCCGCACACTTCGGCGGTGCGGCCGAAGAAGGCGATGCGGTGCCATTCGGTGGCTTCCTGCAGGGCGCCGCTCTTGTCCTTGAACTTGTCGGTGGTCGCGATGCTGAAGTTGGCGACCGCCTCGCCGCTGGGCAGGTAGCGCATCTCGGGGTCGCGCCCCAGGTTGCCGACCAGAATGACCTTGTTCACCGATGCCATGTTTTCCCCCGTAGCTGAAGTTTGATGATGCCTGCGCGGCAACAGACGAATTCTATCAGGCCGCGCCGATCAGGCTGCGCAAACCGGTTTCGTCCCAGCCGTGGGCGCTGACTTTCAGCAGGGCGACGCCTTCCTCGGCGAGGACGCTCGCCTCGACGACGCCGGCGAGTGCCGCCAGACGAGCCCTGAGCAGCGCGGCCTGATCGGCGGGCATGGCGCCGACGTGGAACATGCGGGTCTTGACGGCGGGCGGCGCAGCCATCGACAGCGCGACGACGAGCCACACGCCCATCAGCACGACGCAGAAGGCGAAGGTCGCGGCGAAGCCATGATGCTGCGCCAGCCAGCCGCCGGCAAGGCCGCCGAAAAACAGGCCCAGCGCCTGGGCCGTGTTGTACACGCCCATCGCGGTGCCCTTGGCGGACGCGGGCGCAAGCTTGGAAATCAGCGAGGGCAGCGTGGCCTCGAGGATGTTGAAGGCGACGAAAAACGCGAACAGCGCCCACACGATGGCCCAGAAATGGGCGATGCCGAGCGCAAGGCCGATCTGCGCGACGAGCATCAGCGCGACCGCGCCGACGAATACGGGTTTCAGACGATGGCGCTTCTCGCCATAAATGATGGCCGGCACCATCAGCGCGAAGGAGGCGAGCACCACCGGCAGATACACCGCCCAGTGGTCGGCGGGAACGAGGCCGGCGTTCTTCAGCGCCACCGGCACGACGACGAACATCGCCATCTGCGCCGTGTGGAGGGCAAAAATGCCGAAGTCGAGGCGCAGCAACTGACGGTTCGCCAGCACCTCGCGCAGGCCGGCCGGATCGGTCTGCGCGTCGGCATGGAAACGGCTGAGCGCAGGATCGGGCACCCAGTATTTCACCACCCAGATCGCCGCCAGGGTCAGCACACCGGTGAGTGCGAACAGCCCCGGCACGCCGATGACGCGCGCGAGCGCCGGCCCCGCCGCCAGCGACACGGCGAAGGCGACACCGATGGTCGAGCCGATCATCGCCATGGCCTTGGTGCGGTGTTCCTCGCGGGTGAGGTCGGCGAGCATCGCGGTGACCGCGGCGGACACCGCGCCGGCACCCTGCAGGGCGCGCCCGAAGATGGTCCAGGCGATGTCGGTCGCGGCGGCGGCGACGAAGCTGCCGAAGGCGAACACGATCAGTCCGAAGACGATGACTTTTTTGCGGCCGATGCGGTCGGACGCCATGCCGAAGGGCAGCATGAGCAGCGCCTGGGTGAGGCCGTACATGCCGAGCGCGAGGCCGACCAGGGTGTGGTTGTCGCCACCCGGCAGATGCTCCGCGTAGAGCGCGAACACCGGCAGGATGAGGAACATGCCCAGCATGCGCAGGCCGAAAATCGCCGCCAGCCCGGTCGCGGCGCGCGTTTCGGCGCGGGTCATGCGTTCGGACAGGTCGAGCTCGGCCACTGCGGATTACGTCGGGGAGGGGAAGTCCGCTATATTAGCAGGTTACGAATTACCCCTGCCCCCCATGGACAACATCCGCATCCGCGGCGCACGCACGCACAACCTGAAGAACGTCAACCTCGACCTGCCGCGCAACCGGCTGGTGGTGATCACGGGACTGTCGGGCTCGGGCAAGTCCTCGCTCGCCTTCGACACGCTCTATGCGGAGGGCCAGCGCCGCTACGTCGAATCGCTGTCGGCCTATGCACGGCAGTTTCTGCAGTTGATGGAAAAGCCCGACGTCGACCTGATCGAAGGGCTCTCGCCGGCGATCTCGATCGAGCAGAAAGCGACCAGCCACAACCCGCGCTCGACCGTCGGCACCGTGACCGAGATCCACGATTACCTGCGTCTGCTGTATGCCCGTGTCGGCGATCCGCAGTGCCCGGAGCACGGCATCACGCTCGCCGCGCAGACGGTGTCGCAGATGGTCGACGCGGTGCTGGCGCTGCCCGAGGACACCAGGCTCATGATCCTGGCGCCGCTGGTGGTGGGCAGGAAGGGCGAGAACGTCGAGCTGTTCAGTGAACTGCGCGCACAGGGCTTCGTGCGGGTGCGCGTCGATGGCAGCGTCCATGAACTCGACGCGGTGCCGAAGCTCGACAAGAACAAAAAGCACACCATCGAGGTGGTGGTCGACCGCCTGAAGGTGCGCACCGACGCCAAGCAGCGCCTCGCGGAGAGCTTCGAAACCGCGCTGCGCCACGCCGAAGGCCGCGCGCTGGCGGTGGAGATGGACACCGCCAAGGAGCATCTCTTCTCCGCGAAGTTCGCCTGCCCGGTATGCAGCTACGCGCTGCCGGAACTCGAGCCGCGCCTGTTCTCGTTCAACAACCCGATGGGGGCGTGCGCCACCTGCGACGGCCTGGGCCAGATCACCTTCGTCGATCCGGCGCGCGTGGTCGCCTTTCCGCACCTGTCGCTGGCGAGCGGCGCGATCAAGGGCTGGGACAAGCGCAACCAGTTCTTCTTCATGATGCTGCAAAGCCTGGCGATGCACTACGGCTTCGAGCTCGACACGCCGTGGGAGAAGCTGCCGAAACGCATCCATGACGTGATTCTGGACGGTTCCGGCAAGGAGGCGATCAAATTCCAGGTGCTGGCGCCGCGCGGCGGTTTCACCACGCGCAGCTACCCGTTCGAGGGCGTCCTCGCCAACATGGAACGGCGCTATCGCGAGACCGATTCGATGGCCGTGCGCGAGGAACTCGCCAAATACCAGAACAACAAGCCCTGTCCCACCTGCGCCGGCACACGGCTGCGCGAGGAGGCGCGCCACGTCATGGTGGGCGGCGCGCCGATCTACCAGGTGAGCGCAATGCCGCTCAAAGCGGTGCTGGTGTTCTTCGAGACGCTGAAACTCGACGGCCACCGCGCGCAGATCGCCGACAGGATCGTCAAGGAGATCGTCGCCCGCCTCGGCTTTCTCAACAACGTCGGGCTGGATTATCTGTCGCTCGACCGCTCAGCGGACACGCTCTCCGGCGGCGAGGCACAACGCATCCGCCTCGCTTCGCAGATCGGCTCGGGGCTCACCGGCGTGATGTACGTGCTCGACGAACCTTCCATCGGCCTGCACCAGCGCGACAACGACCGCCTGCTGGCGACCTTGAAGCACCTGCGCGACATCGGCAACTCGGTGCTGGTGGTCGAGCACGACGAGGATGCGATCCGCGCCGCCGACTACGTGGTCGACATGGGACCGGGGGCGGGCGTGCACGGCGGCGAAGTCGTCGCCCAGGGCACGCCGGAGGAAATCCGCCTCGCCGAGCATTCACTCACCGGCCAGTACCTCACCGGCCGCCGCGCCATCGCCATTCCGAAAGCGCGCCGCCGCGTGAACAACGAACGCCGGCTGGTCCTCACCGATGCGCACGGCAACAATCTGAAGCACGTCACCCTCGACCTGCCGCTGGGGCTCTTGGTGTGCGTCACCGGCGTGTCGGGCTCGGGCAAGTCCACGCTCATCAATGACACGCTCTACGCCGCGGTCGCGCGCCATCTGTACGGCTCCAACACCGAGCCGGCGCCGCACGGGGAGATCCACGGACTGGAGTTCTTCGACAAGGTGATCAACGTCGACCAGAGCCCGATCGGACGCACGCCGCGCTCGAACCCGGCGACCTACACGGGTCTCTTCACGCCGATCCGCGAGCTCTTCGCCGGTGTGCCGGAAGCGCGCACGCGCGGCTACGGGCCGGGGCGTTTTTCCTTCAACGTCAAGGGCGGGCGCTGCGAAGCCTGCCAGGGCGACGGCGTGGTCAAGGTCGAGATGCACTTTCTGCCGGATATCTACGTGCCGTGCGACGTCTGCCACGGCGCGCGCTACAACCGCGAGACGCTGGACGTGCAGTACAAGGGCAAGGCCATTCGCGACGTGCTGGAAATGACGGTGGAGGACGCCGCCGAATTCTTCGACGCGGTGCCGGTGGTGAAGAAGAAGCTCACCACGCTGATCGACGTCGGGCTCGGCTACGTGCGTCTCGGCCAGTCGGCGACGACGCTGTCGGGCGGCGAGGCGCAGCGCGTCAAGCTCGCGCTCGAGCTCTCCAAGCGCGACACGGGCCGGACGCTCTACATCCTCGACGAGCCGACCACCGGCCTGCACTTCGCCGACATCGACCTGCTGCTGAAAGTGCTGCAGCGCCTGGCCGACGCCGGCAACAGCGTCGTCGTCATCGAGCACAACCTCGACGTCATCAAGACCGCCGACTGGCTGGTCGACCTCGGCCCCGAGGGCGGCGCCGGCGGCGGCATGATCATCGCCGAAGGCACGCCCGAGGCGGTCGCCGCCAACCCTGCGAGCCACACCGGCAAGTACCTGCAGCCGGTGCTGTCGCGGCGCTGAAAATGGCCGAACCGATCCGCCTCTCGAAGCTGATGTCCGAACGCGGGCTGTGCTCGCGGCGCGAGGCGGACAGCTACATCGAGCGGGGACTCGTTTTCGTCGACGGCACGCGCGTCACCGAGCTCGGCACCAGGGTCGACCCCGACTGCGCGATCCGCCTCGACAGCGAGGCGCGCGTCCGCCAGCAGCAGCGCGTGACCATCCTGCTGCACAAGCCGGTGGGCTACGTCTCCGGCCAGCCCGAGCCAGGCTACCAGCCCGCCGCGACGCTGATCCGGCCCGACACGCGCTGGCGGGAAGACCGCGCGCCACAACGCTTCGCGCGCGACCACCTGAAGGGGCTCGCACCCGCAGGGCGGCTGGACATCGACTCGACGGGCCTGCTGGTGCTGACGCAGGACGGCCGCATCGCCCGGCAGCTGATCGGCGACGACTCCGAGATCGAGAAGGAATACCTGGTGCGCGTTGAAGGGAGGCTCGACGACCGGGGCCTCGCGCTGCTGAACCATGGCCTCTCGCTCGATGGCCGCCAGCTGCGGCCGGCGAAGGTCGCATGGCAGAACGCCGACCAGTTGCGCTTCATCCTGAAGGAAGGCCGCAAGCGCCAGATCCGCCGCATGTGCGAACGCGTCGGTTTGCGGGTCGTCGGCCTGAAGCGGGTGCGTATCGGGCGCGTCCGGCTGGGGGACCTCCCGCTCGGGCAGTGGCGCTATCTGCGCGACGACGAGCGATTCTGAGCCGGCGGTGCCCCCCGCGGGGACCGTTCGTATTCAAAAGACTTGTTGTGAAGCGGTTTACACGCTAATAATGGAAAGTGCGGGCGGCCAGACCCGCGTTGTTTTTTCACTCACACCAGGGAGAAATCCATGCAATCCAAACTTCTCGTTGCACTCTTCGCAGCCCTTGCACTGACCGCCTGCCAGAAGGCTGAAGAAGCCGCCGCCCCCGCAATGGAACAAGCACAGGAAGCCGCCGGCGAAGCCGCGGACGCCATGGGCGAAGCCGCTGAATCGGCTGGCGAAGCCGCGGGCGCCGCTGCCGAAGCTGCGGGCGACGCTGCAGCCGCCGCCGGCGAGGCCGCGACCGACGCCGCGCAGGAAATGACGGAAGAGGCCAAGGAAGCCGTCAAGGAATAAGCACGGCCCAAGGCAGCGCAAGACGGCCAGGCTCACCTGGCCGTTTTGTTTGCGCCATGCAGCCGGTCCGCCTTGCACTCGACGTTCCTGAAGACCTCGATGTGCGAGCGGATCCGCTGAAGACCCTGTCCCCTCCGTGACCGGCCCGTTTTTCCCCAATCCCGCGGCGCGGTACCGTCCCCCCCACCGCGGCGTGGGCGCACCCGGACATACGCACCCGGCATGACACCCCGCGCCTTGCTGCTGGGATCCTTCCGCGCTGCGATCGCCGCAGCCGACCCTGCGCAGGTCCTCCCGCCCCATCTCCCGCCGCCCCCGCGAGGACGCACGCTCGTCGTCGGCGGCGGCAAGGCGGCCGCGAGCATGGCCGCGGCCGTCGAAGCGCACTGGCCTGCCGATGCGCCGCTTTCCGGGCTGGTGGTCACGCGCTACCAGCACGGTCTGCCCACCCGGCGCGTGGAGGTCGTCGAGGCCAGCCATCCGCTGCCGGACGGGCGGGGTCAGGCGGCGGCGCTGCGCATGCTCGAAATGGCGCGCGAGCTGGGGCCGGACGACCTGCTGCTGGCCCTGATATCCGGGGGCGGCTCGAGCCTGCTCGCCGCGCCGGTCGAGGGCATGACGCTGAAGGAGCTTCGGGCGGTGACGAAGGCGCTGCTGGGCGCCGGCGCGACCATCCACGACATCAACACCGTGCGCAAGCACCTCACCCGTCTGTCGGGCGGCCGGCTGGCGCAGGCGGCGAACGGCGCGCAAGTCGTCGCCCTGATCATATCGGACGTCGTCGGAGACGATCCGACCCATATCGCGTCCGGCCCGTGCGCACCCGATCCCACGACCTGCGCGGACGCGCTCGAGCGGCTCCAGTGCTTCGGCATCTCCCTGCCGCCGGCGGTCAGGCACCACCTCGAGACCTGTGCCGCGCAGCGGTCGCCCGACACGCCCAAGCCAGGCGATGCCTGCTTTGCACGCGTCGAAAACCGGATCGTCGCCAGCGCACGCGGCAGCCTGGCGGCTGGCGCGCGTCATTTCGAGGAACAAGGCATCCCGGCGATCGTGCTGTCCGACAGCATCAGCGGCGACGCGCAGGCGGTGGCGCGTCAGCACGCTGCGCTGGTCCGCGCGCGGGCAGGGAACGGGCCGCTCGCGCTCGTCTCCGGTGGCGAAACGACGGTCACGCTGCAGCCGCGGCACGGGCGCGGCGGGCGCAACACGGAGTTCCTGCTGGCGACCGCACTGGCGCTGGAGGGCGTCCCCGCCTGGGCCATCGCGTGCGACACCGACGGCATCGACGGCAGCGAGGACAACGCCGGCGCACTGATTGGCCCCGACACGCCTGCGCGCGCGGCCGCACGTGGGCTCGACCCGGGCGCGTTCCTGGCGGCGCATGACAGCTACGGCTTCTTCGCGGCGCTCGGCGACCTGGTGGTCACCGGACCGACCCGGACCAACGTCAACGACTACCGCGCGCTGCTGGTCGGCTTGCGCTGACGCATCAGTTGGGCCGCTGCACCGTCACCGCGTCGCCGACCGCCAGCCCCAGCACGGTGGCCGCGCTGCCGCGATTCACCGCGATTTCCAGCAGGCCGACGCTGTTGATGAACCAGAAGGCCTCGCCGCGCTCGACGAAGCCGAAGCTGTCGCCGTGGCGCAATGCGCGGCCGCGGACGTTGACGCGGGCATCGCGAGAACCCCCGCGGATGCCTGTCCAGGCGTTGCCGTAATGGTCGACGTAGATCACCCTCGCCAGATCCCCCGCGTCGAATTCGACCGCCAGGCGTTCCACCGGCACGGTCTTCCCGGTGGGAAATTCACCGCGCGCGATCTCCGCCGCGATCACGGCAAACAGGTCGCGCCCGTGGAAGGTCGCCGAGAGGACGGAGGGGCGCCAGATGATCCGCCACAGCCGGGCATCGGCATGCCGCCCCGCGACGACCGACAGCAGACCGTTGTCGGGGCCGACGAACCAATGCCCCCCCGCCATCACGACCGCGGCCTCCCGTGGCGTGCCGACCCCCGGGTCGACGACGGCAAGAAACACGGTGCCGGGCGGAAAGGCGTCCGCGAACGCTGCGAGCAGGTGGGCGCCGGCGTGCGGGTTGAAATCCGGCACCTCGTGCAGCAGGTCGACCACGCGCTGGTCGGGGGCGTGCTCCGCAAGACGCGCCTTGACTTGGCCGACGTAGGGGTCGCGCCAACCGAAATCGGTGAAGAGGACAATCACGCGCTCGTTCCTGTAGACCGTTCCCGCACGACTATGCCCGACCGTACCCTGCCCGGCAAGCCGTCCCCCTTTCGCGCGCGCACAATGAAAAAGCCGGGCATGCCCGGCTTTCCATGAATCCTTGCTGGCGGAGGCCTTACTCGGCGTCGACCGGCGCGGCGTCGCTTTCGGGACGGTCGACCAGTTCGACCAGGGCCATCGGCGCGTTGTCGCCGACGCGGAAGCCGTACTTCAGGATCCGCAGGTAGCCGCCCGGGCGGGTCTTGTAGCGGGGGCCGAGCTCGCCGAAGAGCTTCACGACCATTTCACGGTCGCGCAGGCGATCGAAGGCGAGCCGGTGGTTCGCCAGGGTCGGCTCCTTGCCGAGGGTGATCAGCGGCTCGACGAAACGGCGCAGCTCCTTGGCTTTCGGCAGGGTGGTCTTGATGACCTCGTGCTTCAGCAGCGAATTGCTCATGTTGCGGAACATGGCCAGACGATGGCTGGTGGTGCGGTTCAGTTTGCGATTCGATTGACGGTGACGCATGGCAATTTCCTTTCAGACGCTGTTCTTGGGCAAGGCCGCCAGCCACGGCGACCCGCACTTTGTTGTTGGTTGGGTTAAGGGTCAGGGGCGCTCGAGGCCGGCGGGCGGCCAGTTTTCCAGCTTCATGCCGAGCGAAAGCCCCTTCGAAGCGAGCACGTCCTTGATTTCGTTGAGCGACTTGCGGCCCAGGTTGGGGGTACGCAGCAGCTCGGTCTCGGTACGCTGGATCAGATCACCGATGAAGTAGATGTTCTCGGCCTTCAGGCAGTTCGCCGAACGCACGGTCAGTTCGAGATCGTCGACCGGGCGCAGCAGCATGGGATCGACCTGCGGCGAACGCGGGGACTCGGACTCGGCCGGCGTGCCTTCCAGGTCCGCGAAGACCGAGAGCTGGCTGACGAGGATGCGGGCTGCGGTGCGCACGGCCTCCTCGGGCTCGACCACGCCGTTCGTCTCGATGTCGATCACGAGGCGGTCGAGGTCGGTGCGCTGCTCGACGCGGGCGCTTTCGACCGAATACGCCACGCGGCGCACCGGGCTGAACGACGCATCGACCTGGATCGCGCCGACGGAACGCGACTCGTCGGAAATCTTGCGGGCCGTCGCGGGCTGGTAGCCCCGGCCGCTCTCGATCTTGATCTCCATGTCCAGCTTGCCGCCCTTGGTCAGGTGGGCGATGACGTGGTCGGGGTTCAGCACCTCGATGTCGTGCCCGACCTCGATGTCGCCGGCGGTCACCACGCCCTCACCGGCCTTGGAGACCTTGAGGACGGCCTCGGACCTGCCGTGCATCTTGAACGCGACGCCCTTGAGGTTCAGCAAGATGTCGACGACGTCCTCCTGCACGCCCTCGATGGTCGAGTACTCGTGCACGACGCCGCTGATGGACACCTCGGTCGGCGCATAGCCAACCATGGAGGAGAGCAGGATGCGGCGCAGCGCGTTGCCGAGCGTGTGGCCATAGCCCCGTTCGAAGGGCTCCATGATGACCTTGGCGTGCAGCGGGGAGGCGCGATCCACCTCGACGATACGCGGCTTGAGAAATTCGGTAGCGCTTTGCATAGAGTGCGATTCCTTAGGACCCGGTCACAAAGACCCAGCCAGCTTATTTGGAGTACAGTTCGACGACCAGCGATTCGTTGATGGTCGAAGGCAGTTCCGAACGCTGCGGGGCGGCCTTGAAGGTGCCCTTGAGCGCCTTGGCGTCGACCTCGATCCACTCCGGCACGCCGCGCGCGGCGGTCGCCTCGGCGGCAGCCTTGATGCGCAGGTGACCCTTGGCCTTTTCGGCAACCTCGATCACGTCGCCGGCGCGAACCTGGTAGGACGGGATGTTGACGCGGCGACCGTTCACCATGATGCCGTTGTGGCGCACCACCTGGCGGGCCTCCGTGCGGGAAGCACCGAAGCCCATGCGGTAGCACACGGAATCCAGACGGGATTCGAGCATCGCCAGCAGGTTTTCGCCGGTCACGCCCTTGCGGCTATCGGCACGCTTGTAGGCGAGGCGGAACTGCCCTTCGAGCACACCGTAGATGCGGCGGATCTTCTGCTTTTCGCGGAGCTGCACGCCGTAGCCCGACAGGCGGGCGCCGCTCTTCTGGCCATGCTGGCCCGGAGCGTAAGCACGGCGCTCAACGGCACACTTGTCAGTGAAACACTTTTCGCCCTTCAGGAAGAGCTTTTCGCCTTCGCGACGGCACTGACGGCATTTGGGATCAAGATTACGAGCCATGATATTCCGTGGTAATTAGATACGACGCTTTTTGGAGGGGCGGCAGCCGTTGTGCGGAATCGGGGTGACATCCGAGATCGCGACGATCTTGAAGCCCAGCGCGTTCAGCGCGCGGACAGTCGAGTCGCGGCCGGGGCCCGGGCCCTTGATGCGCACTTCGAGGTTCTTGACGCCATACTCCTGCGCCATCTTGCCGGCATTCTCGGCAGCCACCTGCGCCGCGAACGGCGTCGACTTGCGGGAGCCCTTGAAGCCCGCACCGCCGGCGGTCGCCCACGACAGCGCGTTGCCCTGACGGTCGGTGATCGTCACGATGGTGTTGTTGAACGAGGCGTGAATGTGCGCGATGCCTTCGGCGACATTCTTCTTGACCTTCTTGCGGACGCGCGTAGCGGTTTTCGTTGCCATGGTTAACCTTTATTTCTTGATGGCCTTGCGCGGCCCTTTGCGGGTGCGCGCGTTCGTGCGAGTGCGCTGACCACGCACCGGCAAGCCCTTGCGGTGACGGAAACCGCGATAGCAGCCGAGGTCCATCAGACGCTTGATGTTCATGGTGACTTCACGGCGCAGGTCGCCCTCGACCGTGAACCTGGCCACGCCCTCACGCAAACGCTCGACCTCAGCCTCGGACAGATCCTTGATCTTCGCGGTGTGGGCAACGCCAGCCGCATCGCAAATCTTTCCGGACGTGGTCCGGCCGATACCGTAAATGGCGGTCAACGCGATGATCGCGTGTTGATGATTCGGGATATTAACCCCAGCAATACGAGCCATTCGCAAAGCTCCGAACGGAAAACAAAAAATTATAACACGTCAACCCGTCTTTGGGTCGACTCGATTTCAATCAGTGTCGCCGGAACGTCGGCTCAGCCCTGGCGCTGCTTGTGGCGCGGATCGTCACAGATCACACGGACCACACCCTTGCGGCGCACGACCTTGCATTTGCGGCACATTTTCTTGACGGAAGCCTGCACTCTCATGGTTTTCTCCATTCACTCACCGGCAGTTCGCCTGCCGGTCAAAAATCATTCGTCACTTCGCCCGGAACACGATCCGGCCCTTGCTCAGGTCGTACGGCGTCAACTCTACCGTGACCTTGTCGCCGGGAAGAATGCGGATGTAGTGCATGCGCATCTTCCCCGAAATGTATCCAAGCAGCACATGACCGTTTTCAAGCTTGACCCGGAAGGTGGCGTTCGGCAGGTTCTCCAGCACTTCGCCCTGCATCTGGATGACATCTTCCTTGGACATCAGCGCCCCACCAGGCCGTTCTTGAAATTGGCCTTCTTCAGCAGTCCCTCGTACTGGTGCGACATCACGTAGGCCTGCACTTGCGCCATGAAGTCCATCGTCACCACCACGATGATCAGCAGCGACGTGCCTCCGAAGTAGAAGGGGACGTTCCACTTCAGAATCAGGAACTCGGGCAGCAGGCAGACGAGCGTGATGTAGATCGCCCCCACCAGCGTCAGCCGCGTCAGGATCTTGTCGATGTACCGTGCCGTCTGGTCACCGGGCCGGATTCCGGGCACGAACGCACCGCTCTTCTTCAGGTTGTCCGCGGTCTCCTTGGGATTGAAGACCAGCGCCGTGTAGAAGAAGCAGAAGAAGATGATCGCCAGGGCATACAGCAGCACGTACACAGGCTGCCCGGGGGACAACGTCGCCCCGATGTCCTTGAGCCATCCCATCCCCTCGCTGCTCCCGAACCAGCCCGCCAGCGTCGCCGGGAAGAGAATGATGCTCGAGGCGAAGATCGGCGGAATCACGCCGGCCATGTTCAACTTGAGCGGCAGGTGCGAACTCTGACCGCCGACGACCATTTTCCCGACCTGGCGCTTCGCGTAGTTCACCAGGATCTTGCGCTGCCCGCGCTCGACGAACACCACCAGCGCGGTCACCAGGAGCACGCCGACGAAAAGCATGAGCACCAGCGGAATCGAGAACGCACCGGTACGCGTCAACTCCAGCGTGCC
>JANJXT010000032.1 GCA_024708885.1 Thiobacillus sp.
GCTGGCTCCGACGGCGAACAGGCCAAGCGCGGTCAGCGTGATCGAGACCGGGAGCGGCGCGCCGGTACCGAACAGGAAGGGCGCGAGCGGCAGTGCCGCGCCGGCGGTGAAGGCGGAAAACGAGGACAGCGCGGCGATCCAAGGCGAGGCGAGTTCAGCGGGATCGAGGCCGAGCTCCTCGCGCGCCAGCGTGTCGAGCGCACGTTCGGGATCCTGCATCAGCGTATCGGCCAGCTTGCGCGCCTCGGCGGGACCCATTCAGGAAGCGGCCGCGCGTCTTGGCGTCGATCCGTCGATCTGGGGCGAGTGGGAAAGGAATGGGGTGGTGTGGTGGGAGTGGTGTCGTCGCTACATCGAAGACTGGATGTTATGGTAAATATAAAAACGCCGCTCAATCAGAGCTTTCGACATTCATACCTCAGGCGGCCGCGGTGTTGATCTCGCAGAACTCACATGAGGAATCAGATGGGGCCGGCAGTTTATTTTGGCCGCTGCCCATTACCCATTAGCCGCAATGTGGATAGGGGTTGATGGTTATTGTTCGTGTCACAATAAAAAAGGAGCCTCCTCGCTTCCCGGTGAACGATACAAAATATGTGCTGCCGTCGCAGGTGATCGGGTTCGCGGGTACAAACATCGCGGCATTTGCGGGAACACGTTGGAGCGGGTCAGTTGCACTGGTCACGATGGTGCCGCCAATATCGTGGTTGTACGCATCTGCGACACGGAAGGTGTCAACCGTGAGCACCTCGTCCTCATTAACCTGGACATGGAATGCTCCCCAGAGCTGTGCCACCAAGGTGAATTCGGAGCCCTGGTGCTGGGGAGTTGTACCTGATGGCAAGCCGAGTTGGATTTCCGGGCCATTCGACATGCCTCCAAACAGAAAAGTGGAATGCATCGCCATGCCAATGTCTCGTGCCCCTTGGTCGAGTACCAGCAAGCCTAGATAGGGAGAAGGATGTCCGGCAAAGTAGATTTCGGACCATCTATCAGCTTGGGCGCAAAGGCCAGCATATCCGACATGAGTACAACGATCCTGGGCAGACACCCCAGTAAAATTGGGTTTTGAGGAGTCCTCGATACCGGACAGCATTTCTGCATCGGTAAACGAAGGATCGAGGTATGCTACATGGTTCGCCGCCGCCGCATCAAGCGAGACATTCTGGGCAAGCAGACCCAAGCCCAACTGCTGGCGTAAATGGTTTATGAACTGGAAATACACGAGCTCACCGGACCCGTCTGCATACGTTGGTGCTGACACGCTTGTCTGCAAATCTGGGGGGGCGGGCGCGCCTCCGCCTGGAGAGGCGCCACCGTTGTCGGCGCCAGATCCCGATCCTCCTCCCCCGCAGGCGGCCAACAAGGCCACGAGCAGCGCGACTGCACGTATGCTCTTTGACATCATAGACTCCTCAAATTGAAGCGCGTGAAACATGAGGGACATGCGCGCGTAGCGCTCAATAGCTCGGCATCGCCCCTGTCAAATTCGGATAGGCATAACCTAACCAATCGGGGCCTGAGTTCATCGTGTAGCCATCATCAGTCATGTTGACAAGTTCGGATTCAGGGAATATGGCGTGGTCGTCCCGTATTGCGTTGTACTTCTGAAGGAAGCGCACAGTGCCGGATGGCTGCGTCATGGTTCTTGGATAAAGATAGCCTTCGATACCGTCCAATTTGTATCCAACGTTTTGGAAAGAGGCGATCCCAGACGCATCGGTTGTGTACGCAAAATCGGTGTGATAGGGGTTGTTGGCGCACACCGTGGAGGAAGAGTCCCCGCATTTCCAGCTCAAGCGGTACAAGGGCACAAGCGGAATCGACGGGATGATCGGATTGATTGGAGTAGTGAACAGCCATACTTCCGCTCTTGGTGTGTAATCAATCCATCCCCATGGCATGCCGGGGAAATTCGCGTAGGAAGTGATCTGTGTCCCCCGTGTTTCGTACTGAACCGCCGTGGCGTGAGACGGGCGGAGAGTGCCTGCGCGGGCAGCCGATGCCATTTGGGGGGATGTTGAGTAGAAGTAGTCTTCGCGCCCCGAACTGTAAAAGGCAAACAGCGGCGTAAGGCGTTTCGGGTTGTAGTTGGTGATAAGATTGACAGCCGTATTGGCGTTCGGCATTCCATAACCGTATTCGGCGCTTGGGTATCCGGAAAAACTGCCGCTGGCTCGAATGATGTCCTCAACGGTATCCCGCGAGAGCCTGGGATGGGTCGAGCGCAGAAGGCCCGCAAGGGCGGTAATGTGCGGGGCAGCCTGGGATGTGCCGGTACAAGAGGCATAGCCATCACCGGCAACTCCGGATTCGTCAACAGCAACTGTGTCTGCGCACTTATACGGGGCCTGTGCATTCCAGCTTCCCCAAACCGGCATGGTGGACACAATTGAACGAGCCGGGGCCACCACGCCGGTCGCGCCTGCCGCGTTTGAACCGACGTTTTTCCCTTCAACATCGTGGTAACCAAAATACCATCGTTGCCAGGCTGTGCCACCCAACGATTCTGCTCCACCGACAGACAATACGGATGTATGGGCGGCAGGAAACTGGGGTGCACCCTGCAGGTAGTTTCCAGCCGCTCCCACCAAGAGGACATCTCTCTGGTCTGCATATGCGATCGCTTCGCACACAATCGCCTTGTTCGCGCAAGAATCACCATCAAGCCCCCAGCTCATGTTGATCACGGAAACACCCCTGTCAACGAGTCCCCGAATAGAGCTCGCCTGACTCTGAGGTGATAGGGCAGACTGAGCGAGAGCAACACTACAATTTGGGCAACTGCCGGTTACTCCAATGCCGTTATTTTGTGAGCCAGCCACAATTCCCGTTACGTGTAGGCCATGCTGGGGGTAGAAGTAAGCCGTATCTACGAACGAGAGCTGTCCCCGAACGCTTGCCAGGTCTGCGTGTGCAGTCGTGGATGACACGGAATCCACTATCCCAACATACCCGTGTCCCTTGGTCTTGTCCCACGCCGAAGGCATATTCATAGCATGCATGCCCCACTGGTAGAGGCGTGAATCGGATTTCTCCTGGAAATAGGGGTCATTCGGAATGAATGAAAATCTGGAGGCACGGCTGTGTGCCGCGCTGACAATACCGGGAGCCTTCTTTAAGAGTAACTCGGCGTTTCTTGCTGCTTCGATCGTCGGGTATCTCAGTACCAGATACCGATGCAACCGCTCCAGCGGATCATTGTCCCCTAGACGCTGACGCTCTGCATCGGCGAGACGATCGCTCAGTATCGCGTATCGAGCGCTTTTCGCGCCGCCAAGCACGGCCAAGGCGGTCTCATCCCCGCGGTTCACGGCATCAATCAGGACATCCTCTGGCCGCATCGTGGTTCCTTTTGATACCGAAGGCACCGCTTGTCGGATGAAGTCGCCATTGGAGTAATCAGGTATGACGATCACTTCGTTCATGTACCCGTCGACATCAACGATCGGCTCATCGGCGAAGTCGGGAAGGGGTTCTGCTTCAGGCGGTATGGCTACCTTGGTGTCGAAGACGCCCCCCACCCAGGTATCCTGTTCCAGCGCTACAGTGTCGGTCGCGGCGGAAAGCTGTGAAGTGGCGAGGCTCAGGGCAAGCACGATCCCGGAGCGATGTCGAGATGTTGGCATTGGGATCTCCCATCCCCTTCAGCCGACGAGTCGGAGCAAGTGGGGGTATTTGATTGGGCAGCGTATAATTTTTTATTTTTTTATTTTAGCACGCTTACAGCCGGCGGCATCGCTGGACGCGGCTGTGTTTCAACCCAGCGTCACGCCCAGCGATGCACCGATGCCATACGTCGCCAGACCCGCCGCACCGCCGATGGCGAGCATGCGCAGCCCGGAGAACAGGGCGCGGCGGCCGGTGAAGAGGCTCATGCTGGCTCCGACGGCGAACAGGCCAAGCGCGGTCAGCGTGATCGAGACCGGGAGCGGCGCGCCGGTACC
>JANJXT010000019.1 GCA_024708885.1 Thiobacillus sp.
CATCGCGATCGCCTACCTGCGCATGTCCAGGCTCAAGCATCTGCCGAAGAACCCTCTGCTGCCGGCCATTCCCCGAGATTACGGCTGCTACCGTCATGTCTGTTGACTTGTCAATTTCCACACGAAACGGCATAGAGCCGGCGTTTGCGAGGCTCGCAGAGCCAACTACAACAGTCCGATGGGCTGCTGGGTTGGGTGCGTTGGGGAGCGCATATCGGTTTTGTTCAAGCCAGTTGCTTTTTCCGGAAGGCCCCGCAATTATTGATGCCGCTTGGGCGTATTCCCAGTACCTTGTTCCCCTTTTCGCGAGCGTAATCGGCTGGTGGCTGTTGAGGCGCGCTAACAAGGCGCCGCATCCGACGCCAAAAAGCGGCGCGGCTGGGCTTTAACGTTAGGTGGCAATTGGTTAGCGCCTTTTTAAAACGCCGTACCGCCGAACTCCGTGCGTGGTGGCATCGCCCTCCTACCGCACGCGAGCGCGTGCTTGGGTTCTTTGTCGGGGCCTTAGCTGGTTTGTGGATCGGCGTGATCGCTCGGCTCGTGTTGGGAGAAATGCCGGTGGCGTTCTCTGTGCTCGCCGACGCGGCCATGATAGGCGCTGCCTGTGGGGCAGCCCTTGGCGGAGCCTTTCCAAAGGTTGTCTTGATTCTCGGATTTCCTTTTACCTCCCTTGGCGCCGGATCATGACGCAGGCGTCTTGGATTTCTAGGGTCAGCCATACCATCGCAGCGTCATTGCCACCTAACACTGGGAGCAAGACCGCAAACAGCCTGGCGGTGCGGCGCGTACTCTACTTGCCAGCGAGTACCAACCCCAAGGCTGTGCTGGCTGTAGCATCAAAGTAGCACTTGGTGCCACAGGTGCCCAACCCATCCATCAACACGGACGCGCGCCGCACCACTCCCATGCCGGAGCGACGCGCACGGGCGATGGGGGTGTGAAAGGCGTTCACGGCGATCGGGCCGGGGGCGGCCCTCCTACATGTTAGAGCGGCGCCTTTATGCCCTTCGGGTGCTCGCGGCGATGGGGCCGGGGCGGCGCCTCGGGCTTACCGCTTTCCGTCCTCTGCTCCCGTCCCCTCGACCCACTCGCCGGCGCGGGTGCCGGGGCGCAAGCGGCCCTGGTAGATGAAGCCGGAACCGTAGCGGCGGCTGCCGTCGGGGCCGGCGACGGGTTCGTTTTCGCTCCAGATCCAGACGTGGCCTTCGCGGGTGTCGAGGATGAAGGCGCGGCCGCCCCCCTGGCCGCCGGCGGCGCCGGCCAGGGGTAAGGCCTGGTAACGCTCGTCGGCGGCGAGGACGGCCATCGGCAGGGCGAGCAGCCCCAGGGCTATGCAGAGGGTACGCATCATGGCTCCTTTTGCGCCGGATGATTCATCATAGGAAATCCGCCGCGTTCTTCTTGACCTGACATCGCTGCGGCGAAAGCCGGAACCGGGTGGACTGCCGGATTCGGGCCTGCGCCGGATTGACGCTGAAGAGGCTTCTTCGCCCGCGCCGCTCGCCCCGCCCCCTCACCGGAACAAGGCGGCTACGGCCGCGGCGTCGAGCACGTATTCGTGGTTGCAGATGTCGTCGTGCACGCGGATTTCGCCGTGCTCGGCGAGGATGGCGTCGCACTCGGCGCGGCCGACGCCACGCAGCATGGCGTGAATCTTGGCCGGATCGTATGGACAATGATGGGTCACGGGGCGCGGGTCGAACACGCGCACGTCCTCTTCGGGAAACAGGCGGCCGATCAGGGCGATGGCGCCCAGCCCGAGCAGTTCGCCGGAGCGCACGGTGGCGGCGAGATGCTGAACACGACCCCAACCGTCGGGATCGCGCGCCGCGGCGCCGGGCAGCGCCTGCAGGAAGAGGCCGGCGGCGCGGTCGCGGTCGGCGGCGAGCCACAGGCGGGCGGGCTGCTGTTCGGATTGGGCGAGATAGTGTTCGAACGCGGCGGCGAGGGTGTCGCCCTGCAGCGGCACATGGCTCTGATAGGGCTGGCGCATGCCGGCGACGTCGAGGGTGAGCGTCAGCGCGCCTTCGCCGAGCAGTTGCGCGAGCGGGCCGGCGGCCACGTCGGGCGCGGCGCGCGCCATGCCGCGCAGGCGCAGTTGCTCGTCACAGTCCATGACCAGAAGCGGGATGCTGCCGTCGCCGCGCAACTGGAAGGTGAGGCGGCCCGGTTGCTTGAGATTGGCAGCGATGAGGGTGGTGACGGCGGCGAGCTGCCCCAGCAGTTCGAGCGCCGGCTGCGGGTAGGCGCGCCCCGCCGTCATGTCGCGCCAGGCGGACCCCAGCTGCACCCACGCCCCACGGATGTCGAGCGCCTCGAACAGAAAGCCGCGCACGCGGCCGGCGCCGGTCTCGGTGGTGTTCACGCTAACGTTCATGGCGATTCGCCGCCCCAGAATATGAAACGACACTCGCCATGACCGTTTCCCTCTCCCCACCCCTCTGATGAAGCCACCAAGCGATCGACCAAGCCCGCAAGCGGGCAAGTCGCCGCGTACCCCGCTTGCGGGAGAGGGTGACACGGAATCGCTTCGCGATGTTTCACGCCAAACCTCAATTGAGCTGCACCCGTTCGCCCCAGGGTACGGGCGCCTTGCCCTTGACCAGCCAGACGACGGGATAGGCGGGCGGCGCTTTGGGGAAGTCGCCTTCGGCATCGGTGAAATACACCAGCAGGTTGGGGCTGCGGCCCGCCCGTTCGACCCAGTCGAACACCGGATGGAAATCGGTGCCGCCGCCGCCCTGGATGCCTTCGGGCAGCTGCAGGGTGTCCCAGGGCTCGAATTCCCACGGCCCTGCCTCGTCGATGCACGTGTCGCAGGCGAGCAGGGTGATGCGCGCGCGCACCAGACCCTTGAGGGCGTCGAGTTCGCTGGCGAATTCGTGCAGTTCGTCGTCGGTGATGGAGCCGCTGGTGTCGATGGCGGCGATCACGTCGATGCCCTCGCTCGACAGACGCGGCAGCAGCGCATCGCCCTCGCGCCGCGACGGCCGCCGCCAGGAGTAGTCGTCGCGCTGGTTGACGGCGAAAAAGCGCGCCAGCAGCGCGCGCCACGGCAGGCTGGGGGCGAGCAGGCCATCGACCAGGCGCAGCATCGACTGCGACAGTTTGCCGGCCTGGCGCGCGGCCTGGGCGGCGGCGGCGAGGCGGTTCTTCCACTGTTCGGCAATTTTTTCACGTTCGCCTGGCGAGAGGGGCTCGGGCTGCGACGCGGCCTGGCCGCCGCTGCCCTGCTGCGGTTCGCCCTCGCCCTGGCTCTGGCCTTCCCTGCCCTGCCCGCCTGAGTCGCCGGCGTCGGGCTGGTCCTGGCGCTCGCCTTGATCCGGACTGCCGCTTGCCTGGCTGTCGCCGTCGAACAGGTGCTGGTCGAAGGATTCTTCGGTGGTGTCTTCGGGGATGAGGGGATAGATCTCCTCGGCCGACAGCGTCATGTAGTTCTGGTCGGCGAGGATGCCGTGCAGCGGCGGTTTCATGCCCTCCTCGATGAGGATGAGGTTCACCGCGTGGTCGCAGGCGACGTCCCAGCGATGCCGGGAACGGTACTGGCGGCGGTGCGGATGGCCCATCGCGCAGTGCATGGCCTCGTGCGCCAGCACGAACTGGGTCTGCGCGAGGCTGAGGTTGTCGATGAATTTCGGGTTGAAGTAGAACGCCTTGGCGTCGGTGCCGGTGGTAGTACACCAGTCGCCGCCCGGCGTCAGCGGCAGGTGCATGACCAGCGCGCCGAGGAAAGGGCGCTCCATGATGAGCCGCGTGCGCGCCGCGGCGAGCTTGGTGAGGATGGGTTCGAGCGCGGGGCCGGGCTGGTCAGCCATCAGTGTTCGTAGAGGACGAGATCGGTGATGCTGTTGGCCCATTCGGCAAACGCCGGCACGGAAAACAGCGGGCGCCCGACGGCGCGATGCAGGTCGGATACCAGCATCACGCCCATTTCGCGCTGCGGAAAACGCTGCGCGTACTTGAGGATGTTGCCGTACACGGGGGCCGCGTCGCCGCTGTCGGCGGCAAGCAGCGCCTTGCGCACCAGCGCGGCGGCGACACCGTATTGCAGGTCGATGCCGTCCGGCACGTCGGCCGCGTCGCCGGCGATGATGGCGTCGATGTCCGGCATCTGCGCCATGTTGTCGACGAAGGTCTTGAGTTCCAGGCCGGCGGACTGGCCGACGCAGGCGACCAGCGCATCGGCGAGCAGCGCGGTGGCGTCGAACTTCTGCAGCGCACGGTGGGCAAACTCCCACGAACGCGGACTCGGAAACGCGATCGGCGTGTGCGCGGGATCGAAGCTGAACAGGAGGTCGGGGCGGAAACGCAGGAACGCGATCACGCGCGGGTCGATGTTCTCATTGTAGGCCCAGCGCACCCAGTCATCGAGAAACACCTCGACTTCGTAATGGGTGAAACGGTTGGCGAGCGGCGCCGGCATGGCGTAGGTGACGCCACGGTCGCCCTGGCGGTTGCCCGCGGCGAAAATTACCCAGCCGTCCGGTATCTGGTATTCGCCCAGGCGGCGGTCGAGAATGAGCTGGTAGGCCGCGGCCGACACCGTGGGCGGCGCCGAGGTGATCTCGTCGAGAAACAGGATGCCCGAGGGGCCGTGGCGCGTCGCGTCCGGCAGCACGGCAGGGATCGACCACTCGACGAGTTGCCCGCTGCGGAACGGAATGCCACGCAGGTCGGTCGGTTCCATCTGGGAGAGACGGATGTCGATGAGCGGCACGCCATGCTGCTGGGCGATCTTGGCGACGATCTGCGACTTGCCCACGCCGGGCGGTCCCCACAGCATCACCGGTGTGTGGTGGCCGTCGGCGGCACTTTCGAACTCGCGGTCGAGGATGGTTTCAATATGGGAAGGACGCATGGGCTGGGAGGCACGACGATATGTATCTTGGGATAATAAACGCTCACGCACGCGCATTCCAGTTTCACCCTTGCCCGGAATGGGGGGATTTTGCTACCGTGCGGCGACGGGAAGGTTCATGGCGAGGCCGCCCCAGAGCATGAAACCGGGCCCTGCCCGTTTTTCTCCCCAACCCTCTCCCGCGAGCGGGGGAACACGGAATCGCTTCGCGATGTCACACGTCAAGGAATTGGATACGGCATGAATTACTGCAGTGAATGCGGCGCGCTGGTGGTGCTGCGCGTGCCCGACGGCGACCATTTGCCGCGCCACGTGTGCCCGAACTGCGGCACGGTGCATTACCAGAACCCGAAGATGGTGGTGGGCTGCATTCCGGAGTGGGAAAACAGGATCCTGCTGTGCCGCCGCGCCATCGAGCCGAAGCACGGCCTGTGGACCCTGCCGGCGGGCTTCATGGAAAACGGGGAGACGACGGCCGAGGGCGCGGCGCGCGAGACGTGGGAGGAAGCCGGCGCGCGCATCGAGATCGGCAAGCTGTATACCCTTTACAACCTGCCGCACGTCAACCAGGTGTATTTCATCTTCCGCGCGCGCCTGCTCGATCTGAATTTCCAGCCGGGGATCGAATCACTCGAGGCCCGGCTGTTCACGGAGACGGAGATTCCCTGGGACGAGATCGCCTTCCGCACCGTGCGCACGACGCTGGAGCAATATTTCGTCGACCGTCGCAATGACAGCTTCGACTTTCACTTCGGCGACATCCGCACGCGCTGAGACACGCCGCGACCGCTCGCCCGACCCTGGATGCCTTCAGGCGGCGGCGGCGAACTGCTCCCGTCCCAGCACGTCCATGCCGACGCGCAGCCACGCTTCGTGCGCTTCCTGCACTTCTCCCAGCCGCAGGCGATAGACCATGTCGCCGTCGCGCAGCGTGAGACTGGCGCCGAGCCGGTAGTGCGCCTTGGGCAGCAGCAGGTTGCTGAGCCCCTGATCGTGCTCCGCCAGCGGCATGAACAGCGCCCAGACACGCGGCTCGCCCTGATCGTCGGCCTGCGCATCGAACAGCACTTCCACCCGCTTGGGATGGCGCGACAGGCGCTGCGCGCCGACTAGATGCTGCCCGTCTTCCTCGCGCGTCCAGCGCACCGCCAGCAGCTGCCACACTGCCTCGGCCGGATCCCAGCTCACCGCGAGCAAGCGGCCATGCGGCAAGACGCATTGCTCCGGCAGCACGAAACCCATGCCCTCCGTGCTTTCGTCACGCAGCATCCAGGGCTCCAGCCCTCCACGGTCGAGGCCCGGCGCCGAGGCCGCCAGCGCCGACATCACGGGCTCGATGCCCGCCGCCACCCAGACGCGGCCAAAGCGATGGGTGCGCTGGCGGTTGCGGCGGATGCCGCCGCGCTCGATCAAACTCGCCACCTGCCGGGTCAGCGCGGCATCCGCGCCAGCCGCTGCGCCGGCATCGATGGACTTCAGGTGCGCGACCAGATCGTTCAGCGCGAAATAGCGCAAGCGGCGGCCGCGTAGCCGCTCGCCGTCGAGCTTGCTGGCACCCTCCGCCAGCGACAGGTCGACGACGTGGCTGTCGACGTCGCGGGTCGGCACCGCCACAGGCAGCGGCAAGGGTTCGTAATCGGCGAGCATCTGCGCGATCAGTTCGATTTCATGTGCGCGGAAGCCGACCGGATGGACCAGGCCCATGAGCACGGTCAACGCATACTCGCGTGCGCAGTGCGTGCCTTCCTCGCCGATCGTCACCGGTGTGCGATCGAAGCCGTCGCGCTCGACCAGACGGAAAATCTTGTGGATGCGCCGCCAGGCCGAGGGCGCGGGATCGCGTGCCTGGTGGTACTCCCAGCGCATCACCAGACCGGCATAGCGCAGCGCACGCGCTGCGATGCCTGCCACGTGGGACTTGAGTTCGACGCTCGCGCCGTTACGGTAGGACTGCTTGAGAAAATCCAGCCAGGCCTCGGCCAGCAGCGACCAGAACATCCAGGATTCGCGCCACAGGGCCTGGCGAGCGAGACGAAAGGCGGCCTGATTGCGCACGTACTGCTCGACGATGCGCTGCTGCAGCACAGTCCCGGCCGTTTCCAGCGCCTGCAATACATTCATGCGCATCAGCGTCGCAGTGCCGCGTTCCGCGTTGAAGCGTTCCAGCCCTTCGACGAGGGCATGGTGCGCGTCGTAGTCCGAATCCGACGGCAGATGCTGCAGCCACCGCGCCGTCGCCTTGAGCGAAACGAAGGGTGAACCCGTGCCGGCCTTCCGGCGACGGGCGATCGTGCTCAGCATTCCGAAGAATTCGTTCATGGTCCGCTACCGAGGGATGACATACCGGGCTCAGCAGCATTCATGCCAGTCACCGAAATTGTCGGCGCGGTGGCAAGCGCATGTTCCGTCATGGATTCGTTCAAGCATGGCGCGCGTTCGTACCTGCGCCCCCACGAAAACTCGACAACACGTGTCGACAGGCCGACAGACAGGCATCGCACGCACCGCGCCGAACCGCTACAATGCGGGCGCCTGCGGCGAGAAAGGGACGCCCGGATCGCGAGACCGGTTCGGCGTGTACCGCAAATCAAGCCGCGATACGGCGGCCGGAACCAAAGCCGGCTGGCCGCATCGTGCAGGTCGCTGGAAGCGTGGCCGAGTGGTTTAAGGCAGTGCTCTTGAAAAGCACCGAGGCAGGAATGTCTCCGTGAGTTCGAATCTCACCGCTTCCGCCAATTTCCGTGCCGCGCCGTGCGAAAATCCCCACCATGGCACGCCCCGCCCCCCTCACGCCCCGTGACCACGACCGCGACAGCGTGGGGATGCGCTATGTCTATCCGGTGGTGTCGCGCCGCGCGGGCGGGGTGTCGGTGGGGGTGAATCTCAACCCCAACAACGCCTGCAACTGGGCGTGCGTGTATTGCCAGGTGCCCACGCTCATCCGCGGCACGGCGCCGGACATCGACCTCGAATGCCTGGAAACCGAACTGCGCGCGATGCTCGACGCGATCCTGCACGGCGATTTCATGCAGACGCGCGTACCGGACGGTGCGCAACGTCTCAACGACATCGCCCTGTCGGGCAATGGCGAGCCGACCAGCGCGCAGGCTTTTCCTGAGGTGATCGAGCTGATCGGCCGCATACTGGGAGATTTCGGTCTCGCCGGGCGCATCAAGCTGGTGCTCATCACCAACGGCAGCCTGATCGATCGCCCGCGCGTGCAGGCGGGGCTGCGGCAAATGGCGGCGTTGAACGGCGAGACATGGTTCAAGTTCGACAGCGCGACCGCGGCGGGCATGCGCGCGATCAACCAGACGCGCATCCGCCCCGAAAAGCAGTTCGAGCGGCTCGCCCTTGCGGCGCGCCTGTGTCCGGCCTGGCTGCAGACCTGCGTGTTCGCGCGCGATGGCGAGCCGCCGACAGAGGCCGAGCAGCAGGCCTATTTGGCCGCCATCGCACGCATCGTGCGCGAACGGATTCCGGTGCGCGGGGTATTGCTGTACGGCCTCGCCCGTCCTTCGATGCAGCCTCAGGCCTCCCATCTCTCGGCCCTGCCCGCCGCGTGGCTGGACGCCTATGCCGACAGGATCCGTGAGGCGGGGCTCGCCGTCCGGGTGACGCCATGATCCATGGCATCGGCACCGACCTCGTCGACGTGCGGCGCGTACGCGACGGCCTCGCGCGCTTCGGCGAGCACTACGCCGACCGCATTCTCGCCCCGGCTGAGCACGCCGCCTACTACGCCAGCCGCGACCCGGCGCGTTTTCTCGCCAAGTGCTTCGCCGCCAAGGAGGCGTTCGCCAAGGCGGCGGGCACGGGTCTGCGTGTGCCGGTGACGCTGCGCAATCTTGCGGTGCTGCGCAATGACCACGGCAGGCCGCACTTCGAATGCGCGCCGGCACTCTCCGGCTGGTTGACCACACGAGGGATCGTCGCGCATCATCTGTCGCTGTCCGACGAGGGCGAGCTCGTGCTGGCCTACGCAATTCTGGAGAGGACATGACGCTCGGCCCCCTGATGCTCGATATCGCCGGCACCGAACTGAGCGGCGAGGACCGCCGCCGCCTCGGCCACCCGCTGGTCGGCGGGGTGATCCTGTTTTCGCGCAACTACCGCGATCCCGCGCAGCTGGCGGCACTGACCGCGGACATCCATGCCCTGAAATCTGCGCCCCTGCTGATCGGCGTGGATCACGAAGGCGGCCGGGTGCAGCGCTTCCGCGAAGGCTTCACCCGCCTGCCGCCCATGCGCGCCTTCGGCGAAATCTGGAACGACCACCCGCACCGCGCGAAGGAGCTCGCGCGCGAAACCGGCTACGTGCTGGCGGGCGAGCTGCGCGCGCACGGCGTCGATTTCAGCTTCGCGCCGGTGCTCGACCTGGATTACGGCGCGTCGAGCGTGATCGGCGACCGCGCCTTCCATGGCGATCCGCGCACGGTGTTCGAACTGGGACAGGCGCTCATGCTGGGCATGAAGGACGCCGGCATGGCGGCCTGCGGCAAGCATTTTCCGGGACACGGTCACGTGGCCGCCGATTCCCACGTCGATATTCCCGTCGACTCGCGCACGCTGGCGAGCATCGCCCTCGCCGACCTGGTGCCGTTCCGCCTCATGATCGAGGCGGGGCTCGCGGCAGTCATGCCTGCGCACGTGATCTACCCCGAAGTCGACCCACGGCCCGCGGGATTCTCGCGCGTGTGGTTGCAGAAGATCCTGCGCCGGCAATTGCGCTTCGACGGCGCCATCTTCAGCGACGACCTGTGCATGGCCGGCGCCGCGGTGGCCGGCGACGTGGTCGAGCGGGTGACGGCGGCGCTCGACGCCGGCTGCGACATGGCGCTGGTGTGCAACCACCCCGATCTCGCCGACGAGGTGCTGGCCCGGCTCGACGTCGACTGGCCCGCGCCGTCGCGCGCGCGCCTGGCGCGCATGCACGGCCACCCGCATCCACCCGACATGATCGCGCTGCGCGAATCGACGCGCTACGCCCAGGCGCTGCACCGCATCGCCGGGCTGGGACTGAGCAGCGCCGACCTCAAGCTGCCGACCGATCCCACCGACTACTGTGCAAACGCCTGAGCACGGCCACGCCGCCGCGCACGGCCACACGCACCACGCCCACACCGGACGTTCCGGCGTCCTGTTCGTCGCGCTGGGGCTGACGCTGGCCTTCGCCGCCATCGAGGCGGCGGTCGGCTGGTGGTCGGGTTCGCTTGCCCTGATGTCCGATGCCGTGCACATGTTCACCGACAGCTCGGCCCTCGGACTCGCCGCGGCGGCCGCCTGGCTGGCGCGCCGGCCGCCGAGCGCGCTGCACTCGTATGGGCTGGTGCGCGCGGAGGTGCTGGCCGCGCTGATCAACAGCGTCCTGATGCTGGTACTGCTCGGCTTCATCGTGCATGAGGCGATCGACCGTCTCGGCGCGCCGCGCGACATCCGTGGCGAGGCCGTCATTGGCGTCGCCACGGTCGGGCTTGCGGTCAACCTCGCCGTCGCCTGGGTGTTGAGCCGCGGCGAGCACACGCTCAACACCCGCGCCGCGCTATTGCACGTACTGGGAGACGCACTCGGCTCGGTGGCGGCGATCGCCGCCGGCATCGTCGTCGTCACCACCGGCTGGACGCCGATCGACCCCCTGCTCTCGCTGCTGGTGGTGGCGCTGATCCTGGTCTCCGCGCTGCGCCTGCTGCGCGAAGCCGTGCACGTGCTCATGGAGGGCGTGCCGCAGAATGTCCAGCTCAACGCCGTCGGCCGCGACCTGGCGGCGCTCGACGGCGTGCATCGGGTGCACGACCTGCATGTGTGGACGCTGTCGTCGGGCAGCATCGCGCTGTCGGCGCATCTTGAAATCCGCAGCCTCGACGACTGGCCGGTCCTCCTCGCCACCGCACGCCACGCCCTCGACGCGCAGCATGGCATCCGTCACGTCACCTTGCAGCCCGAAGTGCCGGCGGCGATGCCGCTGGTCCGCAGCCCCTACCCGCCGTCGTGACAAGGTGCGCAAGTACATGCATTGGGCCGACGTGCCGGTGTACGACCCCATCCATATCGCCGGTTCCGGCAGCGGTCCCGACCGCTTCACGCAGCCCGGCCGCAACTACACCGTCAGCCTCAGCTACGACTTCAAATAAATAAACCCTCTCCCGCCGCACGCCGCCGAGACAATGCTTCGTTCCTTGGCTACGCGCGGCTCCGACCTGTCGCAGCGCATCCACTTCGACCGCATGTGGGCGGAAGCCGGCTGACGCGCTTTTGCAACACGCCGCGCAAAAGCACACCGGGCCATTGACTTACATAATGCGAATTATTATCATTACTCTTATTCTTCGCCTTGTTGTTCTGTAGCTACAGCAGCCTGAGCCATCATGTCATGTGTGCGGTGGTCTGGACGCCGCCGCACAAGCGGGGTGCCGCCAGCCAGGGATCAGCCCCCGGCCCGCATTCATGAACGCAACTGGATTCACCCGGGATGACATCCTCGCAAACCGTACTGCCGATTGCCCCTGCCCCCGCCCGCCCGCAGGCCGCCGCACGCGCTGCCGCGTCCGCACTGCCGTATTCGCCCCGCCTGTCGCCCGGCGTGCTGGCGGCCGCGGCCGGGCTGCACGCCCTGGTGCTGGGCCTGCTGGCGCTCAAGCCGGATGCGCCTGAACCGATCGTGCCGCCGCGTCCGCTCACGGTCAGCCTGATCCAGCCGGACGCGCCGGAACCCGAACCCAAGCCGGAACCCAAGCCGAAGCCGCCGCCGCCCAAGCCGGTGGTGAAGCCGCTGCCGCCGCCGCCCGTGCTGGTGGCCGAGCGTCCGGTGCCCACGCCCGCGCCGGTGGTCGAAGCGCCCAAACCCGTACCCACGCCGGAACCGGTGCCCGAGGTGCTGCCGCCGCCCGCACCCCCGGTCGTGGCGGAAGCGCCTCGGCCCGCGCCGGCGCCAGCGCCGCCGGCACCTCTCATATCCCCCCGGCAGGCGGATTATCTGAACAATCCGAAGCCGGCTTATCCGGCGCTGTCCAGGCGGCTGCACGAAGAAGGCGTCGTGCAGCTCAGGATTCTCGTCAATCCGGACGGCAGCGTCGCGCGGCTGGAACTCATCAAGAGCAGCGGCTATCGCCGCCTCGACGAGTCGGCGATGAACACCGTCCAGTCGAGCTGGAAATTCGAGCCGGCCCGCCAGGCCGGCAAGCCGATCCAAGCCTGGGTCATCGTGCCGATTGACTTTAAATTCAGGAGCTAATTCTCATGGAAACCGCCAACCAAGCCACCCAGTTGGGCTTCGCCCACTTCATCGCCCAGGCCGACATGCTCGCGCACTTCCTGCTCGTCGTGCTGCTCGCGATGTCGGTCGTCACCTGGTATCTCGTCGTCAGCAAGAGCATTGCCAACTGGCGCATGAAGAAGCACGCGCAGGCTTTCCTGGCGCGCTTCTGGGATGCGCCCGGCCTGGCGTCGGTGACCGAATACCTGCAGAACCACGGCATCAACGACCCGTTCTCACATCTCACCCACCACGGTCTCAAGGCCGCCGAGCAGTTCCGCAACAAGACCGGATCACGCCTGGTCGAGTCGGGTTCGGAGGACGAATTCCTCACCCGCGCGTTGCGGCGGGCGATCAATCAGGACACCGCGCGCCTGGAATACGGCCACACCATGCTGGCTTCGATCGCATCCTCGGCGCCTTTCGTCGGCCTGTTCGGCACGGTATGGGGCATTTATCACGCACTGGTCAACATCGGCATGAGCGGCTCGGGCAGCCTCGACCAGGTCGCCGGACCGGTCGGCGAGGCATTGATCATGACCGCACTGGGCCTGGCGGTCGCGATCCCCGCCGTGCTTGCCTACAACTTCTTCAATCGCGGCAAGCGGCAGGTGCTGACGGAAGTGGACGGCTTCGCACACGACCTGTTCGCCTTCATGTCCACCGGCGTGCGCAACGACACCCGCGTCGACAACAGCGAAGTGCGCATCTACAGCGCACCCGCGGCAAGGGGCGCGTGATGGCCTTCGGCGGATTCACGGACGACAGCGGCGATGGCGACAACGCGGAGATCAACATGATTCCGCTGATCGACGTGATGCTGGTGCTGTTGGTCATCTTCATCATCACCGCGCCCTTGATGACGCACGCGGTCAAGGTCGACCTGCCGCAGGCGTCGAGCCAGCCGAACGAGATCAAGCCCGAAACGATCAATCTCTCGATCAAGGCCGACGGCGCGGTGTTCTGGAATACCGAGGCGGTCGACGCCGCAGCGTGGCAAATCCGCATGGCGGCCGCCGCGCAGCAGACCCCGCAGCCGGAAATCCATCTGCGCGCCGACGGCGATCTGGCCTATCGTCATGTCGCGCAGATCATGGCCGACGCGGCGAAGGCCGGGCTCGTCAAGCTTGGATTCGTGACCGACCCCCGCACTCAATAAGCTTTCACGACCGGACGCAACCGTCCATTTTCAACCCCAGCCAGCCAGCCGCATGCCTTGCGCCCAGCCAGCCAGACTTTTCTGACGCAAGGGAGCAAGCAATGAACCGTATCGCCCGTACTTTCAGGCAGCAGGGCACAGCCCGTGCACTCACCCCGTCCCGGCTGGCCGTGGCCATCGCCTTCGCCCTCAATTTTCCCGCCCAGGGGATCGCCGCCCAGGCTGAACTGCCGCGCATCGACGTCATCTCGGGTGGCGAAGAAGCCATTGCCAAACAAGCGGGTTCTGTCTCGATCGTCGACAAGGCGCAACTCGAACGCATCCAGCCGCTGTCCACCGAAGACGCCCTGCGCGGGGCGCCCGGCGTACACATCAAGGGCGAGGAGGAAACCGCCGTGGTCGCCAACATCGGCATCCGCGGCCTGAGCGCGTCAGACTACAAGACGCTGATACTCGAGGACGGCGTACCCATCGCGCCCGGCCTGTTCGTCGGCAACGGCCGCTACTACAACCCGCGCATCCAGCGCATGGACGAAATCGAAGTGCTGAAGGGCGCCGCCGCGCTGCGCTACGGCCCCAACACCATCGGCGGCGTCATCAACTACAAGACCAGGGATCCCATCGACGGCTTCGCCGTCTCGGGCCGCGTCGGCTCGCACAACTACCGCGAGGCCACCCTCGAAGCCGGCGGCGCGACGCCTTCCGGCGAAGCCAGGGCCGGTCTGATGTACACCCGCGCGTCGAGCGACGGCTTCCAGGACAAGGATTTCGACATGCAGGACCTGATGGTCAAGGCGGGCATGGCGCTGGGCGACAACCAGTGGCTGGGCGTGAAATTCACCTACTACGAAAACGACGCCAATATTTCCTATCGCGGCCTGTTCCCCGGCGAATACAGGGCCGGCTCCCAACACAACCCCGCACCGGACGATTACTTCCTGACCGATCGCAAATCGCTCGATATCAACCACATGTGGGAAATCCGCCCCGGCATGAACCTCAGCACCGTGCTGTACTGGAGCGAAATGGTTCGCGACTACTGGCGTTTCGGCGTCGACACCGCCGCGTCGAACGCCGCCGGAAGCTGGGTGTACACGAACACCGTCAACGGCAACAACCGCGCCTTCGACCGCATCGGCATGGATTCCCGCCTCACCGTCGCCAACACGCTCTTCGGCGTGCGCGGCGAAGCCGAAATCGGCGTGCGCATCATGCAGGAAGAAATGGACGACCAGGCTGTCGCCGCGACCCGCGCCAACCCGCGCAGCGGCACGGTCACCGCCGACCGCAAGGATTCCGCCACCAGTTACGCCCTGTTCGCGCAGAACCGCTTCGATGTGACCGACAATCTCTCGATCACCCCCGGCCTGCGCATCGAAAGCTACGAGCAGGAACGCGAAGACCTCCGCAACAGCGCCAACAACGGCGACAGCTCGAACACCGAATACCTGCCCGGGATCGGCGCGACCTACAAGCTGAACCCCGCCGCCCAGCTCTACGGCAGCGTCTACAAGGCGTTCTCGCCGCCGCTCAACGCGCAGTCGATCGTCACCGGTGTCGACCAGCAACTCGACGCCGAAAATTCGATCAACGTCGAATTCGGCGTGCGCGGCAGCCGTGGCGCGCTGCGCTATGAATTCACCGCGTTCCAGATGGATTTCGACAACCAGATCACCCCGGCCATCTCCGCCGGCCTGGCCAACGCCAACGCCGGCAGCACCCTGCATCGCGGCCTGGAAGGCGCGCTGGGCTACCGCTGGAACAACGGCTTCAGCGTGGACGGCAACCTGACCTGGATTCCGGTTTCGGAATACCGCGAGAATCGCGGCGGCGGCATCGACAAAGGCAACCGTCTGCCCTACTCGCCCGAACTGCTGGCGAACCTGAGCCTGGGCTATACATCGGGCCCGGTCAACGCCGCGCTCTCCTGGCATTACGTCGACGAGCAATTCGGCGACGGCCAGAACAACGTGCCGATCACCCAGACCGGTATCTGGGGCGGCCGGATTGCGAGCCACTACACCGTCGACCTCACCGGCAGCTACGACGTCAACAAGCAACTCAGGCTTTTCGGCGCGATCAAGAACCTGACCGACGAGCGCTACATCGCCGGCCTGCGCCAGGGCATCTACGCCGGCCCCGAACGGGCGGTCGAAGTGGGGGCGAAATACACCTTCTGACCCGGCGCCACGACTTGCAGAAAAAACGCGCGGCACGCTGGCGGGCAGCGTGCCGGCCAGCGCCGGCCGCTGGCGGCCGGCCGATTGATGTCGTCAATCGAATGGATCGAAGCAATGCACTGGCCACACAAGGCTGTCATGCTTAAACTCAGATCCATTAGCAATTGCTAATACATCAGCCACTCAAACAAAGGAAACCTGCCATGTCCGAACCCGTCGCCCTCCCCCGCATCAACGAACGCGCCCCCGAATTCGAGGCGCGCACGACCCACGGCGTCAAGAAGCTGTCCGACTACGAAGGCAAGTGGCTGGTGCTGTTCTCGCACCCCGCCGACTTCACCCCGGTCTGCACCACCGAGTTCACCGCGTTCGCCCGCCACTACCCCGAGTTCCAGAAGCTCAACTGCGACCTGCTCGGCCTGTCGATCGACAGTTACTACTCGCACGTCGCCTGGGTGCGCAACATCAAGGAAAAATTCGGCGTCGAGATTCCCTTCCCGATCATCGAAGACCTCAAGATGGACGTCGCCAAAGCCTTCGGCATGATCCATCCGGGCGCCGGCGACACCTCCGCGGTACGCGCCACCTTCATCATCGACCCGAAGGGCGTGCTGCGCGCGATGGTCTACTATCCGATGACCAACGGCCGCTCGATTCCCGAGTTCCTGCGCCTGGTCGCGGCGCTGCAGACCTCGGACGCCAACAAGGTCGCCACGCCGGAAGGCTGGCAGCCCGGCGACAAGGTCATCGTCCCGCCGCCGCAGGACGTGGCCGCCGCCGAGGCCCGCATGGGCGAAGGCTACGCGTGCACCGATTGGTACTTCTGCACGAAGTCGCTGTAAGCGCATTGCGCGTCCGAAGCCCGTCCCTTTGGGGGCGGGCTTTTTTTGTTTATGCGCAAGCCTTCCCACAGCGCCCCCTGGCGATGTCATGACATCCCGTAACCGGAATGCCAGCGAGCAAACAGTTATTGACAACCATTCTCATTCGTGAATAATGGGCCTTGTCGAAGCTTGTTGGAGATGCGCCATGTACGTCTGTCTTTGCCACAGTGTCACCGACACCGATATCCGCCAGCTTGTGCGCAGCGAAGGCGTGTGCACCATGCGCGAACTGAGCCGGCAGCTGGGGGTCGCCACCCAGTGCGGCAAATGCGGCCGCTGCGCCAAACAGGTCCTGTGCGAAGCCGTCGACGAAGCGCGCGGCAAGGCCTGTCCGGGCTTGATGGCCGCCGCTTGAATGCACCGATCGACGATCGGTCCCGCGCGTGGCGTCACCCGTGATTGCGGCGCCGCTGCTTGTCTGGTGCGGGTTTTCTCCTAGAATGACAGGCAGCCCGCCTGCCCATTAGCCATTTTTTTCCCAGCCAACGGCTTCTCGCGGGCTTTCCCAATCACCGGAGAAAAGCCATGAAGGGCGAGAAAAAAGTCATCCAGTATCTGAACAAGGCCCTGACGGTGGAGCTCACCGCCATCAACCAGTATTTCCTGCATGCCCGCATGTACAAGAACTGGGGACTGAACGCGCTGGGCAAGCACGAATACGAGGAATCGATCGAGGAGATGAAACACGCCGACAAGCTGATCGAGCGCATCCTGTTCCTGGAGGGCCTGCCCAACCTGCAGGACCTGAACAAGCTGATGATCGGCGAGAACGTCGTCGAATGCCTCAACTGCGACCTCAAGCTGGAACTCGGCGGCCGCGCGCTGTACGTCGAGGCGATCGCGCACTGCGAGGCGGTCAAGGACTACGTCTCGCGCGAAATCCTCACCGGCATCCAGGAAGACACCGAAGAGCACATCGACTACCTCGAAACCCAGCTCGACCTGGTCAAGCGCATGGGCGAGCAGAACTACATGCAGACCGCCGCCGGGCCGGTCGAAAGCTGAGCGGCGCCGCGCGTACAATGAACGCCCCGCCATGGGGCGTTTTTCATGGGTTCCGATGGATTTCAATCTCGACTGCCGCGCCTGTCCGCGTCTCGCCGCCTTTCTCGACGCGGTGCGCGTCAGCCACCCCGGCTACCACGCCCGCCCGGTGCCTGCCTTCGGCGACCCCGCGCCCGACCTGCTGATCGTCGGTCTCGCACCGGGCATGCACGGCGCCAACCGCAGCGGCCGCCCCTTCACCGGCGACCATGCCGGCATTTTGCTGTACCAGACGCTGCACCGCTTCGGCTATGCCAGTGCGCCGGTTTCCGCAGCTGCCGACGACGGCCTCGTGCTCACCGGCTGCCGCATCACCAACGCGGTGAAATGCCTGCCGCCCGCGAACAAGCCCGAGCCGGCGGAAATCCGTACCTGCAACCGCTTTCTCGCTGCCGAGCTGGCCGCCCTGCCGCCGCGCGCCACGATCCTCGCGCTCGGCCAGATCGCGCACCAGGCGGTGCTGCGCGCACTGGGCCTGAAACTCAGGGACTACCCCTTTGCCCACGCCAGCGACCATCGCCTACCCGACGGGCGGCGGCTGCTCAGCAGCTACCATTGCTCCCGCTACAATACGCAGACGCGCCGCCTCACGCCCGAGATGTTCGAAGCCGTTTTCCAGAAAATCCAGACCGAGGACTGAGCATGCCCGTCGTCACCATCAAACTCGCCGGCACGCTGACGCGCGAGCAGAAGCAGAAAGTCGCCGAGGAAATCACCGCCACCCTCGAACGCCACGCCGGCAAGCCTGCGTCCTACACCACCATCGCGTTCGAGGAGCTGCCCGACGAAAATTGGGCGATCGCGGGCAGGCTGCTGGATGAAGAATGATTTTTCCACGAAGACCGCGAAATAAAGATTTCAAAGATTTTCTTCGTGTCCCTTCGCGTCCTTCGCGGATAAAAGGTTCTTGATGTGAGCATCGACAAGGATTTCCTCGCCTCGCTACCCACCCTGCCCGGCGTGTATCGGATGCTCGACGCCGCGGACGCGGTGCTCTACGTCGGCAAGGCGAAGGATCTCAGAAAGCGCGTCTCCAGCTACTTCCAGAAGAGCGATCAAAGCCCGCGCATCAAGTTGATGCTGAAGAGCGTCGCGCGCATCGACACCACGGTGACGCGCACCGAGGCCGAGGCGCTGCTGCTGGAAAACAACCTCATCAAGGGGCTGAAGCCGCGCTTCAACATCCTGTTCCGCGACGACAAGTCCTATCCGTATCTTCTGCTGACCGGGCACCGCTTCCCGCGCCTCGCCTATTTCCGCGGCACGCCCAGGAAAACCGACCAGGCCTTCGGCCCCTACCCCAACAGCCACGCGGTGCGCGAAAGCATCCAGCTGCTGCAGAAGGTGTTCCAGTTGCGCACCTGCGAAGACAGCGTGTTCGGCAACCGTTCGCGGCCGTGCCTGCTGCACCAGATCCAGCGCTGCACCGCGCCGTGCGTGAACCGCGTGACGCCCGACGCCTATGCGCGCGACGCCGCCGAAGCGGTGCAACTGCTGAAGGGCGAGGCGAACACCCTCACCGAAACGCTCACCGCGCAGATGAACGCGGCGGCAGAGCGGCTGGATTTCGAGACCGCCGCCTTCCTGCGTGACCGCCTGCGCATGCTCGCCACGGTGCGCGAGAAGCAGTTCGTCGACACCACCGGCAGCGAGGCGGATGCCGACGTCGTCGCGGTTGCCGAGGCCGGCGGCGTGATCGCGGTCAATCTCACCATGATCCGCGGCGGCCGCCATCTCGGCGACCGCAGTTTCTTTCCCCAGCAAAGCGAGGGCGCGAGCCTCGCCGAGGCGCTCGAAGCCTTTCTGCTGCAGCACTATCTCGACCACCCCGCCCCGTCCCGCATCCTGGTCAGCGAGCCGATCGAGACCGATGCGCTCGCGGCGCTGCTTGGCGAACAGGCCGGCAGAAAAGTCAGCCTGCAGCACCGCGCCACCGGCGAGCGCCGCATGTGGATCGCCATGGCGCAGGCCAACGCCCGGCTCTCGGCCGACCGCCGCAGCGCCGACCGCACCCAGCAGTCGCAGCGCCTCGCCACGCTGGCTGAAACGCTCGATCTGCCGGGACTGAAACGTATCGAATGCTTCGACATCTCACACACGATGGGTGAGGCGACCGTCGCGTCCTGTGTCGTGTACGACGGCGACGATCTCAAGAAATCCGACTACCGCCGCTACAACATCACCGGCATCACGCCGGGCGACGACTACGCCGCGATGCGCGCCGCACTCGGCAAGCGATTTCAAAAAAGCCTGGAGGAAAACGGTGTGCTGCCCGACCTGCTCTTGATCGACGGCGGCAAGGGCCAGATTTCCAGCGCGGTGGAGGCCATGACCGAGCTGGGCCTGGGCGAGGTGCCGCTGCTCGGTGTCGCCAAGGGCGAGTCGCGCAAGCCCGGTCTGGAAACACTGATCTTTCCCGACGGCCGCGAACTCCACCTCGCCAGGGACCATCCCGGCTTCCACCTTATCCAGCAGATTCGCGACGAAGCCCACCGCTTTGCCATCACCGGCCACCGCGCCCGGCGCGGCAAGGCACGCGTGCAATCGACGCTGGAAGACATTCCCGGCATCGGCCCCAAACGGCGCAGACAGCTGCTCGAACACTTCGGCGGCCTGCAGGGCGTGCGCAATGCCGGGGTCGACGCGCTTGCCTCGGTGAGCGGTATCAGCCGAGAATTGGCGGACACGATCTACAACGCCCTCCACTGACCCGATGCCGTTGAACCTCCCCAACCTGCTGACCTGGCTGCGCATCCTGCTCATCCCGCTGATGGCCGGCGTGTTCTATCTGCCCGATGGCTGGGTCGCGGCGCACCGCGTCAACCTGTTCGCCACGGCGTTCTTCGGCGTTGCCGCGCTCACCGACTGGTTCGACGGCTACCTGGCGCGCGCACTCGGCCAGACCTCGGCATTCGGCGCCTTCCTCGACCCGGTGGCGGACAAGCTGATGGTCGCGGCGGCACTCATCGTCCTGGTCGATCTCGACCGCGTCGCGCCGCTCGTCGCGCTTGTCATCATCGGCCGCGAAATCACCATTTCCGCGCTGCGCGAGTGGATGGCGAAGGCCGGCAAGTCGGCCAGCGTGGCGGTGTCCTTCGTCGGCAAGCTGAAGACCGCCGCGCAGATGATCGCCATCCTCCTGCTGCTGTACCACGATCCGGTCGCCGGCCTGCCGGTCGCGACGATCGGCAGCGTGTTGATCTGGGTGGCCGCGCTGCTGACCCTGGTGTCGATGGCCTATTACCTGGCGATGGCGACGCGCGCGCTGCGGAATTCCGGCTGAGGTGTTGACACGAAAGGCCGGACTCCCCATAATGCGCAGCCTTTAGCGCGGGAATAGCTCAGCTGGTAGAGCGCAACCTTGCCAAGGTTGAGGTCGCGAGTTCGAACCTCGTTTCCCGCTCCAGATTTCGGGGGAAAACAGAAGGCGCAGCCCGGATGTTTTCCCCTTTTCGTTTGCGGTGGTTTGCCACGACGGCGCGTTAGCAAAGCGGTTATGCACCGGATTGCAAATCCGTGTAGGTCGGTTCGACTCCGGCACGCGCCTCCAGATTCCGGATTGCCGTCCGTTCCGCCCGGATGGTGAAATTGGTAGACACAAGGGACTTAAAATCCCTCGCCAGCGATGGCGTACCGGTTCGATTCCGGTTCCGGGCACCAACACCCTTTTTGTCTGCTGCCCGTGGTGATACAATCCGGGCGCTTCAAAGATCGATAACGATGGGCGGTTCGCCCATTTTTTGTTTGTGCGGTGCCTGAAACGATGATGGATCTGTCCGCCCGACTGGAACCCGTGCTTGCCGACCTCGGCTACGAGCTGGTACTGCTCGAGCGCGCCGGCCGCGGACTGCTGCGGATCTTCATCGACAAGCCCGGTGGCGTCACCATCGACGATTGCGTCACGGTGAGCAATCACCTGACCCATCTGTTCACGGTCGAGAACGTCGACTACCAGCGGTTGGAAGTGTCGTCGCCCGGGCTCGACCGGCCGCTGGTGAAGCCGCAGGATTACGCGCGCTTCGCCGGAGAAACCGTGACGCTGAAGCTGCGCGTGCCGGTCGAAAACCGGCGCAAGCTCGCCGGCCAGCTGGTCGGGCTGGCGGACGGTGCGGTGAAGCTGATCGTCGACGGCAGGGAAATGTCGGTCGACCTGATGAATGTGGACGTGGTGCGCCTGAAACCGGCGATTTAGTGACCGGCGCACAGGAGAGAACGATGAGCCGTGAAATGTTGATGCTGGCGGATGCGCTGGCGCGCGAGAAGAACGTGGACAAGGACGTGGTGTTCGAGGCCCTCGAGCAGGCGCTCGCCTCCGCCACCAAGAAACGCTTCAAGGACGACGCCGACGTGCGCGTCTCGATCGACCGCGAAACCGGCGACTACGAGTCCTTCCGCCGCTGGAAGGTGGTGTCCGAGACCGAACTCGAATCCGAGGACAACCAGATCCTGCTGATCGACGCTCAGGACACCCACCCCGACATCGAGCTTGGCGACTACATCGAGGAGCCGCTGGAAAACATCGAGTTCGGCCGCATCGGTGCCCAGGCCGCCAAGCAGGTCATCCTGCAGAAAATCCGCGACGCCGAGCGCGAACAGATCATCAGCGACTTCCTCGCCCGCAAGGAGCATCTCGTCAACGGCGTGGTCAAGCGCATCGACCGCGGCAACGCGATCATCGAGTCCGGCCGCGTCGAGGGCTTCCTGCACCGCGACCAGATGATCCCGCGCGAGAACCTGCGCATCGGCGACCGCGTGCGCGCCTACCTGCTGCGCATCGACCGCGGCGCCCGCGGGCCGCAGGTGGTGCTGTCGCGCACCGCACCCGAATTCATCATGAAGCTGTTCGAACTGGAAGTGCCGGAAATCGAGGAAGGCCTGCTCGAGATCAAGGCGGCCGCCCGCGACCCCGGCCTGCGCGCCAAGATCGCGGTGGTTTCGCACGACCCGCGCATCGACCCGATCGGCACCTGCATCGGTCTGCGGGGCTCGCGCGTCACCTCGGTGACCAACGAACTCGCCGGCGAGCGCGTCGACATCATCCACTGGTCCGAGGACCCGGCACAGTACGTCATCAACGCGCTGGCCCCCGCGGAGGTGAGCTCCATCGTCGTCGACGAGGACAAGCACAGCATGGACGTGGTGGTCGAGGAGGAACAGCTGGCGATGGCGATCGGCCGCGGCGGCCAGAACGTGCGCCTGGCGTCCGAACTGACGAGCTGGGACCTCAACATCATGTCGCGCGAAGTCGCGGCGGAAAAACAGCAGAGCGAAAGCGAGACGACGCTCCAGCTCTTCATCGAGAAACTCGACGTCGACGAGGAAGTCGCGCAGATCCTGGTCGACGAAGGCTTTTCCACGCTGGAGGAAGTCGCCTACGTCCCGCTCAACGAAATGCTCGAGATCGAGGCCTTCGACGAGGAACTCGTCAACGAATTGCGCAACCGCGCCCGCAACGCCCTGCTCACCGCCGCCATCGTCGGCGAGGAACAGGTCGAGGCATCTGCCGGCGATCTGCTCTCGCTCGAGGGCATGGACGCGGAAACCGCGCGCCTGCTCGCCACGAAAGGCATCCACACGACCGACGATCTGGCCGAACTGGCAGTCGACGAACTGACCGAAATGGCCGACCTGGACGAGGAGCATGCCAAACAACTGATCATGGCCGCACGCGCGCCCTGGTTCGCCCAAGGCTAAGAGGACTGCATGAACGTTGAACAATTTGCCCAGGAACTGAAGTTGCCGCCACAGCTGTTGCTCGAACAGCTGCAGGCGGCTGGCGTCAGCAAGAAGGATGTGGTCGACTCCGTCACCGAGGCGGACAAGGCACAACTGCTCGACTACCTGCGCAAGATGCACGGTGGCGGCGGCGAGGCCGGCAAGACCAAGATCACCATCACGCGCAAGCAGACCGGCGAGATCCGCAAGACCGACAGCACGGGAAAATCCCGCACGATTCAGGTCGAGGTGCGCAAGTCGCGTACCTACGTGAAGCGCGATGCGGCCGCCCTGGCGGCCGAGGCCCAGGCCGCTGCCGTGGCCCCGGCGACGCCGGAACCGGTCGCCATCGAGCCGGTGCAGCCCGAGCCGGTGATGCCGGCACCGGTCGTGGAACCGGTTGTGGAAACCCCGGCCGAGCCGACGGTTCCCGAAACGGTCGCCGCGGAGGCCGCGCCGGTCGAAGCGCCTGCGGCCAAGGCCGCAGAACCGACGGCAGACGCCGCGCCCGCTCCCAAGAAGACGACGCGCGTGAAGAAGGCGACGATTCTCGGCGAAGCCGAAATCAAGGCACGCGAGGAGGAAACGCGTCGCCACCAGGCCCTCCTCGAACGCCAGGCGGCCGACGCCAAGGCGCGCGCCGAGCGCGAAGCCCTGCGCAAGCAGGCGGAAGCGGCCCGCGAAGCGGCCAAGCTGACCGAAGCCCAGAAGGCTGCCGCCCCCGCCCCGAGCGACAAGACCCTGCACAAGCCGGACAAGCCGGCAGCCGGCAAAGGTGAAAAGAAACCGGTGAAGAAGGCCGACACGGCCTGGAAGGACGACGCGGCGCGGCGCAAGGGTGGCCTCAAGACCCGCGGCGGCGCGGCGCCCGACGCCGGCTGGCGCGGCCGCAAGGGCAAATCCAGGGGCGGCGCTCACGAAGAAAGCAGCTTCGTCGCCCCGACCGAACCCATCGTGCGCGAGGTGCTCGTGCCCGAAACCATCACCGTCGCCGAGCTCGCACACAAGATGTCCGTGAAGGCCGCGGAAGTCATCAAGGCGATGATGAAGCTCGGCAGCATGGTCACCATCAACCAGGTGCTCGACCAGGAAACCGCGCTGATCGTGGTCGAGGAAATGGGCCACATCGGCAAACCGGCCGCGCTCGACACGCCGGAAGCCTTCCTCGCCGACACCACGGAAGCGGCCGAAGCGGAAGCGCATCCGCGTCCGCCGGTGGTGACGGTGATGGGCCACGTCGACCACGGCAAGACGTCGCTGCTCGACACCATCCGCCGCACCCGCGTCGCCGTCGGCGAAGCGGGCGGCATCACCCAGCATATCGGCGCCTACCACGTCGAGACCGAGAAGGGCGTCATCACCTTCCTCGATACGCCGGGTCACGAGGCGTTTACCGCCATGCGCGCACGCGGCGCGAAGGCGACCGACATCGTCGTGCTGGTGGTCGCCGCCGACGACGGCGTCATGCCGCAGACCATCGAGGCCGTTCACCACGCCAAGGCGGCCGGCGTGCCGCTGGTCGTCGCGGTGAACAAGATCGACAAGCCGGAGGCCAATCCCGAGCGCATCCGTCAGGAACTCGTCGCACACGCGGTCACGCCCGAGGAGTGGGGCGGCGACACCCAGTTCGTCGACGTGTCGGCCAAGGCCAACATCAACATCGACGGCCTGCTCGACGCCATCCTGCTGCAGGCCGAGGTGCTCGAACTGAGCGCGCCAGCCGAAGGTCCGGCCAAGGGCATCGTGATCGAGGCCCGCCTCGACAAGGGCAAGGGTCCGGTCGCCACCATGCTGGTGCAGTCCGGCACCCTCAGGCGCGGCGACATGGTGCTGGCCGGCCAGGTGTTCGGTCGCGTACGGGCCATGCTCGACGAAGCCGGCAAGACCGTCAGCGAAGCCGGTCCGTCGATCCCGGTCGAGATCCAGGGCCTGTCCGACGTGCCGCATGCGGGCGAGGACATGATGGTCCTGCCCGACGAGCGCAAGGCGCGCGAAATCGCGCTGTTCCGCCAGGGCAAGTTCCGTGACGTGCAACTGGCGAAGAAACAGGCCGCCAAGCTGGAATCGATGTTCGAGCAAATGGGCGAAGGCGAGGTCAAGCAGCTGCCCATCATCATCAAGGCCGACGTGCAGGGCTCCTACGAGGGTCTGGCGCACGCGCTCGCCAAGCTGTCGACCGGCGAGGTCAAGGTCAACGTCATCCACAGCGCGGTGGGTGCGGTCACCGAGTCCGACGTCAACCTGGCGCTCGCATCCAAGGCGGTCCTGATCGGCTTCAACGTCCGCGCCGATGCTCAGGCGCGCAGGCTCGCCGAAACCAGCGGCGTCGACATCCGCTACTACAACATCATCTACGAAGCGGTGGATGAAGTGAAGGCCGCCCTGTCAGGCATGCTGGCGCCGGAGAAGAAGGAAAACGTCATCGGTTCCGTCGAGGTCCGCCAGGTGTTCGTCATCTCCAAGGTGGGCACCATTGCCGGCTGCTACGTTCAGGACGGCGTAATCAAACGCAACGCTGGCGTGCGCGTGCTGCGCAAAAACGTGGTCATCCACCAGGGCGAGCTCGATTCGCTCAAGCGCTTCAAGGACGACGTCAAGGAAGTCAAGGCCAATTTCGAATGCGGCCTGTCGCTGAAGAACTTCAACGACATCCAGGAAGGCGACATCCTCGAGGTGTTCGAGGTGGTCGAGGTGGCGCGCTCGCTGTGAGGACCGAGGGGCTGGGATTTAGGGAATGTGCGCGGCGCAGCCGCGCGCCTTTTCCCTAGCCCCTAATTCCTAGCGCCTGGCCCCTAACAACCATGCCCAAGGACTTCCCCCGCGCCCGCCGCATCGCCGACCAGATCCAGCGCGAACTGCCGGAACTCATCCGCCACGAAGTGAAGGATCCGCGCGTCGGCATGCTCACCATCACCGAGGTGGAGGTGAATCGCGACATGGAATTCGCCAAGATCTACTTCACCACGCTGGGCGGCGAGGCGGAGCATGCAGCCTGCCTCGCGGGCCTGCAACGGGCAAGCGGTTTCTTGCGCTCCCTGCTGTCGCAGCGCATGCAGTTGCGCGTCGTGCCCAAGCTCACCTTCGTCTACGACCGTTCCGTCGAACGCGGGATTGCGCTCGCCCAACTGATCGAGACCGCCGTCGCCGAAGACGCGAACCATCCAAAAGACGAGTGAAGCAGGTCCACCCGCCCCGCGCCCCGAGGGAGCGGGGACAAACGTAATGCGCGAACCGAAACCCTCTCCCCAACCCTCTCCCCCAGGGGGAGAGGGGGCGAACGCCAAGCCCAAACCCAAACCGATCAATGGCGTGCTGTTGCTGAACAAGCCGGCCGGCATCACCTCCAACACCGCGCTGCAAAAGGCCAAGCGGCTGCTCAACGCCAAAAAGGCGGGCCACACCGGCACCCTCGACCCCTTTGCCGACGGCCTCCTGCCGCTGTGTTTCGGCGAGGCAACCAAGTTTTCCGCCTATTTGCTCGATGCCGACAAGGGCTACCGCGCAACGCTGCAACTGGGCACCACCACCACGACCGGCGACCCCGAGGGCGAGGTCACCGCAACGCGCGACGTGAACGTGCGTCGCGCCGACGTCGAGGCAGTCCTGCCGCACTTCACGGGTGAGATCGAGCAGATCCCACCCATGCATTCGGCGCTGAAGCACCAGGGACGCCCGCTCTATGAATACGCGCGCGCCGGCATCGACGTCGAACGGCTGCCGCGCAAACTCACGATTCGCGGCATCGAACTGCTCGAATGCGCCCCGCCACGCATGGTGCTCGACGTGCGCTGCAGCGCGGGCACCTACATCCGCACACTCGCGCAGGACATCGGCGCAGCGCTCGGCTGCGGCGCCCATCTCACCGCGCTGACGCGCACCGCGGCAGGCGGTTTCGCACTCGACGCAGCGCATACGCTGGACGCACTTGCGGCACTCGATGGCCCGGCGCGCCAGGCGCTGCTGCTGCCGCCCGACTGCCTCGTCGCACACCTGCCTGCGGTGCGGCTGGGCGAAACAGCCGCCGCCGCGCTGCTGCAGGGACGCGTGGTTCCGCACACGCAACCGGGCACCGGCCTGGTGCGCGTCTACGCCGGCGAGGCCTTTCTCGGGCTCGCCGAGGCCGGCCCCGACGGGCTGGCGCCGCGCCGTCTGGTCGCCACCGCCTGACAGTTTGACTGTCGGTTTGACTTGGTCGAAAGACGCTTTTCGCGTAAAATCGACGGTTTCCCACGAACGTGTCCCGCTCAGCCGCAGGCCACGCGATTGACTCAAGGAGTACACCATGGCTGTCACCACCGCGCAGAAAGCGCAGATCGTCCAGGATTACCAGCGCGCCGCCGCCGACACCGGCTCCCCGGAAGTGCAGGTCGCCCTGCTCACCGCGCGCATCAACGATCTGACCGATCACTTCAAGGCCAACATGAAGGACCATCACTCGCGCCGCGGGCTCCTCAAGATGGTGAGCCGTCGCCGCAAGCTGCTGGATTACCTGAAGCGCACCAACCTCGAAGGCTACAAGACTCTCATCGAGCGTCTCGGCCTGCGCAAATAAGCGCGGCACCTCCTCGGTGAAGCATCGCCGCACCATCATCGGTAATGAGGCTTCGGGGCGGCGCCCCTGAGCCTGTTGCGCCCCGCATGACGCGGGGCGTTTGCGTTTTTGGAAAGGAATTCGCGTGAGTGCAACCAAGAAAACATTCGCCTTCGGCCGCCACCAGGTCACCCTGGAAACCGGCGAGATCGCCCGCCAGGCGTCCGGTGCCGTCATCGTCAACATGGACGACACCGTGGTGCTGGTCACCGTCGTCGCCAAGAACGAGGTCAAGCCCGGGCAGGACTTCTTCCCGCTGACCGTCGACTACCAGGAAAAGACCTATGCCGCGGGCCGCATCCCGGGGGGCTTCCTCAAGCGCGAGAGCCGTCCTTCCGAGGGCGAGACGCTGACCTCGCGCCTGATCGACCGCCCCATCCGCCCGCTCTTTCCCGAAGGCTTCTTCAACGAAGTCCAGATCATCGCCACGGTGATGTCGTCCAACCCCGAGGTGAGCGCGGACATCCCCGCCATGATCGGGGCATCGGCGGCGCTGTCACTGTCCGGCCTGCCGTTCGACGGTCCGATCGGCGCGGCGCGCGTCGGCTTCATCAACGGCGAGTACGTGCTCAACCCGACCCACACCGAACTCAAGGATTCGCAACTCGACCTCGTCGTCGCCGGCACCGCAACCGCCGTGCTGATGGTCGAATCCGAGGCCATGGAACTGCCGGAAGACATCATGCTGGGCGCGGTGGTGTTCGGCCACACCCAGATGCAGGCGGCAATCGACGCGATCAACGAACTGGCCGACGCAGCCGGTGCCGATGCCTGGGAGTGGGAGGCGCCCGCCGAGGACACCGCGATGGTCGATCGCCTGAAGGCGCTGGCCGAAGCCGGCTTGCAGCAGGCCTACAACATCAAGCAGAAACAGGCGCGCATGGCCGCGGTCGACGAGGTGCGCGGCAAGGCCTTCGCCGAACTGATCACGCCCGAGATGGACACCGTCGCCGCCAACGTGGTGAAGGACGCCTTCCACCGTCTCGAAGCCGGCGTGGTGCGCAACCGCATCCTGTCGGGCCAGCCGCGCATCGACGGCCGCGACACCCGCACCGTGCGCCCGATCACCATCCGCACCGGCGTGCTGCCGCGCACCCACGGCTCGGCCCTGTTCACCCGCGGCGAAACCCAGGCGCTGGTCGTCACCACGCTCGGCACCGGCCGCGACGAGCAGACCATCGACGCGCTCGAAGGCTCCTACTCCGACCGCTTCATGCTGCACTACAACATGCCGCCCTACGCCACCGGCGAAACCGGCCGCGTCGGGTGCCAGCTGCCAGGTTATGGTGCCGCCGCGTACGGGCCGAAGCTCAGATATGACGAACCTCGACGATCTCGTATTCGATCAGTCCGCTAGGCGTCTTCACCGCGACCACATCGCCTTCTTCCTTGCC
>JANJXT010000026.1 GCA_024708885.1 Thiobacillus sp.
ATTCCTTTCTCGGTCACCCCACCCCTTTTTGACGTTGACAGTAAATGTGCCGTGGCTGGCCAGGAATCACATAGCGGGGAAGACGGGCCATGGTACTTCATGCACTGGAACCTTGATAGGCTGGAAAAAATAAATGGGGTCGAAAAAATAAATGGAAATAAATGGGGTCAGACACGATTAAATTCCTTTCTCGGTCACCCCACCCCTTTTTGACGTTGACAGTAAATGTGCCGTGGTTGGCCAGGAATCACATAGCGGGGAAGACGGGCCATGGTACTTCATGCACTGGAACCTTGATAGGCTGGAAGTGTAGTCGCAATATCGTGTCTGACCCCATTTTTTGTCCAACTTCCTTGGGGGCACTGGCAGCGGTGCAAGCAATTGCGGCGAGAAGTCTGTCTCCACATTTCGGGAAAAAGCCAGGGTCAGGTCTTGCAAAACCACATTCCCCGTCTAAGCTGAATCCATGTCACGCCCTCTAAGAATCGAACTCGCCGGCGGCCTCTACCACGTCACCTCGCGCGGCGATGGGCGCGAAGATATCTATCTGTCGGACGCCGACAGGCTGGCATGGCTGGACGTGTTCGGTCAGGTCTGCAAGCGCTTCAACTGGGTGTGCCACGCCTGGTGCCAGATGACGAACCACTACCACATTCTGATCGAAACGCCCGAGGCCAATCTTGCGCAGGGGATGCGCCAGCTCAACGGCGTCTACACCCAGCGCTTCAACCGTGCCCATGCAAGGGTGGGGCACGTTTTCCAGGGACGGTACAAGGCCATCCTCGTCGAGCGCGACAGCTATCTCCTCGAACTGGCGCGCTACGTCGTGCTCAACCCGCTGCGCGCCCGCATGGTCAGGCGCATCGAGAACTGGCCGTGGAGCAGTTACCATGCCACCTGTGGCCAGGAAGCGGCGCCCACTTGGTTGCAGACCGACTGGATCCTGGCCCAGTTCGGCAGGCAGCGCGCCAGCGCCATCCGCAAGTATGTCGAGTTCGTGCACGAGGGCGCTCGCCTGCCTGGGGTGTGGACGCAGTTGCAGGGACAAATCTACCTCGGCTCGGAAGCGTTCGTGAAGACGATGCAGGCGAAGATCGATCAGAAACCTGCGCTGGACGAGATCCCGCGTGCCCAACGACGTGCGTTGGTGCAGGCGTTGACGGATTTCGAGCGACGCTACTCGCGCAACGAAGCGATGGCGCGCGCTTACCTGTCAGGTCAGCACACCATGCTGGCTATAGCGGAGCACTTCGGGGTGCACTATTCGACGGTGAGCAGGATGGTAAGGGGTTATGAAAATCCGAAGGCGTAACGGGGGATGTTGTTTTGCAAGACCTGACCCTGCCTTTGCGCTATGTGATTCCTGGCCAGCTACGGCACATTTACTGTCAACGTCAAAAAGGGCTTAGACGGGAAATGTGGTTTTGCAAGACCTGACCCTGGCTTTCCGAAGGCGTAACGGGGGATGTTGTTTTGCAAGACCTGACCCTGCCTTTCTGTGCCTTTCTGTGACCCTGCCTTTCTGCCTTTTCAGCAGAACTCGTCGGTCTTGAGAAAAGCTCTAAGAGATGGTTATGAAATACGTGATGCCTCTGTTTTTAGACCAAACTCGTCGCTTGATCCTACTAGGCTGCGCCCGGATCGTACAGTAGGACAAAGCTTTCTTGGTACGGAGCGAAATATCCTCGATAACAAGGGACTGAAGCTAAGTCCGGATGGGGTATATCGCCCATGAGCCACGCGACGCAGATTGAGTTTGCACGGCTGGTTGATATCTATTACCAGAAGTATAAAAATGCTTTGACGTTAGCCAGCCCGAGTTTCGACAACAATGGTTTCGTCAGTCGTGCCACACTGTCGGGTTCGGGAGGTGATATTGAAATTCTCTGTGGCCCTGCGGAATATCACGCTGAAATATTCATCACCATGTTGAAAGATAATAAGCGCTGGAATCTGGCTGATTTGATGAGTGTGGGGACACTGAAGCATTGGCTTGTTAGCTACAGCCAGCGGGCAAATAACCAAGGTAAATCCGAGCTAGAGGCTGACATTGAATGGATATTTTTAATCCTTATTGAAGGGCTAAGGGGGGCTATCGGATTTGAATGGCTGGTTCCTTGAGGAAAAAAATGGGGTCGGACACTGAGGTTTTCCCACGAATAATGATTGCGAATCAATTGGTTGGGGAGTGGTTTCCGCAAAAATGTCCAGCATTGGGTCAGGTCTCAATGCTGTTCGGTTACGCTTAGATTCTTTTTGCATACAACTTCCTTGGGGGCACTGGCAGCGGTGCAAGCAATTGTGGCGAGAAGTCTGTCTCGGTAATCCCCATCTTAAAGACTCTGCCCCCATCTATTTAATAATCACTGATGCCCAACCCTCTCCTGCAACCATATCTTGATCAGCGACTGATACGGCACGTCACGCGCGTTGGCCGCCGCCTTGATGGCGTCGAGCAGATGTTTGGGCAGCCGCAGCGAAATGGTGTTGGTCGTGGGTTTCAGGTTGGGCAGGACGATGCGCTGGGCTTTCGACCAGTCGACGTAGTCCGCGCTGTCATGGCTTTCCCAGAATGTGCGTTCTTCGGTCTCCGAGGCGAAGGCCGGAACGGATTTAAGGCGTTTGCTCATAGATGCTTCGCTCCTTCCGGTGCATGTCGCGCGCGGAAATCACCCGGATTCTCGTTCCGCGTACGGTAAACGTGATGTGCAGCTTTCGCCCTGTGTGGGTCATCCCAAGGGCATGAAAGCGCGGCTCGTCCCGACTGTGCTTTGCGTCTTCCAGCATCAACAGCGGCTGATTGAAAAATACCTGCTCCGCTTCCGATGCGGTCACGTCATGTTTGTCGTTCTTGCGGGCATTTCCATCATCCCACTCGAAGCCTTCAAGCAGCGTCAGGTCGATCATGGATGTATATTATGAACATATACAAGCGAAATCAAGCAAGCGATCGGGCTCAGCTTTCCCTGAACAAACGGATTGCCTCGTCCAGCCGCTGCACCGCATGAATTTCCATCCCCGCGATTTTCTGCTTGGGCTGGTTGGCGGCCGGCACGATGGCTTGGGTAGAGCCGAGCTTGGCAGCTTCCTTCAGGCGTTCCTGACCGCGTTGCACCGGGCGGATCTCGCCGGCCAGCCCCACTTCGCCGAACATCACCCACGGAAGCCAGGGTCAGGTATTGCAAAACCACATTCCCCGTCTAAGCTGAATCCACGCAAAAAAAGGGTTCATCACACTTTCCCGGGGAACGCGTCCTTGATTTTGAGGAAGAAGTAAGCTGAGTCGCGGAAGCCGTATGCCATGCGCTTGATGACTTTGATACGGTTGCCAACCCCTTGATAAATATATACAAAAATATATACGTTCTGCTTGCGTGTGCAAGAGAGGCGCGAAGCCGGCGCCTCAGGCCGGCGACAATTTCGCGTAGGCGAGCGCAAGCCACTTGGTGCCGGCGTCGCCGAACTTCACCTGTACCCGCGCGTCGGGGCCGCGTCCCTCGAAATCGATGATGATGCCGGTGCCGAATCTGGCGTGCGCGACGCACTGCCCGATGCGATAGCCGGTGCCGTGGCCAGCCGGCGCCGCACGGGGGACCGGCGGCGCAGGGGTGTCGCGGGTGGCGGTGCGGCGGTTCAGAGGCAGCAGCACGGCGTCGGGCAGTTCGGCGAGAAAACGCGACGCGAAGCCGTAGCGCACCTGGCCGTGCAGCATGCGCGACTGCGCGTGGCTGAGGTACAGGCGCCGCCGTGCGCGCGTGATCGCCACGTACATCAGGCGGCGCTCCTCTTCCAGGCCGCGCTCGTCGTGCGCGCTCTGCTCGTGCGGGAACAGGCCTTCTTCCAGGCCGGTGATGAACACCGCGTGGAATTCCAGGCCCTTGGCGGCGTGCACCGTCATCAACTGCAGCGCGTCGCGCCCCGGCTCGGCCTGGTGCTCGCCGGCCTCGAGCGCGGCGTGGGAGAGGAAAGCGTCCAGGGTGTCGTCTTCCGCTTCCTCGGAAAACAGCGCCGCTGCGTTGACGAGTTCGTTGAGGTTTTCCAGGCGGTCGGCGCCGTCCTTGTCGGCGCGGTAGTGGTCGGCCAGCCCCGACGCCTCGATCACATGATCGATGGTTTCGGCGAGCGTGAGTCCGGCGGTGGCCTGTTTGATGCCCTCGATCAACCGGGCGAAGGCGGCGACCTTGCCGCTCGCGGTACACGCAGCCTGCCACAGGCTGGCTCCCGCATGGGCGGCGGCGTCGGCCAGCTGCTCGACCGTGCGGGCACCGACGCCGCGCGTCGGGAAATTGACCACGCGCAGGAAGGCGCCGTCGTCTTCCGGGTGGGTCAAGAGACGCAGGTAGGCGAGTGCGTGCTTGATTTCCTGGCGCTCGAAGAAGCGCAGGCCGCCGTAGACGCGGTAGGCGACACCGGCGGTGAAAAGGGCGTGCTCCAGCACGCGCGACTGCGCGTTGGAGCGGTACAGCAGCGCCATGTCGGACAAGGCCGTGCCCTCGCGGTTCAGCGCCTTGACTTCGTCGACCACGAAGCTGGCCTCGTCCTGGTCGTTGAAGGCTTCGAACACGCGGATCGGCTCGCCCTCGCCGTCCGCGGTCCACAGGCTCTTGCCGAGCCGGTGCAAATTCCGTTCGATGAGCGCATTGGCGGCGGTGAGGATGTTGCCGTGGCTGCGGTAGTTCTGCTCCAGCTTGATGACCCTGCCGTGCGCGAATTCGCGCTCGAATTCCAGCATGTTGCCGGTGTTGGCGCCGCGGAAGGCATAGATCGACTGGTCGTCGTCGCCCACCGCGAACAGTGCGGTGTCGCGGCCGGCGAAGAGCTTGAGCCAGCGATACTGCAGCGCGTTGGTGTCCTGGAATTCGTCGATGAGGATGTGGCGGAAGCGTGTCTGGTAATGCTGCCGCAAGGGCTCGTTGCGGTAGAGCAGTTCGTAGGCGCGCAGCAGCAGTTCGGGGAAGTCGGCCACGCCCTCGCGCTGGCATTGCGCGTCGTAGGCCTCGTACAGCTCGGCGAGCTGCATCGAATATTCGTCGTGGGCGTCGGCGTCGCGCGCACGGCGGCCGGCTTCCTTGTGGCCGTTGATATAGCCCTGCACTTTTTTCGGTTCGTATTTCTCGGTGTCGATGTTGAGCGACTTCAACAGCCGCTTGACCGCCGAGAGCTGGTCCTGCGCATCGAGAATCTGGAATGACTGCGGCAGCCCCGCCTCGCGCCAGTGGGTGCGCAGCAGGCGGTTGGCCAGGCCGTGGAAGGTGCCGACCCACATGCCGCGCGTGTTGATCGGCAGCATCGCCGCGATGCGCGTCATCATCTCCTTCGCCGCCTTGTTGGTGAAGGTCACCGCGAGGATGCCGTGCGGCGACACCCGGCCGGTCTGGATCAGCCAGGCGATGCGCGTGGTGAGCACGCGCGTCTTGCCCGAGCCGGCCCCCGCCAGAATCAGCGCCGATTCGTGCGGCAGCGTCACCGCGGCGCGCTGTTCGGGGTTGAGGCTATCCAGCAGGGGGTCGGACATACGGGGGTAAAATCGGGCGGTCAATGACGAATTATAAAGGGCACCCCATGGTGAAAATCCTGTTTTTCGGCGACCTGGTCGAAACCCTCGGCATGGCGTCCGACGAAATCGACCTGCCGCCCGACGTGACCGACGTCGAGCGCCTGCTGTTCGTACTGTCCAAACGCGGCGAGATGTGGAAGAAGATGCTGCTCGGCAACCCCAAGCTCAACATCACGATCAACAAGCAGTTCGCCGAGAAATCCGCGCCGATCAAGGATGGCGACGAGATCGCGCTGGTGGGGTTTTCAATGGCTTGACAGCCCAGGCATCGGCCTGTTTCGGGCGATCCGAGGGGGAACTCCGCCGAAGCCTGCTGTTCCGTTTGGCGCGCCCTGCTACATCGAAGCGTACACCGGCCCGCTGCCGCCTTCCGGCGGTTTCCACACAATGTTCTGCAGCGCATCCTTGATGTCGCAGGTTTTGCAGTGGATGCAATTCTGCGCATTGATTTGCAGATGGCGCTTTTCATCCGTGACCACAACCTCGTAAACCCCGGCAGGGCAGTAACGCTGTTCCGGCGCGTCGAACTTTTCGATGCTGGTGGCAACGGCTTCCGCCTTGTCGAGCAGGTGCAAATGGCAGGGCTGGTCGCGGTCATGGGTGATGTTGCTGAGCGCGATGGAGCTCGGTTTGTCGAAGCTGATTTTCCCATCCGGACTGGGGTAGCCGATGGCCGGCATTTCCGACGCGGGACGCGTGCATTCGTGGTCAGCCTGCCGATGGCGCAATGTCCAGGGCAATCGCAGCCCGGCTGAAGCCAGCCACATTTCAACACCGCCAAACAGCGTTCCGAGTGCGGTTCCGAAACGGGACAGCATCGGCTTGACGTTACGCACGGCATGCAGGTCGCGCCAGACCCGTGAGTTGCGCAGGGCGATCGGATATTCGCCGAGACGATCGTGGCTGCGATCCGCTGCCAGGGCTGCCATCACCGCTTCGGCTGCCAGCATCCCGGATTTCATCGCGTTGTGGATGCCCTTGATGCGCGGCACGTTGACCATTCCGGCGCTGCATCCGATCAGCGCACCGCCCGGGAACACCAGTTCAGGCCAGGATTGCAGGCCGCCTTCGGTGATGGCGCGCGCGCCATAGGCTAAGCGCTTGCCGCCCTCAAGCAGCGGACGAATGGACGGATGCGTCTTGAATCGCTGAAACTCGTCGAAGGGCGACAAGTGCGGGTTGGCATAATCCAGGTGAACCACGAAGCCGACCGACACCAGGCCATCGCCATAATGGTAGATGAACGAGCCGCCCCCCGTGTCCGAGGCAAGCGGCCAGCCAAGGCTGTGTTGTACCAGCCCGGGCCGGTGCTTCCCCGCCGCAACCCGCCAGACCTCCTTGATTCCGAGGCCGTACTTTTGCGGCGACGCGTCTTGGCGAAGTTGAAACCGTTGCTCCAGGTCGCGGGTCAGCGACCCGCGCGCGCCTTCGGCAATGAGCGTATAGCGGGCGTGAATTTCAATGCCCGGCGCAAACTGCGGACCTTCCTCACCGTTTGCGGTGCGTCCCATGTCGCCCGTGATGATTCCGGCAACCTCGCCTTGCTCGCCATACAGGATTTCCTGCGCCGCGTAGCCGGCGTAGATCTCCACGCCTGCCGCTTCTGCCTGGCTTCCCAGCCATTGGCAGAACTCGCCCAGGCTGACGATGTAAGTCCCGTGGTTGGCCATCAGCGGCGGCAGCAAAGCGACCGGTATGTTCCAGGCGCCCCGTTCACCCAGCAAGACAAATTCATCCTTGCTTACGGGCGTATGCAGCGGCGCACCCAGCGCCTCCCAGCCGGGCAGCAATTCATTCAATGAAACCGGGTCGATCACCGCGCCGGACAGCGTGTGCGCCCCGATCTGGGCAGCTTTCTCCAGCACGCAGATGCTGACTTCCTGCCCGGCCTGCTGCGCACACTGTTTCAGGCGCAACGCTGCCGCGAGCCCGGCCGGGCCTCCGCCGACAATCAACACGTCATACGACATGACATCCCGTGACATATCAGGCGCCCCGCCACATTAACAATCCATAAGATTATAATATGCCCTCGATTTGCGCCGGGTGGATAGGGATGAAGCTATTGGTGGCAGTAAAAAGGGTTGTCGATCACAACATCAAGGTACACATCAAACCCGACGGCTCCGATGTGGAGTTGGCCAACGTCCGCATGAGCATCAATCCGTTTGATGAAAATGCCGTGGAGGCAGCCGTGCGCCTGAAAGAAAGCGGCGTGGCGCACGAGGTTGTTGCGGTAGCGGTGGGCACGGCGGCGGCGCAGGATGTATTGCGGCATGCGCTCGCCATGGGGGCGGACCGGGCCATTCTGCTGGAGAGCGGCGATACCTTGCAGCCTTTGGGGACCGCCAAGCTGCTCAAGGCGTTGATCGAGCGCGAACAACCCGACTTGGTGCTGCTCGGCAAGCAGTCGATCGACGACGATACGTGCCAGACAGGCCAGATGCTGGCCGCGCTGCTGGGCTACGGGCAAGGCACGTTCATTTCCGCATTGGAGATGGAAAATGGCGAAGCGATCGTCACCCGCGAAGTGGAAGGCGGCTCGGAAAGGATTGCGGTGGCATTGCCCGCTGTCCTGACTGCCGACCTGCGGCTCAACGAACCGCGTTATGTGAAACTTCCCAATCTGATGATGGCCAAGAAAAAACCGATACAGACCATCCAGGCGGCAGAATTCGGGATCGATGTGTCGCCGCGGCTGGCCCTGGTCAACGTCGCGGACCCCCCGGCCCGCAAACCATGCACCATGGTCGGCAGCGTGGGCGAGCTGGTCGAGAAATTACGTTCCGAGGCGAGGGTGTTGCCATGAGTGTTTTGATCCTGGCCGAATACGACAACCAGAAGCTGAAGCCTTCGGTCGCCCAGCTGGTCAGCGCCGCACAGTGCTGGAAGCAGGCGGTGCATGTGCTGCTCGTCGGCAATGACCTCGCCGAGCCAGCCCGGGACGCCGCCGCCATCACCGGCGTCGCGGGCGTGATGTGTGTCGAGGCGCCGCATCTGCAGCACCCGCTCGCCGAAGACGTCGCCAACATCATTGCAGGCATGGGTCGAGAGTATTCGGTGATCCTGGCCGCGCATAGCGCATTTGGACGGAATGTACTGCCGCGCGCCGCGGCGCTTCTGGATGTGGAAATGGTGGGCAATGTCGTTGAGATACAAGCGCCAGCCACCTATGTGCGGCCCATCTACGTCGGCAACGTTTTCGCGACCGTGCGGAGCAATGACCCGATTCAGGTGGTCACGCTGCGTGCCAGCCGGTTTGACACGGCCGGCACGGGCAATCACGCTGAAATCGTCAACCTGGCGCCACCGCCCGCGTCGGCCAGGACGCGGTGGCTGAGTGAAATACGCAACCAGTCGGATCGGCCCGAGCTGGGCTCGGCGAGCGTTGTGGTTTCAGGCGGGCGCTCGCTGGGTAGCGCGGAAAACTTTGAATCCGTACTGTCGCCGCTGGCGGACAAGCTTCATGGCGCACTGGGCGCCACGCGTTCCAGCGTGGATGCCGGATTTGCGCCAAACGACATCCAGATAGGACAAACGGGCACTGTCGTTGCCCCCGAGCTTTATATCGCCGTCGGCATATCCGGCGCCGTGCAGCACATCGCGGGCATGCAGGACAGCAAGATTGTCGTTGCCATCAATCACGATCCCGATGCCACGATTTTCCAGATGGCGGATTATGGTCTGGTGGCGGACCTGTTCGAAGCCGTTCCCGCCCTGACCGCGGCACTCCCCTGAACGCAGCAACCTACCGAGCCCGCCATGTCCGAAAAGCCCTCAAGCAACACCACGACTGTACGCGTCCTGAGCGTGCATCACTGGAACGACTCGTTGTTCAGTTTCACGACCACCCGGGATCCCGGCTTGCGCTTTGAGAATGGCCAGTTCGTCATGATCGGATTGATGGTCGACGGGAAACCGCTGATGCGCGCGTACAGCATTGCCAGCCCCAATTACGAAGAGCACCTGGAGTTCTTCAGCATCAAGGTGCAGGACGGCCCGCTGACCTCGCGCCTGCAACACTTGAAGGTGGGCGACGAGATGCTGGTCTCCCGCAAGCCCACCGGCACCCTGGTTGTGCGGGACCTGCTGCCTGGCCGTAATCTCTATCTGCTTTCCAGCGGCACCGGAATGGCGCCATTCATAAGCCTGATCCAGGATCCGGAAGTTTACGAACTGTTTGAAAAGGTCGTGCTGGTCCATAGCGTTCGCCAGGTCAGCGAACTGGCCTATGCCGACTTCATCACCAAGGAACTTCCGCAAAACGAGTTTTTTGGCGATCAGGTACGCGAGAAATTGATCTATTACCCTACCGTCACGCGCGAGCCCTTCCGTAATCAGGGCCGCCTGACCGATCTGATCGGCAGCGGAAAACTATTCGCCGACATCGGCTTGCCGCCCTTGGACCCCGAGAAGGATCGCGCCATGGTTTGCGGCAGCCCGCAAATGCTGAAGGACACCATGCTCATGCTCGATGGTTGCGGTTTGACGATATCGCCCCGCAGCGGCGAGCCCGGCGCCTACGTCATCGAGCGCGCTTTCGTGGAAAAGTAGGCAATACCGGATCAAGCAACCGAACAAGCCAGGCCTGGGTTCGTCGTACCCGGCCATGAAAAAACGGAGCCACATCGGCTCCGTTTTTGATCCAGGGCAAACCGATTTACTTGCTCTTGTTCGCGATCATGTCCTGGATGATCGGCGCCAGGATCAGTTCCATGGCGAAGCCCATCTTGCCGCCGGGCACCACGATGGTGTTGCGGCGCGACATGAAGGAATTCGGGATCATGTTCAGCAGGTAGGGCAAGTCGACGCCCTTCGGGTCGCGGAAGCGGATCACGATGAAACTTTCGTCCGGCGTCGGGATGTCGCGCGTGATGAAGGGGTTGGAGGTGTCGACGGTGGACACGCGCTGGAAGTTGATGTCGGTGCGCGAGAACTGCGGGGTGACATAGTTCACGTAGTCCGGCATGCGGCGCAGGATGGTGTCGACGATGACCTCGGCGGAGTAGCCGCGCTCGGCGCCGTCGCGGTGGATCTTCTGGATCCACTCGAGGTTGACGATGGGCACCACGCCGATGCCGAGGTCGACGTGCTTCGAGACATCGACGGTGTCGGTTTTCACCAGGCCGTGCAGGCCCTCGTAGAACAGGACGTCGGAGCCGGCAGGGAGATCCTGCCACGGGGTGAACTCGCCCGGATTGAGGCTGGTGTTGAGGCGCTTGTTGTGCTGGTCGGCCTCTTCGTCGCTGTGGATGTAGTAGCGGCGCTTGCCGCCCCCGGTCTCGCCGTAGGTCTTGAACAGTTCGGCCAGCTTGTCGAAGTGGTTGGACTGAGGGCCGAAGTGGCTGAAGTGCTTGTTGCCCTCGGCCTCGGCCTTCTTCACGGCATCCTTGAACTCCACGCGCGACAGGCTGTGGAAGCTGTCGCCCTCGATCACCGCGGCGTTGATTTTCTCGCGCAGGAAAATGTGCTCGAAGGCGCGCTTGACGGTGGTGGTGCCGGCGCCGGACGAACCCGTGACCGCAATGACGGGATGCTTCTTGGACATGCTGGGGCTCCTTGGAGGATGGCTGAGATACGAAAGCGAAAACGCCGCATTTTACCCGTGCCGGGGGGGGCTTGTCATCCATCGCCCGGGCTGCCGCGAGCGAGCACTTACACCGCGGATTCGGAGCGTATCTGCGCTGTATTGCGTGCAGCGGGGGCGCAAACCCTGCCCTTGTGGTCGCCATGCGGATCGGACGGGGGGCGGCACACGGGCGTTATAATCACACGCTCGATTCCACGCGTGTTGCCGCAATGCAAGAAAAATACCTTCCCCAGGATGTCGAACGTGCCGCCCAGCAGAAATGGGCGGCCGAAGACCGCTTTCGTGCCCGCGACGACGACGCCCGCCCCAGGTACTACTGTCTGTCGATGTTCCCGTATCCATCGGGCAAGCTGCACATGGGCCACGTGCGCAACTACACCATCGGCGACGTGCTGGCGCGCTACCATGCCATGCGCGGCTTCAACGTCATGCAGCCGATGGGCTGGGACGCCTTCGGCCTGCCCGCCGAGAACGCCGCGATCGCCAATGGCGTGCCGCCTGCGCAATGGACCTACGCAACATCGACCACATGCGGGCGCAGCTCATGGCGCTGGGCTTTGCCATCGACTGGTCGCGCGAGCTCGCCACCTGCAAGCCCGACTACTACCGCTGGGAGCAGTGGCTGTTCACGCGGCTGTTCGAGAAGGGCGTGATCTACAAGAAGATGGCGACGGTCAACTGGGACCCGGTCGACCAGACGGTGCTCGCCAACGAACAGGTGATCGACGGCCGCGGCTGGCGCAGCGGCGCCCTGGTCGAGAAGCGCGACATCCCCATGTATTTCTTCCGCATCACCCAGTATGCGGATGAACTTCTCAACGGTCTCGACACGCTGCCGGGCTGGCCGGAGCGGGTGAAGACCATGCAGGCCAACTGGATCGGCAGGAGCACCGGCGTGCGCCTCGCCTTTCCGCTTGCGGCCGCAGGCGAACAGGCCGCGCCCCACGCCTCAGGCCCCACGTCTGACGATTTGCTGTGGGTCTTCACCACCCGCGCCGACACGCTCATGGGCGCGACCTTCGTCGCCGTCGCCGCCGAACATCCGCTTGCCGCGCGCGCCGCCGCGAACAACCCGGCACTCGCGGCCTTCATCGACGAATGCAAGCAGGGCAGCGTTGCCGAGGCGGACATGGCGACGATGGAAAAGAAGGGCATGGACACCGGGCTGAACGTTGTTCATCCGCTCACCGGCGAGGACATTCCGGTGTGGGTCGGCAATTATGTGTTGATGAGCTACGGCGAGGGTGCCGTGATGGCGGTACCGGCGCACGACGAGCGCGACTTCGGCTTCGCCCGGCAATACGGCTTGCCGATCAGGCAGGTGATCGATGCGCGGGAATCGTCCCGGGCCTTGCGGCAGGCGATCGCGGATACGCGGAAAAACCGCGCATTGAGCGCCGAAGAAGCCGAGTTTTCGGAGTCTTTCGCCGAGCACGCGACCGAATTCACGGACCGTGCCTGGCAGGACTGGTACGCGAGCAAGGAGGGCGTCTGCATCAACTCCGGCAAATACGACGGCCTCGGGTACGACGCGGCGGTCGATGCGATCGCCGCCGACCTCGCCGCCCTTGGACTCGGCGAGAAAAAGACCCAGTTCCGGCTGCGCGACTGGGGCATCTCTCGGCAAAGATACTGGGGTTGCCCGATTCCCATCGTCCATTGCGACAGCTGCGGCGACGTGCCGGTGCCGGCCGCGCAGCTGCCGGTGGTGCTGCCCGAAGACGTGGTGCCCGACGGCGCCGGCAACCCCTTGAACCGCCGTGCCGACTTCGTCGATTGCGCCTGCCCGAAATGCGGCGGCGCGGCGCGGCGCGAGACGGACACCATGGACACCTTCGTCGAATCGTCCTGGTATTACGCGCGCTACGCCTGTCCCGATCTTGCCGCTGGCATGCTCGACACGCGCGCCGACACGTGGCTGCCGGTGGACCAGTACATCGGCGGTATCGAGCACGCGATCCTGCATCTCCTGTATGCACGTTTCTTCCACAAGCTGATGCGTGACGAGGGCCTGCTCGCCAGTGACGAGCCTTTCACCAGGCTGCTGACGCAGGGCATGGTCGTCGCCGACACCTTCTACCGCGAGGACGCGTCCGGCAAGAAGCTCTGGATCAACCCGGGCGACGTCGAGGTGAAGGAGGGTATCGCCATCCTGAAGGCCGACGGCCAGCCGGTCATCGTCGGCGGCACCGAGAAGATGTCGAAGTCGAAGAACAACGGCGTCGATCCTCAGGCGCTGATCGACCGTTACGGTGCGGACACCGCGCGCCTCTTCACCATGTTCGCCGCGCCGCCGGAGCAGAGCCTGGAATGGTCGGACGCCGGCGTCGAGGGTGCACAGCGTTTTCTGAAGCGGCTGTGGAAGATGGTGTACGAACACGTGCAGGGTGGTCCTCTCCCGCCTGCGGGAGAGGGGGCGAACACCAGGCCCAAACAGATTGATGATCTGCGCCGCCAACTGCACCAGACCATCCAGAAAGTCGCTGACGACATCGAACGCCGCAAGCAGTTCAACACCGCGATCGCCGCGGTGATGGAACTGATGAACGCGCTGGCGAAGCAGGACGGCGACGACGCGGCGACGCGCGCGGTGCGCCAGGAAGCGCTGGAAGCGGCGGTGGCGCTGCTCGCGCCGATCGTGCCGCACATCGCCGAGACACTTTACGCCGAGCTGAAACCTGGCGCGACGCTGACGTGGCCAACGGTCGACGAAGCGGCGCTGGTGCAGGACGAGATCGAACTCATACTGCAGGTCAACGGCAAGCTGCGCGGCTCGGTGCGCGTTGCCGCCGCGGCGGACAAGGCCGCGATCGAGGCCGCCGCGCTGGCGAGCGAGCCGGCGCGCAAATACCTCGAAGGCAGGCCGCCGAAAAAAATCGTCGTGGTGCCGGGACGCCTGGTCAACATCGTCGTATGAAGCGCCGCACTTTCCTCGTCGTGCTGCCGGCACTCGTTGCGGGGTGCGGCTTTCGGCTGCGCGAAGTCAACGCCATGCCCTTCGCCAGCCTGTATCTGGATGCGCCGCCCGGCAGCGCAGTCGCACAGCGGGTCGGAGCCGGCCTGCGCGGCATCCGCAACCTGCGCCTGACGGCAAGCGCCGCCGAAGCAGACGTGGCGCTGAAGATCGGTGCGGAAGAGCGCAGCAAGACCATCCTGTCGCTGTCGGGTGCGGGGCGTGTCACCGAGTACCGGCTCGGCCTGCGCGTGCGCTACGGCATCGAGGGCCGCGACGGCCGTGTGCTCGCGGCAGCCGAGACCGTCGACCTGCTGCGCGACATGACCTACGACGATCGCGTGCTGCTCGCCAAGGGTACGGAAGAACAAATGCTCTATCGCGACATGGACGAGGCCGCGGCGCAGCGCATCCTGCGGCGCCTGCACAACCTCCAGCCCGTGAATTGAAGATCTCCGCCGACCGCCTGCCAGACCAGCTCGCCCGCGGGCTGGCGGCGCTCTATGTGCTGGTTGGCGACGAACCGCTGGCGGCGCAGGAAGCGGGGGATGCCATCCGTGCCGCGGCGCGCGCGGCCGGCCACAGCGAGCGCACGGTGTTCACCGTGCAGGGACGTTACAACTGGCAGGCGATCTTCGCCGGGGGCGACAATCTTTCGCTGTTCGCCGAGCGGCGGCTCACCGAAATCCGCGTTCCCTCCGGCAAGCCCGGCGTCGACGGCGCCAAGGCGCTGGAAGCCTACGCGGCGAAGCTGCCCGCCGACACCCTCACGCTCGTCAGTCTGCCGGGACTTGAATGGAAGAGCATGCAGAGCCGCTGGTTCGCCGCGCTGGACACGGCCGGTGTGGTGGTCGAGGCAAAGCCGATCGGGCGCGCGCAGCTCCCTGCCTGGATCGAGCGCCGCCTGGCGAAGCAGGGCCTGCGCGCCGAGCGCGATGCGCTGGAATTTCTCGCCGACCAGGTCGAAGGCAATCTGCTCGCGGCGCAGCAGGAAATCGACAAGCTCGCGCTGCTGCTGCCGCCGGGCGCGGTGACGCGGACCGATGTCGAGCACGCCGTGGTCGACGTCAGCCGGCTGGAAGCCGACGTGCTCGCCGACGCGCTGTACGCCGGGGACGGCGCGCGCTTCGCGCAGGGTGTGACCGACCTGCGCGACAGTGGCGAAGCGGTGCCGGCGATCCTGTGGCAGGTCGCATCCGCAGTGCAGCTGCTGCTCAGGTTAAAATTGGCACTGGCGCGGGGCGAGTCGCTGCCGGGGCTGATGCGGGGGGTGTGGGGGCGCGACAAGCTGCGTGTGCCGCAGATCGAGCAGGCGCTCAAGCGCCTGGCACACGCGCAACTCGAAGCCGCGCTCGACGACCTTGCGCGTGTCGACCGCCAGGCCAAGGGACTCGAGCGGGTCGGCGACGCATGGGATACGCTGCTGCGCGTGGGGGCGGCATTGGCTGTGCCGACCGCGGGCGCAACGGGCAAGAGGACGAGATGATGGACGTGAAACAGTACATGCAGACGCTGGGTCGGCAGGCGCGCGACGCCTCGCGCGCGATCGCCCGCGCCGACACGAACCAGAAGAACCGCGCGCTGCTCGCGATGGCGGCGGCGATCCGCCGTGACGCGGCGAAGCTGCTCGAGGCCAATGCACGCGACATGGAGCGCGCGCGGGCGGCGGGCTACGACAGCGCGCTGCTGGATCGACTGCTGCTGACCGAGAAAACCGTCGCCGGCATGGCGGAAGGGCTCGAACAGATCGCCGCCCTGCCCGATCCGGTCGGCGAGATCGGCGATCTCAAATACCGTCCCTCGGGCATCCAGGTCGGCAAGATGCGCGTGCCGCTGGGTGTCATCGGCATCATCTACGAGGCACGTCCCAACGTCACCGCGGACGCCGCCGGCCTGTGCCTGAAATCGGGCAACGCCGCGATCCTGCGCGGCGGCTCGGAGGCGCTCGAATCCAACCAGGCGGTCGCCGCCTGCGTGCGCGAAGGCCTGGGGATCGCCGGCCTGCCGGCCGCAGTCGTGCAGGTCGTCGAGACGACCGACCGCGCCGCGGTGGGTGAACTCATCACCATGAAGGACTACGTCGACGTCATCGTGCCGCGCGGCGGCAAGGGGCTGATCGAGCGCATCACCGGCGAGGCGCGGGTGCCGGTGATCAAGCACCTGCACGGCAACTGCCACGTCTACGTCGACGACCGCGCCGACCTCGCCAAGGCGCTGAAGATCGTCGAGAACGCCAAGACGCAGCGCTACGGCACCTGCAACACGACCGAATCGCTGCTGGTGGCGCGCGGCGTCGCCACGGTCGCGCTGCCCGGCATCGGCAGGATGCTCGCCGGCAAGGGCGTGGAGATGCGTGGCTGCGCCGAGGCGCTGGCAATCCTCAAGGATGCGGGCATCGCCCCCGACAGGGTTAAAGCCGCGGTGGAACAGGACTGGCACGAGGAATACCTCGGCCCGATCATTGCGGTGAAAGTGGTCGACGACATCGACGCCGCCATCGTGCACATCAATACCCACGGCTCGCAGCACACCGACGCCATCGTCACCGAGGACTATGGCCGCGCGCGTCGCTTCCTGCGCGAGGTCGACTCGGCCAGCGTGATCGTCAATGCCTCGACGCGTTTCGCCGACGGCTTCGAGTACGGCCTCGGCGCCGAAATCGGCATCTCCACCGACAAGATCCACGCGCGCGGCCCGGTCGGGTTGGAGGGACTCACCAGCCAGAAATGGGTGGTGCTCGGCGACGGGCATGTCAGGGCTTGATGGTGAGTGGGACGCGGTAAGCCGTGAACGGGACATCTGGCCCCGGGCCGCTCACCGGGAGCCGTGCGTCCGCCATCGGCGTGATGGGAGGTACCTTTGATCCGATCCACTATGGACATCTGCGGCTCGCCGAGGAAATGGCGGAATGCCTGGAGCTCGAGCATGTGCTGTTCATTCCGGCCGGTCAGCCGCCGCACCGCGGCGCCCCGCGCACCGCGCCCGCGCACCGGCTGGAGATGGTGCGTCGCGCGGTGGCTGGCAATCCACGTTTTGTGGCCGATGCGCGTGAAGTGGCGCGCGCCGCGCCCAGTTATACGGTGGATACGCTCACCGCGCTGCGCGCCGAACTGGGGCCTGACCGGCCGCTTTGGCTGCTGCTCGGCGCGGATGCGTTTCTCGGGCTGCCGGACTGGCATCAGTGGCGGCGGCTTTTCGATCTGGCCAACGTCGTCGTGGCGGAGCGGCCGGGGCCGTTCGAACAGCAGCGCGACGCCATGCCGGACGCGCTGAGGCACGAAGTGGTGCGGCGCGAAGTCGCCGACGGCGCGGCGGCCGGGTCCGCGGGCGCGATCCTGCTGCGCCGGATGACGCCGCTCGACATTTCCGCCACCGCCCTGCGCGCCACGCTCGTCCGCCACGGCAGCGTCCGCTATCTGCTGCCGGATGCCGTGCTCGACTACATTCACGAACAGAAGCTTTACACATGAACATCGAAGACAAGATCAAACTGATCCTCGCCGCACTCGAGGACGTCAAGGGGCGCGACATCACCGTGCTCGACACCAGCCGGTTCACCTCGCTGTTCGAGCGCATGGTCATCGCCAGTGGCGACTCGAACCGGCAGACGCGTGCGCTCGCCGACAAGGTGCGCGAGAAGGTGAAGGAAGCGGGCGAGCATGTCGGCAATACCGAGGGCGATGAAACCGGCGACTGGGTGCTCCTCGATCTGGGTGACGTGGTGGTGCACGCGATGCTGCCGGCGGTGCGCGCGCATTACAATCTGGAAGAATTGTGGGGCGCGGGCGCGGCAGCGCGGGCGCGGCACGTGCGGCCGGATCATTGAAGCTACGTTCTTCACCACAGAGACACGGAGGCGCAGAGAAACCCGAAAAACGGGGAATCTCCGTGCTTTTTCCCGCTCAACCATCGGGTGAACCACGGAAGCAATGCAAGCACGTGTTTTTGCTCGGTGTCCTCTGCGTCTCTGTGGTTCAACCGCATTTTTTAGGTTGAACCCGGGTTGAAACTGCACCTCATCGCCGTCGGCCACCGCATGCCCGGCTGGGTGGATACGGGTTTCGACGACTACGCGCGGCGCATGCCGCCCGATCTGCCGCTGAGATTCACGGCGATCAAGCCGGGACATCGCGCGGCGGGGGAGGACGGCGCACGCGCGCGCCAGGTCGAGGCGGAGCGCATCCTCACCGCGCTGCCGGGCGGCAGCGTGGCGGTCGCGCTCGACGAGCGCGGCACGCAGGTCACGACGCGCGAACTGGCGCAGTGGCTGCAGGGCTGGATGGGCGAGGGCGTGTCGCCGGCGTTCATCATCGGCGGCGCCGACGGGCTCGACGACAGTGTGAAGGCGCGCGCCGGACGGATGATGGGACTGTCGCGCCTGACGCTGCCGCATGCCCTCGCGCGCGTGGTGCTGGCCGAGCAGCTGTATCGCGCGGCGTGCATCATCAAGAGGCACCCGTATCATCGGGACTGAAAGGAGGACGCACCCATGCTGGTCGAGAAGCGCATCTATCTGGCATCGCAATCGCCGCGCCGGCGCGAACTGCTGAAGCAGATCGGCGTCGCCTTCGACGTGTTGCCGCTGCGTTCGGTGCCGGGGCGCCTCGATGTCGTGGAAACGCCCAACGCGGGCGAGGCCACGCGCGATTTCGCCCGGCGCATGGCGCAGGAGAAGGCGGCCTGCGGCTGGCGCGCGGTGGATACGCGCCATCTGCTGCGCTTCCCCGTGCTCGGCGCCGATACCGTGGTCGACCTCGAGGGTGCCATCCTCGGCAAGCCAGCCGACCGCATCGAGGCCGAGGCGATGCTCGTCCGCCTGTCGGGCCGCGAGCACTGGGTGCACACCGCCGTCGCCGTGCAGCACGAGGCACGGCTCGAACTGTGCCTGTCATCCAGCCGCGTGCGCCTCGCTCCGCTTGACGCGCCCGCCATCGCCCGCTATCTGGAAAGCGGCGAGTATCTGGGCAAGGCCGGCGCCTACGCCATCCAGGGGCGCGCCGGCGCCTTCGTCGAGCATATCGAGGGCAGCTACAGTGGCGTCATGGGTTTGCCGTTATATGACACGAGCGTGTTGTTGAGGGTATTTGGCATCGTCATCTGACGCCGTTCCCACATCCAAGCCGGTCCGCTTTGCGCGTGCCGGACGACGTGCCGGCTTGGATCTGGAAATGGAAACATGCGTGTCATGAGCGAAGAAATTCTTGTCAACGTCACCCCGCAGGAAACGCGGGTCGCGGTGATGCATCTGGGGGCCGTGCAGGAACTGCACATCGAGCGCGCCAAGTGCCGCGGCCTGGTCAGCAACCTCTACATGGGCCGCGTGGTGCGCGTGCTGCCCGGCATGCAGTCGGCCTTCATCGACATCGGCCTGGAGCGCGCGGCCTTCCTGCACGTCGCCGACATCTGGGAGGAGCGCCACAGCGGCGAATCCGAGCGTCCCATCGAGCAGATCCTGCACGAGGGGCAGAAGCTGATGGTGCAGGTGATCAAGGATCCCATCGGTACCAAGGGCGCGCGGCTGTCGACGCAACTCAGTTTCGCCGGACGCTATCTGGTGTACCTGCCGCAGGAAAGCCACATCGGCATCTCGCAGAAGATCGAAGGCGAGGAGGAACGCGAATCCCTGCGCCAGAAGCTGCAGCAACTGATGCCGCCGGACGTCAGCGGCGGCTTCATCGTGCGCACCATGGCGGAAACGGCCGAGGACGCCGAGATCGTCGCCGACATCGAGTACCTGCAGCGGCTGTGGCGCAGCATCCAGGCGCGCGTGGACTGCGCCGCGCCCAGCCTGTTGTACCAGGACCTCGATCTTTCGCTGCGCGTGCTGCGCGACTTCGTCAACGCCAACACCACGCGCATTCTCGTCGACTCTCGCGAAACCCACCAGCGCATGGCCGATTTCGCGCAGAACTACACCCATGCCGTGCTCGGCACGCTGCACCATTATGGCGCCGACCGCCCGCTGTTCGATCTCTACGCCATCGAGGACGAGATCGCCAAGGCCCTCGGCCGGCGCGTCGACCTGAAATCGGGTGGCTACCTCATCATCGACCAGACCGAGGCACTCACCACCGTCGACGTCAATACCGGCGGTTTCGTCGGTGCGCGCAACTTCGACGACACCATCTTCAAGACCAACCTCGAAGCCGCGCAGGCGATCGCGCGCCAGCTGCGCCTGCGCAACCTTGGCGGCATCGTCATCATCGACTTCATCGACATGGACAACGTCGAGCACCAGGAAGCCGTGCTCACCGAACTGAAGAAAGCGCTTGCGCGCGACCCCACACGCACCACCGTCTCCGGATTTTCCGCGCTCGGCCTGGTCGAGATGACGCGCAAGCGCACCCGCGAATCGCTCGCACACGTGCTGTGCGAGACCTGCCCCACCTGCGCCGGCCGCGGTGAGATCAAGACCGCACAGACCGTGTGTTACGACGTCCTGCGCGAAATCCTGCGCGAAGTGCGCCAGTTCGGCGCACGTGAATACCGCATCGTCGCCGCGCAGAGCGTCATCGACCTTTTTCTCGACGAGGAATCCGGCAGTCTCGCCCAGCTCATCGAATTCATCGGCAAGCCGGTGTCGCTGCAGGTCGAGACGACGTACCCGCAGGAGCAGTACGACATCATTCTGTTGTGAGATGGAAATGCGTCATCCGCGAAGGACGCGAAGGACGCGAAGAAACGCGAAGAAGAACGTCTGGAACGCCCTGGATCGTTTTCGTGTCTCTTCGTGTTCTTCGCGGATAAATGGTTTTTCATGAAACCCCATCCGCCTGACTACTGGCCCGCCGCCTGCGCCGAACTCGCCGCAGCCGACCCGGTGATGGCTGCGCTCATCGCCGCGTATCCGGATTGTGTGCTCGGCAACCGTGGCGATCCCTTCGAGACCCTGGCGCGTGCCATCGTCGGACAGCAGATTTCGGTGAAGGCCGCGGACAGCATCTGGGCGCGCTTCGCGGCCGCAGTCGAAGCCGTGACGCCGCAGCGGCTCGCCATGTACGACCCACATGCGCTCGCCGCATGCGGCCTGTCTCGTCGCAAGGCGGAATACCTCGTCGATCTGGCCGGCCATTTTGCCGACGGCCGCATCGTGGCGGCGCGCTGGAAGAAAATGGACGATGAAGCCATCATCGCCGAACTCGTCGACGTGCGCGGCATCGGTCGCTGGACCGCCGAAATGTTCCTCATCTTCAACCTGCGCCGTCCCGACGTCTGGCCGGTCGACGACATCGGCCTGCAGAAGGCGGTGGCGCGGCATTACCTCGACGGCGTGCGCCCCACCCCGAAAGTCCTGCGCAAATTCGGTGAACGCCACGCACCGTGGCGTACCGTGGCAACCTGGTATCTGTGGCGCAGCCTCGATCCCGGTGTGGTGCAGTATTGAACCAAGGGGCTAAGATTTAGGGGTTAGGGTGTTTTGTGCGGCTACGCCGCGCCTCATGAGTTCATGAAACCGCGGCGTAGCCGCACAGTTCTCCCTAAATCCTGGCCCCTAGCCCCTAGCCCCTATAACCCCTAACCCCTGGCCAGAAACCGCCACTCAATAATGCGGCGGGATTTCCTCGCGCAGGCCGCGTGGCTCGGCCCCCTGCACATCCTTGATCTGCTGGTGCAGCATGCAGAGCTGTGCCTGCAACAGGTCGATCTGCGCCTGCTGGCGCGCCACGGTCTGGTTGAGGGTGTCGAGCAGGTCCTCGGCGAAGGCAAGCTTGGTTTCGAGTTCGGTGAGGCGGTCTTCCATCAGCGGCCCTCCGGCAGCAGCGGGGCAACGAGTTTTTCCAGCCGGGGATAGTGAACCTGCCCTTTCACCGTGTGACGGATGCGGCCTTCCGTGTCCACGACGAACGAGAAGGGCACGCTCGACACCTGGCCGAACGCCGTGCTCACCGAGGCGTTGGTGGGTGCGGCGGGAAATACGTAGCCCTTGTCGCGCATCCAGCTGGCAATTTTCTCCGGTGGATCGTCGACGCTGATCGACACCACCTCGAAGCCGCGATCGCGGTAATCCTGCCAGAATTCGTCGATCACCGGCTTTTCCTTGCGGCAATAGGGGCACCACGTCGCCCAGAAATTCACCAGCACGACCTTGCCCCTGAGCGACGCGTCCGTCAGTACGTGGCCGTCGGTGAGCGTCACCTGCCACGGCGGCACGACGCGGTTGTCCTCGCTCACGTCCGCCGGCGGGCGGAACCACAGCCAGGCGACCAAAGCCAGTAAAATCAGGGTCAGCGGACTCGGCGTCCATTTCTTGAGGGTGTCTCTATTCATGCTGTGGCTGAAGTCGTTTCATATCGTGATGGTGGTGAGCTGGTTCGCCGGGCTGTTCTACCTGCCGCGCATCTTCGTCAACCTGGCGATGGAGAACAACGATGCCGCCTACGACCGCCTGCTGCTGATGGCCGGCAAATTGTACCGGTTCGTCACCCCCATCATGTGGCTGACGCTCGCCACCGGCATCTGGCTGTGGCTCGCATATTTTCCGCTCAGCATGAACTGGATGTGGGCCAAGCTCGCGCTGGTCACGGGTCTCGTCGTTTATCACTTCGTCTGTCGCGGGCTGCTGCGCGGTTTCGCAGCACGACAGAACACGAAAACCCACGTATGGTTCCGCTGGTTCAACGAAATCCCCGTGATCGCCTTGTTGATCGTGGTGCTGCTGGTGGTGGTGAAACCGTTTTGACTTCTTTTCATCCGCGAAGGACGCGAAAAAACGCGAAGGGAAAAACCAGAATTCGCGTTGGGTCTCCTTCGCGCCCCTTCGCGTCCTTCGCGGATAAGCCGTTTTTGAAAGCATCACTTGAAATCCGAACAACGCCGTAAACCTACACCGCACCCCGAGCGCGAGTCGCTGCCGCCCGCCAGCCATTTCGCCACCTGCCCGCGCGGGCTGGAGGAACTGCTGGCCGCCGAATTGAAAGCTGCCGGCGCGCAGGTCGTGCGCACGCTTCCGGCCGGCGTGCTGTTTTGCGCCGACGTCGCGGCCGAGATGCGCGCCAACCTCACTTCGCGCACCGCCACCCGCATCCTGCGCAAGGTCGGCTACACGCGCTACCGCAAGGAAGAGCACATCTACCGCGCCGCGCTCGATCTGCCCTGGCCCGACTGGTTCGACGTGCAGAAAACCATCGCGGTAAAGGTCGGCGCGCAGAATGCGCCGCTGAAAAGCCTCAACTTCATCACGCTCAAGATCAAAGACGCGATCTGCGACCGCTTCCGCGAGGAAACCCGTGCGCGCCCGAGCGTCGACACCGAGTCACCCGACGTACCGGTGTACGCCTTCCTCACGGCGGATGCCGCGACCTTCTACCTCGACACCTCGGGCGAGCCGCTGTTCAAGCGCGGCTTCAAGCGCGAGGCGAGCGCGGCCTCGATCAAGGAAAACCTCGCCGCCGGCATGCTGCTGCTGTCCGGCTGGGAGCCGGGCACGCCGCTCCTCGACCCCATGTGCGGCGCCGCCACCATCCTCCTCGAAGCCGTCGACCTGGCTCTGGACCGCGCGCCGGGGCGCAACCGTCACTTCGCCTTCGAGCACTACCGCGACTTCGACGCCGCGCTGTGGCAGCGCATCAAGACCGAGGCGCGCGCGAAGGAAAAGCCGCTGACGCAACTGCCGATCTTCGGCGCCGACCAGGATCGCTGGGTGCTCGACAAGGCGAGGAACAACCTCGCCGCCGCCGGCTGCGCCGACGTCGTCGAACTGAAGTGCTCCGACGTGCTCGATCTGAAAGCGCCGACGCCGGCCGGTACCATCGTCACCAATCCCCCGTATGGCGAGCGCATCGGCGAGGCCGAGGAGCTCGACGAGTGGTATCCGCGCCTCGGCGACTGGCTGAAGCAGAATTTCGCCGGCTGGCAGGCGTGGATCATTTCCGGCGACCCGCTGCTGCCCAAGCGCATCGGCCTCAAGGCGAGCCGCCGCATCGTGCTGTTCAACGGGCAGATCGAGACGCGCTTCCTGCAGTACAGGATGGTTGCGGGTTCGATGGCGGCGAGCAAGCCGGAGGCGCGCCCGCCTTGACCCGGATTGCCTTGAGAGTTATTCTCAACAACTGCGACTTCGCTCCGCCGTCAATCGGCGGCCCCGCCTCCATCCCATTCACGCGCTGCCGTCCACGCATCCTGTGTGTATCACAGCGCTCAATCGCTGGCGGCATCCACCCAACTGCGCAAGGAGTACGAAGATGGACGAGGGAAACAAGAAGCTGACGACGACCGGCGGCTGTCCGGTGATCGACAACCAGAACGTGATGACGGCGGGGAAGCGTGGCCCGCAACTGCTGCAGGACGTCTGGTTCCTGGAAAAGCTTGCGCATTTCGACCGCGAGGTCATTCCGGAGCGGCGCATGCACGCCAAGGGTTCGGGCGCCTACGGCACGTTCACCGTCACTCAGGACATCAGCCGCTACACCCGGGCGCGGCTGTTCAGCCAGATCGGCAAGAAGACCGAGCTGTTCGCGCGCTTCTCGACCGTGGCCGGCGAGCGCGGCGCGGCCGATGCCGAACGTGACATCCGCGGCTTTGCGCTCAAGTTCTACACCGAGGAAGGCAACTGGGATCTGGCCGGCAACAACACGCCGGTGTTCTTCCTGCGCGATCCGCTGAAATTTCCCGATCTCAACCACGCGGTCAAGCGCGATCCGCGCACCAATCTGCGCAGCGCCAGAAACAACTGGGATTTCTGGACCCTGCTGCCGGAAGCCCTGCACCAGGTGACCATCGTCATGTCCGATCGCGGCATTCCGGCCAGTTACCGGCACATGCACGGCTTCGGCTCGCACACCTTCAGCTTCATCAATGCCAGCAACGAGCGTTACTGGGTGAAGTTCCATTTCAAGACCCAGCAGGGCATCAGGAACATGACCGATGAGGAAGCGGAAGCGGCCGTCGGCAAGTGCCGCGAAACCCATCAGCGCGACCTCTACGAGGCGATCGAGCGCGGCGATTTCCCGAAATGGACGATGTACGTGCAGGTCATGCCGGAGCTGGATGCCGAGAAGGTGTCCTATCACCCGTTCGATCTGTCCAAGATCTGGCCGCACAAGGATTACCCGCTGATCGAGGTCGGTGTGCTCGAGCTCAATCGCAATCCGGAAAACTATTTTGCCGAAGTCGAGCAGGCCGCGTTCAACCCGGCTAACGTCGTTCCGGGGATCAGCTTCTCGCCGGACAAGATGCTGCAGGGCCGCCTGTTTTCCTACGGCGATGCGCAGCGTTACCGGCTCGGCGTCAATCACGGCCTGATTCCGGTCAACGCACCGCGCTGCCCGGTGCACAGCTATCACCGCGACGGTGCGATGCGCGTGGACGGCAACTTCGGCAGCACGCTCGGCTACGAGCCGAATGGGTATGGCGAATGGCAGGAGCAGCCGGATTACCGCGAGCCGCCGCTGAAGATCGACGGCGCCGCCGATCACTGGAACTTCCGCGAGGACGACGACGATTACTACAGCCAGCCGCGCGCGCTGTTCCGTCTGATGACGCCCGCGCAGCAGCAGCTGCTGTTCGACAACACGGCACGCGCCATGGGCGATGCGCCGGAAGAGGTCAAGCGCCGCCACATCGCCAATTGCACCCGATGCGACCCGGCGTATGGCGCCGGCGTCGCCAAGGCGCTCGGTCTGTCTGCCTGAAGCCGGCGCCGGAAGGCGCAAAAAAGCCGTCCCGGCGCTGGTCGCCGGGACGGCTCCGTTCATATCACGCGCCGCTGTCCGGATTGATTCCGAAAACCGCACCACAGAGACACAGAGGCACAGAGAACACCGCACAAAAACATGCACTTGCATTCTTTCCATGGTTCACCCGATGGGTGAATGGGGGAAAGCGCGGCGAATTCCTGTTTTTAGGGTTTCTCTGTGCCTCTGTGTCTCTGTGGTTCAATTTCTTCTTCCAGGTTTATCGGCAATGCCAGTGGTGCTCCTGTCGCTGCTGGCCTTGTGCTCGCGCTTTTGCGGCTTGCGCTGCCGCAGTCGAGGCGTCGTCAGGCGTTTTCGTTTTCGCGTGCGTTCGATGGATCACACGATGTCGAGGTGATCGAGCCCCGCCAGCATGTCGCGCCCCTTGGCTTCCTGGCCGTGCAGCTTGATCTTCAGGCGCAGGTCGTTGAGGCTGTCGGCGTTTCTCAGCGCGTCCTCGTAGGAAATCATGCCGGCCTCGTACAGGTCGAACAGCGACTGGTCGAAGGTCTGCATGCCCAGTTCGCGCGATTTCGACATGATCTCCTTGATCTCGTGCACCTGGCCCTTGAAGATGAGGTCGGAGATGAGCGGCGAGTTGAGCAGGATCTCGACCGCGGCGATGCGGCCGCTGCTGCCCTTGCGCGGGATCAGGCGCTGCGAGATGAAGGACTTCAGGTTCAAGGACAAGTCCATCAGCAGCTGGTCGCGCTTTTCCTCGGGGAAGAAGTTGATGATGCGGTCGAGCGCCTGGTTGGCGCTGTTGGCGTGCAGGGTGGACAGGCACAGGTGGCCGGTTTCGGCGAAGGCGATGGCGTATTCCATGGTGTCGCGGTCGCGGATTTCGCCGATGAGGATGACGTCCGGCGCCTGGCGCAGGGTGTTCTTCAGCGCGGAGAACCAGTTGTCGGTGTCGATGCCGACCTCGCGCTGGGTGATGATGGACTTCTTGTGCTCGTGCACGTATTCGATCGGGTCCTCGACGGTGATGATGTGGCCGGCGTCGTTCTCGTTGCGGTAGCCGACCATTGCTGCGAGCGAGGTCGATTTACCGGTGCCGGTGCCGCCGACGAAGATCACCAGGCCGCGCTTGATCATCGCCACGTCCTGCAGGATGGGCGGCAGGTTGAGGTCTTCCAGCTTGGGAATCCTGGTGTTGATGGTCCGCATCACGACGCCGACGCGCCCCTGCTGGACGAAGACGTTGACGCGGAAGCGGCCGATCTCGGGCGGGCTGATCGCGAAGTTGGACTCGTTGCTCGCCTCGAAGTCGTGCCACTGCCGGTCGTTCATGATCGAGCGCGCGAGTTCGGTGGTGTGTGCGGGGGTGAGGCTCTGATTCGACACCGGGGTGATCTTGCCGTCGACCTTGATCGCGGGCGGAAAGCCGGCGGTGATGAAAAGGTCGGACGCGTTTTTCGCCAGCATCAGGCGCAGCAGGTCGTGGACGGTTTTCTCGGCGTTCATTGTTGATCCTTGGATTCAGGCTTGTTTCAGTCCGGCGTGGTGAAAAAGCTCGGCGTGCGGTGTTCAGCCGAAGAAAGCGTCCTTGTTCTGCGCGGCGTTGCGCGCGGTGCCGGGGGCGATGACGTTGCGCTTGACCAGGTCCTGCAGGTTCTGGTCGAGCGTCTGCATGCCCAGGTTGCCACCGGTCTGGATCGACGAATACATCTGCGCGACCTTGTTCTCGCGGATCAGATTTCGAATTGCAGGTGTCCCGATCATGATCTCGTGCGCGGCGACGCGGCTGGTGCCGTCCTTGGTTTTCAGCAGCGTCTGCGAGATCACCGCGCGCAGCGATTCGGACAGCATCGAGCGCACCATTTCCTTCTCCGCGGCGGGGAAGACGTCGACGACGCGGTCGATGGTCTTGGCGGCCGACGAGGTATGCAGCGTGCCGAACACCAGGTGGCCGGTCTCGGCGGCGGTGAGCGCGAGCCGAATGGTTTCGAGGTCGCGCAGTTCGCCGACCAGGATCACGTCCGGGTCTTCGCGCAGCGCGGAGCGCAGGGCGTTGTTGAACGACAGCGTATGCGGGCCGACCTCGCGCTGGTTGATCAGGCATTTCTTGCTCTGGTGCACGAATTCGATCGGGTCCTCGACGGTGAGGATGTGCGAATACTGGTTCTCGTTGATGTAGTCCATCATCGCCGCCAGGGTGGTCGACTTGCCGGAGCCGGTCGGACCGGTCACCAGCACGATGCCGCGCGGCTGGTCGGAGATTTCCTTGAAGATGGCCGGACAGTTGAGCTCCTCCAGCGTCAGCACCTTGGAGGGAATCGTGCGGAACACCGCGCCGGCGCCGTACTGCTGGTTGAAGGCGTTGACGCGGAAACGCGCCAGCGAGGGAATCTCGAAGGAGAAGTCGATTTCCAGCGTTTCCTCGTACACCTTGCGCTGGCTGTCGTTCATGATGTCGTACACCATGCGGTGCACGTCCTTGTGCTCCATCGGCGGCAGGTTGATGCGGCGGATGTCGCCGTTGACCCGGATCATCGGCGGCAGGCTCGACGACAAATGCAGGTCGGATGCCTTGTTCTTGACGGAAAATGCCAGCAGTTCGGAAATGTCCACGCGTGCCTCGTTCTGTATGGGTGGGATTTTGACGGATAATATTCGACATGGATAACGGCCAGGACACGCATGAACTTGAGGCCGCCGTGGCGCGCCTGCAGGCCGTGCGGACGCGCATCGTGCGCGCCAGCGGCGAGGCCGGGCGCGATCCGGCGACGGTGCAGCTGCTGGCGGTGAGCAAGACCTTTGGCCCAGCGGCGGTGCGCGCGCTGGCGGCGGCGGGGCAGGGCGCGTTCGGCGAGAATTACGTGCAGGAAGCACTCGAAAAACAGCGGGCGCTGGCCGACCTGCCGCTGGTGTGGCATTTCATCGGCCCGATCCAGAGCAACAAGACGCGTCCCATCGTGGAAAATTTCGCCTGGGCGCACAGCGTCGACCGCCTGAAAGTGGCCGAGCGCCTGTCGGCGCAGCGCCCGCCCGGGTTGCCGCGGCTGCACGTCTGTCTCGAAGTCAACGTCAGCGGCGAGGCGAGCAAGGGCGGGGTCGCCCCGGCCGAACTGCCGGCGCTGGCCGATGCGGTGGCGAGACTTCCCGCCTTGCGCCTGCGCGGGCTGATGGCCATTCCCGCGCCGGCGGCGGATGCCGCCGCGCAGCGCGCGGCGTTTCGCCGCGTGCGCGAACTGTTCGACGCGCTCAAGGCGCGCGGGCACGACCTCGACACCCTGTCGATGGGCATGTCGGCCGACCTCGAGGCGGCCATCCTGGAAGGCGCAACCATCGTGCGCGTGGGTACCGCGCTGTTTGGCGAAAGGAATTACGGCAATGCATAAAGTCAGCTTCATCGGCGGCGGCAACATGGCTGCGGCCATCATCGGCGGACTGGTCGCCAGCGGTACGGCGCCGACCGACATCGAAGTGGTGGAGATCAACGCCGACGCGCGCGCGCAGCTGGCGGCGCGTTTCGGCGTCGTCACGCACGGCGATCTGGCGCACGCGCGTCTGCATCCGCTGCTGGTGCTGGCGGTCAAGCCGCAGACCCTCCCCGAGGTCGCGGCCGCGCTGTCGACGCGCCTGGCGGGACACCTTGTGATATCGATCGCCGCCGGTGTCCGCGTGGCCGATCTGTCGCGCTGGCTGGGCGGGCACGCGCGCATCGTGCGCAGCATGCCCAATACCCCGGCGCTGGTGCAGGCGGGCATCGCCGGACTCTATGCAGCGCCCGGGGTTGCCGCCGAGGCGCGCTCGCAGGCCGAAACCGTGCTGCGTGCCGTGGGGGGGGTGGTGTGGGTCGAGGAGGAAACGCAGCTCGACGCGGTGACCGCGGTGTCGGGCAGCGGGCCGGCCTACGTCTTCTATTTCATCGAATCACTGGAAGCCGCTGCCGTGGCGCAGGGGCTGGCGCCGGCCACCGCGCGGCAGCTCGCGCTGCAAACTTTCTTCGGCGCCGCGAAGCTGGCGCTGGAGTCGGGCGAGGAGCCTGCCGTGCTGCGCCAGCGCGTCACCTCCAAGGGTGGCACCACCGAGCGCGGCATCGCCGCACTGGACGCGGCCGCGGTCAAGTCTGCCGTGGGCCAGGCGGTGGACGCGGCGAGCCGGCGCAGTGCCGAACTCGGCGATGAACTGGGGCGGCTGGCATGATCGAGGCCGCGCTCAAGTTTCTCATCCAGACCCTGGGCAATCTGTTCGTTATCGCGGTGCTGCTGCGCTTCATGATGCAGCTGTTTCGCGTGCCGTTCCGCAATCCCTTCGCGCAGTTCATCGTTGCACTGACCGACTTCGCGGTCAAACCCTTGCGCCGCGTGGTTCCGGGCGTGTTCGGGCTCGACTGGGCGTGTCTGGCGGCGGCGCTCGCGGTGGAGTTCGTCGTGGTCGCCGCCGGCTACTGGCTCGACGGCTTCCCCTTCGCGCTGGCGGGCGCGCGGGTGTGGCCGGTGCTGCTCGGGCTGGCGGCGGTGCGTCTGGTGAGCCTGGCCGTGTACCTGATCATCGGCCTCACCCTGGTGCGCGCGGTGCTGTCCTGGGTCAACACCAGTTCGCCCCTGATGCCGGTGGTGTACGAACTGTCCGAACCCTTCCTGCGACCGCTGCGCCGCGTCGTCCCGCTGGTTGCCAACATCGACCTCACGCCGCTGGTGCTGTTCATCCTGTGCCAGCTGGTGCTGATGGTTCCGGTGCTGGGTATGGAACGCGCACTGATTGGCGCGCTCTGAGGCGGTGCCGCCGGTCTGGGCGCGCCGCGACGGCGACGCCTGGCTGCTCGATCTGCATGTCCAGCCGGGCGCGCGGACGACCGGCGTCGCGGGCGTGCATGGGGGGCGCCTCAAGCTAAAGATTGCCGCGCCGCCGGTCGATAACAAGGCGAATGAGCAGCTGCTGGCCTGGCTCGCGGCTGTCCTGGGGGTGGCGAAATCTGCGCCGCACCTGGTGAGGGGCGAGACCTCGCGGCAGAAAACGGTTGCCGTGAGGGGCGTCGACGCGCCCTGGATCCTGATCGAGAAGCATAGCAAGCCATGAGCATCCACCTGGAAAAGGAAGTCGCCGATTACAGCGAACGCCGCCTGAAACTGGCGACCGCGATCACCGAGTATGCCGACTGGCTGGACCGCCAGCACGGCATCGACGTCGAGCGCACCCTGCGTCTGGCGGACACCGCTGCCAGCCTGCGCCAGGACCGCCTGGTGGTCGCCTTCGTCGCCGAGTTTTCGCGCGGCAAGACCGAACTCATCAATGCACTGTTCTTTGCCGACCATGGCCAGCGCCTGCTGCCGTCCGACGTCGGCCGCACCACGATGTGCCCGACCGAGCTCGGCTTTGATCCCGACGAGACGCCCAGCCTGTGTTTGCTGCCGATCGAGACGCGCCGCCGCGAGGAATCGCTGGCGCGCCTGAAGCGCATGCCGATCGAGTGGTGCCGCGTGCCGCTCGATCCGGAAGACCCGCGCCAGTTGCAGGAAAGCCTGAAGAAGCTCACCGAAACCCGGCCGATGCCGGCGGTCGAGGCCATCGAGCTCGGCCTGTGGCAGGGCGAGGACGACAACGCGCGCCACGCGCTGCGCCCCGATGGCACGGTCGAGGTGCCTGCCTGGCGCTACGCCATGGTCAACTACCCGCATCCGCTGCTGCAGGCGGGGCTCACCATCCTCGACACGCCCGGCCTCAACGCGCTCGGCATCGAACCCGAGTTGACGCTCTCGGTGATCCCCAGCGCGCACGCGGTCGTTTTTCTGCTAGGTACGGACACCGGCGTGACGCGCTCGGATCTGGAAATCTGGCAGAAGCACGTGCACCGCCACGCGAATTATCACGTGGCGGTGCTGAACAAGATCGACATGCTGTGGGACGAACTGAGGAACGATGCCGAGGTGCGCGCCACCATCGAGCGCCAGGCCGAGGAGACCGCACGCGTGCTCAAGCTGCCGCGCGCCAGCGTGTTTTCAGTGTCGGCGCAGAAGGCGCTGGCGGCGAAAGTGCGCGGCGACGAGGCGCTGCGCCTGCGCTCCGGCATCGACGCGCTGGAATATCTGCTCGCGCACCAGATCGTCCCGGCACGGCGCGACATGCTGTTCCATTCCATCGGCCGCGACGTCAATGCCATGATCGAGGAGAGCCGGATCGATCTGTCGGCGCGCCTCAAGCGCACCAGCGACGAGTTGATCCAGCTCACCCAGCTGTCGGGCAAGAACCGCGAACTGATCGAACAGACGCGCGCCGAGCTGCTGCGCGAGAAGGAGGCGTACGATGCCGCCGCCCAGCAGTTCCGCGTCACGCGCAAAAACCTGCATGCGCGCGGCAAGGAACTGCTGGGTGAGCTTTCCGAGGAGACGCTCGACGCCATCCTGAACGATGGCCGCACAAGCATGGAGGGCAGTTGGACCACGCACGGCCTCACCCACGGCATCCGCACGCTGAGCGCCCAGATGAGCGCACGGCTGCATTACGCCAGCGCGCAGGCCAACCAGATGCTGGACGTGCTCGAGCAGGCGTACGCGCATTTTCATCGCCAGCATCGCCTGCCGAAGATGCAGGCGCCGCGGCTCGACCTTGGCGCCTACCGCAACCGACTGGAAGCGCTTGCCGTGGAGACCGAGGCCTTCTGCCGCGATCCTGCCAACCTCATGCTGGAAAAGCGCTTCATGATCCGCCGTTTCTACGCTGGTCTGGCCGAAGAGGCGCGCAAGACCTTTCTGCTCGCGCGTACCGAGGCCGAGCGCTGGCTGCGCATCGCGCTCGACCCCGTGATGACGCGCATTCGCGAACACAAGCACTATCTCGACACCCGCCTGTCCGCCCTGCAGCGCATCCTCGAAAACATGGGCACGCTGCACAATCGCATGGCGCAGCTCAAGCAGCAGATCGAGCGCTTGCGCCGCGACAAGGTCGAACTCGAGCGGATCGCCGGCGCGCTGGCGGCCTGATCCAGTGTTGCGCTAAAAACCAGCGCAGCAGCGTTTCCGCGTGAAGCCTTCATGCCGCCACGGCATTTGTTGTGATGTGTCCTCCCTGACGCTATGCTTCTTTCACACAACCGTCCAGTGTGATGCAGCGCATCACAGATCAAGGAGAGATACATGACCACCGTGCAAATCACGTTGCCTGACCAGCTTGCCCAGGAAGCCAAGCAGGCTGGCCTGTTGTCGGGAGCTGCGTTGGAAAAACTGCTGCGCGAACAGTTGCAGGCCAAACGTCAGGATAAATTCTTCGAGGCGTTGTCGCGCATGGAACAAACGGCCGAGCCTGCCATGATGTCGCCTGAAGAGCTTGCCGACGAGATTCGCATCATGCGCGAGGCGCGTCGCACCCAGGCCAGCCGTTGATGCGGTTGGTTCTGGATACCAACGTAGTGGCTTCGGCCATGTTGTGGGGCGGCAATCCGAAGTCACTTTTGCAGGCCAGGCGCGAGAAGCGAATCGAATTATTCACCAGCGTGGCGATGCTGGCTGAGCTGACGGATGTTCTGGCACGGCCGAAATTCGAGCAGAAGATCAAGGCTTCGCTATTGACGGCTACGCGACACTGACGCAGGTGGTGCGCCCCATGCCGACGCCGCGAATCGTGGCTGATTCGGACGACGATGTGGTGGTCGGCACGGCGCTCGCGGCCTGTGCGGATTTGCTCGTAACCGGTGATCTCGGCCTGCTCGATGTCGAAACTTATCAAGGCATTCGCATCGTCAGCGTGGTCGAGGCGCTCGGAATCATCGCTACAGCAACAAGGTAAAAGCAGGGGCCGCAAAACGCACCCGCCAAGCCAATTGTGCCTTGAAAACGACTCTCGCACTGCTGAGCGTTTAAGCAGATGACAATTCCGCATGAACCCAGGATTAAGGGTCAACTTGGAGTCTGGGTTCTGCATCTGCGCACTTCTGAGTAAGTCAAAGAGTCCTCTGACAAGACTCAAAAACAGGCTGAGGATAAATGAATAAACTCCACGTGCGCCTTGCGCGCACGAACGCCCCATAGCCATACTCACTCCCTTTGCGTCTCATTGCCGAATGTGCTTTTCTGCAAAGTCGGCCTTGCGTATGTTGCGCAGGCCGTGAGTATGAGCCGGACTTTAGCCGGGTGATTCGGGATTCGTCAAGTCTGACGGGCAGTGAGTCCGCCGTCGGCGTTGCCGGCCGAGTGTGGAAGCGGCCGGTCGTCAGCCGTTCAGCCGCGTCAGCAGCGACGCCGTCTTCTCCGGGTCGGTGTTCTTCAGCAGTTTTTGCGCCGCCGGCGTGAGTTCCTCGATGTGCGATCGCAAAACCTGCTGCTTCACCTGCAGCAGGCTGGCCGGGTGCATCGAGAAGATGCGCAGCCCCAGGCCCAGCAACAGGCGGGTGAGCAGCGGATCGCCGGCCATTTCCCCGCACACCGATACCGGCTTGCCGGCCTTGACGCAGGCGCGGATGGTTTGCTGGATGAGGGCGAGTACCGCCGGGTGCAGCGGGTCGTAGAGGTGGGACACGCTGTCGTCGGCGCGGTCGATCGCCAGCGTGTACTGGATCAGGTCGTTGGTGCCGATCGACAGGAAATCGAGCTGTTCCGCAAAAAATCCGGCCGCCAGTGCCGCCGCGGGCACTTCGATCATCCCGCCCACGGCAATGCCTTCGTCGAACTTGAGGCCATCGCGGCGCAGTGAGTCCTTGGCTTCGTCGATGCGCTGCAGCGTCTGGCGCAGCTCCGCGAAGCTTGCCAGCATCGGGATGAGGATGCGTACGCGGCCGTGCGCGGAGGCGCGCAGGATCGCGCGCAGCTGGGTGAGGAACAGTCCCGGTTCGGCGAGGCACAGGCGGATCGCGCGCAGGCCGAGTGCCGGATTGTCGGCGACGCTGTGTCCCCACGGTGCCTGCTTGTCGGCACCGAGATCGAGCGTGCGGATGGTCACCGGCTTGCCGTCGAGCGCTTTGGCCACAGCCTTGTAGGATTCGTACTGCTCTTCCTCGCTCGGCAGATCGGAGCGGTTGAGGAAGAGAAACTCGCTGCGAAACAGGCCGATGCCGTGTGCGCCTGCCGCCTTCACCGCATCGAGATCCTCCAGCAGTTCGATGTTTGCCATGAGTTCGATCGGGGTGCCGTCGAGGGTGGCCGAACGGCTGGTCTTCAGGCGCTTGAGCTTGTCGGTATCGATGCGCCACTGGTTCTGGCGCAGCCGGTACTCGGCAAGCACCGACTCGTCGGGATTGATGATCACCACACCATCGCGGCCGTCGACGATGAGAAGATCGTGGTCACGGATCAGACCGCGCGCGTTGTGCAGCGCCATCACCGACGGCAGACCCATGCTGCGCGCGAGAATCGCGGTGTGCGACGTGGTGCCGCCGAGGTCGGTGATGAATGCGGCGAAGCGCACATTCTTGAAGATCACCATGTCCGCAGGGGACAGCTCATGCGCAACGAAAATGCGCTCGCTGTCGAAATCGACGTCGAGCGGCATGTGGCTGGGGTGTCCCAGCAGCACCTTCAGCACCCGCTGCACCACCTGCACCACGTCTTCCTGGCGGCTGCGCAGATACGCGTCGTCGATCTCCTCGAAGCGCGCGACCAGCGCTTCCATCTGCTGCGCCAGCGCCCATTCGGCGTTGCACTGGGTCTCGCGGATCAGGCGCTTGGGCTCTTCCGCGATCATCGAGTCGCCGAGGAACATCAGGTGCATGTCGAGGAAGGCCGACAGTTCCGCCGGGGCGTTGGCGGGAATGTGGCTGCGCAGGTCTTCGAGTTCGGCGCGCGTGGCAAGAATCGCTTCGTCGAAGCGCTCCAGCTCGTCCGGAATGTGTTTCTGGGCGAGCATGTATTGCGGCACCTCGACCCGCGCGCTGGAGGCGAGATGCGCGTAGCCGATGGCGATGCCGCCGGAGACGCCGATGCCGTGCAGGGAGAAACTCATGCGCTCACTCTTCTCCGAAGCCGCTGGAAATGAGGCCGGCGAGGCTGTCGATGGCCTCGACTTCGTCCTCGCCTTCGGTTTCCAGGGTAATCGTGCTGCCGCGCGCGGCGGCCAGCATCATCACCCCCATGATGCTCTTTGCGTTCACCCGACGGCCGTTGCGCGACAGGTGGACCTGGCTCTTGAACTGGCCGGCGAGCTGGGTGAGCCGCGCGGACGGGCGGGCGTGCAGCCCGAGCTTGTTGACGATTTCAACGTCCCGTTGCTGCATGGCACATGGTCTCGGAAATATGGTTGATGCTGTTGCGGCCGCCTTCGACGATACGCTCCACGAGCTGCGGCAGGGGCAGGGTTTCGCGGTAGTTGAGCGCTTTCAGCAGCATGGGCAGGTTGACACCGGTGATGCCCTCGACGTGCGCCGGCTCCAGTACGCGGCACAGCGTATTGCTGGGCGTTGCGCCGTACATGTCGGTGAGGACGAGGATGCCGTCGCCCTCGTCCAGTTCGTCGAGCCGCGCCTGCAGTGCCTTCTGCCGCTCGTCGGGGTCGGCGTGGCCGGTGAAGTCCAGCGTGGCGAGTCCTTGCGGGCGCTGTCCCAGCACATGGATGGTGCACTCGACCAGGCTGTCGGCGAGCGAGCCGTGGGCGACGATGAGAATGCCGATCATGGCGTGGATCTTGAGACGAAAAGTGAATTGTAGCGTGAAGGGTGAAGGGTGAAGGGTGAGGCGGGAGACAAGGGAAGATGCCGATCACACATCGCGCCTATTTTGCGGTGAGCGTTGCGCGTGCCTTCATTTCGGGAGAGACGTGGAGCCGGCCCGCCGCATCCACGGCGAGATACTCGCGCACGCCGAGCCGCGCGGCATGATCCGCGAGGCGGGCCGGGCCGTCGATGAACAGGGGCTTGGACAGCGCGTCGGAGCGGGTGCCGGCATGTTCGCCGCGCACGAGGACCGTCATCGACTGCATCGCCGACGCCGGCCGTCCATTGCGTGGGTCGATGAGATGGCAATAGCGGACACCGCCCACCTCGAAGAAACGCTGGTAATCGCCCGAGGTGCCGACCGCTTCGCCGTCGTGAAGCTCGAGGGTCGCCAGCGTGCCGGGCGTGCGCGGATGCTGGATGCCCACGCGCCACGGACGCTCGCCGTGACGGCCCAGCGCGATGATGTTGCCGCCGATGTTGACCAGCGCGTCGGCAATGCCGTGCTGTTCAAGGATGCCGACGGCATCGTCGAGCGCGCGCCCCTTGGCGTAGCCGCCGAGGTCGATCTGCACCGCCGGGTTGCGGCTCGACACCGTGTCGCCGTCGATGACGAGATCGGCCATGCGTGGGTGCCGGGCGACCCAGGCGGCGATTGCCGCGTCGCCGGGAACGTGCCCCTGAGGCGCGTCGGCCTGGAAACCCCACAGCGCGATCAGGCCGCCGATGGCCGGGTTGAACAGCTCGTCCGACCGTGCCGCAAGCGCCTGTGCATCCTTCAGCATCGCCGCCAGCTCAGGCGGCACCGTCGCCCGCTCGCCGCGTGCCAGCGCCGCGTTGAGGTGCGACAGCGCACTGGGCTGCCAGGCGTGCAGCTCGCGATGCAGCGCGTCGAAACGTGCCAGCACGGCCGCGGCCGCGGTGCGCGCCTGCGCCTCCGGCGCGCCGTAGATGCTCACCTCGACCAGGGTGCCGAACACGTAGGACTGCTGCTGATGCAGCGGCGGCGCGCTGCATGCGGCGAGTACTGCGGCGAACAGCAGCGCAACCAGGCGGCGCGCGGCTGCCCGACAGGCGGCGGCGGTCACGGCCGCACCGCGCGGGCGAAGTTGCGCTCCAGCGCGGCGACGAACGCGCCGGCGACGTCATGGCCGCTTTGTGCCGTGATCTCCTGGAAGCCGGTGGGGCTGGTGACGTTGATTTCGGTGAGGCAGTCGCCGATGACGTCGAGCCCGGCGAGAAAGATGCCCTGTGCACGGGCCCACGACGCAAGCGTTTCGGCGATGCGGCGATCGCGCTCGCTCAGGGCGTGCACGCGCGCACTGCCGCCGGCGGCGAGGTTGCCGCGCGTCTCGCCGGCCTGCGGGATGCGCGCGAGCGCCCACGGCACCACTTCACCGTCGATGAGCAGGATGCGCTTGTCGCCTTCGCTGATCGCCGGCAGATAGCGCTGCGCCATGATGGCGCGGGTGCCGTGGCGGGTGAGCGTCTCCAGGATCGCGTTGCGGTTGGGGTCGGCCCGGACGATACGGAAGACACCCGCGCCCCCCATTTCGGTGAGCGGCTTGACGATGATGTCTTCCTGCTCAGCGAGGAAGCCGAGGATGCCCGCGGCGTCCGCGCTCACCAGCGTGGGCGCGATGAATTGCGGGAAGTCGAGGATGGCGAGCTTCTCGTTGAAATTGCGCAGCGCCGCGGGACGGTTGAGCACGTGTGCGCCGTTGGCCTCCGCCACGCCGAGCAGATGGGTCGCGAGCAGGTAATCCGTGTCGACGGGCGGGTCGGTGCGCATCACCACGGCGTTGAAGTCCTTCAGCCGGAAGACTCCGGTATGGGCGACACGGAACCAGGCGTCGCCGGCGGCAACTTCCAATGTGGCGCACGGCGCGCACACGATGCCATCGCGCACGAAGAGATCGCGCGCCTCGCACACGAGCACATCATGGCCGCGCGCCGCCGCACTCCGCATCATCGCCACCGAGCTGTCCTTGTGCGGCTTGAGACTCGCCGGGGGGTCGACGACGAACAGCAATTTCATGGTGCGGCGCCGGCGAGCTCGTTGAGGGTGTCGTCGAGCTCGACGCTGGCCGCCAGCATCGCCAGGCGCGCGATCACGCCGTAGGCATAGAAGCGGTTGGGGCTGGCGTCGGGGTTGGCGCTGCGGTCCGGCATCAGGCAGGTTTCGTCGAAGGCAAGCGGCACGAAGTGCATGCCCGGGCTGTTGAGGTTCTCGTCGGTGCCGCGCGTGGTGTGCACGCGGTAGAAGCCGCCGACGACGAAGTGGTCGATCATGTAGACGACCGGTTCGGCGACCGCCTCGTTGATGCTCTCGAAGGTGTACACGCCCTCCTGGATCAGCACTTCATGCACCTCCATGCCTTCCTTGCCGACCGCCATCTTGTTGCGCTGGCGGCGGTTGAGTTCGCGCACGTCGTCAGGGGACTTCACCGTCATGATGCCCATGCCGTAGGTGCCGGCGTCCGCCTTGACGATGACGAAGGGCGGCTGGTCGATGCCGTATTCGTCGTACTTGGCCTGGATGCGTGCGAGCAGCCTGGAGACCTTTTCCGCCAGGCAGTCCTCGCCCTGGCGTGCCTGGAAATCGATCTTGCCGCATTGGTCGAAGTACGGGTCGATCAGCCACGGATCGATGCCGACGAGCCGCGCGAATTCCACCGCCACCTGTTCGTAGGCACGGAAGTGCCGTGACTTGCGCCGAGTCGCCCAGCCTGCGTAGAGCGGTGGCATGATGGTCTGCTCAATGCCCTCGAGAATGGCGGGCACCCCGGCGGAGAGATCGTTGTTCAGCAGCACGGCGCAGGGGTCGAAATCCGCGAGGCTGATGCGGTCGCCCTGGCGCACCAGCGGTTCCAGCGTGAGGCGGCCGCCGGCCGGCAGCTCCAGCGTCGTCGGCTGCGTGATCTCGGGGATCAGCGTGCCGATGCGCACGATCAAGCCGGTCTGGCGCAGGATGTGCGCCAGCACCGCGACGTTCTGCAGGTAGAAGGTGTTGCGCGTGTGGTTTTCCGGGATCAGCAGCAGGCGGTGGGCATCCGGACAGATCTTTTCCACCGCGCCCATCGCGGCGTGGATCGACAGCGACATGAATGCCGGGTTGAGATTGTTGAAGCCGCCGGGAAACAGGTTGGTGTCGACCGGCGCCAGCTTGAAGCCGGCGTTGCGGATGTCCACCGAGGTGTAGAAGGGCACCGCCTGCTCCTTCCATTGCTGGCGGAACCAGTGCTCGATGGTCGGCTGTGCGTCGAGCAGGCGTCTTTCCAGATCCAGGAGCGGGCCGGTGAGTGCGGTGGTGAGGTGGGGGACCATAGAATAGGCGTTTCAACGGATATTCGTATTCTAGGCCAAGCCCGATGTTTGACATCGTTTTGTATCAACCCGAAATTCCGCCCAACACCGGCAACCTCATCCGCCTCGCCGCCAACACCGGCTGTCGGCTGCATCTCGTCGAACCGCTCGGCTTCGACCTCTCCGACAAACAGGTCGCGCGCGCCGGACTCGACTACCATGACATGGCCTGCGTGCGGGTCCATGTGGGCTGGGGGGCGGTGCAGGCGGCGCTGCCGGGGCGGCGCTGGTTCGCGATGACGACCAAGGCCAGCAGCAGCTACGCGACCATCGAATTCCGTCCGGGCGACGTGCTGGTGTTCGGCCCGGAGTCGCGCGGCCTGCCGACGGAAATCCTGGACGAATTCGACGCGGCGCACCGCCTGCGCCTGCCCATGCTGCCCGGCTCGCGCAGCGTGAATTTGTCCAACGCCGTCAGCGTCACCGTGTTCGAGGCCTGGCGGCAGAACGGATTTTCAGGAGGGGTGTGAATGGACGTCATGCAAGCACTGGAGGCCGCCAGCTACCTCGTCACCGTCGTCGGCCTGCCGCTGGCGATCTGGGTGTTCGCCCACGACCGCCAGCGCGAGCGGCAGAGCGACGAGGAGGAAATTTTCCTGCGCCTGTCCGACGAGTATTCCGACTTCATGCGGCTGGTCATCGACAATGCCGACCTGCACCTCATTTCCGCGTCGCCGCGCGGCGCGCTGAGCGAGGAACAACAGGAGCGCAGGCATGCCCTGTTCGCCATCCTCGTCAGCCTGTTCGAACGCGCCTACGTGCTCGTCTACGAGGATCGCATGAGCCCGCAGCAGGCACGCCTGTGGCAGACGTGGGCGGACTACATGCAGGAATGGTGCGCGCGCGAGGATTTCCGTACCGCGCTGCCGCGCCTGCTGCAGGGCGAGGATCCGGGTTTCGTCGCGACGATCGAGGGGGTCGCACGTGCGGCAGCGGGTTTCGCGCCCGTCAAGCCGCTATAGCCAGCGCTCGATTGCGGGAAACAGTTCGCGTTCCTCGAAGCGTACGTGCGCGATCATGGATTGACCGAACGCCTCCAGGCTGGCCGCGTCATTGCGCAGCAGCCCCTCGCGCAGTTCCCGTAGCTGCCGATGGTCGGCGAGGGTGCGTTCGACCAGCGGCCGCTGGGCGACGTCCTGCAGCAAGGGCAGCAGCGAGTTTTCCTCGGTCGCGAAGTGCGGCAGCAGGTGTCCGGCAAGCGCATTCACGGCTTCCTCGCATGCCGCGGCAATCATCGCCGCATCGCCCGACTGCGCCGCGCGTTCGCAGCGCCGCGCCAGGGAAAGGGCGGTGTGGTGCTCGCGGGACAGGGGAAGAAGGACGGGGGCGCGTTTCATGCGCTCATCGGCGTGCGCTGGCGCGTCGGCCACGCAGCACGCTGGCGACGGTGCTCACGATGAACAGTACCAGGGCAACGGCATTCAGCATGCCGCCCTGGCTGCGCAGCGCCGGCACCGCCAGCATGTCGCCGGCAAGGCGCAGCAGCAGCGAGCCGTGCAACGCCAGCAGCGGCAGATAGAACGTCCAGTGATACGGCATCTTCACCCGCACCACCGAGGGGAAGATCACCGGTGCGTGACCGAACACCATGGAGAACACGAAGCCGATCAGGATGGCGTGCAGCACGGCGTCGTAGGCGGGCCCGGCGAGGCGCCCGGCGGCGAGCAGGGTGAGGCTGCCGACGGCGAGCCAGGCGTAGCCGGAGAGCAGGCAGACGGCGATGAAGCGGGTCAGTCCCTGCTCGCGCACCGTGCGCCGGGCGATGTCCTGGCGCAGCAGCCAGAGCGCCAAACCGAGCAGCGCCGCGCCGTAAAGCGCGATGCCCGCGCGGGTTGCGGCGAGAAAGCCGCCCGTGACGAGGGCGGCGAGGATGAGCGTGAACACCCGGCGTGCAGTGGGAGAGGGCGGGAGGAAGCGGGACAGTTCCAGACGCTCGCCGGCGATGGTCAGCACCAGGAAATTGATCCACAGCGTGACTACGTCGGCCACCGGTGAGCCGGCGAGCCAGAGCAGGTTGCCGGCGAGCCAGCTGAATGCGCCCAGCGCCATGGTGAGCAGGAACAGCGTACGCTGGCGCAGCAGGAGGCGCGTGGTCGCAAAAAGCAGCATGGCGCTGCCGAGCGCCATCGCAGCCGCACCCAAGGCCGGCGGCAGCCCGGCGAGGAGGGCGACACCGCCAAGCCCGGTGAAAAGCGGCGCCGTGTAGGCCCAGCGGCGGCCGATGGCCACCGCCCGCTCCAGGCCGATGACCGTGCCAAGGAAGCCGGATACCATGAGCGGTCCGTGCAGCAGCACAAGCTGCGGGGTCGGCAGCGGAACGCCCCAGCCGAGGCGTGCAAGGCCGCCGAGCACGCCGCTGGCCAGCGCGGCGAATCCGAGCACCAGGAGGGGCAGGCGGAAGGGCACGCCGAGGTCGCCGGGGCGCATGTCCTAATGCCTCCAGCGCGAAGCGGGATCGTGGACGGCGCGCGTCATGCGCGCTCCAGCGGGAGCCGGGGCATCAACCGTGCCATCCGAAATGTTCCCGCGCGTGTTCGCTCATCTTCTCCGGACCCCATGGCGGATCCCACACCAGCCCGAGGTCGATGGCGACACCGGGCGGGGCCAGCGCGCGCAAGGCCCGCTCGGCGTCGTCGAAGATCATTTCTCCCATCGGGCAGGCCGGGGTGGTCATGGTGAGGTCGACGTGCAGGGTGTCCGGCGACACGGTGACGCCGTACACCAGGCCCAGATCGACGATGTTCATGCCGACCTCCGGGTCGATGACGCTGCGCAGCGCGGCCCGCACGGCGTCTTCGGTAATGACGGGTGAAGTGCGCATTACGCCTTCCTTTAAGCTGTATCAAAAATACATGTTAAATTTAGCAGACTGGAAGGCGCGGGGCAATCCGTGAATGGTGCGGACGCGCAGTGTGCTGCGGCACCGGCCGCCTCAGAACTCGGCCTTGATTTCGCGATTCAGCAGCGCGTCCACCGCCTGTGCGGGCGGCAGGCCTTCGAACAGGGTCCGGCACACGGCGCGGGTGATGGGCATGTCGACGCCGATGCTTGCGGCAAGTTCGTTGACTTCGCGCGCGGTGGTGACGCCTTCGGCGACGTGGCCGAGCTCGGTGAGGATGGCGTCGAGCGGCTGCCCGCGCGCGAGGCGCAGGCCGACCTGGCGGTTGCGCGAAAGGTCGCCGGTGGTGGTGAGGATGAGGTCGCCCAGGCCGGACAATCCCATGAAGGTTTCGAAGCGGCCGCCGAGGCGGGCGCCGAGCCGGGTCATTTCGGCGAGGCCGCGGGTGATGAGCGCGGCGCGGGCGTTGTGGCCGAGCGCCAGCCCGTCGCAGATGCCGGCGGCGATGGCCATGACGTTCTTCAGTGCGCCGCCGAGTTCGACGCCGATGACGTCGTCGTGTGCGTAGATGCGCAGGCGGTGGTTGGACAGCGCTTCGGCGAGACGGCGCGCCAGCGCGGCGTCGTGCGAGGCCAGCGTGAGCGCGGTGGGGCAGCCGTGCGCGACTTCCTGGGCGAAGCTGGGCCCGGACAGCACGCCGGTTTCAGCGTGGTCGGGCAGCAGTTCGGCGACGAGCTGGTGCGGCAGCTTGCGGCTGCCGGGCTCGAAGCCCTTGCTCACCCACACCAGCGGCGGCAGCGCGCCGCAGCGGCCCAGCGCACCGAGGGTGGCGCGCAGCGCGCCGCTGGGGACGGCGACGACGATGAGTTCGACCCCGGCCAGCGCGTCGTCGAGATCGGCGCTGAACGTCAGTTCGGCGGGCAGCGGGCAGTCCGGCAGGTAGCGCGTGTTGACGCGGGCGGCGCGCATCGCCGCGGCCGCGGCCGGATCGCGCGCCCACAGCGTGACGGCGTGATGCGGCGCCCATGCCGCCGCCAGCGCGGTGCCCCAGGCGCCGGCGCCGAGTACGGCGAGCTTCATCGCCCCCACACCTCGAACATCGGCACCCATCCCGCCAGGCCGTCGGCGTGTTTCACCGGCAGCCAGCCGAAGCCATCCGGCTCGCCGGTGACTTCCAGCAGCACGCCGCGCGCGGCGAGGACGGCCACTTCGGCGTCCGGGCGCGGCGCTTTGCGCACGCTCGTGGTCTCGGCCTTGACCATGACGTTGCGTGTGGTGCCGAAGGCGGATTGTTCGATCCAGGTGAGACGGCCGCCGTGGTCGCGCACCTTGATCCAGCCCTCGGTCTCGATCACGATTTCGAGCGGCAGACCGCTGCCGGCGACGGCCACTTTGGCGGCAGCGGTCGACGGCGCGTCATACAGCACGGCAGGGCGGCTGGTGGTGCGATAGTCCAGCGCGTGCGCCGCACCCGCAGCAAGCAGCAGGCCGCTGGCGGCGAGAAAACGATCGAGCGCGGCCACCGCGGTCTTCGGGCTCAGTGCGTCTGCGTGCCCGCCTGCTCTTGCTGTTGCTGCTGCTGTTGCAGGAACAGGGCCTCGAAGTTCACCGGGTTCAGCAGCAGCGGCGGGAAGCCGGCGCGGATGATGACGTCGGACACGGTTTCGCGCAGATAGGGGAACACAATGTTGGGGCAGCCGATGCCGAGGACCATCGGCAGCTGCTCCTGGGGAATGTTCTGGATGCGGAAGATGCCGGCCTGGGTGCACTCGACCAGGAACAGGGTCTTGTCGCCGTGCTTCGCGGTGACGGTGACGGTGAGGCTGTTCTGGTAGACGTCGTCGCCGAGCTCGCGGCTGGCCGTCGACATGTTGACTTCCATCTGCGGCGCTTCGCGCTCCAGGAAGCACTCGGGCGCGCCGGGCACCTCGACGGACAGGTCCTTGACGTAGAGTTTTTCGATGTTGAATACGGGTTGCTGCGGGGTGTCGCTCATGGTGTCTCCCTGGATTGGCAAAACGGAGCCGAGGCCCCGGTCAACCGTACATTCTACACGGCGGAAAGGCGGTGTTGTTTTGGTTCAGTGTGCGGCGAGCCAGCGCTTCAGCGCGAAGGCGTCCATGGCACCGGACGTGCGCGCCACCTCGGCGCCGTTCCTGAACAGGATGAGCGTGGGAATGCCGCGGATGTGGTGGCGCATCGACACCTGTGGATGCGCCTCGGTGTCGACCTTGGCGAAACGCACCTGGCTGGCGAGCTCGCCGGCGACCTGCTGGAACACCGGCGCCATCATCTTGCACGGGCCGCACCAGTCGGCCCAGAAATCCACCAGCACCGGCAGGCCGGCACGGGCGATGAAGCGGTCGAAACTCGCTGCGGTCAGCTCGACCGGCTGTCCGGGCAAGAGCGCCTTGCCGCACTGGCCGCATTTGGGAGCGTCGCCCAGCCGCGCGTCGGGCACGCGGTTGACGGCAAGACAGTGGGGGCAGGCGAGTTCCATGGCGATTTCCGTGCGGCGGATGAGCGTCGCTTCAAGGTGGTGGCGGGGAGCGGAAAATCAAGCGCGGCATCGGATCCCTGCAGGAGGGCGGCCCAGACGCCGCCGGATGCGCCGGTGTTCAGGCGTTCAGCAGCGGCACCAGTTCGCCCGCGGCGTCGAGCGCGGACGTGTCGTCGAAGCCGCCGACGTGGCTGTCGCCGATGAACACCTGCGGTACGGTGCGGCGGCCGCCGGAGCGTTCGACCATTTCGTCCATCTTCGCGGGGTCGAGGTCGACGCGGATCTTCTCGATTTCAGCGACCCCGCGGCTTTTCAGCAGCCTTTCGGCGGCGACGCAGTAGGGGCAGACGGCGGTGCAGTACATCACGACTTTGGCCATGAGGATTTCCTTTATTTCTGGGTGACGGGGAGATTGGCGCGTTCCCAGGCGAGGATGCCGCCCGCCTGGTTGTAGACCGTGGCAAAGCCTGCCTTCTTCAGGATGCGGCAGGCACGCGCGGAGCGATGGCCGCTGCGGCAGGTGACGAGGATGGGCTGGCTCTTGAACTTGTCGAGTTCGCCCAGCCGCGCGGCGAGCTTGCCCACCGGAATGTGCCGGGCACGCGGGATGTGGCCGGCGGCGTATTCCTTGTCCTCGCGCACGTCGAGCACGAGCGCGTCGTCGTTGTAGAGGCGGGTGGCCTTCAGCGTGTCGGCCTGATCGACCCCGCTCATGGAGCCGCCGATGAAGTTCCACGCCAGCATGCCGCCCGATACGGCCGCAAGCGTCACCAGCATCCAGTTGTCCTGCAGGAATTGCACGTCCACGACGCTCACAGGCCGCAGCCCTGCTTGAAGCCGAATCGCTTCAGCATCGAATCCATCGGGCAGAAGCGGGTGAAGCCGGACTGGAACAGGTTGAAGCCGACGAAGGCGGTGAACCACAGCCAGGACAGCTGCGTCATGTCGGCGGTGCCGTTGACGTGGGCCAGCGTCAGGGAGAGCAGGATGAAGAATCCGGCGACGATGCGCACGATGCGTTCAACAGTCATGGAAGGAACTCCTTATGCGGTGGGGGAAAGATGCTTGCGGTAATTGGCCGCGTAATAGAGCACCGGGATCACCACCAGCGTGAGCAGGGTGGAAACCAGGATGCCGAAGATCAGCGATACCGCGAGACCCGAGAAGATCGGGTCGTCGAGGATGAAGAAGGCGCCGAGCATGGCCGCCAGACCGGTGAGCACGATCGGCTTGGCGCGGGCGGCGCCGGCCTGGATCACCGCTTCCTGGAAATCCATGCCGGCGGCGGTCTGCTCGTTGGCGAAATCGACCAGCAGGATGGAATTGCGCACGATGATGCCGGCGAGCGCGATCATGCCGATCATCGAGGTGGCGGTGAACTGCGCACCGAGCAGCGCATGGCCCGGCATCACCCCGATGACGGTGAGCGGGATCGGCGCCATGATGATGAGCGGCGTCAGATAGCTCTTGAACTGCGCCACCACCAGGATGTAGATGAGAATGAGGCCGACCGCGTAGGCGATGCCCATGTCGCGGAAGGTCTCGTAGGTCACCTGCCATTCGCCGTCCCATTTCAGGCTGAAGCCGGCGTAGGGATCGGCCGGCTGGCGGATGAAATATTCGTCCAGGGTGCCGCCCGCTTCGAGGGGCTGCTGCTTGAGCTCGCCGCGCATGGCGAACAGGCCGTACAACGGCGAATCCAGCGTGCCGCCGGTATCGCCGAACACGTAGGCGACCGGCAGCAGATTCTTGTGATAAATGGTTTTCTCGCGCGTGCTGGGCAGCACCTCGACCAGCTCGGAGAGCGGCACCAGATGGCCCTGTACGCCGCGCACCGGCAGCTTCAGCAGCTCGTCGATGCGGTTTTGGCGTTCCGGGGGCAGCGCCACGCGCACCGGAATCTCGTATTTCGCGCCGCTGCCGTGGATGGGCGTGACGTCCTCGCCGGCCAGCCCCATCTTCATCGCCTCGACGATGTCCTTCTGCGCCACGCCCGCCATCGCCGCCTTGTTCTGCAGCACGCGCAGCACGAAACGCTGGGCGTCGTCCTCGACGCTGTCGTCGATGGCGACGATGCCCGCGGTGTTCTCGAACACGCCGCGCACCTGTTTGGCGACTGCCATCTGTGCCTCGTAGTCCGGGCCGTAGATTTCCGCGACGATGGGCGACATCACCGGCGGGCCGGGCGGCACTTCGACCACCTTGACGTCGGCACCGTGCCGCTTCGCCACGGCCTCGACCAGCGGCCGCACTTCCTGCGCGATGTCGTGGCTCTTGCGCTCGCGCGCGTGCTTGTCGACCAGGTTCACCTGCAGGTCCCCAAGCTCGGGCCCGGCGCGCAGGTAATACTGACGCACCAGGCCGTTGAAGTTGATCGGCGAGGCGGTGCCGGCGTACGCCTGATAATCGGTGATCTCGGGTACGCCGGCGAGCGCTTCGCCCATCTCGGCGAGCACCTGCGCCGTCTTTTCCAGCGGTGTGCCGACCGGCATGTCGACGACGACCTGAAACTCCGACTTGTTGTCGAAGGGCAGCATTTTCAGGATGACCAGTTTCACCACCGGCAGCGCCACCGACACCAGAATGGCGACGCCGATGCCGAGCCACAGCTTGTTGCGCGCGCCGCGACCCGCCGCTCCGCGCAGGAACGGTGTCATGCGGGTGTGGAACAGCTTGACCAGCCAGGTGTCGCCGCCTTGCGCGGCATGCGCGTCCTGCTTGATCAGCTTGAGTGCCAGCCAGGGCGTGACGACGAAGGCGATGGCGAGCGAAATCAGCATGCCGATCGAGGCGTTGATCGGGATCGGGCTCATGTAGGGACCCATGAGGCCGGTGACGAAGGCCATCGGCAGGAGCGCGGCGATGACGGTGAAAGTGGCGAGGATGGTGGGGCCGCCGACCTCGTCCACGGCGCGCGGAATGATCGCCTGCATGCCGTCGTGGTCCAGGCCCATGCGGCGGTGGATGTTCTCCACCACCACGATGGCATCGTCGACGAGAATGCCGATGGAAAAGATGAGGGCGAACAGCGACACCCGGTTGAGCGTGAAGCCCCACGCCCAGGACGCGAACAGCGTGGCGGCAAGCGTCAGCAGCACCGCGGCGCCGACGATGAGCGCCTCGCGGCGGCCGAGCGCGAACAGCACCAGCAGCACCACCGAGGCGGTGGCGAAGATCAGCTTCTGGATCAGTTTCTTCGCCTTGTCGTCGGCGGTGGCGCCGTAGTCGCGGGTCACGCTGACCTCGACGCCTTCCGGGATGACGGCATTCTTCAGGCTGGCGACGCGCGCGATGACTTTTTCGGCGACGGCGACCGCATTCTCGCCGGGTTTCTTCGATACCGCGAGCGTCACCGCGGGAAAGCTCTGGCCGGCTTCGGCCGCGTCGGGGCCGCCGGCGCCGGGACCGTGCCAGACGTAGCGCGCTGGCTGATCGGGACCGCCGACGAGGCTGGCAAGGTCGCTCATGTAGACCGGACGGCCGTCCGCCACGCCGACGACGAGCTGCTTCACGTCCTCTACGCCGGTGAGAAAGGTGCCGGTCTGGACGAGGATTTCCTGGTTGTCCGACACCAGCGTGCCGGAGGGCTGCGCCGCGTTCGACACCTGCAGGGCGTCACGGATGTCCTTGGCCGACACGCCGAAGGCGGCCATGCGGTCGGGGTCCATCAGCACCCGCACCGCGCGGCCGGGACCGCCGATGGTGGTCACCTCGCGCGTACCTGCGATGCGCTTCAACTCGATTTCGGCCGCGTGCGCGACCTGCTCCAGGTCATAGGCCCCGCGGGTCTCGTCGCGCGTCCACAGGGTCACGGTGACGATGGGCACGTCGTCGATGCCCAAGGGCTTGATGATCGGTTCGCCGACGCCGAGCTCGGGCGAGACCCAGTCGCGGTTCGCCTGGATGGTGTCGTACAGCCGCACCAGCGCCTGGGTGCGATCCTGGCCGACCAGGTATTGCACGGTCAGCACCGCCATGCCGGGTTTCGATACGGAATAGATGTGCTCGATGCCGGCGATCTGCGACAGCACCTGTTCGGCCGGTGTCGCCACCAGCGCTTCCACGTCCTTCGCCGAGGCGCCGGGAAAGGGGATGAACACGTTGGCCATGGTCACGTTGATCTGCGGCTCTTCCTCGCGCGGCGTGACCAGGATGGCGAACAGGCCCAGCAGCGCCGCGATCAGCGCGATCAGCGGGGTGAGCTGGGAGGTGAGGAAGAAGCGGGCGATGCGCCCGGAGATTCCCATGGCCGTTCAGTTCTTCGCGGGGGCGCCGCCGCGTTTGGCGTAGATGCCCGCCTTCACCGGATCGAGGGCGATGACTTCGCCAGGATTGAGGCCCGCCAGCACTTCGATTTCGCCGTGCGCATTGGCCGCACCCAAGCGGATCTGGCGCAGGCTCACGCGCTCGCCCGTTACCACGTAGACCGCGGTGACTTCCGAGCGGCGCACCACTGCATCGGCGGGAATCGCGAGCTTGCGCGCGCTGCCGGTGGCGAAATGGGCGCGCGCAAACATGCCGGGAATGATGCCTTCGGCGTTGGCCGGCAGATCGAGGCGCACCTTCACCGTGTGGGTGGCGATGTCGGCCGCGGGCAGTACGGTGACGCCGGCGGCGTCGATCCATTTGCCGAGCGAGGGGATTTCCACTGCGACGCGCGGCGAGGCCTTGATCTCGGCAAGCTTGTACTGGGGAATGCTGGCGACGACGCGCATGTCCCCGGGGTCGAAACCCGTCATCAAGGCTTGCCCCGGCGTGACCGACTCGCCGGGTTCGACGTGGCGCACTGCAACCACTCCGGAGAATGGTGCGGTAATCGTGGTGTAACTGCTCACTGCCGAAGTTTGGCCGACGCCGGCGCGGGCCGCGCGTGCCGCCGCCTCCGCGGCGCGGTATTCCGCGGTGGCGCGGTCGAGCGCCGCCTGGCTGATGAACTTCTGCTGGAACAATTGCTGCTGGCGCTCGTAGTTGGCGCGCGCGTTGGCGAGATTGGCCTCTGCCTGCGCCACCTGCGCCTGGCTGCCGGCCACCGCGGCGCCGAGTTCCTGCGCCGACAGGCGCACGATCACCGAGCCGGCCTTGACGGTGTCGCCAGCGTCGAAGTTCACCGCGGCCACGCGCCCCGCCACCTGCGCCGAGACCGTCGACTGCTTCACCGCCTCGACCGTGGCCTCGGTCGAATACCCGGTGTCGATCATCTGGTACCTGACCGGGGCGACCGCGAACGGCAGCGTCGCCCACGCAGGCGCTGCAAGCAGCAGGACAACAAACAACAGGGGGGCGGGGTTGCGCATGCGGTTACCTCAAGAAACGTGCATTCTCAAGAAAGACACATTAGAATAATCTAATATGCGTGGCAATTCAATGACTTTCCTGTTGGCGCGGGTGTGGGTGCAGTGCGGTGTGGCAGCAGTATGCGCCACAAGCCGCCGCCAATCCAGCGTAGCGAAGCGCCCTGCAAGGCCTGCCCATGCGCCTTTGGGTACAATCCCGTTTTGATTTCCGCGCAGCGCCCATGCAAACCCTGACCGTCGATCTCGGCGACCGCTCCTATCCCATCCACATCGGCCCCGGCCTGCTCGACCGGGCGGAGCTGATCGTGCCGCATCTGCCGCAGAAGCGGGTCATGGTGGTGAGCAACGCCACCGTTGCGCCGCTTTATCTGGCGCGTCTCACCGCGGCGCTGGAGGGTGCCGGAGTCACGGTGGCGAACGTGGTGCTGCCCGACGGCGAGGCCTACAAAACCTGGGAGACGCTCAATCTCGTGTTCGACGCGCTGCTCGGCCAGCGCGCCGAGCGCAAGACCACGCTCATCGCGCTGGGCGGGGGGGTGGTCGGCGACATGACCGGCTTTGCCGCGGCGTGCTACCAGCGCGGCGTGCCCTTCGTGCAGGTACCCACCACGCTCCTGTCGCAGGTCGACTCCTCGGTCGGCGGCAAGACCGGCATCAACCATCCGCTCGGCAAGAACATGATCGGCGCCTTCCATCAGCCGCAGGCGGTGCTGGCCGACACCGACACGCTGCAGACCCTGCCGGCGCGCGAACTCTCCGCCGGGCTCGCCGAAGTCATCAAGTACGGCCTCATTCGGGACGTGGAATTCCTCGCCTGGCTGGAAGCGAACATGGCCAGGCTGCGTGCACTGGACCCCGCGGCGATCACCCATGCGATCCACCGTTCCTGCGAGATCAAGGCCCAGGTCGTGGCGGCCGACGAGCGCGAAGGCGGTCTGCGCGCCATCCTCAACCTCGGCCACACCTTCGGCCATGCCATCGAGAGCGGCATGGGCTACGGCAACTGGCTGCACGGCGAAGCGGTCGCGGCGGGCATGGTGCTGGCGGCGCAGACTTCACGGCGGCTGGGCTGGCTTGGCGACGCCGACGTCGCCCGCACGCGCGCCATCGTGCGGGCCGCCGGCCTGCCGGATGCCGCGCCCGAACTGCCCTTCGACACCTGGATCGAGTCCATGGGGCACGACAAGAAGGTCGAAGGCGGCCGGCTGCGCTTCGTGCTGCTGAAACAGCTCGGCGAGGCGGTGATCACCGGCGAGGTGCCGGAAACCGCGCTGCGCGAAATCCTCATCCCCTGACCCCCACCGCACGTTTCCGGCGGTTTCCCGCAAGGCATTGATTGACTCAGCAGTCACCAGCTTCGGCGACGACGGTTAGCTGGAAACTCGCACAGAATCAAGGCCTAACGTCGCACAAGTTGTCGATTTCCGCGTAACGTGCAAAGTACGCGGCCTGCTGGCTGCGTGATGGCGCGCCCGACCCCGCTTCTGGTATTAAAGTTAGAAAATCATGATTTCTTGATGTGTGTCAAGGAACGGTTTCCCTGTTGCGCGCATGATCTATATCAAGTGGAGCGGCGAGCCCCGCTGGTATTCATCTGGTCAACATCAATGAGGGAAAGGCAAATGAAGAAACTGTATCAAGCTGCATCGTCGGTGCTGGCCCTGGCCGTCGCGGGCATTTTCAACCCGGTCGCGGCGGCGGATGCGCCGACCCTGACCGCGGAACAGAAGGCCACGGCATCGAATATTTACTTCGAGCGTTGCGCGGGTTGCCACGGCATCCTGCGCAAGGGCGCCACCGGCAAGAACCTGGAACCGGTCAACACGCTCAGGCTCGGGCAGGGACGTCTGGAGAATATCATCGGCTACGGCACCGAGGGGGGGATGGTCAACTTCGACGACATCCTCACCAAGGATGAAATCAGCCTGATGGCGAAGTACATCCAGATGACGCCGGATGCGCCGCCCGAGTGGGGCATGAAGGAAATGATGGACAGCTGGAAGCTGGTCGTCAAACCCGAAGACCGCCCGAAGAAGCCGATGAACAAGGTCAACCTGAAGAACGTGTTCTCGGTGACCCTGCGCGACACCGGCGAGGTGGCGCTGATCGACGGCGACACCAAGCAGATCTGGAACATCGTCAAGACCGGCTACGCGGTGCACATCTCGCGTGTGTCCAAGTCCGGCCGCTACGTCTACGTGATCGGCCGTGACGGCAAGGTCGATCTCATCGACCTGTGGTTCGAGAAGCCCACCATCGTCGCGACGATCAAGGTCGGCATCGAGGCGCGCTCGGTCGAGGTGTCCAAGGCCAAGGGCTACGAGGACAAGTACGCGATCGCCGGTTCCTACTGGCCGCCGCAGTACGTGATCACCGAGGGCGACACGCTGAAGCCGCTGAAGCTCATGTCGACCCGCGGCGTCACGGTGGACGGGGAGTATCACCCGGAGCCGCGCGTCGCTTCGATCGTGGCGACCGAAGACAAGCCGGAGTGGGTGGTCAACGTCAAGGAAACCGGCATGATCAAGCTGGTGGACTACTCCGACATCAAGAACCTCAAGGAAACCACCATCGAGTCCGCCAAGTTCCTGCATGACGGCGGCTGGGATTCGACCAAGCGCTACTTCCTCGTCGCGGCCAACGCCTCCGACAAGGTCGCGGTGGTCGACACCAAGACCGGCAAGCTGGCGGCCCTGGTGGACACCAAGCCGAAGCCGCACCCGGGTCGTGGCGCGAACTTCAAGCACCCGACCTACGGGCCGGTGTGGGCGACTTCGCACCTGGGTTCCGACGTGATCACGCTGATCGGCACCGATCCGGTGAAGCACCCGAAGAACGCGTGGAAGGTGGTGTCCGAGCTGAAGAACCACGGTTCCGGTTCGCTCTTCGTCAAGACCCATCCGAAGTCGAGCAACCTGTGGGCGGATGCGCCGCTGAACCCGGAGCCGGAAGTCGCGGAATCGGTGACGGTCTACGACCTGAAGAACCTGTCGAAGGCGCCCGAGGTGATCAACATCGCCAAGCTCGCAGGCCTGCCCGAGACCAAGGCCGTCAAGCGCGCGGTGCATGCGGAGTACAACGCGGCCGGCGACGAGGTGTGGTTCTCGATCTGGGCGGGCAAGACCGATCCGTCCGCCATCGTGGTGATGGACGACAAGACCCGCAAGCTGAAGCACGTGATCAAGGATCCCAGGCTCATCACGCCAACGGGCAAGTTCAACATCCTCAACACGCAGCATGACATCTACTAAGTAAGGAGGGCCGGGCGGGCGGAGGCGACTCCGCCCGCCGATCGGCTGAGGGGGTAACGAGAAATGAGTGCAAAGAAGGGATGGTGGTCCCGGCTGCGTTCGCCGACCGCCAAGTATTCCGTCCTGACCCTGCTGGGCGGCGGCTTCATCGCCGGCATCCTGTTCTGGGGCGGGTTCAACACCGGCATGGAAGCCACCAACACCCTGGAATTCTGCGTGTCGTGCCACGAGATGCGCGACAACGTCTACCAGGAATACAAGCAGACGATCCACTATTCGAACCGCACCGGCGTGCGTGCCGTGTGCTCGGACTGCCACGTCCCCAAGGACTGGACCCACAAGATCATCCGCAAGGTGCAGGCCAGCAAGGAAGTGTACGGCAAGCTGATGGGCACCATTGCCACCAAGGAAAAATTCGAGGCCAAGCGCCTGCAGCTTGCACGCAACGAGTGGAAACGCATGAAGGCGTCGGACTCGCGCGAGTGCCGCAATTGCCACAGCTTCGACGGCATGAACACCGAGGCGCAGAAGACGCGTGCCAAGAAACAGCACGAGATGGCAGTCGAGGACAAGATGACCTGCATCGACTGCCACAAGGGTATCGCGCACACGAAACCGGCGGACATGACCGAAGAGGACGAGGAGATCTGAGCGCCGGCTCGCAGCATTCGACACGCTTTCCATCGACTCAAGGAGATTCAGCATGAACAAGGCAGTACTCGGCATTTCGGCACTCGGGCTCGCGCTTGCGGCGAGCACCGGTACGGCGTTCGCCGCCCCCGACTGGAACAAGGTGCCCGCGCGCAAGGTGACCGTGTTCTATCCAGGCGCGTCCAACATCGAGTGGGTCATGAACGGCACCCAGCACGGCGGCGCCAGGGGCCTGAAAAAGGGCGAGACGTGCATCGCCTGTCACGAGGACGAGAAGACCCGCAACGTCGACATCGCGTCCGACAAGATCCTCAAGGGCGAGAAACTTGAACCCAAGCCGGTTGCCGGGCGCGTGCCGAGCATTCCGGTAACGGTGCAGGCCGCCAACGACGGCGCGAACCTCTATCTGCGTTTCAGCTGGAAGGATGCCGGTGGCGGCGCCGAGAAGATGGACAAGGACAACCCGATCAAGCTCGCGGTCATGCTGGAGGACAACAAGGTCGTCGCCAAGGACACGCGCGGCGCGACCGTGCAGATCGGGCGCGCCGGCGGCTGCTGGGGCACCTGTCACGCGGATGCGCGCACCATGCCGGGCGCGGCCGACACGAAGACCAAGTACGTCAGCGGCGCCTCGCTCGCGTCCGGCAACTACTACGACCTCATGCAGTGGCAGAGCGGCAAGGGCGGCAAGGGTGTCGACGGCCATGTCGCCGACAAGCGCGTGATGGAAGGCGGCAAGGCACTGGTGAAAGCCGAAGGCAAGAAGGAAGGCGACACCTGGGTGGTGACCTTCACCCGCAAGCTTGCCGGCGGGGAGGGCGACATCGCGCTGGCGTCGGGCAAGTCGTACAACATGGGTTTTGCCATCCACAACGACCACGCTGCGGGCCGCTTCCATCACGTGTCGTTCGGCTACAGCCTCGGCATCGACACCAAGGCCGACATCAGCGCGGCGAAGTGAGCCATCGGGAGACGCGGCAATGAACGGCGGCGGGTGCGTTTCGGGACCAGAGCGGCTGCGGCGGACGGCAGCCGTGCTGTTCGCCGCCTGCGCGGCCATGGCGCCGCTCGCCGCTCCGGCCGCAGACAGCGGGAGCGAGGTGGCGATCAAAAGCATGCGTTTCGACCCGCCGGTCTTGAGAATCAAGGCGGGGACCGAGGTCATCTGGGTCAACCGCGAGAAACGCACCAATCACTCGGTCCTCTTCGAACAGGAAAACGAGCTGGAATCCGACCGCCTTTTTCCCGGCGAAACCTGGCGCCGCACGTTCGAGCGGCCCGGCAGCTACCCGTACCGTTGCGGCCCGCACCCGGACATGCGCGGCCTGATTGAAGTGATCGAATGAAGCGATGCCGACACTCATGGTTTGCGATCGTGCTCGTGATTCCCTGCGTCGCGCTGGCGGCGGGACCGGACACGGCGCGGCAGGGGGAGATCACCCATCTGGTCCGCCAGGATTGCGGCTCCTGTCATGGCTTGACGCTGGCCGGCGGGCTGGGCCTGCCGCTGCACCCGGAAGCGCTGCGCGACAAGCCGAAGGAAAGTCTGGTCGCGACCATCCTGTTCGGCCGGCCGGGCACCGCCATGCCGCCGTGGGCGCCCTTCCTCAGCGAAACGGAGGCCGAGTGGATCGTCGACATGCTGTTGCAGGGGAAATTCTGATGCGCGGCTGGGTTCCCTTTCTTGCGTTCCTGCTGCTGGTGCTGCAAGGCTGCGCGCAGGCGCCGCTGCGCGGCACGGGCGATCTCGGCGTGGTGATCGAGCGCGCCGCCGGCAGTGTGGAAATCGTCGAGACCAGCGGCCGCACGGTGCTGGCGCGCGTCACGGGACTGGGCGACCTGTCGCACGCCTCGCTGAATTTCTCGCGCGACGCCCGCTACGCCTATGTATTCGGCCGCGACGGCGGCCTGACGCAGGTCGACCTGCTGCAGCAGAAGCTTGTGCGCCGCACCCTGCAGGCGGGCAACAGCATCGGCGGCGCGATTTCGCAGGACGGACGGCTGCTCGCGGTCGCCAATTACGCGCCGGGCGGCGTGAAGGTGTTCGACGCCGCCACGCTCGAACTGCTCGCCGACATCCCGGCGGTGGACGACGCGGGCAAACCGTCCAAGGTCATCGGCCTGGTTGATGCGGCCGGCAACCGCTTCGTCTGGAGCCTGTTTGAGGCGGGGGAAATCTGGGTTGGCGATTTCCGCGATCCGCGCCGGCCGCAGCTGCGCAAGTTCAGGAACGTCGGCAAGGAACCCTACGACGCCATGGTCACCGCCGACGGCCGCCACTATCTTGCCGGCCTGTTCGGCGAGGACGGTCTGGCGATGCTCGACCTGTGGAACCTCGACGCCGGCGTCACGCGGGTGCTCGATGGCTATGGCCGCGGCGAAGAGAAGCTGCCCGTCTACAAGATGCCGCACCTGGAAGGCTGGGCGGCGACCGGCACCGAACTGCTGGTGCCGGCGGTCGGCCGGCACGAGGTGCTGGTGGTCGACCAGGGCAACTGGAAGGAGGCCGGCCGCATCGCGGTGCACGGCCAGCCGGTGTTCGTGGTGGCGCGTCCGGACAATCGCCAGGTGTGGGTGAACTTCGCCTTTCCGCACAACGACACGGTGCAGGTCATCGACGTGCCGAGCCGTCGGGTCGTGCACACCTTCAAGCCGGGCCGCGGTGTGCTGCACATCGAATTCACGCCGCGCGGCGAGCACGCCTGGCTGTCGGCGCGCGACGACAACAAGGTGCTGGTCTACGACAGCGAAACCTTCGCCCTCGTCGGAGAACTGCCCGCCGACAGCCCGAGCGGCATCTTCTTCACCCATCGCGCACACCGGACCGGACTATGAACGCCGACCTGGAATTCCGTCTGCTCAACGATTACCAGCACGACTTTCCGCTGACGCCGGCACCGTTCGCCGCCCTTGGCGATGCGCTCGGCGCGTCCGAGGAGGCGGTGCTGACGGTGCTTGCCCGCTTGCAGGAACGCGGGACGGTAAGCCGCGTCGGCGCGGTATTCCGCCCGCGCAGCATCGGCGCCAGCACCCTGGCCGCGCTGGCGGTGCCGGAGCACGACCTGGAGCGGGTGGCGCAACTGGTGAGTGCCTATCCCGAGGTCAACCACAACTATCAGCGCGAGCATCACTACAACCTGTGGTTCGTGGTGACCGCGCCGGACGAGCTGGCCCTGCAGCGGGTTCTGCATGAAATCGAGGAGCGCTCGGGCCGTCGCGTGCTGTTCCTGCCGCTGGTCGAGGACTATCACATCGATCTCGGCTTCGACCTTGCTGGCGTGCGCAGCAAGCGCACGCGCCGCGCCGAGACCCACGCCGGCGGCGGACAACTGCCCTACGTGCCGAGCCCTGCGGAAACCCGGCTGATCGCCGCCATCCAGGCGGGGCTGCCGCTGGTGCCCCACCCCTACGCCGTGGTCGCCGCGCAGGCGGGGATGAGCGAAGACGCGGTGATTGCAGCGCTGCAAAAGCTTGTGGCGCGCAACGTGATCAGGCGCATGGGCGTGGTGGTCCGCCACCACGAGCTGGGCTACCGCGCCAACGCCATGGTGGTGTGGGACATCCCCGACGAGGTGGTGAGCGAGGTCGGCACCTGCCTCGGCGGGATCGAAACCGTCACCCTGTGCTACCGTCGGCCGCGCCGCCTGCCGGCATGGCGCTACAACCTGTTCTGCATGATCCATGGCCGCGATCGCAGCGAGGTGCTGGCGCGCGTCGAGGCGATGCGCCAGAACTGCGGCCTCACGGACATCGCTTTCGAGGTGCTGTTCAGCACCCGCCGCTTCAAGCAGTGCGGCGCACGCTACGCACGCGCTGCGGCGTGAGGCCATGGACGCGCTCGACCGCGCCATCGTGAATCGGCTGCAGGACGGTTTTCCGCTCTGCGAGCGTCCCTATGCGGCGGTGGCGGCGGAGCTTGGCTGTGGCGAGGACGAATTGCTGGCACGCCTCGATGACCTCCTGGACACGCGCATCCTGAGCCGCTTTGGCCCGATGTACCACGCCGAGCGCCTCGGCGGCGGGCTGTGCCTGGTGGCGATGAAGATCCCGCCAACGGATTTCGAGCGTGTCGCCGCCCTCGTCAACGCCCTGCCCGAGGTCGCCCACAACTATGAGCGTGAACATGTTTTCAACATGTGGTTCGTGCTCGCCACTGAAACCCCGCAGGGTCTCGGCGATGCCCTGGCGCGGATCGAGCACGACACCGGCTATCCGACCTATGCCATGCCGAAGCTCCGCGAATTCTTCGTCGAGCTGAAGCTGCGCGCCTGACCATGGAAACCGGTTCGCTGGACGCGCTCGACCGCCGTATTCTCCTCGCCACGCAGCGCGGGTTGCCGCTGGTGGCGCGGCCGTATCACGCCGTCGCCGAGCGGGTCGATGCGAGTGCGGAGGAGGTGATGGCGCGCATGCAGCGCATGCTCGACGCAGGCATCATCCGGCGCATCGGCGCGGTGCCCAACCACTATGCGCTCGGCTATACCGCCAACGGCATGACCGTGTGGGACGTGGCGGACGACCGCGTGCTCGCGCTCGGCAGCGCGGTGGGCGAGATCGAAGCGGTGAGCCACTGTTACCTGCGCCCTCGCCGGCTGCCGGAGTGGCCGTACAATCTGTTTGCCATGGTGCACGGCCACGACCGTGCCGAGGTGGAACAAAAGGCGCGACAGATTGCCGAACTGCTTGGCGACGCGTGCAGCGCGCACACGATCCTCTACAGCACGCGCATCCTGAAAAAAACCGGCTTGCGCTTCGCCTGAGCCCGAACCGACGAGACGCCCATGTTCAGAATTTCCCAATACATGCAGGAAATCGCCCAGCCCACGCCGCTGGGCCCCGTGCGCAACCCGCCCGGCCCGGTGGTGATCTGGAACCTGATCCGGCGCTGCAACCTCACCTGCAAGCACTGCTATTCGATTTCCGCCGACAAGGATTTCCCGGGCGAGCTCTCCACCGGCGAAGTCAACGCCGTGATGGACGATCTCAAGCGCTTTCGCGTGCCGGTGCTGATCCTCTCCGGCGGCGAGCCGCTCTTGCGTCCCGATATTTTCGACATCGCCGCGCGCGCCAAGGCGATGGGCTTCTACGTCGGCCTGTCGTCCAACGGCACGCTGATCGACGAGGGCAACATCGACCGTATCGCCGCGGTCGGCTTCGATTACGTCGGCGTGAGCCTCGACGGCATCGCGCAGACGCACGACACCTTCCGCCGCATGAGCGGCGCCTTCGACAGGTCCATGCACGGCATCCGCCTGTGCAAGGCGCGCGACATCAAGGTCGGCATCCGCTTCACCCTCACCCAGGACAACGCCCACGACCTGCCGGCGCTGCTGCAACTGCTGGAGGACGAGGAACTCGACAAGTTCTACCTGTCGCATCTGAATTACGCCGGACGCGGCAACCGCAACCGCAAGACCGACGCCTTTCACCGCACCACGCGGCAGGCGATGGACCTGCTGTTCGACACCTGCTGGCGCGCGCAGCAGGCGGGCCGTCCCAAGGAGTTCGTCACCGGCAACAACGATGCCGACGGCGTGTATCTGCTGTTGTGGGTGCGCGAGCATTTTCCGCATCTCGAAGCGCACATGCGGGCGAAGCTCGAACAGTGGGGCGGCAATTCGAGCGGGGTCAACGTCGCCAACATCGACAACCTGGGCAACGTGCATCCCGATACCATGTGGTGGAATCACACGCTCGGCAACGTGCGCGAGCGGCCCTTCTCCGAAATCTGGATGGATACCGCCGATCCCATCATGGCCGGCCTCAAGGCGCGTCCGCGCACGGTCGGCGGCCGCTGCGGCGCCTGTGCGCATTTCGCCATCTGCGGCGGCAACACCCGGGTGCGCGCCTGGCAGGTGAGCGGCGATCCGTGGGCGGAGGATCCGGCGTGCTATCTCAGCGACGAGGAGATCGGCATTGAAGTCCATGCGTAAAGTCCTGGCGGGTCTTGCCCTGCTGGCAGCGAGCGGCGCGGCCGCAGCGGATGCCGCGCCCGAGGTCGAGCAACGCTACGCCGAACACTGCGCCAGTTGCCACGGCGCCGAGCGGCTCGGCGGCATCGGCCCGGCGCTGCTGCCGGAAAATCTCGCGCGCCTGCGGCGTCCCGAGGCGATCCGGACGATCGCCAGCGGACGCGTAGCCAGTCAGATGGCGGGCTTTTCCGACAAACTCACGCCGGCGGAGATCGAGGCGCTCGCCGATTTCATCTACACGCCGCTGGCGCAGGCGCCGGTGTGGGGGAAAAAGGAAATCGAGGCCACGCGCGTGCGCCACGTGCCGTCGGCGAAGCTGCCGGCGCGCCCCGTGTTCAAGGCCGATCCGCACAATCTCTTCGTCGTCGTCGAATTGGGCGACCACCACGCCACCATCCTCGACGGCGACCGCTTCGAGCCGATCCATCGTTTCGCCACGCGCTTCGCCCTGCACGGCGGACCCAAGTTCTCACCCACCGGGCGCTTCGTCTACTTCGCCTCGCGCGACGGCTGGATCAGCAAGTTCGACCTCTACAGCCTGAAGACCGTGGCCGAGGTGCGCGCCGGGCTCAACACGCGCAACCTCGCGGTGTCGGGCGACGGCAGGACGCTCCTGGTCGGCAACTACCTGCCGCACAGCCTGGTGCTGCTCGACGCCGCCGACCTGCGCGTCATCAAGGTCGTCCCCACGGTCGGGCAGGACGGCACGTCGTCGCGCGTGTCCGCCGTGTACCAGGCCGAGCCGCGCGGCAGCTTCGTCGCCGCGCTGAAGGATACGAAGGAAGTGTGGGAGATCGACTACACCCGGCGCGATTTCCCGCTGCGCCGCATCGCGGTCGACGACTATCTCGACGACTTCTTTTTCGACCAGTCCTACAAGCTGCTTATCGGCAGCGCGCGCGACAGCCACAAGGGGCAGGTGCTCGATCTCGATTCCGGCCGCAAGATCGCCGAGCTCGATCTTCCCGGCATGCCGCATCTCGGCTCCGGCATCACCTGGGACTATCAGGGGCACCCGGTGATGGCCACGCCCAACATGAAGGCGGGCGTGGTGAGCGTGATCGACATGCAGACCTGGCAGACGGTGAAGGCAATCAAGACGCTCGGCCCCGGTTTCTTCATGCGCAGCCACGAGAACACGCGCTACGCCTGGACCGATGGTTTCGCCACCGGCGACCCGGCGAGCCGCGACGTCATGCACCTCATCGACAAGGACACGCTCGAAGTCGCGCACGTGCTGCGTCCGGAGCCCGGCAAGACCGCGGCCCACGTCGAATTCACCCGCGACGGCAAGTACGCGCTGGTGAGCATCTGGGAGAACGACGGCGCGCTGGTGATCTACGATGCCGACACGCTGCAGGAGGTCAAGCGCATCCCGATGAAGAAGCCCTCCGGCAAGTACAACGTGTACAACAAGATCACGCGCTCCGCCGGCACCAGCCACTGAGGCGCGCCTTGACGATGAGGCGGGCAGGGCGGGACGGCATCGGCCGGGCGGCGCTGGCGCTGGTCCTGGCGGCGTGGATCGCGGCCGCGCGGGCCGGCGCTGGCGTGCCGGCAGTGCCCGGCGACGACGCTGCCATTCGTGCCTCGCACGTCGTGCACGCGACACCGGAGGGCATGCCGGCCGACGCCGCGGACCTGCGCACGCGCGTACTGCTGGTGGACCCGGACGAGCGCCATCTCAGCCTGCTCGACGGCGAAACGTATGCGCCCCTGCGGCGCATCGCCCTCGACCCTGCGCTCGCGGGCGCGCCGCCGGTGTCGCCGGATGGCCGCTTCGCGTTCCTCGCCACGCGCGACGGCAGGGTGCGCAAACTCGACCTCCTCACCCTGCGCAGCGTGGCCGAAATCCGCGTCGGCAGCGCATTGCACAGCGTGGCGCTGTCCGGCGACGGCCGCGTGCTGATGGCCGGCAACGCCGCCCCGCACACCCTTGTTGCACTGGACGCGCGCGATCTCGCGCTCATCCGCCGCATTGCCGTGCGCAACAAGGATGGGATCACCTCGCGCGTCGCCCGCGTCGTCGATGCCACGCCGCGGCAAAGCTTCATCGCCACGTTCAGCGACATCCCCGAGGCGTGGGAGATGTCCTGGGAGGCGAATCCGCAACCGGTCTACGAAGGCCTGGTGCACGACTTCAAGCTGCGCGAGGGGCACATCGTCGAAGGGCCGTTCGCCCCGCGCCGCAGCCGCCTCGACCTGCCCATCGCGGACTTCTTCTTCGAGCCGTCCTTCGAGCACATGCTCGGCGTGCCGCCCGACGGCGCGACCGCGCATGTCGTGCATCTCGACGTGCGTCGCGCGATTCGGCGCACGCCGCTCCCCGGCCGTCCGCACGCCGGCGGTGGCGCGGCCTGGGAACGCGCCGGACGCCCCGTGCTCGCGCTGCCGAACTGCGCGGAGGGCGTGGTCAGCGTTCTCGATCGCGCTACCTGGCAGGTGGTGCGACACGTTGCTGTCGATGCGCCGGGGTGCGCGCTCGCCCATCACGACGCCAGTCCCTACGTCTGGCTGGGCGGCTTCGACGGCGCCTTGCGCGGCTGCTTCGTCGTCATCGACAAGGCGACGCTCGAAGCGGCCGGCCGCGTCTGTCCGCAGCCCGGCGCCGTGGCCGCACGCCTCGTCTTCAGCCGCGACGGCCGGCATGCGCTGGCAAGCGTCGGCAGCACGCTCGTCGTCTACGACAGCGCCACGCTGCGCGAAGTGAAACGCGTGCCGCTGCAAGCCGCTTCGCTCGCTGAACCCGATATCTGATCCCCGCTGGCGGAGCGCCCCCGGTTTGCGGCAGACTTGCAGCTTGCCTCCTGGACCTCCAACATGAACGAACTCGCCCCCTACGCCGCACAGTCCGCCACGAGCCGCGGCCGCCTGCACGCCGAGCCCTCCGCCGCCCCGCGCTCCGAATTCCAGCGCGACCGCGATCGCATCGTCCATTCCGCCGCGTTCCGCCGCCTGGAATACAAGACCCAGGTGTTCGTCAACCATGAAGGCGATCTCTTCCGCACGCGGCTGACCCACAGCCTCGAAGTCGCGCAGATCGGCCGCACCATTGCGCGCCTGCTGCATCTCAACGAGGATCTCGTCGAAGCCGTCGCGCTCGCGCACGACCTTGGCCACACCCCCTTCGGCCACGCCGGGCAGGATGCATTGAATGCCTGCATGCGCGAGCACGGCGGCTTCGAGCACAACCTGCAGTCGCTGCGCGTGGTCGACCTGCTGGAAGAACGCTACGCCGACTTCGACGGGCTCAATCTCAGCTTCGAGGCGCGCGAAGGCATCCTCAAGCACTGCTCGCTCGCCAACGCGGAAAAGCTCGGCGAGGTCGGGCGGCGCTTTCTCGACAAGCGGCAGCCCTCGCTGGAAGCGCAGGTGGCCAACCTCGCCGACGAAATCGCCTACAACAACCACGACGTCGACGACGGTCTGCGCTCCGGGCTCATCAACCTGGAACAGCTCATGGACGTACCGATTTTCGCGCGCCATCGCGAAGAGGTGTGTGCGCGCCATCCCGCGCTGCACGGCCGGCGCGTCGTCACCGAGACCGTGCGCCGCATCATCAACACCCTCGTCATCGACCTCGTCGACACCACGCGTGCCGACATCGAGCGCGCCGGCGTTGCACACATCGACGACGTCCGCAACGCGCCGCCGCTTGCCGCGTTCAGCCCCGCCCTGCTGGAGGAGCACCGCGAACTCAAACGCTTCCTGCTGCGCCACCTGTATCGACACTACAAGGTCGCGCGCATGAGCGCCAAGGCCAGCCGCATCATCACCGATCTTTACACCGCCTTCACCGGCGATGCCCGGCTGCTGCCGCCCGAGCACCAGGAACGCGAATCCCTCGAAGGCGCCCGTGCCGTCGCCGACTACATCGCCGGCATGACCGACCGCTACGCCATGCGCGAACACCGGCGGATTTTTGCGGTGGAGGAGATTCTGGTGTGATGGACGGCGCCTCGAGCATGGGAAAATCCGTCCTCGCTCAAGCCCGACGGGCGCGCGGGATGATTCAGGGGAGCGTGGCGAAACCGTAATCCCCGCTCGTTCGGTTGTTCGCTATGATGAAAGCTGTTCTTGCTGAATCGGAACCCTCGAACCGGGCCCCAGGGAGGATACGTGCTTACCCGACTGGCGGGCTTGTCACCGGCCTATTTCGGCATGGTCATGGCGACGGGCATCGTCTCGCTCGCGGCACACCTGCTGGGGATGCCATTCGTGTCACGAGCATTGTTCTTGCTCAATTGCGTCGTCTACGTCGTGCTTTGGGTCCTCGCCATCGTGCGCCTCGTGCGCTACCCGCGCCGCTGCTTCGAGGATCTGATCGATCACCTGCGCGGCCCTGGCTTCTTCACGTCCGTGGCGGGCACGTGCATTCTCGGCAGCCAGTTCGTGCTGCTCGCTGGGGAATACCGCGTCGCCATGGCGCTCTGGGGATTGGCGGCCGTGCTGTGGGTCGGACTCACCTACGCCATCTTCGCCGGTTTTACGGTCAAGGAGCACAAGCCTCCCCTGCAGCAGGGAATCAGCGGCGCCTGGCTGCTCGCCGTCGTGGCGACGCAATCGATCGCGGTACTCAGCGCATTGCTTGCGGTTCATGCCGAACAGCCGTACCGGATCGAGATGAATTTCCTCGCGCTTTCCATGTGGCTATGGGGCGGCATGCTCTACATCTGGATGATGTCGCTGATCTTCTACCGTTACACGTTCTTTTCGTTCTCTCCCGGTGACCTGTCGCCGCCCTACTGGATCAACATGGGCGCCATGGCGATATCGACCCTGGCCGGATCGCTGCTCATCCTCAACTCGCGCGACGCCCCTTTCCTGCTCTCGCAGCTGCCGTTCATCAAGGGGTTTACGGTCTTCTACTGGGCGACCGGCACATGGTGGATACCCATGCTGCTGATCCTGGGCATATGGCGCCATGCCTATCGGCGTTTCCCGCTCAAGTACGATCCGCTCTACTGGGGCGCGGTCTTTCCTCTGGGCATGTATGCAACCAGCACGCATCAGATGATTCAGGCGATGGGGCTCGAATTCCTTCGCTTCCTGCCGGAGGTTTTCACATACGTCGCACTTGCTGCCTGGGCAATGGTATTTGCCGGTTTTGTTCGCAGTCTTCTGCGGCACGTCGATGCGTTGCGTGTCTCGGGAAGTGCTGAATGATCCGATGGACGGGCGTGTGTGCACGGCGTTGCACCGGGCTCAGCGCTTTTCTCCCGGCGGCAGTGTGCGCGCCGCCACCCAGCAGCTGACTTCGCGTGCGCCGGCGCGCTTGAAGGTGGCGGCGAGCTCGTCGAGGCTGGTGCCGGTGGTCATGACGTCGTCGACCAGGGCGAGATGCAGGCCGGCGACGTCGCTGCTGCAGGCGAACGCGCCCCGCACATTGCGGCGGCGCGCGTCGTATTTCAGCGCGACCTGCGGCGGGGTGTCGCGCACGCGACGGCAGCAGTCGGCATCCAGCGGCAGGCCGAGTTGTTCCGCGACGATGCGTGCGAGTTCGGCGGCGGGATTGAAGCCGCGCTGACGCAGTCGCGCAGGGTGCAGCGGCATGGCGACGACGCGGTCGGGACGGGGCGCGTCGGCGGCGGTTTCGGCGAGACAGGTGCCGAGCACGGGTGCGGCGGCGAGCTGGCCGCCGTATTTCAGGCGCGGCACCAGGCGGTCGGCGGGGAAGGCGTAGGCCAGTGCCGCGACGGTACGATCGAACGCGGGGGGGCGCTTGAGGCAGGCACCACACACGCTGCCGTCGGGCGTGGGGCTGGCGCAGCGCGGGCAGCGCGGCTGAACGTGCCAGGGCAGGTCGTCGAAGCAGGCGGCGCACAGCGGACGCGGTCCGGTATCGGCGCCGCACAGCAGGCAGGCCGGCGGAACGATGTGCCTGAATAGTGAGCGAATGTTCAATTCTTGTCCGGCCTGTGTTTGACAGCCGCCGCGCCACCCCCGAAAATGCGCGCCATGACCGCGCACCGCCTCATCTCCGCATCCTCCTGCCGCCGCGCGGCGCAACTGTTCAATATTCTCACGGTGGCAGCGCTGCTGCTCTCCCTGACCGCCCTGCTGGTCGGCAAGCTGCTGGCCGACCAGCGGGTCACGTTTCTTCCGCTGGTGATGTCGCTGCCGCCGCTGATGATCTGGCTTGGCGCGTCGATCTTCGTCTACGCCGGCATCGCCCACCATCCGAATGCGCGCGCCGTGCATTACAACAAGTGGGCAGGCTACCGTTTTTATGGCGTGATGGGGAGTCTGATGGTGTTCGGGCCGGCAATCTACGGCCTGCTCGACGGCTGGAAGGGACTGGTTCTGGTGCAGGGGCTGGCGGTGGCGATCATCGTGCCCTGGGCGATTTACGACATTTTTCGCGCCGCGCGTGAGCCGTGGCAGGACATGGACATCGAGGTCGAGGAATGAATGACATGACGACGCCGGACATCGGCGCTGCTTCCGTTTCCACCGCGGAGACGCCGCCGCGCAGCCTTGACGCCATCCAGGCGCTGTTCGAACTGCCGTTTGCCGATCTGATGTTCCGCGCGCAGACCGTGCATCGCGCGCATTTCGATGCCAACCGCATCCAGCGTTCCACCCTGGTGTCGATCAAGACCGGCGGCTGCCCGGAGGATTGCAGCTATTGCCCGCAGTCGGCACGCCACGACAGCGGGGTCGAGAAGCAGGCCATGCTCGCGCTCGGCACCGTGCTGGACGCCGCGCGCGCCGCGCGCGACGCCGGCGCCACCCGCTTCTGCATGGGCGCCGCCTGGCGCGGCCCGAAGCCGAACGATCTCGGCTCGGTGGTGGAGATGGTGCGCGGGGTGAAGGCTCTGGGACTGGAAACCTGCGCCACCCTCGGCCTGCTGAAGGAAGGCCAGGCGGAGCAACTGAAGGCTGCCGGCCTCGACTATTACAACCACAACCTCGACACCGCGCCCGAGTTCTACGGCGAGATCATTTCCACGCGCGAATACCAGGACCGTCTCGACACCCTGGCGCGCGTGCGCAAGGCGGGGCTGAGCGTATGCTGCGGCGGCATCGTCGGCATGGGCGAGTCGCGCGTGCAGCGCGCCGGGCTCATCGCGCAGCTCGCCGCGCTCGACCCGCAGCCCGAGTCGGTGCCGATCAACATGCTGGTGCGCGTCGAAGGCACGCCGCTGGCCGACGCGCCGGCGCTCGATCCGCTCGAGTTCGTGCGCACCGTGGCGGTGGCGCGCATCGCGCTGCCGCGAAGCCTGGTGCGCCTGTCCGCCGGCCGACAGCAGATGAGCGACACGACGCAGGCGCTGTGCTTTCTCGCCGGCGCCAATTCCATCTTCTACGGCGACAAGCTGCTGACCACCGGCAACCCCGAGTGGGAACGCGACCAGCGGCTGTTCGACACGCTGGGGCTGACGCCGCTGTGAGCCATCCGGCGCTGGCCCGCCTGCAGCAGGGGCTGGCGGCGGCACGGGCCGAACACCTGGAGCGTCACCGCCCGCTGCGCGACGGCATGCAGGGTGCCGCGCTCGAAGTCGACGGCGAGACGCTGCTCGCCTTCTGCAGCAACGATTATCTGGGCCTCGCCGCCGATCCGGCGCTGATCGCAGCCGCCCACGCCGCGCTCGATGGTTGCGGCGTCGGTGCCGGTGCCGCGCATCTCGTCAGCGGCCAGCACCGCTATCATCACGACTTCGAAACCGCATTCGCGCGCCTCGTCGGCAAGCCCGCCGCACTGCTGTTCTCCTCAGGCTACCAGGCCAATCTTGGCGTCATCACCGCGCTCGCCGGCCGCCGCAGCGAAGTGTTCGCCGACCGCCTCAACCACGCCTCGCTCATCGATGGCGCGCAGCTTTCGGGCGCCGCGTTCACCCGCTATCGCCACCTCGATCTGGCGCAGCTCGAAGGCCAGCTCGCCGCGAGCAAGGCGGCGGACAAGCTCATCGTGTCCGACCTGGTGTTCAGCATGGACGGCGACATCGCGCCGGTCGACGCGCTGCTCGATCTTGCCGAGCGTCACGACGCCTGGCTCTACCTCGACGACGCGCACGGCTTCGGCGTGCTTGGCGATGGCCGGGGCGGACTCACCGAGCGTGCCCGCGCCAGCGGCCGCGTGGTCTATCTCGCCACCCTCGGCAAGGCGGCCGGCGTCGCCGGTGCGGCGGTCGCGGGGCACGCCGATCTCATCGCCTGGCTGGTGCAGACGGCACGGCCCTATGTCTATACCACCGCATCGCCGCCGCTGCTTGCCGCCTGCCTCATTGAGAGCCTGCGTCAGATCGAGGCGGGCGATGCGCGCCGCGCGCGCCTCCACGCGCGCATCGCATTGTTGCGCGCCGGGCTCGCCACCCTGCCGCGCGGCGCGCTCATGAATTCGGCGACGGCGATCCAACCGCTGGTCATCGGCGCCAATGCCGAGGCGCTGCGCGTGGCGCAGGCGCTGCGCGCGCGCGGCCTGTGGGTGCCGGCGATCCGCCCGCCCACCGTGCCGGCCGGCACCGCGCGCCTGCGCATCACACTGTCGGCCGCGCACAGCGAGGCCGACGTCGTCCGCCTGGTGGACGCGCTGCATGCCGTCGTTTAACGCGAAATATCGCCATGAACGCTAGGCCGGTTCTCGCCCTGGTTCACGGCTGGGGCATGAACGCCCGCGTGTTCGACGCGCTCGCCGAGCGCCTCGCCGCCGACTTCGACGTGCGGGCGTTCGATCTGCCGGGTCACGGCGGCCGTGCGCCGCTTGCGACGAACACGCTCGCGGCCTGGGCCGACGATCTCGCACACGCCTTGCCCGACGGCGCGACGCTCGTCGGCTGGTCGCTCGGCGGACAGGTTGCGCTGCGCGCCGCGCTCGATCATCCGCAGCGCGTCGCACGCCTGGTGCTGCTGGCGACGACGCCGCGCTTCGTCGCAGGCGACGGCTGGGCGGCCGGCATCGCGGCCGCCGATCTCGACGCCTTCGGCGCCGCCCTGCTCGCCGATCCCGAGGCCACCCTGGTGCGCTTTCTTGGTCTGCAAACGCGTGGCATGGCGGGGCAGCGCGCGCTGCTGCAGCAGCTGCGGCAAGCGCTGTTCGCGGCGTCCCCGGCCGATTCCACCGCACTTGCCGCCGGGCTCGGCATCCTGCGCGACACCGACCTGCGCGCCGAACTGCCGTGCGTCACGCAACCGGCGCTGGTCGTGCACGGCACGCTCGACACCCTCACCCCGCCCGGCGCGGGTGTGTGGCTGACTGGCGCGCTGCCGCACGCGCAGCATGTACCCATCGCACGCGCCGCGCACGCGCCGCACCTGTCGCATCCCGACGCGGTGGCGGCGGCGCTTGGAGGATTCCTGCATGGAGACTGAGCGGGATCGGCCCGGGCGCCTCGACCCGCGGCTGAGCACGGACGAGGGCGCACGCGTCGCGCCGCAACCGAGCGACGCACTCGACTTCGCCGAGGTGCGCCGTGCGTTCGACCGCGCCGCGCCTGGCTACGACGCCCATGCCGTGCTGCAGCGCGAAGTGTGCGACCGCCTGCTGGCGCGGCTCGATTACATGAGCGCGCAGCCGCGCCGCGTGCTCGATGCGGGATGTGGCACGGGTTACGGCCTCGCGCATCTGCGCGCACGCTATCCCGACGCCGAGCTCTGCGGTCTCGACATCGCGCCGGGCATGCTCGCCGCGGCACGTGCGCGTGTGCCGCAGCCGGGCTGGGCACAGCGGACGCTGCAACGTTTCACGTCGCAGGGCGCGCGCCCCGCGCATCTGCTGTGTGCCGATCTCGGCCGCCTGCCGCTGGCCGCGGACAGCGTTCAACTCGCCTGGTCGAGCCTCGCGCTGCAATGGGCGCACGACCTCGAAGCCGCACTCAAGGGCTTTCATCGCGTGCTGGCGCCGGGTGGTCTGCTGATGTTCGCCACCTTCGGCCCCGACACGCTGAAGGAATTGCGCGCCGCCTTCGGTGCGATCGACGACGCGCCGCACGTCAACCGCTTCATCGACCTGCACGATGTCGGCGACATGCTGGTGCACGCCGGCTTCGCGCATCCGGTGATGGAAATGGAAATGCTCACCCTCACCTATGCGGACCTCGCCGCGCTGATGCGCGACCTCAAGGGCCTCGGCGCGCACAACGCGGCCGCCGCGCGCCAGCGCGGCCTGTTCGGCAAGGCGGCGTGGGCGCGGCTGCAGATGGCCTACGAAGCGTACCGCACGGAGGGCCGCCTGCCCGCCACCTTCGAGGTGATCTATGGCCACGCCTGGGCCGGCGACAAGACGCGCCGCGAGGACGGCCGCCAGGTGATCCAGATGAAAATCGCCCGCAAACGCGCCGCAGGCTGAACATGGCCGTCACGCCTCACGGTTATTTCGTCAGCGGCACCGACACCGGGGTCGGCAAGACGCGCGTCGCGGTGGCGCTGGTGCATGCGTTGCGCGCGCAGGGCCTGCGTGTCGCGGTGATGAAGCCGGTGGCCGCAGGCTGTGCGCCGGGCGCGCCGAACGAGGATGTGAGGGCGCTGATGCAGGCGGCGAATGTCGCGGCCGACGTCGACGACGTCAACCCCTACCGCTTCGAAGCGGCGATTGCCCCGCACATCGCCGCCGCGCAGGCGGGCGTGCGCATCGATCTGGGCCGTGTCGCCGATGCGTTCGCGCGTCTGGCGGCAGGCGCCGATACGATCGTGGTCGAAGGCGCCGGCGGCTGGCGCGTGCCGCTCAACGACCGCGAAGACATGGCCGACCTCGCCGCGCGCCTCGGCCTGCCGGTGCTGCTGGTCGTCGGCCTGCGCCTGGGCTGCCTCAACCATGCGCTGCTCACCGCGGACGCCGTCATGCGGCGCGGCGTGCCCTGGGCGGGCTGGATCGGCAATGCCGTCGACCCCGCGATGGCGTGCCTGGAAGACAATCTCGCTGCGCTGCACCAACGCCTGCCCGGCCCATGTCTCGGCGTCGCGCCCTGCGAGCCCGGACGGGTGGCCGCGTCGCGATGGCGGCCTGATCTGTGACCTGCTTACCCTGGCCCATGTACGTGGGCCGTGGTGCGCGGAAAACGGCTTTCGTCCTTGCGCTTTGCCCTGGAATGTCGATTGTCGGCCCCGACCGCGTTCAGCAGAATGCCCCCGTGTTCGGTGTGCCATTAACTGGATATTCGGACGGCATTGTTTTATATTGCCTCAAAGCCCGACCCAGAGTCTTGGAATGATCCTTTCCCGAACCAGTCAGTATGCCGTGCAGGCGCTCATTTACATGGCGACGCAGCCCAACGCGACGCCCGCGTTGAACAAGGATATCGCCTCCAAGCTCGGCGTGCCGGCGCCTTATCTTGCCAAGATCCTGCAGAATCTGGCCAAGGGCAATCTGTTGTTTTCCTTTCGCGGGCGCTTGGGCGGCTTCTGTCTGCGCGAGTCGGGTGCAGAAATCACCCTGATGCAGATCCTGCTCCTGACCGAGGGGCCGGCGTTCACCCAGAGCTGTCTCCTGGGGCTGAAGAAGTGCAGCGACGAAACCGCCTGTCCGCTGCACTTTCGCTGGAAACCGGTGAAGGCGAAGATCATCGAACTGCTCGAGGAAACCACGCTGGAGAAGCTCGCCAAGGCGGTCGAATCGGGCAAGTACCGCCTGGCCGACATGCCCGGCCAGCTGTTCGAGCAGTTGAAGGCGTGAAGGCCCGCATCGCGCTCCTGGCGTGCGCGGCCTTGCTTGGACTCGCTGCGTGCCAGGGGGAAGCGCCTGCGCAACCGTTCCTCGCCACCGACATCTCCGGCAGCGCGCTCGGCGGCGATTTCACGCTCGTCGACCACACCGGCCGCACCATCACCCTGGCCGACTTCCGCGGCAAGGCCGTCGCGATGTTCTTCGGCTACACCCACTGTCCGGACGTCTGTCCGACCACGCTGTCCGACTTCGCCGAGGCCATGCGCCAACTGGGGCCGGACGCCGCGCGCGTGCAGGTGATCTTCGTCACCGTCGATCCCCAGCGCGACACCCCCGAGCTGCTGGCGCAGTACGTTCCGGCGTTCGATCCGGATTTTCTCGGCACCCATGCGCCCGGCGACGAGCTCGCGCGCCTGGCAAAATCCTTTCGCGTGGTCTATCAAAAAACAGCGGTGAAAGCGCCGGACGACTATCTGATCGACCACAGCGCGGGCACCTACGTGTTCGATCCGCAAGGCCGCCTGCACCTGCTGATGCCTTACGGCAGCAGCCCGAGTGCCATCGTCCACGACTTGCGAACCCTGCTGGGCGCGGCGGCCCCGCATTGATCGGATCGAGGTGGCGCCGCTTGCGGGCGGATGAGGGGTTCTCTATAATCCCGGGTCTTTAAGTTATACCAAGAATAATCCTTGATAGTCTTTTAGGTGGTAAACCCGTTAACGGGCACAACAGGAGAGGTCCATGGCGACTGACACACATTCCGGCGCTGAACCCGCAGAGCAATACAATTTCGATATCGTCAAGAAATTCGCCGTCATGTCCCTGGTGTGGGCGGTGGTCGGCATGTCGGTCGGCGTCTGGATCGCCTCCGAGCTTGCCTGGCCCTTCCTCAACTTCGACAGTCCGTATTTCTCCTTCGGCCGCTTCCGCCCGGTTCACACCAGCGCGGTGATCTTCGGCTTCGGCGGTTCGGCGCTGTTCGCCACGTCGTACTACGTCGTGCAGCGCACCTGCCAGGCGCGCCTGTTTCCCGATGGCCTGGCGAGCTTCACCTTCTGGGGCTGGCAGACGGTCATCGTGCTCGCCGCCGTCTCCTACGTGCTGGGCTACACGCAGGCCCGCGAATACGCCGAGATGGAATGGCCCATCGACATCCTCATCGAAGCCGTGTGGGTGAGCTACCTGATCGTGTTCGTCGGCACCATCATGCGCCGCAAGCAGCCGCACATCTACGTCGCCAACTGGTTCTACCTCGGCTTCATCCTCGCCACCGCGCTCCTGCACACCTTCAACAATCTGGCGATGCCGATCGACCTCTTCTCGATGAAGTCGTACAGCCTGTTTGCCGGCACCCAGGACGCGATGACGCAGTGGTGGTACGGCCACAACGCGGTGGGCTTCTTCCTCACCGCCGCCTTCCTCGGCATGATGTACTACTTCGTGCCCAAGCACGCCGGCCGGCCGATCTATTCCTATCGCCTGTCGATCGTCCACTTCTGGGCCCTGTGCTTCATGTACATGTGGGTGGGTGGCCATCACCTGCACTGGACCGCGCTGCCCGACTGGACCTCCTCGCTCGCCGCCGCGTTCTCCATCCTGCTCCTGATGCCCTCCTGGGGCGGCATGATCAACGGCATCATGACGCTGTCCGGCGCGTGGGACAAGCTGCGCACCGATCCGATCATGCGCTTCATGATCGTCGCGCTGTCGTTCTACGGCATGTCGACCTTCGAAGGCCCGATGATGTCGCTGAAGGAAGTCAACGCGCTCTCCCACTACACCGACTGGACCGTGGGCCACGTGCACTCCGGCGCGCTCGGCTGGGTGGCGATGATCTCCTTCGGCTCGCTCTATCACATGATGCCGCGTCTGTGGAACACGCGCATGTGGAGCCAGCGCCTGATCGAGTGGCACTTCTGGCTCGCCACCATCGGCATCGTGCTCTACATCGTCGCCATGTGGATTTCGGGCATCACCCAGGGCCTGATGTGGCGTTCCTTCGACGAGTTCGGCAACCTGCAGTACTCGTTCGCCGAGTCCGTGGCCAAGATGATGCCCTTCTACGCCATGCGCGCCATCGGGGGCATGTTCTTCCTCACCGGCGCAGCGCTGATGGCCTGGAACATGTTCATGACCATCCGCCAGGGGCAGCGCGAAAACGCCGCCGCGGTGGCGGGCAAGCTGGCGCACGCGTGACAGGACAGGGAACCGGACATGAACTTCAATTTCAAGCACGAATGGGTTGAAACCAACGTCGGCCTGATGGCCGTGCTCACCATGCTGGCGATCAGCGTCGGCGGCCTGGTCGAGATCGCGCCCTTGTTCCTCATCGACAAGACGGTGGAGAAGGTCGAGGGCGTGCGGCCCTACACGCCGCTGGAGCAGCGCGGCCGCGACATCTACATGCGCGAGGGCTGCTACACCTGCCATTCGCAGATGGTCCGTCCCTTCCGCGACGAGATGCTGCGTTACGGCCATTACTCGCTCGCCGCCGAGTCGCAGTACGACCACCCCTTCCAGTGGGGGTCCAAGCGCACCGGCCCGGATCTCGCGCGCGTCGGCGGCAAGTACTCCAACGAATGGCACGTGCAGCACCTTGTCGCGCCGCGCTCGATGGTCGAGGTGTCGGTGATGCCCAACTATCCGTGGCTGCTGAGCGCCAAGCTCGACATTTCCGACATCGAGCTGCGCCTGAAGGCGCTGCGCAAGGTCGGCGTGCCGTATTCGCTGTCGCAGGCCGAGTACGACGCCAACGTCGCCACGTTCGGCGAGACCGTCGCGCGCCAGCTGCACATTCCGGATTCCCGCAAGAATCTCGTCGAGCAGGCCAACTTCGGCAACTACGACGGCGACCGCTCGGGCATTTCCGAAATGGACGCGCTGGTTGCCTACCTGCAGGTGCTCGGCACCATGGTCGACTTCAGCAAATACAGCGACGACGCCTTCGTCGCCGACCGTTGAGCGCGCGCGCCAGAGGCTGACATGGAATGGCTTTCGTGGTTTTCCCATCCGGAGAACACCAAGCCGCTGGCGCTGATCATCTTTTTCGTCACCTTCATCGGCATACTGGTCTACGTCTACGGCAGCCGGAAGCGCGGGCAGAAACTCGAGTCCTACCGCGACATCCCCTTCCTTGACGAACAGGACGCCAACAAGGACAAGCAATGAGCGATCACAAACCGTCTGCCCACTCCGCACAGACCACCGGCCACGCCTGGGACGGTGACCTGCAGGAATACAACAACCCGCTGCCCGCGTGGTGGGTGTGGACCTTCTACGCGACGGTGGTCTTCTCCATCGTCTACTGGATCATTTATCCGGCGTGGCCGATCGGCAACACCTGGACGCGCGGCGTCAAGACGGTCACCTACGTCAACAGCGAGGGCGAGACCAAGACGCACGGGTGGAACACGCGCGCACTGCTGATGGCCGATCTCAACAAGGCCGCCGCCGCGCAAAAACCCTATTTCGACAAGATCGCGTCCATGCCCTACGACGAGATCGCCAGGGACCCCGAGATGAGCGGCTTCATCCTGTCCGCGGGCCGCGCCATCTTCTCCGACAACTGCGCGCCGTGCCACCAGTCGGGTGGCCAGGGCGTGTTGAGCTTCTTCCCCAACCTCACCGACGACGACTGGCTGTACGGCGGCGGCTACGACCGCATCCACGAAACCATCGTCCAGGGCCGCCGTGGCTACATGCCGGCGTTCAAGGAAGTGCTCGCCGACGCGCAGATCGACCAGCTTGCCAATTATGTCGCCAGCGTGTCCGGCATCGCTCACGACGCCAAGCTCGCCGCTCTGGGCGACCAGCTGTTCCACGGCAACGCCGCGGGCTGCTACATCTGCCACGGCGACGACGCCAAGGGCCGCCAGGACGTCGGCGCACCCAATCTCACCGATGCGGTCTGGCTGTGGGCCACGGTGCCCAGTGCGCCGACGCCCGAGGGCAAGGTCGCCGCAATCCGCAGCGTCGTCGCCGAAGGCCTGAACCGCGGTGTGATGCCGGCGTGGGGCGGCCGCCTGACCCCGGAACAGATCAAGGTGCTGACGGTCTACGTTCACGAGCTCGGCGGCGGCACCTGAGGCCGGTGCCGACGGCAGGACGCGAAACCCCCGTTCTGCGGGGGTTTTTTGTCTCAACGCAGTTACGATCCTCTTATGCAACACGACACGGAAAGCCAGCCCGCGCTTTACCAGAAGCGCATCCCGATCTTCACCCGCTCGGTGAAGGGGCCGTTCCGCCGCTTCAAGACCGCGGTGTTCGCGTTCGCGTTCGCGGTGTATTTCCTGCTGCCCTGGCTGCCGTGGGCGCGGCCGGATGCACCCGCGCAGGCGGTGCTGTTCGACCTGCCCGGGCGGCGTTTCCTGATTTTCGGCCTTACCGTCTATCCGCAGGACGTCATCTGGCTCGCCCTGCTGCTGTTCATCGCCGCGATCGTCCTGTTCCTCGCCACCGCGCTGGTCGGCCGCGCGTTCTGCGGCTACTTCTGCTTCCAGACGCTGTGGACCGACTGCTTCATCTGGATCGAGCACTTCGTCCAGGGCGAGCGGCCGGCGCGACAGCGTCTCAACCGCCAGGCGTGGGACCGCGAGAAAATTCTCAAGGTCGGCGGCACCCACGCGCTGTGGGTGCTGGTGTCGTTCTGGACCGCGATGACCTTCGCCGCCTACTTCACCTACGCACCGCAACTGGTCGCCGACTTCGTCACCGGCCAGGCGGCGCCCGCCGCGTACATCACCGTGGGCATCCTCACCGTCTCCACCTATCTTGCCGCCGCCCTCATGCGCGAGCAGGTGTGCACCTACGTCTGCCCCTACGGCCGCTTCCAGAGCGTGATGTACGAGCCGCAGACGCTTGCCGTCCACTACGACGCCCGCCGCGGCGAGGGCACGCACGGGCGCGCCGCTGCGCGTGCCGGCCAGCGCACCCTCGAGGAGCGCCGCGCGCAGGGCATCGGCGACTGCGTCAACTGCAGTCTGTGCGTGCAGGTGTGCCCGGCCGGCATCGACATCCGCGACGGCCTGCAATACAAATGCATCGCGTGCGGCCTGTGCATCGACGCCTGCAACGGCATCATGGATTCGTTCGGTTTTCCGCGCGGACTCATCCGTTACGACTCCGAAGGCAACCTTGCCACTGCGGCGCCGGCCAAGCCCCGCCTGCACTGGAAACGCCTGTCGGTGATCGGCTACGGCGTGGCGCTCGTGCTCATGACCGGCCTCCTGGCATGGAGCATCGCCACCCGCGGCAGCTACGACGTCGTCGTCAGCCAGGTGCGCCAGCCGCTGTTCGTCGTGCTGTCGAACGGCGACATCCGCAATCGCTATCAGATCCGCATCACCCACAAGGGCGACGGCACGGAGACCTTCACCATCGGCGTGCGCGGCCTCCCGGAGGGCGCGGTCGACCTCGGCAATTTCCGTGAAATTGCGGTGCGTTCCGGTCACAGCGGCGTGGTGCAGGCCAGCGTGCGGCTCGACCCCGCGCTCGCCGCACGCACGCCGCGTGTCGAGTTCATCATCACGCCGCGTGCGCATCCCGACGAGACGCGCAGCGTCGGCGCCCACTTCGACGTGCCGCGGGGGCGTCCGTGAGCACGCTGGTCACGCTGTTCGGCGGGCTCGCCGGCGTCCTGCTGCTGTATTTTCTTGGCGGCTTCGTTCCCGGCCTGGCGCCGCGCCTGCGCGCCGGCGTCGCCGCGCTCGTCCCGCTCCTCGCCTATTTCGTCCACGCCGCGGCGCACTGGCCGGGGCTCGACGTGCTGGCCATCCACATCTCCGTGTTCGCCGCCGCCGCGTATGCGCTCAACGCCATGACCGGCGCGCGCCGCCGCGGCGGCCGCGTGCACTGGGTACCGATTCTGCTGGTTGCGTTCCTCGGCGGCGTCGTCGTCGTCAACGCCGGCCTGCTGTACGTGTCCACGCGCGGCCTGCCCGCGCCCCTCGCGCGCTGGTGGCTTGGCGGCGACACCGTCTACAGCGGCTTTTCCGGCGTCGTCACCCACGGCCAGGATGCCGCCCGGGGCGTCTCCGCGGAACTCTCGCAGGCGCACCGCGAATCCGTTCTGGGCTGGCGCGTCGAAGTCGAAGGACTCGACAGCGACAGCCCGTCGCGCGCGCTGACGGTTCGGGTGCGCGACCGCACCGGCCTGCCGATCGAGGGCGTCGAGGCCGAACTGCGCCTGTTGCGTCCGGGTGCTGCCCAGCCTGCGCAGACACTGGCGCTCAACGCAATCAGTCCCGGTGAATACCGTGCCGTCCTCGAACTGCCCGCCGCCGGCCGCTGGCTTGCCGAACTGCGCCTGCAGCGCGACGGCGCCGAGCGCTACCGCGACACCCGCGAGCTCGTCGTCGAGTGAGCGGCATTCTCGTCTTCCTCCTGCTGCTGTCGGGACTGTTCGTCCTGCTCATCCTCGTCGGTGTCCTCTGGTCGATCCGCAGTGGTCAGTTCGACGACCTCGAAGGGCCCGCCGCGCGCATCCTCATGGACGACGACGACCCCCGGCTTCCCGCGAACCGCTTGAATGCGGCCCCGGATTCGCCTACCATTTCCCCAACCCGGACGGAGCACACACAATGAAACACCTTCTCACATTCCAGGGCTTCCCCATGGTCGTCGTCATCGCCTTGATCGTGTGGTCCTGGTTCAGCATCCTCTCGGTGATCGTCGCCAAGCTGTTCTGAGGCGGTCGGTTCGTCCGGCGCCTCACGCACGGAGGCCCGCATCACGCACGCGGTTTGAGGGGCGTCAACGCGCGGCCGCGCGACACGGCGGTGCGGTTCTCGGCTGCAACGTGGCGCATCGTATGGGCAAGACCGTGCAGCACGAAGCGCACGGCGCCTACTCTCGGCAGTTTGCCGGATCGGGGTCGTAGGCAACGCCAGCCGGCGCATCAAAGGCAAGCACAGGGATGTCCTCGACCAGCACCGCCAAATTGGCACGTTCGCGCTCGGGATCGGAGGCAACGACTACGCCATATTCCAGTTCTGCGTAGGTGATGGCCGACATCACCCCATCACCAACGTGGCACTGTGCGAAACGCCGGGCGATTTCCTCCGGCTGATTCTTCATCAGGTAGATGCACATATTGGTGTCAAGCATGTAGCGTGGCGTTACAGGGCATCCCTCTCGGATTGTTCCTCGTCGCCACGGCCCTCGGCCATGAAGTCGGGCGAGAACTTGGCGAACTTGGACAGGACGCCGGACAGCGAGCGACGGGCAGGCCGAATCCGGATCTCATCGCCGTCGCGCTCGATCACCAGGTCGATGTCGGCGCGCTCATAAGCCAGGTCGGCAGGGATGCGAACGGCTTGCGAATTGCCGTTCCTGAAAGCGCGAGTGGTGCGATTGCAAACTCCAGAATGGATGTACAGTGTGTGTGCTTCAATCCATCCCAGGACCCAGGTAAATACGCGGATGTACGTCCCGCCCGATTTATCATAACCACGTCACGCGGACCCACAAACCGCCACGTTCGGCCGAAGCCCGCGCTTGTCGTGCCCGTCAGCATCCTGAATCGCCCCAGCCTGCGCGCCCTGACGAAAAAAAGCCCCGCACGCGGCGGGGCCTGGCTTGGGGCTGTCGCGCCGATCAGGCCGGAATCATCTCGCGCATTTTCTTCAGCGCGCGCGCCTCGATCTGGCGGATGCGTTCGGCCGACACGCCGTATTCCGCGGCGAGCTGGTGCAGGGTCGCCGCCTCATCCTCGGTCAGCCAGCGCGCCTGGATGATGCGGCGGCTGCGTTCGTCGAGGTTTTCCAGCGCCGCGGCGAGGCCGTTGTGGCGCAGGCGCTCGGTTTGCTCGCGTTCCAGCTTCTGCGCCGGGTTCTCGTCCGGGCTTGCGAGGTAGGCGAGCGGGCTGTAGCCGTCCTCATCGTCGTCCACCATCGGATCGAGCGAGATGTCGTGCCCTGTGAGGCGGGTTTCCATCTCCAGCACGTCCTTGCGGCTGACATCGAGCTCGCGCGCCACGGCGTCGGCTTCCTTCAGCGTCAGCGCGTTCAGCGACTGCTTCAAACTGCGCAGGTTGAAGAACAGCTTGCGCTGCGCCTTGGTCGTGGCGACCCTGACCAGGCGCCAGTTGCGCAACACGTATTCATGGATTTCCGCGCGGATCCAGTGCACCGCGAACGAGACCAGCCGCACCCCGCGCTCGGGATCGAAGCGCTTCACCGCCTTCATCAGGCCGACATTGCCTTCCTGGATGAGATCGGCGTGCGGCAGCCCGTAGCCCAGATAGTGCCGCGCCACGCTCACCACCACGCGCAGGTGCGACAGCACCAGCTGGCGCGCCGCATCGAGGTCTTCGTGGTCGCGCCACGCCCTCGCGTAGCGTTGCTCCTCTTCCAGGCTCAGCAGAGGATAACGGTTGACCGTCTGAATGTAGCTGTCGAGGCTGTAAGCTCCAGGAACCGGCAAGGCCATGGATTGCGTCATCTGTGGATTTCCCTCCTTCAAAATTCATTTTAGCACTCTGCGCTTCTGAGTGCTAAACGTGCGTCGAGTTCCAGCACGACCGCTGTTCTCACCTATTGAAGTCGAAACCAGATCAATGAAGCTGTGAATGGAGAGGGCGATCAAACGGGCGTCCCGGGTTAGGGGGTGCTCACCCTCCGTGCCTATCCGCCCGCTTCCACCCGCCGCAGGGTGCGGCCCACCGAAATCCAGGCGCCGAGCCAGCCAAACAGGGTGGTGAAGGCGAAGAGGGCGAGAATTTCGGGGGCGGCGGGGGGATGCAGGCGCCACGCGGAACCGTACAGGGTGGCGAGGTGTTCGATGGGGCCGCGCAGGGCGGCACCGGCGATGGCGAGCACGGCGGCGGCGGCCAGCCCGCCGAGCAGGCCCTGGACGGCACCCAGGTAGAGGAAGGGGCGGCGCACGTAGCGGTCGGTGGCGCCGATCAGGCGGCTCACCAGAATTTCGTCGCGCCGTGCCAGCACCTGGGCGCGGATGGCGTTGCCGGAAATGGCGGCGAGCGCGACGGCGAAGAGGGCGGCGAGCAGCCACACGCCCGTGCGGCCGAGGGCGAGCAGGCTTTGCAGGCGTTCGGCCCATGCGCTGTCGAGCTGGGTTTCGGCGACGCCAGGCTGGCGTGCCAGTTCGTCGTGCAGGTGAATGAGGGCGCCGCGTGAGGCGTCGCGCGGGCGCACGACCCAGGCGTCGGGCAGGGGGTTGTCGGGCAGGTCGGCCGCGACGTCGTCGAGCCCCTGTGCCGCGGACAGGGCGGCAAGCGCTTCGTCGCGGGCGATGAAGCGCGCGCGTTCGACGTCGGCTTGCTTGAGGCGTTCGGCCAGGGCGGCCTTTTGCGCGGCGCTGGCGTCGTCGGCGAGGTAGACGCTGATCTCGGGCTGCGCGGGCAGGTCGCCGGCGAGGCGGCTGAGGTTGCCCAGCATCAGATAAAGGCCGGCGGGCAGGCTGAGGGCGACGCCCATCGCCAGGGCGGTCAACAGGGTCGATACCGGTTGCCCGGCAAGGCGGCGCAACGCCGCAGTGAGCGCATGCTTCTGGTGGCGCAGCCAGCTGTTCACGGCTGGGCCTCCGTGACGCGGCCGTGGTCGAAATGCAGGATGCGCCCGCCCAAGGCGGCGAGCGCGCGGTCGTCGTGGGTGGCGATGACGAGGGTGGTGCCGACCTGATGGAAATCGCGGAACATCGCCATGATGTCGGCGGCATAGCCGGCGTCGAGGTTGCCGGTCGGCTCGTCGGCCAGCAGCAGGGCGGGGCGCGCCACCAGCGCGCGGGCGATGCACAGGCGCTGCTGCTCGCCGCCGGACAGGCTCACCGGATCGGCTTTTTCGCGGGCGAGAAGGCCGACCTTGTCGAGCACGGCGCGCGCGCGCTTCATCGATTCGCGCCGCAGGACGCCGGCGATGTCGAGCGGCAGCACGACGTTCTCGATGGCGTTGCGGTCGAACAGCAGTTTGTGGTCCTGGAACACCAGGCCGATATTGCGGCGCAGGTAGGGCACGGCGCGGCGCGACAGGCGGCCGACGTTCTGCCCGCTTACCGAGACCACGCCGTGGCTGGGCCGCTCGATGGCGGCGATGAGCTTGAGAAAGGTGCTCTTGCCCGCGCCGGAATGTCCGGTGAGGAAGATCAGTTCGCCTTTGTCGATCTGGAGATTGACGTCGGAGAGCGCCTCGTGTCCGCCAGGATAACGCTTGCTGACCTGGCTGAAACTGATCATGCGCTGAACACGGCTTCGACGAAGTCGCGCGCGTCGAACGGCCGCAGGTCGTCCAGCCCTTCGCCGACGCCGATGTAGCGCACCGGGATGGGCCGCGCCTGTGCAATGGCCGCGATCACGCCGCCCTTGGCGGTGCCGTCGAGCTTGGTGAGCGCAAGCCCGGTGACGCCGAGCGCGTCGTCGAAGGCCTTGACCTGGGTGATCGCGTTCTGTCCGGTGTTGGCGTCGAGCACCAGCAGCACTTCGTGCGGCGCGCCGGGAATCGCTTTCTCGATGACGCGCTTCACTTTCCTGATTTCTTCCATGAGGTGCAGCTGGGTCGGCAGGCGGCCCGCGGTGTCGGCGAGCACGACGTCGATGCCGCGTGCGCGCGCGGCCTGGATGGCGTCGAAGATGACGGCGGCGGAGTCGCCCTTTTCCTGGCTCACCACCGTGACGTTGTTGCGTTCGCCCCAGACCTGCAGCTGCTCGCGCGCGGCGGCGCGGAAGGTGTCGCCCGCCGCGAGCAGCACCGACAGGCCTTGCGACTGGTAGAGCTTGGCGAGCTTGCCGATGGTGGTCGTCTTGCCGGCGCCGTTCACGCCCGCGAGCATGAGAATGAAGGGCGTGTGCGGCGTGACCTCGAGCGGGGCCTGCAGCGGCATGAGCAATTCGACCAGCGCGTCCTTCAGCGCGGCCTGCAGCTGGGATGCATCGGTGAGCCCCTCGCGCCGTACTTTTTTCTGCAGGATGTCGAGCAGATGCTCGGTGGCGTCGACGCCGACGTCGGCGGTGATGAGGATGGTCTCCAGTTCCTCGTACAGTTCGGCGTCGATCTTGCGGCCGACGCCGAACAGGCCGGCAAGCTGGCCACCCAGGCGGTCGCGCGTCTTGGCGAGTCCGGCCTTGAGGCGCTGGGCCCAGCCGGGACGCGGCGTCGGCGCGGCATCCTCGACGGGCGCGGGGGCTTCCGCCGCGGGCTGGGGTGCCGGCGTATCCGGCTCGGCGACAAAGACGGCCTCCGCTGTCGGCGCGGACGTGTCCGTGTCGGCGACAGGGGTTTCAGGAACTGGCTTGGGCTTGGACTTGAAGAAACTAAACACGGATCGGAACGGTCAGCGTGGCAGGAGATGCAGGCTCATATCTTATCATTCAGTTTCTTTCCGTTTGAGGTGCAACCATGCCCAGCCATCGCGTGAAACGCCGCGCAGCGATTCGTTTTCTCCCCCGCCCGCTTCATGACACCGGGCGGCGGCTCGCCATGGCCGTTTGCGCCGTCGGATCGGCCGTGGCGCTTGGCAGCGCGCACGCGACGCTCACCGACGTCACGCTCGACAACGGCCTGCGCGTCATCGTCAAGGAGGATCACCGCGCGCCGGTGATGGTGTCGCAGGTGTGGTACCGCGCCGGTGCGGTGGACGAGTTCAACGGCACCACGGGTGTGGCGCACGTGCTCGAACACATGATGTTCAAGGGCACGAAGACCGTGCCTGCGGGTGAATTCTCCAAGCGCATCGCGGCGGCGGGCGGGCGCGAGAACGCCTTCACCAGCCGCGACCACACTGCGTATTTCCAGCAGATGCAGAAGGACCGTCTGCCGCTGGCGCTGGCGCTGGAGGCCGACCGCATGGCCAACCTCGTCATCAGCGACGAACTCTTCGCCAAGGAGCTCCAGGTGGTGATGGAAGAGCGCCGCCTGCGCACCGACGACCAGGCGCAGTCGGTGGTGTACGAGCGCCTCATGGCGACCGCATACCAGACGCACCCCTACCGCCGGCCCATCATCGGCTGGATGGACGACCTCGCGAACATGACCGCGCAGGATGCGCGCGACTGGTATGCACGCTGGTATGCGCCGAACAACGCCACGCTGGTGGTGGCCGGCGACGTGCAGGCGAGCGATGTCGTCGAACTGGCGAAGACGCATTTCGGCGCGCTGCCGGCGCGCGCGCTGCCGGAACGCAAGCCGCAGGCCGAGCCCGAGCAGCTTGGCGAAAAGCGCATGGTGGTGAGGGCGCCGGCCAAACTGCCCTATCTGCTCATGGCCTGGCATGCCCCCAGGCTGAAGGACTGGCAGCAGGACACCGCGCCCTATGCGCTGCAGATCCTCGCCGGCGTGCTGTCCGGCAACGATTCGGCGCGCCTGCAGAAATCGTTGGTGAAGACGCGGCAGATCGCGGTCAACGCCAGCGCCGGCTACGATGCCGTGTCGCGCGGGCCGGGGATGTTCATGATCGACGCCACGCCCGCGCAGGGGCAGTCGGTGGCGGTGCTGGAAAAGGCCATCCGCGAGGAGATCGCGCGCGTCCAGCGCGAGGGCATCGGCGCGGACGAGCTCGCGCGGGTGAAGGCGCAGGTCATCGCGGGCGAGGTCTATCAGCGTGACTCGCTGTTCTATCAGGCGATGCAGCTGGGCGACTACGTCACCGCCGGCCAGCCGCCGGAGGCGCTGGCCGGCCGTGTCGACAAGCTGCGCGCCGTCACCGCTGAAGAGGTCCGCGCGGCCGCGCGCGAATGGCTGCGCGACGACCGCCTGAGCCTGGCGGAGCTCGATCCGCAACCGCTGGACGCGCAGCCGCGCCGTGCCGCCGTGCCGGGAGTGCGTCATGTCAATTGAAAATGCCCGCAAATCGTCACCCCGGCGGATGCCGGGGCCGAACCGGTCGGCTCGATGGGGGTGCGGCGTGCGCCAGGACGACGCCCGGCAATCTGCTCAGGGTCCGCTCAAGCGCTTCGTCCTGCTCCTGTTCCTCTGTCTGCCGCTGGCCGCCGAGGCCGCGGTGGTCATCCAGCAGTGGCAGACGCCCGAAGGCGCGCGCGTCTATTTCGTCGAAAGCCGCGAACTGCCCATGCTCGACGTCGCGGTGAGCTTTCCCGCCGGCAGCGCGCGGGATCCGGCCGCAAAATCCGGCCTTGCACGGTTGACCCACGGCGTGCTCGACCAGGGGGCGGGCGGGCTGTCGGAAACCGCGATCGCGCATCGCCTCGCCGACGTCGGTGCCGTCCTTTCGGGCAGTTTCGACCGAGACCGCGCGGCGGTGAGCCTGCGCACCCTGTCGTCGGCGCGCGAGAAGAACCAGGCGCTCGACCTCCTGACCCGCGTGTTGCAGCGTCCCGGGTTTCCCGCCGGGGTGGTCAAGCGCGAGAAGCAGCGTCTCATCGCCGCCATTCGCGAGGCCGAGGCCGACCCCGGCACGGTGGTCGACAAGGCCTTCTATCGCGCCCTGTACGGTGCGCATCCCTACGCGCGCGACGAGGCGGGCGAGCCCGATGCCATCGCGCGGTTCACGCGCGCCGACCTGGAGGCCTTCCATCGCACGCATTACACCGCCGCGAATGCGGTGATCGCGTTGATCGGTGACGTCGATCGCGGCGAAGCCGAAGCCATCGCAGCGCGGCTGGCGGCCGGACTGCCGCGCGGCGCCGCGCTTGCGCCGCTGGCAGCGCCGGTGGCGCCGGCCGCGGGCGAGATACGCATCGCCCATCCTGCCGCGCAGAGCCATGTACGTATCGGCGCACTCGGCACGACGCGCGCCGATCCCGACTTCTTCGCGCTTTTCGTCGGCAACTACGTGCTCGGCGGCGGCGGCTTCGATTCGCGGCTCTTGAAGGAAGTGCGCGACAAGCGCGGCTACGCCTACAGCGCGTACAGCTATTTCCTGCCCATGGCGGTGGCCGGTCCGTTCCAGATCGGACTGCAGACCCAGGGTGCGCAGACCGCCGACGCGCTCGCGGTGGCGCGCGACACGCTGCGCCAGTTCGTCGCCGACGGACCTTCCGACGACGAACTGGCGCAGGCCAAGGCCAACCTCACCGGCGGTTTCCCGCTGCGCATCGACAGCAACAGGAAGATCCTCGAGTACCTGTCGATGATCGGTTTCTACGGGCTGGCGCTGGACTACCTCGATACCTGGGTGGATCGCATCAACGCCGTGGATGTCGCCGCGGTGAAGGCCGCCTTTGCCCGCCGCATCGATCCCGAGCGCATGGTCACGGTCGTCGTCGGGGGCGAGGGTGCGCGCTAAGCAGGCCGCGCCGGGCCGCGCGCACGGCGCGGACAATCGGGTGCGCATCATCGGCGGGCAGTACCGCCGCCGGCTGCTGGATTTCCCCGGCGGCGGCGGGCTGCGGCCGACCGCCGACCGCGTGCGCGAGACGCTGTTCAACTGGCTGGGACAGGATCTGCCGGGCTGGCGCTGCCTCGACCTCTTTGCCGGCAGCGGCGCGCTGGGCTTCGAAGCCGCTTCGCGTGGCGCGGCGCGGGTGGTGATGATCGAGCGCGACCGCGCGGCGCACGAGGCGCTGGAAAGGAATCGCGCGATGCTCGGCGCCAGCGCGGTCGAACTCGTGTTCGCCGACGCCCTCGCCTGGCTGGCGGGCAACCGTGAAAGCTTCGACCTGATCTTCGTCGATCCGCCGTTCGACAGCGGGCGGGCCGCGCCCGTGCTCGCCGATCTGGCGCGCCATCTCGGCCCGGACGGACTGGTCTACGTGGAACAGGAGAACCCCGTCGAAGCGCCGCCGGGGTTTATCATCCACCGCAGCGGGCGCGCGGGGCGTTCGCACTTTGCCCTGCTCGTCAAGGAGTAGCGATGCTCACAGCCGTCTATCCCGGCACCTTCGATCCCCTCACGCGCGGCCACGAAGATCTCATCCAGCGCGCGGGCCGCCTGTTCGACCGGGTCATCGTCGCGGTCGCCGAATCGCGCAACAAGCGGCCGTTTTTCAACATGGACGAACGCGTCGACATGACGCGCGCAGTGCTGGCCGACATGCCGCACGTGCGCGTCGAAGGCTTCTCCGGCCTGTTGATCGACTTCGTTGCCGCACAGGGGGCCATCGCGGTGCTGCGCGGCCTGCGCGCCGCGTCCGATTTCGAGTACGAATTCCAGCTTGCCGGGATGAATCGCAACCTCAAGCCCGACATCGAAACCCTGTTCCTCACGCCATCGGAGCAGTACATGTTCATCTCCGCCAGCATGATCCGCGAGATCGCGCAGCTCGGCGGCGATGTCGCGCCCTTCGTGCACCCATTGGTCGCGCGGCGTTTGCGTGAGAAAATAAGCACAAGCTGATATAAACCGGAGAGCGCCATGGCCATGATGATTACCGACGAGTGCATCAACTGCGACGTCTGCATGCCCGAGTGTCCCAACGATGCCATTTCCCAGGGTGACGAGATCTACGTCATCGACCCCAACCGCTGCACCGAGTGCGTCGGTCACTTCGACACGCCGCAATGCGTCGAGGTGTGCCCGGTCGACTGCATTCCGCTCAACCCGGACTATGTGGAAAGCCGCGATGAACTGCAGGTGAAATTCATGCGCCTGACCGCGGAAAAATAATCTCGCGATCATTCGCGCCGACCCGGTCGCGGGGCGGCCTGGATCAGGCGCTTTTCGCCAACTGGAGTCCTGCCCAGTCGCCCGACAGGGCGTCGGCGATGCGATTGTTGATGCGTGCGAGGCTGTCGAGCTGATCCGCCGCGGTGCCGCGCGTGGTTTCCAGTTCCGCAATGCGCTCGTCGAGCGTCTCGGTCGCGGCATGGATGCGGCTGACGCTGTCGAGCCGACGCACCAGCTGCGCCTTGTGCTCGCGCACCTGGGTTTCCATCGGCGCAATGAGCGCCTTCAGCCAGGCTTCGGTCTCGCTGTTGGCCAGTTCGAACACCTGCACCACCTCGCTCGCCACCGTCTCGAAAAAACGTGCCGTGATCTGATGCTGGCCCACGGTCAGCATCTTGAACACGGTATTGAAGCGCTCGTCGAAGACGTGCTGCAGCTGGTCGATCTTTCTGCGGTACTTGTTGAGGCTGTAGTCGGGAATGTTCACCGCCGCCAGCCCGAATTCCTCGCTGAACTTGCGGTACATCGCGGTCATCATGGCGCGGATCTCGTCGGTCGTGCGGGAGGCCGTGGCGAGATTGCCTTCGACACGGCGGAAGAATTCGCTCATCGAATCGCGCAGGCCGATGCTGAAATGGCTCTTCTCCATGGCCAGACGGGTGCGTCGCACCTCGTGGCGCAGCCGCTGCAGACCGATCTGCTGGCGCAAGGTCTCGACCTGTGCGGCGAACACGTTGCGCAGGGCATGGAACTGTTCGAGTCCGCGGTTGAAATGCTGCGTGTCGTCATTGGCCTTGGCCATCATGTGCTGGATGACATCGCGGTTCTTGCCGCGCAGCCCGGCAAGTTCGTCGATCTGGTCCAGCAGCGTGGCGAGGCGTGTTTCCAGCAGTTCGGTGGTTTTCAGCACCACGTCTTCCACCGCGGTCAGCGTCGCGTCGGTGACCAGTGACTGCTTGTGGGGGATCAGCTCCTGCGACAACGCGGCTTCCAGTTCCGGCAGGCGGCTTTTTGCCAGCAGCGCGTCGTCGCCGCGCACCTTGGCGACCAGCGCCTTCTGCGCCGACACCGGGAAAACCTGACTCGCCGGGAGTTCGAGTTGCGCGGCGCTGGTTGCGGCCTGGCGGGCGATTTCCGCGTCGATCGCCTCCTGCGTCTTCAATTCGTCCCACAGGCCGTCGATCTTGTTCAGCACTACCAGGCGGGCGCGGCTCGTGCCCTGCAGGGGCGCGATGTGCTGGCGCCAGATCTCGATGTCGGACCGGGTGACGCCGGTGTCGGCACCCAGCAGGAACAGCACGGCGTGCGCGCCGGGCAGCATGCTGAGCGTGAGTTCCGGCTCGGTGCCGATCGCGTTCAGCCCCGGCGTGTCGAGGATGACCAGTCCCTGCTTCAGCAGCGGGTGAGGGAAATTGATGAGCGCGTGACGCCAGCGGGGAATGCCGACCTTGCCCTCGCGCGCGAGACTTCGCGCGGTGTCCGCGTCCTCCGGGTCGAACAGTCCGTAGGCGTCGGCGGTGGCGGCGTCGACCTCGATGAGATCGGCCAGCCGCATCAGCGTCGCGCTCATTTTGTCCGCCGAACCGAGGTCGAGCGGGAATTCCTCCCAGGCGTCCGGATCGCGCTTGAAGGCCGCGACGCTGCCCTCGCGGGTGCGCGTGGCGATCGGCAGCAGGCGCAGCGAAGGCGGCCGCGCGGGATCGAAATACAGCTCGGTGGGGCACATCGTCGTGCGCCCGGCGGACGAGGGCAGCACGCGCTGGCGGTAGTCGGCGAAAAAGATCGCGTTGATGAGCTCCGACTTGCCGCGGGAGAACTCGGCGACGAAGGCCACGTTGAGCGTGTCGTCCTGCAGGCGCGCAAGCGCCTGTTCGAGGCGGCGGTCGGATTCCGCATCACCCAGTTCCTGGGTCGCCAGCCAGTCGCGCAGGGCCTCGACGCGTACGTACACCGCCTCGCGCCAGGCGCTGTACTGCTCGAATTCGTCAACCAGTGTGGTGGGCTTCATGGGGCATCCACAAATCAAGGCACAACGCAATTACGGCATGTTACCTGCAAACTTGATTCAGGCCATCCCGCCGGTCAGCGCTGGCAGGCGGGGCAATAGAAGCTTGCCCGCTGTCCCTGCACGATGCGCCGGATGGGTGTCCCGCAGGTCCGGCAGGGCAGATTTTCGCGACCATATGCCCGGGTCTGCAGCTGGAAATATCCCGGCTCACCGCTGCTGGCGACGTAATCGCGCAGCGAACTTCCGCCGGCGGCGATCGCGGCGGCGAGCACCTTGCGGATTGCCGCCGCCAGGCGCGCGCAGGCCGGCCCGCTGAGGCGGCGTGCGGCGGTGGCGGGTCGAATGCCGGCGTGGAACAGTGATTCGGAGGCGTAGATGTTGCCGACCCCCACGACCACCGACGCGTCCATGATGAGCTGCTTGATCGTCGTATTGCGTCCGCGACATCGCGCGTGAAGGTAGGCGGCGTCGAACTCCGGGCCGAGCGGCTCGGGGCCGAGATGCGCCAGCAGCGGATGCCGCGCAGGATCCTCGGTGAGCAGCACCGCGCCGAAGCGGCGCGGGTCGCGCAGGCGCAAACAGGTCCCGTCGTCGAAGCGCCAGTCGACGTGATCGTGCGCCGCCGGCGGCTCGTCCGGCGCCGCCAGGCGCAGGCTTCCCGACATGCCCAGATGCACGATCTGGGTGATTCCGTCGAAATCGAACAGCAGATACTTGCCCCGCCGCGCGATCCCCGCCAGCGTCCGTCCCGCCAGACGCGCCGGCAACACGTCCGGCACCGGCCAGCGCAGGCGCGGATCGCGCACCGTCACGGCCGCGAGCGTGCGCCCAGGCAGACGAGGAAGCAGGCCGAGGCGCGTCGTCTCGACTTCGGGCAGTTCAGGCATGGAGGGATTGTAACGGGGGCTAGGGGACGGAGGACAGAGGACAAATCGCCTCACCCCTTCCCCCTTCCCAAAATGAACCTTGCTTGCGCTTGCGCATCGAAGGCATAGAATCGTTGACCCACACCCGGGCACTCTGAAGGCACATGGCACATCTGAAATATCTTCCTTTCTGCATCGCATTGGCGTTGACGCCGGCGTGTGCGCAGCAAACGGTACGCCCGCCGCAGCCGGCCGTCGCGGAAAAGCCGGCGGCTGGCGCCGAGGCGCCCGAATCCGACGACGAGGCGGCAAAGGCCGCGGAGACGGCGCCGTCGGCAAACCTGCCGGCGCAGCCGCTCACCCCCGACATCCTGTTCAAGTTCCTGGTCGCCGAAGTGGCCGGCCAGCGCGGTGCCCCGGGGATTGCCAGCGCGACCTATCTCGACCTGGCACAGGAAACCCGCGATCCCCGCATCGCGCGGCGCGCGGCCGAGGTGGCAGTACTCGCGCGCGATCGGACGGCGGCGCTCGAAGCCACGCGGCTGTGGTCCGCGGCCGAACCGGCATCGGACCGCGCCCGCCAGGCGCTGGCGGCGATGCTGCTCAACGAAGGCCGGCTTGACGAAGCCGAACCCGTGCTGCGCGAGATCCTCGCGAAAGAACCTGCGACTGGATTCATGCATCTGAGCGCGCTCTTGGGCAAGACACGCGACACGTCGGCGGTGCTGGCACTGGTCGAGCGGCTCGCGGCCGGCCATCCGCAGGTGGCGGAGGCCCGCTATGCCGTGGCGCAGGCCGCGGCGAATGCGGGTGACATGCCGGCAGCGCTGGCCACGCTGGAACGGGCGGACCGGCTGCGACCGGGCTGGGAGCCGGGCGCGCTGCTGCGCGCGCAGATTCTTGCCAGGACGTCTCCGGCGGACGCGCTGGCGTTCATGCGCGGCTTTGTCGCGTCCTACCCGGCGGCGCGCGACGCGCGGTTCGCCTACGCGCGTGCGCTGGTCAATGCCAATCAGTTCGCCGAGGGGCGCGCGCAGTTCGAGTGGCTTGCCGGCGAGTTGCCGCGCAACGCCGAAGTCAGCTTCGCCGCGGGGCTGCTCGCGCTACAGATGGGCGAACCCGCTGCGGCCCGCGACTGGCTCGATCGCGCATTGGATTCGGATCCGCGCGATCGCGACACCATCCACTACTACCTCGGCCAGGCGGCCGAGCAGTTGAAGCAGAGCGACGTCGCCGCGACGCATTACGCGCAGGTGGAGGCCGGCAATTACCTGGTGCCGGCACGGACGCGCCAGGCAGCGCTGCTGGCCGCGGCGGGACGGCGCGACGAGGCGCGGGCGCTGCTCGCGGCGACACAGGGTGCCAATGACGCGCAGAACGTGCGTCTGGTCCAGGCGCAGGCGGAACTGCTGCGCGACGGCAAGGAGCGACAGGCCGCGTTCGACGTATTGTCCGAGGGATTGAAACGCTATCCCGACTCGCCCGAACTGCTGTACGACCGTGCGATGGCCGCGGAAAAGCTCGACCGGCTCGACGTGCTGGAAGCCGACCTGCGTCGCGTGATCGCGCTGCGCCCGGACGACGCGCACGCCTACAACGCGCTCGGTTACACTCTGGCGGATCGCACCCCTCGCCTTGCCGAGGCGATCGAGTTGCTCGAACGCGCGTTGAAACTGGCACCGGACGATGCCTTCATCCTCGATAGCGTCGGCTGGGCGCAATACCGCGCAGGCAACCTGGCGCGCGCGCAGGAATTCCTGGAACGCGCCTACCAGGCACGGCCCGACCCGGAAATCGCCGCCCACCTCGGCGAAGTGCTGTGGGTGCGCGGGCGTCAGGACGAGGCTGGCAGGTTGTGGCAGACCAGCCTGCAAAGCCACCCGCAGAACGAAGTGCTGCTGGAAACCCTGCACCGGCTCAAGCCCTGATGCGTCGGCGGGCGTTTCTCGCCGCGTCGCTGCTGGCCCTGGCCGGTTGCGCGACCTCGCCATCCTTGCCTTCGGGCGGCCTGCCGCTGTCCGCGGAAACCTGGACGCTGCAAGGCCGTTTCAGCGTTGAAAGCGGTGAAGAAAGGGTCTCCGGACTGATCCGCTGGCAGCACCGCGGCGCCAATGACGAGCTTCTGCTGACCTCTCCGCTGGGGCAGGTGGTGGTCCGCATCGCGCTCGATGCGGACGGCGCCGTGCTGGAACTGCCGAAGCAGCCGCTCCGCCGTGCACCGGACGCCGATGCCCTGACACGCGAGGCGCTCGGTTACACCCTGCCGGTGGCGGGGCTTGCGTGGTGGGTGCAGGCGCGTCCCGATCCGGCGCGTGCGTTCGACGCCACGCGTGACGGCTCCGGCCGCCTCGCCGAACTGAAGCAGGACGGCTGGACCATCGAATACCAGCAATATGCCGACAGTCCCGCCGGCTACCCGCGCAAGCTCAGGGTCAGCCGCGAAGATATCGATATCCGCCTGGTGGCGGACAGCTGGGAGGGGGAATGAGCCAGGCCTTTCCCGCCCCCGCCAAGCTCAACCTGTTCCTTCACGTGATCGGCCGTCGTGCCGACGGCTATCATCTGCTGCAGAGCGTGTTTCGCTTCATCGACCGTTCCGATACCGTGCATCTCACCCTGCGTGCCGACGGCCGGGTGGTGCGCGAGACCGATCTGCCCGGCGTGCCGGAAGACCGCGACCTCACAGTGCGCGCCGCGCGCCTCCTGCAACCACATGCGCCGGCCGGCGCGGGGGTGGGCATCCGCGTGGACAAGGTGCTGCCGATGGGCGGCGGCCTCGGCGGCGGCAGTTCGGACGCGGCCACCGTGCTGCTCGCGCTCAACCGTCTATGGCAGGTGAACCTGTCGCGTCCGGCGTTGCAGGCGCTCGGTCTGCAACTCGGCGCGGATGTGCCCGTATTCGTGTTCGGGCAGACCGCCTTCGCCGAAGGGGTGGGCGAGATTCTCCAGCCGGTGAGCGCGCCGCCTGCCTGGTACGTGGTGCTGACGCCATCGCTGGAGGTGCCGACCGCGGCAGTTTTCGCGGCGCCGGAATTGACACGTGACACGCCACGCCTCAAAATAGCGCCCTTTTCCACAGGCATGGGTCGAAACGACCTGCAGCCGGTGGTCCTGCAGCGCTACCCGGAAGTCGCGCGCCATCTCGAATGGCTGGCGCGGTTTGGGGAAGCGCGCATGACCGGTTCCGGTGCCTGTGTGTTTGCAACGTTCGGGACGGAAGCGGCGGCGCGTGAGGTGCTCGCCCGCCTGCCCGGAACGATGCAGGGTTTCGTGGCGCAGGGGCTTGACCGGCATCCGCTGTACGACTGCTGCGCCTGAGCAGTGCCCGTTGGGGAGTCGCCAAGTGGTAAGGCATCGGATTTTGATTCCGACATTCGCAGGTTCGATCCCTGCCTCCCCAGCCAGATTGAGCGAACAGCCGCCCGTGGCGGCTGTTTTTCTTGTGTGTCGGCGCCAGCGCCGCGTCGCCGGAGACTCGCGTGTCCATTGACAACCTGATGGTGTTCACGGGGAATGCCAACCCCCGTCTGGCCAGCGACGTTGTGCGCCATCTCAACCTCCATCTCGGGCGCGCCACCGTGTCGCGTTTTTCCGACGGCGAGGTGATGGTCGAAATCATGGAGAACGTGCGCGGCAAGGACGTGTTCGTGCTGCAATCGACCTGCCAGCCCACCAACGACACGCTGATGGAGGTGATGGTCATGGTCGACGCGCTGAAGCGCGCCTCGGCCGCACGCATCACCGCGGCCATTCCCTATTACGGCTATGCGCGCCAGGACCGCCGCACCCGTTCGGCACGGGTGGCGATCACCGCCAGGGTGGTGGCGAACATGCTGCAGGGTGCGGGGATCGACCGCCTGCTGACGATGGATCTGCACTCGGATCAGATCCAGGGCTTCTTCGACATCCCGGTCGACAACATCTATTCCAGCCCGATCCTCCTGGGCGACATCTGGAAGCGCAACCACCCGAATCTGGTGGTGGTCTCGCCCGATGTCGGCGGCGTGGTGCGCGCACGGGCGATCGCCAAGCGCCTGGAGTGCGACCTGGCGATCATCGACAAGCGCCGCCCCAAGCCCAACGTGGCGAAGGTGATGCACATCATCGGCGACGTCAGGGGCCGCACCTGCATCATCATGGACGACATCGTCGACACCGCCAACACGCTGTGCGAGGCGGCCAACGCGCTGAAGGAACACGGTGCCGAGAAGGTGATGGCCTACTGTACCCACGCGGTGCTGTCGGGCGCCGCTGCCGAGCGCGTGACGAATTCCGCGCTCGACGAACTGGTGGTCACCGACACCATCCCGCTGCGCGACGACGCGCGTGCGTGCGGCAAGATCCGGCAATTGTCGGTCGCCGAACTGCTGGCGGAAACGATCCGCCGCATCAGCAACGAGGATTCAGTCAGCTCGCTCTTCATCGAGTAGAGCCGATCGAATGCCCCTGGTCGCGGGGGCTCTTTTTCAACTCAGGAGAAATTTCATGGAAATCGAAGTCATTGCCTTCAAGCGTGATGCGCAAGGGTCGAGTGCGAGCCGCCGCCTGCGCCACGCCGGCAAGGTCCCCGGAATCGTCTATGGCGGCAGCGCCGCGCCGATGCAGATCGAGCTGGATCACAACGCCCTCTACCACGCCCTGCGCAAGGAAGCCTTCCACGCATCCGTGCTCACGCTCAGCGTCGACGGCAGCAAGGAGTCCGTGCTGCTGCGCGACACGCAGTGGCATCCCTACAAGCAGCAGGTGCTGCACGTCGACTTCCAGCGCGTCGACAAGGACCACAAGATCCACGTCAAGGTGCCGCTGCATTTCCTCAACGCCGAGACCGCGCCCGGCGTCAAGCTGGGCGGCGGCAAGCCGCACCACATCGTGACCGAGCTCGACGTCGAGTGTCTTCCCGGCAGCCTGCCCGGGTTCATCGAAGTCGACATGGGCAAGCTCGAAGTGGGCCATTCGATCCATGCCAATGACCTCAAGCTGCCGGCCGGTGTCGATCTGGTCGCCCACCTCAAGGCGGAAAACCCTGCCGTGGCGGCGATCAGCGCACCCAAGGGCGGCGCTGCCGAAGAAACACCGGCGACCCCCGCGGCGTAATGCCCGTGCGCGGCCCCTCGCGGGCCGCGCAGTGCAAGCGGCATGACGGCACCGCGCCTCATCGTCGGCCTCGGCAACCCGGGGCGCGAGTACGAAGAAACCCGGCACAATGCCGGGTTTTGGTTTTGCGCGCGCCTCGCGCACACGCGCGGCATTGCGCTCGCGCACGAATCGCGTTTTCACGGTCTGGTGGGTCGCGACGGTTCGCGCTGGGTCATCCTGCCGCAGACCTTCATGAACCGTTCCGGCCAGGCGGTGGGGGCGCTCGCGCGCTTTCATCGCATCGCGCCCGCGGAAATCCTGGTGGTGCACGACGAACTCGACATCCCACCGGGACAACTGCGTCTGAAATTCGGTGGCGGCATGGGCGGCCACAATGGCCTGAAGGACATCACCGCCCACCTTGGCACCCAGGATTACTGGCGCCTGCGGATCGGCATCGGCCATCCCGGCGATCGCAGCGAAGTGGTGAACTTCGTCCTGAAGCCGCCGCGCCGCGAGGAACAGGCCGACATCGACGCCGCCATCGAGCGCGCGCTCGGCCTCATGCCGCTGATCGAAAAGGGCGAGTGGAACGCCGCCATCCAGCGCGCCAACACGAAGCCCCCCTCACCCCATCCTTCTAACGCCTCTCGGGATCCATCATGAGCCTCAAATGCGGCATCGTTGGCCTGCCCAACGTCGGAAAATCCACCCTCTTCAATGCGCTGACCCAGGCCGGCATCGCGGCGGAGAACTACCCCTTCTGCACCATCGAGCCGAACACCGGCGTGGTCGAAGTGCCCGATCCCCGGCTCGCGCAGCTTGCCGGGATCATCAATCCGCAGAAAGTGGTACCGGCGATCGTCGAGTTCGTCGACATCGCCGGTCTCGTGGCCGGCGCGTCGAAGGGCGAGGGTCTGGGCAACCAGTTCCTCGCCAACATTCGCGAGACCGACGCCATTTGCCACGTCGTGCGCTGCTTTCACAACGACAATGTGATCCACGTCGCCGGCAAGGTCGATCCCGTTTCCGACGTCGAAACCATCGCCACCGAGCTTGCGCTTGCCGACCTCGCGAGTGCGGAAAAGGCGCTGGCGCGCTTTGAAAAGCCGGCGCGCGCCGGCGACAAGGAGGCGCAGAAAATGGTCGCCGCGCTCAAGCCCGTGGTCGCCGCCTTGAACGAGGGCCGTCCGGCGCGCGCCGCGGCGCTCGACGCCGAGGGGATGGCAGCGATCAAGCCGCTGTGCCTGATGACGGTGAAGCCGACCCTGTATGTCGCCAACGTCAGCGAGGACGGCTTCCACGACAACCCCATGCTCGACGCGCTGCGCGCCTACGCCGCCAAGGAAGGCGCGCCGGTGGTGCCGGCATGCGCGGCGCTCGAGGCCGAGCTGCAGGAACTGTCGCCAGAAGACCGCCTGGAATACCTGAAGGAACTGGGCTGGGACGAGCCCGGCCTCAACCGCCTCATCCGCGCCGCCTACGACCTGCTCGGCCTGCAGACCTACTTCACCGCCGGCGTCAAGGAAGTGCGCGCCTGGACCATCCACAAGGGCGACACCGCGCCGCAGGCCGCCGGCGTCATCCATACCGACTTCGAGCGCGGTTTCATCCGCGCGCAGACGATCGCCTTCGACGACTTCATCGCCTGCAAGGGCGAGCAGGGCGCCAAGGAGGCCGGCAAGATGCGCGCCGAGGGCAAGGACTACGTCGTCAAGGATGGCGACGTCATGAATTTTCTTTTCAACGTCTGACGAATTTTGCTGGATCTCGGTGGCGCTCAGTAGCGCTTAGTGGACAGGTTGACCCGTTTCAAATCAATGGGTTGCAGAAACAATACGGTCTGCTGAACGTTCCTATTGTTCATCGAGGTCCAGAAAGTTCGGGGGTAGCGTTGGGGGTACTCGTGTTCAACCGTGGGGGTACTTTTCCCCGCAGTGGAGTCCAACGATGCCCGAGAATCTACTCACCGACCTCAAGGTCAGGTCGGCCAAATCGACTGATCGAGACTGGAAACTTTCAGACGGCGGGGGCTTATTCCTGCTGGTGAAGCCCACCGGCGGCAAGCTCTGGCGGTGGAAGTACCGGCTGCAAGGCAAGGAGAACCTCTTTGCCATTGGCGGTTTTCCCCAGGTAAGCCTTGCGGAGGCGCGCGCGGCCCGCGAGAAGGCGCGGACCCTCGTTAAGCAAGGTATCCATAGGGAAGAGTTGGCCGGGTGTTGCAGAACGAATGGACAGGAGTGGCCTTTTCCTTTTCTGGATGGGGCCGTTGCCCCTTGAGTGCCGTTCCCTTGCCATTTGCCTTTGCCCAAGGTTGGGCCTGGGATTGGGGTAAACAATGGAATAAATGAGGCAATTTATAATTTATTACCCCATTTTTTGGTTCGTGTCGCCTATTTCCTTCCCGGTCAGCCATGCCGGCCCCTCACGACCGGCCTACGTCCAGGAAATGGGGTAGTCCAACACTGGTAATGAGGTATTTTTAGAGGCAATACCCCATTAAAAGGCTATGATTACCCCATTTAGATAGCCTGGGCTTACATTTCCATGCACTCGCTCACACCCGAGTACCTTGCCGCGCTTCGCTTCGATGGCACCCAGGCTGCCACGTTGCGCACACTTGGCGAGTACCAGGGTAAGCAGCAACTCTACGCCGCGCAGTCGCCCGAAGCCCTCAAGGGGCTACGCCAGATCGCGGTGGTGGAGTCCACCGAGTCGTCCAACCGGCTGGAAGGAGTTGTCGTCTCACCCTCGCGGTTGAAGTCTCTGGTCATCCGCAACGCAACGCCAAAGAGCCGTTCCGAACAGGAGATCGCCGGCTACCGTGATGCCCTGGCGCTGATCCACGAGTCCGCTGCGCACATGCCCTTCAGCGAAGGCGTAGTGCTGCAACTGCACACCCTGCTGTACCGCTATATGCCGCAGGCGGGCGGGCGCTGGAAGGCTACCAACAACGACATCATCGAGCGTCACCCGGACGGCACTTCGCGTCTGCGCTTCCAGCCGGTCGCTGCGCACCTGACACCGATGACAATGGCCGATCTGACCCGGTACTACGCGACCGCACTGGATCAGCACCTGGCCGACCCCCTGGTACTGGTGCCGCTGGCGATGCTCGACTTCCTGTGCGTCCACCCCTTCCCGGACGGCAACGGTCGCATGTCCCGCTTGTTGACCTTGCTGCTGCTCTACCACTTCGATTACGCAGTGGGCCGCTACATCAGCCTGGAACGCATCTTCGAGGAAACCAAGGAAAGCTACTACGAGACGCTGGAAGCCAGCTCGCAGGGCTGGCATCAGGGGCGGCACGACGGCAAACCCTGGCTTGATTACTTCTGGGGGGCCTTGCTGCGGGCCTACCGTGAGTTCGAGGAGCGTGTCGGCACCATCGAACGGGGACGTGGCAGCAAAGGCGGCCGGGTGCGGACGGAAGTCTTAGGGCGCAGCTTGCCGTTTTCGATTTCCGAAATCGAAGAAGCCTGCCCGGGGGTCAGCCGAGATATGGTGCGGCTGGTGCTGCGGGCGATGAAATCAGAGGGGTTGATCGAATCAACGGGCAAGGGGCGAGGGGCGAAATGGAAACGCATCACAGCAGGCACCTCCGGTAGTACAGCGGTTCTGGCGGTTGGCCACAAGATGGATCAGTGAGGACTCTCCATGGATACCTGCCCGGTATTCCGCAGCGAGCGCGATGCGGAACTAACCAAAAAGCTCTTCTACGCCAAGGATGTGGATGGGCTGCGTCGCGAGGGAGAAATCTCTCTCCGCGTATTCCTCGAAGCCTGCGCCGAAGATGGCGTCGATCCGCACAAGCACTTTTCCGGCAAGTTCTCCCTGCGCGTCGATCCACGGTTGCACGAGGCCGCCGTCATCGCCGCTGCGGCGCAAGGGCAAAGCCTCAATCAGTGGGCCGCCGAGGCGATCCGGCAAGCGGCACGGGCGACATGATGCCCGCGGACGAAACGAACCCCCCGGGGTATCGAACCGGGCACGAAATAATGTAGCCCGAGCCGGATCTCTCGTCGCCGTGCGGCGTACAGCCCGTACTTCGCATTCAAGGCCTCAACCTGCGGCTGTTTTTCGTAGTCAAGGGGTTTGACAGCCCTTCGTCAAGCCCCCTATAATCTCGCGCTTCGTTTGGGTGGGGTTCCCGAGCGGTCAAAGGGAGCAGACTGTAAATCTGCCGGCTCTGCCTTCGAAGGTTCGAATCCTTCCCCCACCACCAGATTTTGTTGCAGGTTGAGCAGGGCGAAGCGGGTGTAGCTCAATGGTAGAGCTGAAGCCTTCCAAGCTTAAGACGAGGGTTCGATTCCCTTCACCCGCTCCAGAGTTTTGAATGGGCTTTTCAGTGAGTCCAGGGCCCATGTAGCTCAGTGGCAGAGCACTCCCTTGGTAAGGGAGAGGTCGGCAGTTCAATCCTGCCCATGGGCACCAGATTTTTGGGTGCCCACCGTTCAGGTTGGCGCACCATGGTTTTTGGTGTCCGCCTTGAAAGGTTGGCGACCGGTGTTTCGCGCGTGTGGTTGTCGGAATCGACGCATCATTTACTTGTGCAAATTTAAGGGGTACTTGAAATGGCTAAGGAAAAATTCGAGCGGACCAAACCGCACGTGAACGTTGGTACGATTGGTCACGTTGACCACGGCAAGACCACCTTGACCGCGGCGATCACCACCATTCTGTCGAAGAAATTCGGCGGTGCCGCGAAGAAATAC
>JANJXT010000038.1 GCA_024708885.1 Thiobacillus sp.
CGCGCGCAACCTGGTGCCGGCGCTGAAATTCGTCGAAGGCCTTTCCGGTACCGACGAGGCGATGCACAAGGCGACCGAGGCTGGCAAGAAGCAGTTCGCCGGCTTCGAATTGCCGGGCCGCACGCTCGGCCTGATCGGTCTGGGCGCAATCGGCTCGCACATCGCCGAAGCGGCGATCCGCCTGGGCATGAACGTGGTGGGCTTCGATCCCGGCATCACCGTCGACGCCGCCTGGCGCCTGCCCTCGCAGGTGAAGCGCGCGGAAAACGTCGAGGACGTGCTGCGCGCCGCCGACTTCGTCAGCCTGCATGTCCCGCTGCTCGACGGCACGCGCAACCTCATCAACGCGCAGCGCATCGGCGTGATGCACCCCGGCACGGTGCTGTTGAACTTCGCCCGCGAAGGCGTGGTCGACAATGCCGCGGTGGTCGAGGCGCTCGATGCCGGCAAGCTGCATGCCTACATCTGCGACTTTCCGGCCAACGCCCTGACCGGGCACGCCAAGGTCGTCGCGCTGCCGCACTTGGGCGCGTCCACCGGGGAAGCCGAGGAAAACTGCGCGGTGATGGTCGCGGCGCAGATTGCCGACTACCTGGAGCACGGCAACATTCTCAACTCGGTCAACTTCCCCAACGTCAATCTGGCGCGTGAATCGGACTACCGTCTTGCCATCGCCAACGCCAACGTGCCGAACATGGTGGGGCAGATCACCTCCGCGCTTGCCGCGGCCGGTCTCAACATCCACAACATGGTCAACAAGTCGAAGGGCGACATGGCCTATACCCTGACGGATGTCGACAGTGCGGTGTCGGCTGAAATCATGCGGCAATTGTCGGCCATCGAGGGCGTGCTTGCGGTGCGCTATCTGCCGGCATGACGCGTGAGGGCAAGGACGCCACGGAGACGCCCGACGAACTGGGCACTCTGCGCGCGCGCATCGATGCCGTCGACGATGCCTTGCTGACGCTTTTGTCGGAGCGCGCCGCCCTGGCACAGGCCGTCGGACGCGCCAAACAGGGCGGATCGATCTATCGCCCGGAGCGTGAGGCGCAGATCATCCGGCGTCTGCGCGCCGCCAACCCCGGTCCGTTGCCGGGCGACAGCATCGAGCGGCTGATCCGCGAAGTCATGTCGGCCTGCCGTGCACTGGAAGAGGCCACGCGCGTCGCCTACCTCGGTCCGGCCGGCACCTTCACCCAGCAGGCGGTGCGCAAGCATTTCGGCCAGGCGGTCGACGCGCTCGCCGAGACCGACATCGACGCTTGTTTCCAGGCCGTCGAAACCGGGCGCGCCGAATACGCGGTGGTGCCGGTGGAAAATTCGACCGAGGGCGCGATCGGCCGCACGCTCGATCTCGTCGTCGCCAGTCCCCTCAAGATTTGCGGCGAGGTGATGCTGCCGATCCATCAGACACTGATGCGGAAAGACGCGCGGCTCGAGGGCATCAAGCGCGTCTACGGTCACGCGCAGTCGCTCGCGCAATGCCAGCAGTGGCTGGCGCGCCACCTGCCGCATGCCGAGCAGATCAGCGTGGTCAGCAACAGCGAAGGTGCGCGTCGCGCCGCGGCCGAACCGGACGCGGCGACACTGGGTGCCGAGGCTGCTGCCGAGCTGTATGGACTTGCGGTGGTGGAACGCCGGGTCGAGGATGAGGCGAGCAACACCACGCGCTTTCTGGTGCTGGGGCAGCAGGACGCGGCACCCTCCGGCCATGACAAGACCTCGCTGGTCATGAGTGCGAAGAACCAGCCCGGCGCCATCGTCAGGCTGCTGCAACCGCTGGCCGATGCAGGCATTTCGATGAGTAAGCTCGAATCGCGCCCGGCGCGCTCCGGTACCTGGGAGTATGTGTTTTTCGTCGTCTGCGCGGGGCATCGCCAGGATGCCGCACTTGCCGCAGCATTGGCTGAAATCGACGCGCGTGCCGCCTTCCTCAAGGTGCTCGGTTCCTATCCCGCCGCCACCGCATCATGAATTGCTGCGATCTCGCGCCGCCCCATGTGCGCGCCATAGCACCGTATCTGCCGGGCAAGCCGATTGCCGAACTGGCGCGCGAGCTGGGTCTGGATGAAGCCGGCATCGTCAAGCTGGCCTCGAACGAAAACCCGCTCGGCCTCAGTCCGCGTGCGCTGGCCGCCGCGCAGGACACGCTGCACGACATGGCGCTGTACCCCGACGGCGCGGGTTTCGCGCTGAAGGCGAGGCTGTCTGCGAAACTTGCCGTCGACCCTGCGCAGATCGTGCTCGGCAACGGCTCGAACGACGTGCTCGACATGGTGGCGCGCGCCTTCCTTGCGCCGGGCACCTCGTCGGTGTTCTCGCAGCATGCGTTCGCCGTGTATCCCATCGCGACGCAGACCGTCGGCGCGTACGGCGTCGTGGTTCCGGCGAACAACTATGGCCACGATCTCGCGGCAATGCGTGCGGCGATTCGTGACGACACGCGCGTGCTGTGGATCGCCAATCCCAACAACCCCACCGGCACCTTCTTGCCGTGGGCGGAGATCGAGGCGTTTCTGGCCACGGTGCCGCGGCAGGTGCTGGTGGTGCTCGACGAAGCCTACGGCGAATACCTGCCCGAGACCGAGCGTTGCGACACGACCGCGTGGCTGGCGCGCTTCCCCAATCTGGTGGTCACGCGCACGTTTTCCAAGGCGTACGGGCTGGCTGGCCTGCGCGTCGGCTATGGTCTCGGCCACCCGGATGTCATTGATCTCATGAACCGCGTGCGGCAACCCTTCAACGTCAATGCGCCGGCGCTCGCGGCGGCCGAAGCGGCACTCGACGACAGCGATTTCCTCGCGCGCAGCCATGCGCTGAACACCGCCGGCATGGCGCAATTGGTGGCGGGCCTGGGCGGCATGGGGATCGAGACCGTGCCGTCGCGGGGCAATTTTCTTCTCGCCCGGGTCGGCGACGCTGCGCGCGTCAATACGGCGCTCCTCAAGTGCGGCGTGATCGTGCGCCCGGTCGCCAACTACGGCCTGCCGGAATTCCTGCGCGTATCGGTCGGGCTCGCCGCGCAGAACGCGCGCTTTCTCGACGCGCTGCGAGCCTGCCGGTGAGCATCGACACCCTCGCGCTGGTCGGTGCCGGTCTCATTGGCGGCTCCTTCGCGCTCGCCCTGAAGCAGGCCGGCGCGGTGCGCGCCGTGTCGGGCGTCGGCCGCAGCGCGGCGCGGCTCACCGTCGCGCGCGAGCTCGGCCTGATCGATCGCGTCGTGGACTGGGCGGAAGCAGGGCAGGCGGACGTCATTCTGCTCGCGCTGCCGGTGGGCGAGACCGAAGCCGTGCTGCGCCAGCTTGCGCCCCACCTGAAGCCGGGCGCCATCGTTACCGATGCCGGGAGCACCAAGGCCGACGTGGTTGCCGCGGCGCATGCGGCGCTCGGTGCGCGTGCGGCGGATTTCGTGCCGGGGCATCCCATCGCCGGCTCCGAGCGCAGCGGAGCGGCCGCGGCACGCGCCGATCTCTTTCTCGGCCGCCGCGTGGTGCTCACGCCGCAGCCGGATACGCGTGCCGACGCGGTTGCGCTCGTGCGCGCATTGTGGGAAGCAACCGGCGCGCAGGTGGAGATGCTCGATGCCACGCAGCACGACCGCATCTTCGCCGCCGTCAGCCACCTGCCGCACCTGGCCGCCTTTGCGCTGGTCGACGATCTCGCCGGGCGCGCCGACAGCGAACTGTTTTTTCGTTACGCCGCGAGCGGCTTTCGCGATTTCACGCGCATCGCCGCATCCTCGCCGGAGATGTGGCGTGACATTGCGCTGGCCAATCGCCCCGCGCTGCTTGCCGAACTCGACGGCTACGTCGCCGCGCTGCAGACGCTGCGGCAGGCGTTGAACGACGAGGACGCCGCCGCGCTGCTGGCCCTGTTTTCACGCGCGCGCGCCGCGCGCGAACACTGGACGATGGAAACCTGATGTGATGGACGTTCTCGATTTGCCCGCGTCTCGCGAGGCCGGTGGCACGGTGCGCCTGCCCGGCTCGAAAAGCATTTCCAACCGCGTGCTGCTGCTGGCGGCGCTTGCCAGCGGCAGCACCGAGGTCCACGACCTGCTCGATTCCGACGACACGCGCCACATGCTGGCGGCGTTGAAGGCGCTCGGGGTCGGCGTCGAAGACCGGGGCGCCAACCATTGGCGCATCGTCGGCGTCGGCGGCCCGTTTCCGGTGAAACAGGCCGAGCTGTTTCTGGGCAATGCCGGCACCGCCTTCCGGCCTTTGACCGCGGCGCTTGCGCTGTCGAACGGTGACTATGTCCTGACCGGCGTCGCGCGCATGCATGAGCGGCCGATCGGCGACCTGGTCGACGCGCTCGTGCAGCTCGGCGCACACATCGATTATCTCGGCAATCCGGGTTATCCGCCGCTGCATGTCCGTCCGGCGACGGTGGCGAGCGATCGGACCGCGGTGCGCGGCAACGTGTCGAGCCAGTTCCTCACCGGCTTGTTGATGGCCTTGCCGCTGCGAGACAGGATCACCACGGTCGAGGTGGTGGGTGAACTCATCTCGAAACCCTACATCGGCATCACCCTGGAAATGCTGCGCCGCTTTGGCGTCGAGGTCGAGCGCGAGGACTGGGAGCGTTTCACGGTCTCGGCCGAGGCGCGCTACGCGAGTCCTGGTGAAATCTGGGTCGAGGGCGATGCCTCCTCGGCTTCGTATTTCCTTGCCGCCGGCGCCATCGGCGGCGGCCCGGTGCGGGTCGAAGGCGTGGGCCGCGACAGCGTGCAGGGCGACGTGCGCTTCGCCGACGCGCTCGCGCTGATGGGCGCGCGCATCGACATGGGGCCGAACTGGATCGAGGCACGCGCGCCGGAAACCGGCCGCTTGCAGGCGATCGACCTCGACTGCAATCACATTCCCGACGCTGCGATGACACTGGCGGTGGCGGCGCTGTTCGCCGAGGGCGCCACCACGCTCAGAAACATCGCCAGCTGGCGCGTCAAGGAAACCGATCGCATCGCCGCGATGGCAGCCGAATTGCGCAAGGTCGGCGCGGCGGTGGAGGAGGGCGCGGATTACATTCGCATCACCCCGCCGCACGCAGGACGCCTGACGCCTCACGCCGTCATCGACACCTACGACGACCACCGCATGGCGATGTGCCTGTCGCTGGTGTCCCTTGGCGGCGTGCCGGTGCGCATCAACGATCCCGGCTGCGTCGCCAAGACCTTCCCCGACTATTTCAAAGTCTTCGCACGGATCGCCCGATGAGCGCCGCCTCACCCCTCACCCCTCACCCCTCACCCGTAATCACCATCGACGGCCCCTCTGCCTCGGGCAAGGGCACGGTGGCCGAGCGCGTTGCGCACGCCCTGGGTTTTCACTTTCTCGACAGCGGCGCCCTGTATCGGCTCACCGCCCTGGCGGCGATGAAGGCCGGCGCGGCGCTCGACGACGAGGCAGCGGTTGCGCGCCTCGCCGCAGGCTTGCCGGCCCGTTTTGGCGAGGGTGCGGTGTGGCTGAGCGATGAGGACGTCACCGAGGCCATTCGCGCCGAAGCGATGGGTGCCGGCGCCTCGCAAGTGGCCGCGCTGCCCGCGGTGCGTGCGGCGCTGCTCGAGCGTCAGCGCGCCTATCTGCAGCCCCCCGGTCTGGTGGCGGACGGCCGCGACATGGGCACGGTGATCTTCCCCGCTGCGCAGGCCAAGGTCTTCCTCACCGCGAGCGCTGCCGCGCGCGCCGAAAGAAGATATAAGCAGTTGATCGAAAAGGGGAACTCTGCTAACCTGATTGATCTTGTTGCGGACATGCAGGCCCGCGATGCGCGCGACGCCTCGCGCGCCGTCGCGCCGCTCAGGCCCGCGCCGGACGCGCTGCTGCTCGATACCACCCACATGGACGTCGACGCCGCGGTACAGGCGGTGCTGGCGCATTACCGCAGCAAGCTTTGAACCGGGTCAGCCCTGCGCCCGCAGGCTGACGGTGTGCAACCAACCCCGTCCTCACCGACGGACTGAAGGTTTTTTAATGTCTACTGCTACCGCTACTTCCGCTCCCGCTTCCATGGAAAGCTTTGCCGCCCTGTTCGAGGAGTCCCTCTCGCACCAGGAAATGCGCCAGGGCGAGGTCATTACCGCCGAGATCGTCGGCATCGACAACAACTTTGTGACGGTGAACGCCGGCCTCAAGTCCGAGAGTCTGATTCCCCTCGAGGAATTCAAGAACGACCAGGGCGAGATCGAAGCGAAAATCGGTGACTTCGTGGCCGTTGCCATCGAATCCATCGAAGACGGCTTCGGCGCCACCAAACTGTCGCGCGAGCGCGCCAAGAAACTGGCCGCGTGGCTGGATCTGGAAGCGGCGATGAACGAAGGCCGCATCGTCACCGGCATGGTGCAGGGCAAGGTCAAGGGCGGCCTCACCGTGATGGTTTCCGGTTTGCGCGCCTTCCTGCCGGGTTCTCTGGTCGACATGCGTCCGGTCAAGGACACCACGCCGTACGAATACAAGGAGATGGAGTTCAAGGTCATCAAGCTCGACCGCAAGCGCAACAACGTCGTCGTGTCGCGCCGCGCGGTGCTCGAAGAGACCATGGGCGCCGACCGCGAGGCCCTGATGGAAAGCCTGAAGGAAGGCGCCATCGTCAAGGGCGTGGTGAAGAACATCACCGACTACGGCGCGTTCGTCGACCTGGGCGGCATCGACGGCCTGCTGCACATCACCGACATGGCCTGGCGCCGCGTCAAGCATCCCTCGGAAGTGGTGCACGTCGGCCAGGAACTCGAAGCCAAGATCCTGCGCTACGACACCGAGAAGAACCGCGTTTCGCTCGGCATCAAACAGCTGGGCGACGATCCGTGGGTCGGCATCGCACGCCGCTATCCGCAGGGCACCCGCATGTTCGGCAAGGTCGCCAACCTCACCGACTACGGCGCCTTCGTCGAAATCGAGGAAGGCATCGAGGGTCTGGTGCACGTCTCCGAAATGGACTGGACCAACAAGAACGTCAGCCCCTCCAAGATCGTCCAGCTGGGCGACGAGGTCGAGGTCATGGTGCTCGACATCGACGAGGACAAGCGCCGCATTTCGCTCGGCATGAAGCAGTGCAAGTCCAACCCGTGGGAAGACTTCTCGATGAACCACAAGAAGGGCGACAAGGTCTCCGGCGCGATCAAGTCGATCACCGACTTCGGCGTGTTCATCGGCCTGCCCGGCGGCATCGACGGCCTGGTGCACCTGTCCGACCTGTCGTGGAGCGTGGCCGGCGAGGAAGCGGTGCGCAACTTCCGCAAGGGCCAGGACGTCGAGGCCGTGGTGCTCGGCATCGACCTCGAGCGCGAGCGCATCTCGCTCGGCATCAAGCAGCTGGAAGGCGATCCGCTGACCAGCTACGCCTCGGGCCATGAGAAGGGCAGCATCGTCAATGGCACCATCAAGACGGTCGAAGCCAAGGGCGCCACGGTGCAGCTCGACAGCGACATGGAAGGCTACCTGCGCGCGTCCGAAGTCTCGCGCGACCGCGTCGAGGACATGCGCAGCCACTTCAAGGAAGGCGACGCGATCGAAGCCATGGTCATCAACGTCGACCGCAAGAACCGCGTGATCAACCTGTCGATCAAGGCCAAGGACATGACCGAGCAGGACGCGGCAATGAAGAAAATCGCGGCGGAGTCGGCCGCTTCCAGCGGCTCGACCAACCTCGGAGCGCTGCTGAAGGCCAAGCTCGACAACAAGAGCGCCGAATAAGCCATGACGAAGTCCGAGCTGATCGCCCGTCTGGCGGCCCGGCATGGGCAGTTCTCGGTGGCCGATGTCGAACTCGCGGTGAAGACGATCCTCGACGCGCTGGCACGTAACCTGTCGCAAGGCGAGCGCATCGAGATCCGCGGCTTCGGCAGCTTCAGCCTGAGCTATCGCCCGGCCCGCATCGGACGCAATCCGAAATCGGGCGAGCGTGTAGAAGTGCCGGCAAAATACGTGCCGCACTTCAAGGCGGGCAAGGAACTCCGCGACCGGGTGGATTTTCCAGGCTGAATCGCGAGCAGTTCGGACGTTTGGAAAGCGGCGCCGCAGGGCGCCGTTTTTTTTGAGTGTGGCCGGCAGGAGCGTACGCTTGAAGGACGCACGGCAATTAGTCAGTCAACCTTGGGTGATTGCACCGACGCGGGTAGAATGGTTCGGGTTTTCCTGCGCCGTACGAACATGAAAAACGTCATGCATTATCTGGGCCTGCTGGCCAAACTGCTGGTCTTCCTGCTGGTGCTCGGATTCGCGCTGAAGAACAGCCAGTCCGTCGTTTTTTATTCCTACCTCGGCTACGTGTGGCAGGCGCCGCTGATCGTGATGCTGGGACTCGCGTTCGTGCTCGGCGTGCTGACCGGCGTGCTGGCGCTGCTGCCCACGCTGTTCCGCCTGCGGCGCGAAATCGGGAAAGTGCCGACACCGCCCGACACCGAAACGGCCACCGAAATCCGCCCCGTCTGACCGCACGTCATCATGGAATTCGAGCTCTGGTGGCTGCTGGCGATTCCCCTTTTCTTTGCGCTGGGCTGGCTGGCGGCGCGGGTCGACATCCGACAGGTGGTCACCGAGTCGCGCGCGTTGCCCAACTCGTACTTTCGCGGCCTCAATTTCCTGCTCAACGAGCAGCCGGACAAGGCGATCGAAGCCTTTCTCGAAGTCGTCAAGCTCGAGCCCGAGACGATCGACCTGCATTTTGCGCTTGGCGGCCTGTTTCGCCGCCGCGGCGAACTCGACCGCGCCATCCGCATGCACGAGAACCTGCTGGAGCGCGAAGGGCTGGCCGAGGATCAGCGCCTGCGCGCGATGAGCGAACTGGGTCAGGACTACCTCAAGGCCGGTCTGCTCGACCGTGCGGAACAGGTGTTCACCCGCCTGTTGGCAACGTCCCGGCATGGCCAGGCGCGCACCTTCCTGCTGGAAATCTATGTGCAGGAAAAGGATTGGCAAAAGGCGATCGACGCTGCGCGGGTGCTGGAAAAGGACACCAGCAAACCGCTGAACGCCGAGATTGCCCACTTTCAGTGCGAATTGGCGCTGCAGGAGGCGGCAAAAGGCAACCCTGACGCCGCCGCAGCCCATTTGCAGCAGGCACTGGCAAGCAATCGGCAGTCGGTGCGCGCGAATCTGATGGCGGGCGATCTCGACGCGGCGGCAGGGCGGCACGAGGCGGCGATTGCCGACTGGCGTCTGGTTGAAACGCAGAGCGCGGCGCACATGGCGCTGGTGGTGGATCGCGTGCTGGGCAGTTATCGCCAGTTGGGCCAGCTGGATGCGGGGGTGCTGTGGTTGCGTGCGCTGTATGCGCGGCAGCCGTCGCAGGACGTGTTCAACGCCCTGTATCTGGCGGTATCCGAAACCGAAGGCGCCGCTGCCGCCAGCCAGCTTGCGCGCGAGGAGCTGCGCCGCAATCCCAGCCTGCGCACGCTGGATCGCCTGCTGGAGGCGGAACTCATGGATGCGCCTGCCGCTGAACGCGAGTTGCTGCAGGTGGAAAAGGGTCTCGTTGCAGCCCATAGCCAGCGCATGATGCGTTACCAGTGCGGCAGCTGCGGTTTCAAGGCCAAGCAGTTTTTCTGGCGCTGTCCGGCGTGCGGACGCTGGGACAGCTTCGATCCGGAGCGGCGGGAAGGCGAGGGCTAGCAATTAGGGGCTAGGGGCTAGGATTTAGGGCTTAGGGAATAGGGATGACGCACAAGATTATCGTGGCGCTGGATTATGCGGATGCGGCTTCGGCGCTGGCGCTGGCGGAGCGGCTTGATCCGGCGCTGTGCCGGGTCAAGGTGGGGAAAGAGCTGTTCACCGTTGCGGGGCCGGAACTGGTGCGGGCGCTGGTGGCGCGCGGCTTCGAGGTTTTTCTCGACCTCAAATTCCACGACATTCCCAACACCGTGGCTGCGGCGTGCCGCGCCGCGGCGGGGCTGGGTGTGTGGATGCTGAATGTGCATGCGTCGGGCGGCCGCCGCATGCTGACGGCGGCGCAGGAGGCGCTGGCGGGTTTGCCTCCGCGTGAGCGGCCCGGGGATAAACCGCAGCGCCCGCTGCTGATCGCGGTGACGGTGCTGACCAGCATGAGCGGGGATGACCTGAACGAAGTCGGGGTCGCCGATACGCCGGCCGACCAGGTGTTGCGCCTTGCGCGCCTGACGCGGCAATGCAAGCTTGATGGCGTCGTCTGTTCGGCGCAGGAAGCCACGCGGCTGCGTGCCGACCTTGGCCCGGACTTTCGTCTGGTCACACCCGGTATTCGCCCGGCGGGTGCCGAGGCGGACGACCAGCGCCGCGTGATGACACCGGCCGAGGCCCTGCGTGCGGGCGCAACGGACCTGGTGATCGGACGGCCGATTACCGGTGCGGCGGACCCGCTGGCCGCGTTGAAACAGATTCAATCCGAGATTCAAGACCTGTAGGGGAAACCTTGTGAAAATTACCGTGATTGGTACCGGCTACGTCGGCCTGGTGACTGGAACCTGCCTCGCCGAAGTCGGCAACGAAGTGCTGTGTCTCGACGTCGATCCGAGCAAGATCGAGATTCTGAAATCGGGCGGCATCCCGATATATGAACCGGGTCTGGAGGACATGGTCCAGCGCAACGTCGCCGCCGGCCGGCTGAATTTCACTACCGACGTCGAGGAGTCGGTCGCATTCGGACAGATCCAGTTCATCGCCGTCGGCACTCCGCCCGATGAGGATGGCTCGGCCGATCTGCAATATGTGGTCGCGGCGGCGCGCAACATCGGCCGTCACATGGACGGGTACAAGCTCGTCGTCGACAAGTCCACCGTGCCGGTGGGCACCGCCGACAGGGTCAAGGCCGCGCTCACCGAGGAGCTCGCCCGACGTGGCGTGGCGATCGGCTTCGATGTCGCATCCAATCCGGAGTTTCTCAAGGAGGGCGCAGCGGTCGACGATTTCATGAAGCCCGACCGCATCGTCATCGGCACCGACAGCGAGCGCGCCACCCAACTGCTGCGCCAGCTCTATGCGCCGTTCCAGCGCAACCACGACCGTTTGACCGTGATGGACGTGAAAAGCGCGGAACTGACCAAATACGCCGCCAACGCCATGCTGGCGACGCGTATTTCCTTCATGAACGAACTCGCGGTACTGGCCGAGAAACTCGGTGCCGACATCGAGCAGGTGCGCCATGGCATCGGTTCCGACCCGCGCATTGGCTACCATTTCCTCTACGCCGGCTGCGGCTACGGCGGCTCGTGCTTCCCCAAGGACGTGCAGGCGCTGCGCCGCACCGGGCAGGAGAACGGCGTGCCGCTGCGCGTGCTCGATGCGGTGGAGGAGGCCAACGACGCGCAGAAGCATGTGCTCATCGACAAGCTCACCGCGCGCTTTGGCAAGGATCTGACGGGCAGGCGCTTCGCGATGTGGGGGCTGGCGTTCAAGCCCAACACCGACGACATGCGCGAAGCGCCCAGCCGCGCCATGCTCGACGCCTTGTGGAAGATGGGGGCGACGGTGTCGGCCTACGACCCGGCGGCGATGGAGGAGACGCGCCGCATCTACGGGGAGCGCGCCGACCTGCTGCTGGTCGACAGCCCGATGGACGCGTTGAAAGGCGCCGATGCGCTGCTGATCGTCACCGAATGGAAAGTGTTCCGCAGCCCCAACTTCGACACCATGAAATCGCTGCTGAAATCGCCGCTGGTGTTTGATGGCCGCAATCTCTACGCGCCGCGGGCGATGCGCGAAATGGGCTACGAGTATTTTCCGATCGGGCGTCCATAGCCATGTACAAGACCATCGAAGACTGCGTTGGGAATACCCCCTTGGTTCGACTCAAACGCATGCCGGGCAACACCAGCAATGTCGTGCTGGTGAAACTCGAAGGCAACAACCCCGCCGGCTCGGTGAAGGACCGTCCCGCCCTGTCGATGATCGAGCAGGCGGAGGCGCGCGGCGAGATCGAGCCGGGCGATACCCTGATCGAGGCGACCAGCGGCAATACCGGCATCGCGCTGGCGATGGCGGCAGCAATGCGTGGCTACCGCCTGATCCTCATCATGCCGGAGAACGCATCGGTCGAACGCCAGCAGACCATGCGCGCGTTTGGTGCCGAACTGCAGCTGGTCAGCCGTGAGGCCGGGATGGAGGGTGCCCGGGATCTCGCGGTATCGATGGAAAAACAGGGCATCGGCCGGGTGCTCGACCAGTTCGCCAACCCGGACAACCCCGAGGCGCACTATCGCACCACCGGGCCGGAGATCTGGCGCGACACTGAAGGCCGCATCACCCATTTCGTCTCCAGTATGGGCACCACCGGCACCATCATGGGCTGTTCGCGCTATCTGAAGGAACAGAATCCCGCGATCCAGGTCGTCGGCGTGCAGCCTACCGAAGGCGCGCAGATTCCCGGCATCCGCAAGTGGCCAGTGGAATACGTGCCGAAGATCTGCGACCTCGAACGGGTCGATCGCATGATCTACGTCAGCCAGCAGGACGCCGAGGAAACCACCCGGCGGCTTGCGCGCGAGGAGGGCATCTTCGCGGGCATCTCGTCCGGCGGCGCACTGTGGGCGGCGCTCCAGCTGTCGAAGGACGTGGAGCACGCGGTCATCGTGTCCATCGTCTGCGACCGCGGCGACCGTTATCTGTCGACCGGCGTGTTCCCGGCTTGAATTGACGGTGGCCTATGGTGGCGCCACTTTGGCGTCGCCTTGCTGTCAGGAGCCGTCTTGGCTGCCCCCGCCACGCTCAAGCTGCCCGAACCGCTCAACGCGCGGTGCGTCTACGTTCTCGTCCCGCGTTCCGCCGTCGTTTGCCTCGTGGCGACCAGCACGGCCTCCGTGCGCGAACGCACATGCAGTTTCTGCAGGATGTTGGTCATGTAGTGTTTGACTGTCTTTTCCGAGAGGTGTACACGCTCGCCGATTTCCCGGTTGGTGAGACCTTCCTTGAGCAGTTCGAGGACATTGGCTTCGCGCGGGGTCAAATCGGCGAGGGGATTGTTTGACGTGGCGGGCCGGGAAAACTCGGTCAGCAGCGATGCGGCGAGCATCGGCGTCACATAGGCTTCGCCGGCAAATACGCGCTGGACGGTATCACGCAGCACGGCGGCGGAGATGCCTTTCAGTACGTATCCGTGTGCGCCGGCCTTGAGTGCATCCATCAAGACTTCCCGGTTCTCGGCAACGGTCAGCATTATGATGCGGGTCGCAGGCAATTCGGCGGCGATCATCCTTGCCGCGGCGATCCCACCGATACCGGGCATGCTGACGTCCAGCAACACCACGTCGGGCCGCGTCTGGCGCGCCAGATCGACCGCTTCCTCCCCGCTGTCTGCCTGGCTGACGATCTGGAAGTCCGGGTCCGCCTCAAGCGAGTGTGCGACGCCGTCGCGGAAAAGGGGATGGTCGTCGGCCAGCAGGATGCGAATCGGATCAGTCACGCGTGTCGTGCTCCTGCATGAGGGGGATGCGGGCATGGATATGCGTGCCCTCGCCCGGTGTGGAATTGATTTTGAAAGTGCCGCCCAACAGCCGGACGCGTTCGCGCATGATGGCCAATCCGAGGCGGCCCGAGGCCGCCGCCGCCTCGACATCAAAGCCACCGCCGTCGTCGCTGATGGAGATTTCAAGATGGTTGGCGGTGCTGCGCACGCGCACGTGCGGAGTGCCTTCGGGTGCGTGACGCCAGCTGTTGGCGAGCGACTCCTGGATCAGGCGGAACAGTGTGATCTTGACTGCCAGGGAGGCGTCGCCCAGTGCGGGATCGATGTCAGTCGCCACGGTCTTTTCCCATAGGCGCTCGCCATCAGCGACGGCTCGGCGTGCCGTCTCGGCCACCGAAAGATCGGCGATACCTGGCAACGCGAGGCCGGTGGCGATGTTGCGGGTTTCGTCGAGCGCGGTGCGCAGGGCTTCCCGCAGCGCGGGCGCCTCGCCTTGCTGCAAGCTGCTGCAGCTCGCGGCGATTTCGTCGAAGCGCATCAGGCAAAAAGCGAGTTCCTGTGCTGGCCCGTCGTGTAGATCGGCGGCGATACGATGCAGGAGTTCCTCGTTGAGCGCCGTGGTGCGCGCACCGGCGTCGCTCAGACGCGTTTGCATGAGCTGGTTTTCTTCGAGGGCCGCGTGCAATTGCGACAACTTGCTGCGCAGGGCGTGCTGCTGCTCGAGAATCGTCGAGTTGGCGCGCCGCACCAGGCCATACAGCAGCAGGTAGATGACGATGGTCCCGAGCGCCACCAGCAGCCAGCTGCGCTGCTGCGCCGCCTTGATCTCGCGTCCCAGCTTTTCCGTCGAATGGTAGAACTCGGCAACGGCGATCAGCCGATTTCCTGCGGCATCATGGACGGGCACATAAACTTCCAGCAACCGCTGTTGCAAATCCAGTTCCGGGGCGTGGGTGGATGCGGCATCCTTCTCGTGCAGATGCGCTTGCACTTCGCCCTCGTATGCCTTGGCGAGCATGCCTTCGATCGGGAAGCGCAAACCGGTCTGCCGGGGGTCGTTGCTGTAACGAATCCGGCCTTCGTCATCCCACAGTTTGAAGTTCATGACCTTGCGGCGCAGTGGGCCCAGCACGAAGATCTGGTCGAGCGTCCGGTGTAATTCTTCATGCAATGGCTCGGTGCCGTCCCAGTCGCGCAAATACGCGGCGAGAATGCTTTCGACATAAACGGCGGTGATCGAGGTTGCACGGTTGACGGCATTTCCCTCGATCTGGCTTGCCAGCCAATTCCCCAGGAGCACCATGCTGACCAGCAACAGAAGCGCACTGCGCAGCAGGAACTGGCGCGACAGGGTGATGCGCTCGAAAGGGCGCCGGGCCGGTCCCCGGGCATGTTGCCTCATGACGGTGATCCTACCATGGTCGCTTGAGATTAAACCTAGAAACCGCAGTTGGACGCACCCGAGGGTGCGTCTGAACGGGTGCCTGCCGCGAAGCAACGACGCCGCGGGCCGGGGCCCGCAAGGAGGCGCGACAAAGGCAGGCGCACGAGCAGGCGTGCCATCGGGTGCGTAGC
>JANJXT010000046.1 GCA_024708885.1 Thiobacillus sp.
CATCATCGAGTGGCGCGGCACACCGTCGGTGATCCGCTGCGATAATGGTCCCGAGTACATCAGCGGCGCGTTGCTGGCGTGGGCGGAAACGCGTCGGATACGCATCGAGCATATCCAGCCCGGCAAGCCGCAGCAGAATGCCTATGTGGAACGCTACAACCGCACGGTGCGCTACGACTGGCTGGGGCAGTACCTGTTCGACTCGATCGAGGAAGTGCAGGAATCGGCCACCCGCTGGCTATGGTCGTACAATCACGAACGCCCGAACATGGCGCTCGGTGGCATCACCCCCATGCAGAAATTGATGCTCGCCAACTAACTCCATTTCTGGCTGCTGCTAAAAATGGGGGGATTACACCTTCACGGCAACCACAACTGCACCGACGGCCTTGAATGCTGGAGGTGGCTTCAACATCTGGTATTCGTCAGCCAATGTCACTACGGGTAACTTTGATTTCGATCTTGGCGGGACCTTTATGATCGAGTCGTTTGCCTTGTGGAATGACCCGCAGAATGCCGGCCAGGGCGTCAATTCCTTTACGCTGCTGGCAGCCAACGATGCAGCGTTTACCTCGCCCACCGTGCTTGGCAGCTACAGCGCGGCTGATGGGCTGGGCAACGCCAATTTTGCGCAGGTCTTCAGTTTTATGCCTACGGCGGCATCCTACGTCCGTGTGCAGATTGACTCCAATCACGGCAGCACTTTCGTGACGGGTATCAGCGAAGCCGCATTTGAGGTCTCGGCAGTCCCCGAACCCGAAGCCTACGCCCTGATGCTGGCCGGGCTAGGACTGGTGGGCTGGGCAGCCAGGAGGCGCAGGAAAGCTCACTGACAGCTCCTGTGTTTCAAATGACAAGAGCCGCAATTGCGGCTCTTGTCATCGTTGCCCCCATCATTGCGCGGAGGGATGCGATTTCAGCCACTTCCGTACGGCTTCGTTGACGCGCGTTTGCCAGCCGCGCCCGGAGGCCTCGTTCCAGAGGATGCTTACGCCGCTTCGCGCGAGGCGCGCTTGCGCTCGTGCTCGAGTAAATGGCGCTTGCGGATGCGGATCGCCTTCGGGGTGATCTCGACCAGTTCGTCGTCGTCGATGAACTCGACCGCGGATTCGAGCGTGAGGCGGATCGGCGGGGTCAGGCGCACCGCCTCGTCGGTGCCGGAGGCGCGTACGTTGGTGAGCTTCTTGCCCTTGATCGGGTTGACCACGAGGTCGTTGTCGCGGCTGTGGATGCCGATGATCATGCCTTCGTACAGCTTGTCGCCGGGGTTGACGAACATGCGGCCGCGGTCTTCCAGGTTCCACAGGGCGTAGGCGACGGCCTCGCCGTGTTCCTGGCTCACCAGCACGCCATTGTGGCGGCCGGGCAGATCGGGCTTGACCGGGGCGTAGTCGTCGAACACGTGGCTGATGAGGCCGGTGCCCCGCGTCATGGTCATGAAGTCGGACTGAAAACCGATCAGGCCGCGCGCGGGAATGTGGTATTCGAGGCGGGTGCGGCCGTTGCCGTCGGATTCCATGTTGGTGAGCTCGCCGCGGCGGCGGCCGATCTCCTCCATCACCGTGCCCTGGTGTTCGTCCTCGAGGTCGATGCTGAGGTTCTCGTAGGGCTCGCACTTCTCGCCGTTGATGTCTTTGTACACCACGCGCGGCTTGGCGACCGCCAGTTCGAAGCCCTCGCGGCGCATGTTCTCCAGCAGGATGGTCAGATGCAGTTCGCCGCGGCCGGAGACGCGGAAGATGTCGGCGTCGCCCGTGTCCTCGACGCGCAGCGCGACGTTGGTCAGCAGCTCCTTCTGCAGGCGGTCGCGGATCTGGCGGCTGGTGACGAACTTGCCCTCGGTGCCGGCCAGCGGCGAGGTGTTGACCATGAAGTCCATGGTCAGCGTCGGTTCGTCGACCGACAGCATCGGCAGGCCGACCGGGTTGTCGCGGTCGCAGAGGGTGACGCCGATGCCGATGTCGTCCAGGCCCGAGATGATGACGATGTCGCCGGCTTCGGCCTCGTCGACCGGGATGCGCTCCAGGCCCTTGAAACCGAGCACCTGGTTGATGCGGCCGCTGGCGACCTGCTCTGCGTGGTTCATCACCGCAACGTTCATTCCCGGCTTGATGCGGCCATTGAGGATGCGGCCGACGCCCAGGCGTCCGGTGTAGGTGGAATAGTCGAGCGCGGCAAGTTGCAGTTGCAGCGGCGCGTCGGCCGAGCCGGGCGGCGTGGGAACGTGCGACAGCACGGTGTCGAACAGCGGCGTCATGTCGGCTGCGGCACCGCCCTGCGAGGGCGCGTCCTTCAGATCCATGCAGGCCCAGCCGTTGAGGCCGGACGCGTAGATGATGGGGAAGTCGAGCTGCTCGTCGGTGGCGCCGAGCTTGTCGAACAGATCGAAGGTCTGATCGACGACCCAGTTCGGACGCGCGCCGGGGCGGTCGACCTTGTTGATGACGACGATGGGGCACAGTCCCAGGGCCAGCGCTTTCTTGGTGACGAAGCGCGTCTGCGGCATCGGGCCTTCCACGGCGTCGACCAGCAGCACCACGCCGTCAACCATGCCGAGCACGCGCTCGACTTCGCCGCCGAAGTCGGCGTGGCCGGGGGTGTCGACGATGTTGATGTGGGTGTCGCCGTAATCGATCGCGGTGTTCTTGGCGAGGATGGTGATGCCGCGCTCTTTTTCGATGTCGCCGGAGTCCATCACCCGTTCGTCGACCGCCTGGTTGTCGCGGAAGGTGCCGGATTGCCGGAGGAGCTGGTCGACGAGCGTGGTCTTGCCGTGGTCGACGTGCGCGATGATGGCGATGTTGCGAAGCTTGCGGGACATGATGGAGCTCTGGGCGGAGAAAAGCCCAATATTCTAGCATGCCAGCCTGGCTATTTCCTGTGCAGCGGGTGCGCGGCGAGGCGCGCGTCGATACGCTCGATGACCCGCTGGTAGCGCGGTCCGCCGACGGGGCCGAAGCGACGCTCGAACTCGGCCTCCGGCATGTATTCCGGCAGATCGCGGAAGTCTGGCAGCAGGTCGGTGTCGGTGTGCGCACGGGCCAGCAGCTGGCGGATGCCCGCAGCGTGGTTTCCGGTGGCGCGCTCGCCAAGCTGGGCGCCGGCGCGATTGGCGGCCATGTCGGTGAAGCTGAAGCCGGAGCCGCGTTCGGCGTCTTCTTCCTCCTTGACGAGGCCGATGGCGTTGGCGAGCCGGCTGCCGCCGCTGGCGGCGAGTGCGGCGGAAATCACGAAATGCTCGGCGAGATCGCGCCGCCCGTACAGCGTCAGCAGTATGGGCGGGGCACGGCGGATCGAGCGGCTGTCGCCTTCGAGCAGACGCGGCAGGCTGTAGCCGGAAAGGTAGGCGCCGAGTGCGGTCAGTGCGGCACGGTTTTCCGGCGCCGTGGCGTCGGGCTGTGTTTCGGCGAACAGCGGCGCGATGACGCTGACCAGCGGGACGCTGCTGCCGCGTCGATAAGGCTTGAGCAGCGCATCGAGCCGCTTGGCGTAGGCGAGCATGCGCGCCTGGTCTTCGGGTGCGAGGAGCAGCTCGGCGCCCTTGCGTTCGACGCGCGTGAGAAGTTCCGGGCGCCAGCGGTAGTCCAGCGTGGCCTGGTTCTCGTCGAAATTGACCCGCACGACGGCGTCCGCCAGGGCGGCATAGGTCTCGTCGCGGCGCAGCCAGCGGTGTGCCAGCCGCGCGGTCCAGTCGGCCAGCACGCCGGGCAGCGGCAGGCTGCCCAGTTGCAGGCTGTTGAGGCGCACGCCGCCGGGTGTCTCGGCGAGTTCGGCGGTGACGTTGAGGTAGCGGCCGAAGGGATTGCGCGGCGCGACGAGTGTCGCCGTGAGCGTCGCCGCGCCGGGGGTGAGCTCCGCCGCAATCCCGGTGACACGGCGCAGTTCCACGGCGTAATTGAGGACGCGATTCAGTTCCGTCTCGTCGAGGCGGATGCTGTGCACCATGTCCGGGGTCTGCCCCCGCGGGTCGTGCCGGTCGAACAGCGACTTGATCCAGGCCAGGTCGGCGCGGCGGAACGTGCCCGGCGGCTCGATGGTCGGCGTGGCATCGAGCATCAGCCAGGGCAGCACCGTCAGTGCCGCCAGCACGGCGATCGGCAGGCTCCACCCGAGCAGGCGTCTCATGTCATTGCGGCTGGTTGCGCATGAAGTCCGCCGTCTGGAACAGGGCGGTGTCGAGTTCCTGCCGCAGCGCGGGATCCAGATCCATGTCCTGCATTGCCCGACGCATGCAATCCATCCACTGGTCGCGCTCCGCCGTGCCGATGGCGAACGGCAGGTGGCGGCGGCGCAGGAAGGGATGGCCGAAGCGGTCGGTGTATTCCGGTGGTCCGCCGGTCCAGCCGGACAGGAACCAGAACAGCTTGTCGCGTGACGTTGCCAGGTCCGCCGGATGCATCTTGCGGATGCCGTAATAGTCCGGATCTTCGTCCATCAGATCGTAGAAGCGATCCACCAGCGCGCGCAGTGTGGCCGCGCCGTCGAGGCGGTCGTAGGGGGTCGGTTGGGCGGGTGTGTTCACGGAATGGCGAGGGGCGAAGAAGAATTCACGGCCGATTCTACTTGGAGGCGTGTGGCGGCGTCATGCCCGCGGTATACGGACGCTTCCTACAGATGCTCCTCGATCGGCAGCGCCTGCAGGACGCGCAGCAGGCCGCGCTGGATCGGCGTGGTGCCGGGCTCGACCTCGGTGGTGCGTGCTTCGCCCTGGAATGTGTCGTGCCATTGCACGCGCACCTCGTTCGGCTTGCCGAAGGATTCGACGAGACGTGGCTGGTAGCTGCGTTCGGGCCGCATGGCGTCTTCGGCGATGGCGGTGACTTCGCGCGCGAGTTCGGGCGAATGGATGACGATGCCGAGTTCCGTGTTGAGGCGGGCGGAGCGCGGGTCGAAATTGAAGCTGCCGATGAATACGTGGAGGTCGTCGAAGACGAAGGTCTTGGCGTGCAGGCTGGCGCGCGAGCTGCTGCTGCCGAGATCGCGCAGGCGACCGCCGATGGGCTCGGCCAGGGGCTTGAGTTCGTAGAGATTGACCCCGGTTTGCAGGAGCGGGACGCGGTAGTTGGCGTAGCCCGCATGCACGACCGGCACGTCGCTGGCAGAGTACGCGTTGGTGAGGATGTCGATCTGCACGCCCTGATGGTGCCAGTAGCGGAAATACGCCATGCCCATGGGGCCGGGGACGAAGTAGGGCGAAACGATGAGCGCGCGTTGCCGGGGATCGATCCACAGGCCGGCGAGCTGGCCGATCAGCAGGCGCGCGGTCGGCTTGTCGGGCTCGCGCGCCTTCGCCGGAGGATCGACGATGACGTCGGCGGGGGCGATGTGCAACGGGATCCGGCCGGCGAGAAGGCCGGGCAGCGGGTCGGCGGCGGCCAGGGCGCGGCCTGCCTCGCTCGCCGCATGTTCGCGGCGTAACTGATCGAGCCGGCGCATCGCGCGCTGAAGCCGCGCATCGTCGGGGGCGACCGGCAGGGCGGTGGCGGGGACGGCCGCCTCGTCACGCCAGTATGCGTCGAACGAGCGCGACAGGTCGTCGACGATGGCGCCGCCGGCAAGAACGTCGAGATCGACGAAATCCAGACCCTGGTGCGCCTCGAAATATTCGTCGCCGATGTTGCGGCCGCCGGTGATGGCGAGCTGGTTGTCGGCGATGAAGACCTTGTTGTGCATGCGCCGGTTGAGCCGCACGAGGTCGCGCAGTACCTGCCACCCCTTGAGCAGCAGGTTGGCGCTGCGGGTGCGGAAGGGGTTGAACAGGCGCACCTCGATGTTCGGATGGCGATCCAGCGTGGCGAGCCGGACATCCTTGTCCAGGCTGTCGATATCGTCGACAAGGATGCGTACGCGTACGCCGCGTTCGGCGGCGGCGAGCAGGGCGGCGGTGACGAGCTTGCCGGACGTGTCCGTATGGAACAGGTAATACTGCACGTCGAGGCTGTGCACGGCACGCTCGGCCAGTGCCAGGCGCGCGGCCAGTGCGGCGCGGCCGGCGTGCAGCAGGTGGAATCCCGACTCGCCTTCCGGAATGAGCGCCGCGAAGGCAGTCTTCAAGGGGCTGTCGGCAGCCTGGGAGATGGCGTGCGACGGTGGGCGGGGCGCGTCGACGCGCAACATCGGCGCGCAGCTGGACAGCGCGGCCAGTGCGGCGACCGCGAGGCCGGCCAGCGCGTTAAGCCGTTTTCCCATGCAGGCGCTGCCAGGCGAAACGTGGACCTGGGTCGGTCTTGCGGCCCGGGGCGATGTCGCTGTGGCCGACCACCGCGCGTATGGGGTAGGCCATCTTGAGCGTGTCCAGCAGCGGAATCAGGGCGGCGTATTGCGCCTCGGTGAACGGCGTGTCGTCGCTGCCTTCCAGCTCGATACCGATGGAAAAGTCGTTGCAGCGTTCGCGTCCGTCCCAGCTCGAGGGGCCGGCGTGCCAGGCGCGCAGGCTGCACGGCACGAACTGGATCAGGCTGCCGTCGCGGCGGATGAAGAAATGCGCCGAGACTTCGAGGCCGCGGATGCCCTGGTAATAGGGATGGGCGTCCCAGTCGAGGCGGTTGGTGAAGAGATCGATCACCGCATCGCCCTCGAACACGCCAGGCGGCAGCGCGATGGCGTGAATGACGACAAGCTCGATGGCTGCACCCCCGGGGCGCGCGTCGCAGTTGGGCGAAGGCAGCCGGCGCGCATCAGGCAGCCAGCCGGCGTCGTCGAGAGGGGGCAGGGCGGGATGGAGCATGCCGCAAGCTTACTCGACGCCGCAGCGCTCTGGAAACATCGGGCCGCAAGGCTTAGACTGCGGAACTTTGCAAAACCGCAACACCGTGATGGACCTGCCCGACCCACAATACCTGATGGACAACGCCGAATGCATCGCTTCGGTGGAGACGGTCGAGGCTGCGCTGACGCGCCTGGCCGACGCGATCACGCGCGAGCTCGCCAATGAATTTCCGCTGGTGTTGCCGGTGATGGGCGGGGCGATCGTGTTTGCCGGGCAGTTGTTGCCGAAGCTCGCGTTTCCGCTGGATTTCGATTATCTGCACGTCACCCGCTACCGCGGCGCCACCCGCGGCGGGGAGATGGAGTGGCGCGTGCTGCCCGGCAAGAACGTGGCGGGACGCAGCGTGCTGGTGCTCGACGATATACTCGACGAAGGCGAAACCCTGGCGGCGATCCGCGACAAGCTCGTTCAGATGGGCGCGAAGCGCGTGTGGTCGGCGGTGCTGACCGACAAGGACAATGGGCTCGCCAAGCCGATTCGCGCCGATTTCGTCGGGCTGTCCGTGCCGGACCGCTACGTGTTCGGCTGCGGTATGGACGTCTATGGGCTGTGGCGCAACCTGCCCGCGATCTATGCGCTCAAGCCCGAAGCCATCATGAATGGAGAGGATTGACACATGCTGGGCATCATCGGCGGCACCGGGCTGACGCAGCTCGCCAATCTCGAAATCACACATCGCCGGGTGGCGCGCACACCGTGGGGCGAGCCCTCGGGGGCACTCACGTTCGGGCGCTTGTGCGAGCAGGAAGTCGTTTTCCTCGCGCGCCACGGCTACGGCCACAACATCCCGCCGCACGAGGTGAACTATCGTGCCAACCTGTGGGCGCTGAAGGACCATGGTGTCGATCGCGTGGTGTCGGTGGCGACCGTCGGCGGCATTCATCCGGAGCTGCTTCCCGGTACGCTCGTAATTCCCGACCAGATCATCGACTACACGCACGGCCGCGCGACCACGTATTTCGTCGACACCAACAAGCCGGTCGTTCACCTCGATTTCACCACGCCCTATTGCGAGGCGATGCGCGCGGTGCTCTTCGCGGCGGGAGAGCGGGCCGGCATCCGTCTGCGCGACGGCGGTGTGTACGGTGCGGTGCAGGGCCCGCGTCTGGAGACCGCGGCGGAAATCAACCGCATGGAGCGCGATGGCGCCGACATGGTCGGCATGACCGGCATGCCGGAAGCCTATCTCGCGCACGAGCTCGAGCTCTGCTACGCAGCGGTGGGCGCCGTGGTCAATTATGCGGCTGGACGCGGCCTGTCGTCGGACGGCATCCAGATGGAAGAGATTCAGGGCGTGCTCGGTGAAGTCATGGCGCAGGTACGCCGCTTGCTCGAACAGATGGTGACCGACGACGCCAGCGCGCAGTGCGCTGTCTGATTTTGTCATGAAGCTGTTCCGTGCCCTGCAGGCGCAGGGTTTCGGCAGCCGCAAGGCGTGCAGGCTGCGCGTGCGCGCGGGTACGGTCGCGGTCAACGGTGTGCGCTGTACCGATCCCGATGCCGAAGTCGATCCCGCTTCGCTCGAACTGGGTGTCGACGGCGGGCTCTGGCCGTATCGCGAGCGCGCCTATATCGTGCTGCACAAGCCCGCCGGTTATGAATGCTCGCACCAGCCGACCCATCATCCGAGCGTGTTCGCGCTGCTGCCCGCGCCGCTGGTGCAGCGCGGCGTGCAGTGTGTCGGCCGGCTCGACCAGGACACCACCGGCGTGTTGCTGTTGTCCGACGACGGCCAATTCATCCATCGCATGACGTCTCCAAAAAAAGGCGTGACGAAGACGTATCGCGCATGCTGCGCGGAACCGGTCACACCAACCATGCTCGCCGCGCTGCTCGACGGGGTGCAGCTGCATGACGCGCCGGCGCCGGTCGCCGCGCTCGCATGCGAGGCGGTGGATGCCGATGGCTTGAAATTGATGCTGGCCGAGGGCAAATACCATCAGGTGAAGCGCATGATCGCCGCGGCGGGCAACAGCGTCGTGGCGCTGCACCGCGAATCGATCGGCGCGTGGGCGTTGCCCGCCGACCTGGCACCGGGAAGCTGGCGCTGGCTGGACGCCGAGGACCTGGAAAGACTGGAGCGCACATGGCCGTCCGTGAAGTCCTGAAAATGGGTGTCCGCACCTGCTGGAAACAGCGCGCCCGGTGGCTGATTTCGCGTCTCCCGAGCTCGCCCGGCTGATCAGCGACATGCATGACACCATGCGCGCGCTCAATGGCGCCGGACTGGCAGCGCCGCAGATCGGTGTCGGGCTGCAGGTGGTCATGTTCGAGGTCGACGCCAATCCGCGTTATCCGGAGGCCGAAGCGGTACCGTACACGGTGCTCGTCAATCCGTTTCTCACGCCCCTGTCCGATGCGATGGAAGCGGCGTGGGAAGGCTGCCTGTCGGTGCCCGGCATGCGCGGACTGGTGCCACGCCACGTGGCACTGCGCTACCAGGGATTCGACGCCGGGGGGCGGCCGATCGATCGCAGCGTCAGCGGTTTCCATGCCCGCGTGGTGCAGCACGAAGTCGACCATCTGCACGGTATCCTCTACCCCATGCGTATCCGTGACCTGCGCGCTTTCGGCTTTACCGACACCCTGTTTCCGGGCCAGACATTGCAGGACGACTGAATTCTGGACACCGAATAAGCCGACTTTTTTTGGACTCCGAGTCGTGCCCGCGTTGCGCTTTGCAGGGAGTGAGCACAGGCTCTCTTTGCCGCAGTTAAAGTTGCTGCTGGACTGTCCGCTAACCATAAGCGTGTAATTGGGCAAATGCCCGTGCAAAGGACAGTCCATGATCCGTGAACACCATTTCCTGCAGACCCGGCACGGCCATCGCAGGCCCTGTGTGACGCACAGCCAGGCCGTGCGGCTCGAAGCGCTCGCGATGCGCCTCATGCGGCTCCAGCGTCAGTGGGATCATCCCGGGCGCGACGACGAACTCGACGCGGTGCTCGCCAGCAGCCGCGACACCTGGCACGACATCCAGAGTGCGCTCGCTCACGGCGCCCTCAGCCTGCCGCTGGAAGTGCGCGAGAACCTGCTGATTCTCTCCGTGTACGCGCAAAGCAAGATCGAAACCTGCGCCACCACGCGCGACGGCCAGGCGTTGAGTTCGCTTCTCGCGCTGACCTGGACGCTTGCGGGCAGTCTCAAGGAATGGCGGGCGGCGGCATGAGCCATCCGGCGAAGGCCCCGCGCCGCGCTGCCCGGCTTCGCGCCGGCATCGTCTATCTGGCTGCCGCGGACGGCATGGGCGTCGGCTCGCCGGGACGTACCGGCCGCGTGCGCAATCGCACCAAGATCGGTCCGGAAGAAAAGGTCAAGAAACCCGCCGATGGCGTGCGCAAGAAATCCCCGCCCGCACGCAAGTCGCCACCGCGCGGGCGCTATGTGGATGAGTATGCGCGTCCGTGTGGGTGAGTGATGAGCGGTGAACGGTAGAACATCTGCGGGTCTTACTGCGCCCCGCTCGTTTCTCACCCCTCACCCCAGCACCTCCAACACCCTCCCTTCCAGTGCGCGCACGCCGTCCGGCGTCTCCAATGCGCTGCCCCGAATCACGAAAGTGTCCTCGACGCGCGCGCCGAGCGTGTCGATTTTTGCCGCGTAGACCTCGATACCGTGCCGCATCAGTACTTCGGCGACGGCGAACAGCAGGCCGCCGCGGTCGGCGCAGGTGATCGACAGGATGTGGTCGCGTCCCTGGGCGTCGGGCGTGATCTGCGCGCTGGCGGGATAGGGGTGATGGCGCTGATGGCGGGACAGGCGCCCGCGCGGCACGCTCTGCAACGGCCGGGCGGGGTCGAGGTCGCGCGCGAGTTCGTGTTCGACGAAACTCAGGAAATCGCGGTAGGGGATGCCGCGATTCACCAGATCCATGACCTGGAAACTGTCGAGCGCATAGCCGTGGCCCGTGGTATGGATCTTGGCTTCGACGATGGTATAGCGGATGCGCGCGAAAAAGCCGCAGATGCGCACGAAGATATCCGGGCGATCCGGAGCGTAGACGAGCACCTGGATGCCTTCTCCGGCGGGCGACAGGCGCGCACGCACGATGATCGTCGCGCTGTCGGCGCGGCGCCACAGCATGCGTGCGTGCCAGGCCATGTCACGGGCGTCGAAGCGCGTGAAATAACGTTCGTCGAGATGGGCCCACAAGGCGTCGGCGGCGTCGTCCGGCAATCCGTGGAGCGCGAGGGTGGTGCGCGCCTCGTGCTGCCGCGCGGCGATGTCGGCCGTCGACACGGCGCCGGCGAGACGCGCACGCGCGGCGTGAAACAGGTCTTCGAGCAACTGGCCTTTCCAGGCGTTCCACGCCGTGGGGCTGGTGCCGCGGATGTCGGCCACGGTGAGCAGGTAGAGCGCGACCACATGGCGCTCGTCGTTCATGCGCGAGGCAAATGCCGTGATGACGTCCGGATCGCTGATGTCCTGTTTTTGCGCAGTGCGCGACAGCGCCAGGTGCATCGCCACCAGCCAGGCGACGAATTCGCTGTCGGTGCGGTCGAGTCCGTGCTGGCGGCAGAAACGGCGCGCATCGACGGCGCCGAGCGCGGAATGATCGCCGCCACGGCCTTTGGCGATGTCGTGAAACAGCGCGGCGAGATAAAGCAATTCCGGCTTGTCGAAGCTGGCGATGAGACGGCTGGCGAGTGGAAGTTCGTGCGCCAGCTCGGGCACGGTCAGGCGCCGCAGGTTGCGCAGCACGGCAAGGATGTGCTCGTCGACGGTGTAGACATGGAAGAGATCGTGCTGCATCTGCCCGACGATGCGGCCGAAGGCCGGAATGTAACGCGCGAGCAGACCGTAACGGTGCAGCGCGCGCATGGAACGGCTGACCCCCACCGGTTCGCGCAGCAATGTCACGAACAGGGCGCGATGGCGCGGATCGGCGCGAAACGCGGCATCGATGCGGGTGCTGCCGCGCCACAGCGCGCGCAGTGTGGCCGGCGCGAAGCCCGCGGCGGTCGGGTGTCGCGCCAGCACGATGAAGGCGCGCAGCAGCGCGTCGGGCGCCTGCTCGAACAGGTCGGCGGCGCGCGTTTCGATGAGGTTGTCGCGCAACTGGAAGTCGGCGTCGATCGGCAGCGGCGGCGCGCTGACCGGGAACAGCCGCGCATGCAGCGACTGGATCAGAATGTCGTTGGCGCGCTGGATGAACTTGGCGGCGCGGTAGTAGCGCTGCATCAGGCGTTCGCCCGGGCGGCGATGTGCCGTGGCTGACAGGCCGAGTCGCGCCGCAAGCTCGGTCTGGTAGTCGAAGGCGAGGCGATCCTCGCGCCGTCCGGCGAGCAGGTGCAGGTGGATGCGCAGCGTGGCGAGCGCGCGTTCCTCGGTGGCGATGCGGCGCGCTTCGGCGTCGGCCAGCAGTCCTGCGCGCGCCAGCCCACGCCAGCCGCCACCGATGCCGCAGGCCTGGGCCAGCCAGTGAATCGTGTGCAGGTCGCGCAGCCCGCCAGGGCTGTCCTTGAGGTTGGGCTCGAGCTTGTAGGCGCTGTCGTCGAAGCGCGCATGACGCGCCTGCTGTTCGGCGAGCTTGCCGTCGAAAAAATGCCGCGCGTCGAAGCGTTGATCGAAGCGTTCGCGCAGCGCATCGTGGAGTTCCGACGCGCCCCATAGCGGGCGCGCTTCCAGCAGGTTGGTTTCGACGGTGAGGTCGGCGGCTTCGGTGAGGCACGCGTCGATGGTGCGCACGCTGTGCCCGATCTCCAGGCCGATGTCCCAGCAGGCACGCACCCAGTGCTCCAGCACATCCGCTTCGGCCGGCGTCGGGTCGGCTGGCAGCAGGAGCAGCACGTCGATGTCCGAGCCGGGAAACAGCTCGCCGCGCCCGTAGCCGCCGACGGCGACCAGACAATATGCGGGCGGCAGGGCGAGGCGCGTGCACAGGTCGGCGAGTACGCCGTCGACCAGTGCCGTGTGGCCGGACAGGTAGCGCGCCGCCGTGCCCCGTTTGTGAAAGGCCGCGGCAAGTGCCGCGCGGCCGGTTTGCAGCCGCTCGCGCAGGTCGGCGAACGGCGCGACGCTCACGCGGCCGTGCGGAGGGTGTCCGGAACCGCCGGGCTGCCCGCCGACAGCGTCAGCACCTCGTAACCCGACTCCGTCACCAGCACGGTGTGTTCCCACTGCGCGGACAGGCTGCGGTCCTTGGTGACGATGGTCCAGCCGTCGGGCAGCTGGCGGATGTCGCGGCGTCCGGCGTTGATCATCGGTTCGATGGTGAAGGTCATGCCGGGCTCCAGGATGAGGCCGGTGCCGGCCTTGCCGTAGTGCAGGACCTGCGGTTCCTCGTGGAAGTTGCGGCCGATGCCGTGACCGCAGAACTCGCGTACCACGCTGTAGCCATGGTGCTCGGCGAAGCGCTGGATGGCATGGCCGATGTCGCCCAGCTGCGCGCCGGGGCGGACCCGGGCAATGCCGATCCACATCGCCTCGTAGGTGACCTGCATCAGGCGCTTCGCCTGGATCGAAGGCTCGCCCGCGGCGAACATGCGGCTGGTGTCGCCGTGCCAGCCGTCCTTGATGACGGTGATGTCGAGATTGACGATATCGCCGTTCTTCAGGATCTTGTCGCCGGGAACACCGTGGCACACCTGGTTGTTCACCGAGGTGCAGATGGACTTCGGATAGGGCGCGTGCCCGCTCGGCGCGTAGTTGAGGGGTGCAGGGACAGCACCCTGCACGTCGACCATGTAGTCGTGGCAAAGGCGGTCGAGTTCGCCGGTGGTGACGCCGGGTTTGACGAAGGGGGCGATGTAGTCGAGCACCTCGGCAGCGAGGCGGCCGGCCGTGCGCATGCCCTCGATTTCGGCGCCGGTCTTGATCGTGACGGACATGGAAGGGAAAAATCCGGAAAACCGGGATTTTAGCCCGTCCCGCCAGGGATGCCGAGGATAACCGCGCGGCACTGAGGGAAAAGAACGGGGGACGCCCGCGGGCGTCCCCCGCATCGGCTGCGGTGACCGGTGATGTTGCGGGCTTGCTCGGCGGTCGGTGCGCCGACGTTCGACTGTTCCCGGTTCTGGGCGCGCTGGGCATCGCCAGCTTGCGAACCGTCGCGCGGCTGTGGGTGGCAATGCCCATGCCTTGCTGCGTAAGGCGAACTGGAGGGGGCAAGGCAGTGGCAGTGACAGCGGCTTGAAGCGAACGCCGCTTCGAATTACAATTATCGGCTGTCCGGAATGGTCCGGGCAAATACGCACACCCGCCGATTAAAGGGTGGCCGTGCGGCGGGACGCGCCGCGCGGCTGCTGGTGGGTGGAGGCTCAACCCTTTAAGGAGATTTCCATGTCCGTCACCATGCGTCAAATGCTGGAAGCCGGTGTCCACTTCGGCCACCAGACCCGCTTCTGGAACCCCAAGATGGCCCCGTTCATTTTCGGCCATCGCAACAAGATTCACATCGTCAACCTGGAAAAGTCGCTGCCGATGTTCCAGGACGCGCAGAAATTCGTGCGCCAGCTCGCCTCCAACAAGGGCACGGTGCTGTTCGTCGGCACCAAGCGCGCCGCCCGTGACATCGTGCGCGAGGAAGCGCAGCGCGCCAGCGTGCCCTATGTGGACAACCGCTGGCTTGGCGGCATGCTGACCAACTACAAGACCGTCAAGCAGTCGATCAAGCGCCTCAACGATCTCGAGACCCAGCTCGCCGAGCCCGGCCGTCTGTCGAAGAAGGAAATCCTCACCGTGCAGCGCGAGGTCGACAAGATCAATCGCAGCCTGGGCGGCATCCGCGAAATGGGCGGACTGCCCGATGCGATCTTCATCATCGACGTCGGCTACCAGAAGGGCGCCGTGACCGAGGCGAAAAAGCTCGGCATCCCGGTGATCGGCGTGGTCGACACCAACAACAGTCCGGACGGCGTCGATTACGTGATTCCCGGCAACGACGACTCGGCGCGCGCGATCCGCCTCTACGCGCGCGGCATGGCGGATGCCGTGCTGGAAGGCCGCGCCCAGGTGATCAGCGAAATCGTCGGCGGCGAGGAATTCGTCGAAATCGAGGAAGCGGGCGACGTCGCAGCCGAATAAGCGCATATAGCGACATGCGACAACGTTTCGGCACATTCGTCGAATGGGGCCGGAACGGCTGGTTTTCGGGGAGGGGCGTCGGCCCCTCTTTCCGTATTGAATTGTTCGAAACCTATCGGGAGCTGTAAATGGCAGAAATCACTGCAAGCATGGTCAAGGATCTGCGCGAGAAGACCGACGCGCCGATGATGGACTGCAAGAAGGCGCTGGCCGAAGCCGGTGGCGACATGCAGAAGGCCGAGGAAATCCTGCGCGTGCGCTTCGGCAACAAGGCCGCCAAGAGCGCCGGCCGCGTCGCCGCGGAAGGGCTCGTGACCATCGCCATTGCCGCCGACGGCAAGTCCGCGGCGATGGTCGAGGTCAACTGCGAGACCGATTTCGTCGCCAAGAACGACGATTTCGTTGCGCTGTGCAACGCGCTCGCCGACATGGTGATGAACCAGGACCCGGCCGACGTCGCCGCGCTGTCCGCGCTGCCCTACAAGGGCACGACGGTCGAGGCCTTCCGTACCGAACTGGTCGGCAAGATCGGCGAGAACATGTCGGTGCGCCGCTTCGCGCGTCTGGGTGCGCAAGGCCGCTTCGCCAGCTACATCCACGGCGGCAAGATCGGCGTGCTGGTCGACGTGTCCGGCGACGAGGGCATCGCCCGGGACATCGCCATGCACATCGCCGCGTCCAAGCCGAAGTCGCTCGACGCCTCCGGCGTGGCGCAGGAACTCATCGACACCGAGCGTCGCGTCGCGATCGAGAAGGCCAGGGAAGCCGGCAAGCCGGAAGCCATGCTGGAGAAGATCGCCGAGGGCACGGTGCAGAAATTCCTCAAGGAAGTCACCCTGCTGTCGCAGCCCTTCGTCAAGGACGACAAGCAGACCGTCGAACAGGTGCTGAAAGCGAAGAATTCGCAGTGCCACGGTTTCGCCATGTACGTGGTGGGCGAGGGCATCGAGAAAAAAGTCTCCGATTTCGCCGCCGAAGTGGCCGCAGCCTCCCAGGTCTGAGCCGCATGGCACCGGTGCGCCGCATCCTGCTGAAGCTGTCCGGCGAGGCCCTGATGGGGCCGGACAGCTTCGGCTATCACGCTGAAACCCTGGCCGGTTTCGTCGCGCAGATTCGCGACGTGACGGCGTTGGGCGTGCAGGCCGGGATCGTCGTGGGCGGTGGCAACCTGTTTCGCGGGGCGACCGGCGCGTTGTCGGGGATGACCCGCGCGACAGCAGACGCGATGGGCATGCTCGCGACGGTGATGAACGCACTCGCGCTGAAGGATGCGCTGGTGCAGGCCGGCGTGCCGGCGCGGGTGCAGACCGCGGTCGCCATCGCTCACGTCGGCGAGGGTTTCGAGCGCGACGCCGCGGTGCGCGAGCTGGAATCCGGCAACGTCGTCATCTTCGGTGGCGGTACCGGCAACCCGTTCTTCACCACCGACACCGCGGCGGCGCTGCGTGCGGCGGAGATCGGCGCCGATCTGCTGCTGAAGGCGACCAAGGTCGACGGTGTGTACACCGCGGACCCGAAGAAGGATCCGTCGGCGCAGCGCTACGCGTCGCTCTCGTTTGACGAGGCCATTGCGAAGAACCTGGGTGTCCTCGACACCGCCGCCTTCGCCCTGTGCCGTGAACAGAACCTGTCGCTCGTCGTGTTCAACGTCTTCAAGTCCGGCGCGCTCAAGCGCGTGGTGCTGGGTGAGGACGAGGGCACGCGGGTCAGCAACCACTGAGGAGCAGACATGGCTGAAACCACCATTGCCGACATCAAGCGTTCCGCCGAGCAGAAAATGGGCAAGACCCTGGAAACGCTCAGGAACGATCTCGCCAAGATCCGTACGGGCCGTGCGCACACCGGCATCCTCGACCATGTGATGGTCGACTACTACGGCAATCCGACGCCGGTCCCCCAGGTGGCGAACGTGTCGCTGGTCGACAGCCGTACGCTGGGTGTGCAGGCCTACGAGAAAAACATGGTCGGCAAGATCGAGAAGGCGATCCGTGATTCCGAACTCGGTTTGAATCCGGCTGCACACGGCGAGATCATCCGCGTGCCGATGCCCGCGCTCACCGAGGAGCGCCGCCGCGACCTCATCAAGGTGGTGCGCGGCGAGGGCGAGAACGCGCGCGTGGCGGTGCGCAATGTCCGGCGCGATGCCAACAGCACCGTGAAGGACATGGTCAAGGCGAAAACCGCGACCGAGGACGAGGAGCGCCGCACCCAGGACGAGGTGCAGAAGCTGACCGACAAGTTCATCGGCGACATCGACAAGATGCTTGCCGAAAAAGAGAAAGACCTGCTCGCAGTCTGAGTCCCGCAAGCGTGCGCACCCGCCACACGCCGGCTGCACCGGGGCATGCCGCGGTGCCCCGGCACATCGCCATCATCATGGACGGCAACGGCCGCTGGGCCAAGCGTCGCCTGATGCCGCGCGTAGCCGGCCATCGCAAGGGCGTGGAGGCGCTGCGCGGGGTGATCCGTGCCTGTGCCGAGCGCGGCGTGGCGCATCTCACGGTATTCGCGTTCAGCTCGGAGAATTGGCGGCGTCCGCCGGACGAGGTGACGCTCTTGATGGAACTCTTCGTGCGCGCGCTGGAGAGCGAGGTCACCAGGCTGCACCAGAACGACATCCGCTTCCGCGTGATCGGCGATCTGTCGGGATTTTCCGAACGCATCCAGACCCTGATTCGTGACGCCGAAACGCGCACCCGCGACAACACCCGCCTGACCTTGACCGTCGCCGCCAATTACGGCGGACGCTGGGACCTCGTGCAGGCAGTGAAGAAACTGATGCTGTCGGGTGTGGCCCCCGACGCGGTGAACGAGACGAATCTCACCGGACAGCTGAGCCTTGCCGACCTGCCCGAGCCGGATCTTTTCATCCGTACCGGCGGCGAGCAGCGCATCAGCAATTTCCTGCTGTGGCAACTGGCCTATACGGAACTCTATTTCACCGAGACGCTGTGGCCGGATTTCGACAGCGACGCGCTGGATGCGGCGATTGCTTCCTATCGCAAGCGTGAGCGCCGCTTCGGGCGCACCAGCGAACAGGTGCAGAGTGTCCGCGGGGCTGCCGAATGAGCAGTCTGTCGCGTCGCGTGCTGACGGCGGGCCTGCTGCTGGCGGTGTTCGTTCCGGCTGCGCTGTGGGCACCGAACACCGTGTGGGGCGCGCTGGTGGCGATCGTCGTCGGTGCGGCCGGCTTCGAGTGGGCGCGGCTCGGGCATTTCACCCACGCGGCCGCACGCGGCTACGGCATCGCGCTGGGGCTGGCGGCACTGGCGATGCCGGCGCTGGCGGGTGCAGCCTGGCCGGCGTTGCAGGACGGCCTCGTCATGCTCGCCGCCGCGTTCTGGATCGTGATGGCCCCTTTGTGGTTGTCGCGGCGCTGGCAGGCCTCGTCGACTGTCCTGCGTGCCGTGGTGGGTGCGGTGCTGCTGCTGGGCTTGTGGGCGGCGCTGATGGATCTGCATGCACGCGGCGCCGACGTCCTGCTGGCGGTCGTCATGGTGGTGTGGATCGCTGACACTGCCGCCTATTTCGCCGGGCGCCGCTTCGGTCGCCACAAGCTTGCGCCGGCGATCAGCCCCGGCAAAACCTGGGAAGGCGTCGCCGGCGCGCTGGTTGCGCTGGCGCTTTACGGCATCGCGCTCGGCCGTTTCGCCGGCGTGCCGCTATGGCCGCTCCTGCCGTTGCTCGCCGTGCTGCTCTACGTGTCGGTGCTGGGTGATCTGTTCGAGTCCTGGATCAAGCGCGTGGCTGGCATGAAGGACAGCGGCACGCTGCTGCCGGGGCATGGCGGCGTGCTCGACCGCATCGACGCCCTCGCCTCGACCCTGCCGCTGGCCACGGGCATGCTCATGTGGCTGGAGGCGCCGCTGTGACGCCGCGTGTGCTCACCATACTCGGCGCCACCGGCACCATTGGCGCCAATACGCTCGACGTGGTGGCGCGCCACCCCGGACGCTTCGAGGTGTTCGCGCTGAGCGGCGCCACGCAGGTCGAACGCATGCTCGAGCAGTGCCGTGCGCATCGCCCGCGCTATGCCGTCATGACCGAGCCCGCCGCCGCCGCCGCGGTGCGCGCGCCGGCGGCGGCCGTGGGGCTCGGTGTCGAAGTGCTGGACGGCGCGGCAGCGCTGGCCGAGGTGGCGGTCGCGCCTGAAGTCGACACGGTGATGGCGGCGATCGTCGGTGCCGCCGGCCTGCCCGCCACGCTTGCCGCCGCGCAGGCCGGCAAGCGCATTCTCCTTGCCAACAAGGAAACCCTGGTGGTGTCGGGGCAGCTTTTCATGGATGCGGTGGCAGCGAGTGGTGCGGAATTGCTGCCGATCGATTCCGAACATAACGCGATCTTCCAGGCGCTTCCGCGTGACTTTCGTGGCGACCTTGCCGGCGCCGGGGTGAATGCGCTGTGGCTCACCGCATCGGGCGGACCGTTCCGCACCCTGTCCGCGGAAGCCATCGCCGCCGCCACGCCGGAGCAGGCGGTGGCGCATCCGAACTGGGTGATGGGAAAAAAAATCTCGGTCGACTCCGCGAGCCTGATGAACAAGGGACTGGAGGTGATCGAGGCACGCTGGCTGTTCAACGCGCGGCTGGACCAGATCAGGGTGCTGGTGCACCCGCAAAGCATCGTCCATTCGATGGTGGAATACATAGACGGCTCGGTGATCGCGCAGATGGGCACGCCCGACATGCGCACCCCGATCGCGTATGCGCTGGGATTTCCCGAGCGCATCGACGCCGGTGTGTCGATGCTTGAGCTGATGGGTCGGCAGTTGACTTTCGAGGCCCCCGACACCCGGCGCTTCCCCTGCCTGCAACTGGCGTTCGACGCGCTTGCCGCGGGCGGCAACGCCGCGGCGGTGCTCAATGCCGCCAACGAAGTCGCCGTCGCGCGGTTTCTCGACGGCGCCGCGCCGTTCGGTGCCATTGCCGCCAGCATCGCGCACGCGCTCGACACGCTCGCAGGCGGCCCGGCCGGCACACTGGACGATCTGCTCGAGTCCGACCGTGCGGCGCGACGTGTCGCCGGCGCCTTCATCGAGGCCGTACACGCGTGAGCGTGCTGCACACCCTGCTGTGGTTTCTCATCGCCATCGGCGTGCTGGTGGTGGTGCACGAGTTTGGCCACTATCTTGTCGCGCGGCTGGCCGGGGTCAAGGTGCTGCGTTTCTCCGTCGGCTTCGGCAAGCCGCTTGCCAGCCGCCGCGTCGGCCGCGACGGCACCGAGTGGGTGCTTGCCGCGCTGCCGTTTGGCGGCTACGTGAAGATGCTCGATGAGCGCGAGGGCCCGGTGCCGCCGGCGGACGCGCACCGCAGCTTCAACCGCGCCACGGTGTGGCGTCGCATCGGCATCGTCGCCGCCGGGCCGGCCGCCAATTTTCTGCTGGCCGTGGTGTTCTACTGGGCGCTGTTCCTGCATGGCCTGCCGGCCCTGAAACCCCTGATCGGGGAGCCGCCTGCGGGCACCGCTGCGGCGCGGGCGGGGCTCGCCGCGGGTGACGAGATCGCCGCCGTCAATGGCGTCGCCACGCCGGCGTTCCAGGATTTGCGGCTCGCGCTGTTGCGCGCCGGCGTCGCCGGTGGCCCCGTCGAACTGACGCTTGCCGGCGGGCGCCATGTTCAGCTCGACATGCCGGCGGCGGACACGGAAAACCTGGAGCGCGACACCCTGCGCCCGCTCGGCATCGTCCGCTACGATCCGCCGCTCGCTCCGGTGATCGGCGAGGTGCTGGGTGACGGCGCCGCCGCGCGCGCCGGCCTGCAGCCGGGCGACCGCCTCATCGCCGCCAGTGGCGTGCCGGTGGCGAGCTGGCAGGCGTGGGTCGAGACGGTGCGCGCGCATCCGTCACGCCCCCTGCGTGTCGAATACGCACGGCAGGGCCGCCACGCCGAGCTGACGCTGACGCCTGATACGGTGGACGTCGATGGTGAACGCATCGGTCGCATCGGCGCCGCACCCGAGGTCGATGCATCGCTGCGCGCCAGCCTCATGACCGAACTGCGGTATTCGCCGCTCGCCGCGCTGGGGCAGGGCATTGCGAAGACCTGGGACATGAGCGTGTTCACCGTGGAGATGATGGCGCGCATGGTGATGGGCCAGGTGTCGTGGAAGAACCTGTCCGGCCCGCTCACCATCGCGGATTACGCGGGGCAGAGCGCGAACCTTGGCTGGATCAGTTTCGTCGGTTTTCTCGCATTGGTCAGCGTGAGTCTGGGGGTGCTCAATCTCCTGCCGATCCCGTTACTGGACGGGGGGCACCTCATGTATTATCTTGCGGAAGTTTTTACCGGTCGCCCGGTGTCGGAACGCACCATGGAGCTAGGCGGCCGGATCGGTGCAGCGCTGCTGCTGCTGCTGATGTCATTTGCCCTGTTCAACGATTTCCAGCGCCTCCTCGGCGGATAATCATGACCCTGAACCGTTTGACGCTTGCCCTCGCCGTTGCGCTGGCCATGCCCGCTGCATGGGCCGAAGCACCGTTCGTGGTCAAGGACATTCGGGTCGAGGGCATCCAGCGCACCGAGGCGGGCACCGTGTTCAGCTACCTGCCGGTCAAGGTCGGCGAGGTGATGACCGAGGAGAAGACCACGGCGGCCGTGAAAGCCCTGTATGCCACCGGTTTCTTCAAGGATGTGCATCTGGAAGCGCGCGACGGCGTACTCATCGTCACCGTCGAGGAGCGCCCCTCGATCGCCACCATCACGCTCACCGGCATCAAGGAATTTTCCGCGGACGACCTGAAGAGCGGCCTCAAGCAGACGGGGCTCGCCGAAGGCCGCGTGCTCGACCGCGCGCTGCTCGACAAGGCCGAGCAGGAAATGCAGCGGCAGTATTTCAACCGCGGCAGGTATGCGGTGGAGATCAAGTCGACCCTGACCCCGCTGGAACGCAATCGCGTCGCGGTGCAGTTCGACGTGGTCGAAGGCGAAAGCGCCAAGATCCGCCAGATCAACATCGTCGGCAACAAGGCGTTCAAGGAAAAGGAACTGCTCAAGCAGCTCACCTCGACCACGCCGGGCTGGCTCACCTGGTACACCAAGAACGACCAGTACTCGAAATCGCGCCTGGCAGGCGACATCGAGGCGCTGCGTTCGTTCTATCTCAATCGCGGCTATCTCGAATTCAACGTCGAATCCACCCAGGTTTCGATCTCCCCGGACAAGCAGGGCATCTACATCACCCTCAACGTGACGGAAGGGCCGCAATACCGCGTGTCCGACATCAAGCTGGCAGGGCAGATGCTCGTGCCCGAAGACGAACTGAAGAAACTCATCGCGGTGCAGCCGGGCGAGGTGTTCGCGCGTGACCGCCTCACCGAGAGCACCAAGAAGATCAGCGACCGCCTCGGCAATGAAGGCTACGCTTTCGCCAACGTCAACGCCGTCCCCGAACTCGACAAGGAAAAGGGCAGCGTCGCCTTCACCCTGTTCGTCGATCCGGGACGCCGCGTGTACGTCAACCGCATCAACGTCGCGGGCAACACGCGTACGCGCGACGAGGTGGTGCGCCGCGAGATCCGCCAGATGGAGGGTGGGTACTACGACGCCGAGAAGATCAACCGCTCGCGCGACCGCCTCAACCGGCTCGGCTTCTTCAACGAGGTCAACATCGAGACACCGAGCGTGTCCGGCACGACCGACCAGGTCGACGTCAACGTCAGCGTGACCGAGCGGTCGACCGGCAACATCATGGTGGGTGCCGGTTTTTCATCCTCCGAGGGCCTGGTGCTGTCGGGCTCGGTGTCGCAGGCAAACGTGTTTGGCACCGGCAACCGCGTGACGGCGCAGCTCAACTCGGGCAGCGTCAACACTGTGTACTCCCTGTCGTTCACCAACCCCTACTACACCATCGACGGCATCAGTCTCGGCTACGACCTCTACCGCCGCGACGTCGACGCGACCGAGATTGACGGCGTGGGCGATTACGAGACGTCGACCTACGGCGCCGGCATGCGCTTTGGCCTGCCGATCAACGAGCGGGACTCCATTTCCCTGGGCCTGACCTACGAGCAGACGTCGTTGACGCTTGGCACGGATCCCTCCACGCGCTATCAGGATTTCGTCGACGTGTTCGGCAACGACACCGACACGGTGCGCCTTGATGCCACCTGGGCGCGCGATACGCGCAACAGCTACCTGTTCCCGACCAAGGGGCTGTACCAGCGGGTGGGCGCCGAAGTCGGCACGCCGCTGGGCAACATGCAGTACTACAAAGTCTCGCTCCAGCACCAGCAGTATTTCGATCTGGGGCGCAGGTTCGTCCTCATGTTGAACGGCGAAGTTGGCCTCGGCGGCGGGCTGTCGGGCAAGCCGCTGCCCTTCTTCAAGAATTTCTATGCCGGCGGCACCGGCTCGGTGCGCGGATTCTCGAACGGCACGCTCGGCCCGAAGGATGCGGTGGGCGATGCGCTCGGCGGCGACACGCGTGTCATCGGCAATGCGGAACTCTATTTTCCCTTGCCGGGCCTGACGAGCGACCAGTCGCTGCGCATGTCCGCGTTCATCGATGCGGGCGCGGCGTTTGGCCCGTCCGACAGCGACCTGTCGAATCCCTACCGGGGACTGTACGAAAAATTCGCTTTCGATGACCTGCGCTATTCTGCAGGACTTGCCGTGCTGTGGGTCTCTCCGATGGGACCGTTGAAATTCAGCGTGGCGCAGCCGATTTCGAAGAAGTCCGGCGACGAGACGGAAGTATTCCAATTCACCCTCGGCAACGTGTTCTGAGGGTGCTGTGAAGCGGAGTGAAATGAAATGAAATTCAAGCACTTTTGTACATCCCTGATGCTGACCTCCCTGGCGGTCGCCATGCCGACCTGGGCCGACACCAAGATCGGCTTCGTCAACACCGAGCGCCTGTTGCGTGAGGCACCGCTGTCGGTTGCCGCACAGAAGAAGCTGGAGCGTGAGTTCGCCTCGCGCGACCAGGAACTGCAAAAGCTCGCCAAGCAGGCGCGCGACCTGCAGACGCAGCTCGACAAGGACGGCGTGACCATGTCCGAAACCGAGCGCCGCAACAAGGAGCGCGACCTGGGCAACCTCAACCGCGACCTGCAGCGGCAGGGGCGCGAGTTCCGCGAGGATCTCAACCTGCGCCGCAACGAGGAACTGGGGCAGATCCAGGAACGCGCACGCAAGGTGATCCAGGATATTGCCAAGGCGGAGAAGTTCGACATCATTGTCGAGCAGGCCGTCTACGTCGATGCCAAGACTGACATCACCGATCGCGTGATGAAGGCACTCGGCGGCAAGTAAGCCGCTGAATCCAGGCGCGCCCCGGAGCCTATCTCGGACATGGCCGTCACGCTTGCCGAACTCGTCGACCGCCTGGGTGGCGAACTGCTCGGCGACGGCACGCGCAGCATCCGCCAGATCGCGCCGCTCGATCGTGCCACGGCGGACGAAATCGGTTTCGTCGCCCAGACGAAGTATCTCGCGCAGCTTGCGAACACCGGCGCCGGTGCGGTCATCCTGCCGCCGGATGCACGCGACGCATGCGAACTGCCGCGCATACTCACGCCCAATCCCTATCTGTATTTCGCCCGTGTTTCCGCGCTGCTGAACCCGCCGCCGCGCCCGCCGGCCGGCATCCATGCTGCGGCAACGGTGGCGCCGGATGCGCAGGTCGAGGCCGACGCCAGCATCGGCCCCGGCGCGGTGGTCGGCGCAGGCGCCAGGATCGGCGCGCGCAGCGTGATTGGCCCGAATTGCGTGGTGGGTGACGCGGCGACGATCGGCGCCGACTGCCTGTTGCATGCCAACGTCACGGTGTATCGCGGCTGCACAATCGGCGATCGCGCGATTCTCCACTCCGGTTGCGTCGTCGGCTCCGACGGCTTCGGCTTCGCGCCCGACGAAGGCCGGTGGGAGAAGATCCCGCAGATCGGGCGCGTCGTGATCGGCAACGACGTCGAGATCGGCGCCTGCACCACCATCGACCGCGGTGCGCTGGAAGACACGGTGATCGAGGACGGCGTCAAGCTCGACAACCTGATCCAGGTCGCACACAACGTGACGATCGGGGCGCACAGCGCGATCGCCGCGTGCACGGGCATCGCCGGCAGCACGAAGATCGGACGCCATTGCACCATTGGCGGTGCGGCGATGATCTTCGGCCATATCGAGATCGCCGATGGCACGCGCATTTCGACCAACACGCTCATCACCAAGTCGCTGCCCAAGGCGGGCACCTATACGTCGGCGCTGCCGTTCTCCGAGCACGAGGTGTGGCAGAAGAACGCCGTGCACATGCGCAACCTCGACAAGCTGGTGAAACGCGTCAAGGAACTGGAAAAGAAACTCAGGGAACTGGAATCCAAATGACCATGGAAATCGAGGAGGTGATGCAATACCTCCCGCATCGCTACCCCTTTCTGCTGATCGACCGCATTGTCGAGATGGAACTCGGCAAGTCGGTCACCGCGATCAAGAACGTCACCATCAACGAGCCGTTTTTCCCCGGCCATTTTCCCGGGGCGCCGGTGATGCCGGGCGTGCTGATTCTCGAGGCGATGGCGCAGGCGGCCGCGATCCTGTCGTTCAAGACCAAGAACTACGCGCCGGAAGACATCGGCATCGTGTACTTCGCCGGGATTGACGGCGCGCGCTTCAAGAAGCCGGTGAAGCCCGGCGACCAACTGGTGCTGAAGGTGGAAATCGTGCGCGAGATGCGCGGCATCTGGAAATACAAGGGCCGTGCCGAGGTCGACGGCGTGCTGGCGGCCGAGGCCGAACTCATGGCGACACTGCGCGACAAGCCCCAGGCCTGACCCGATGGCATCGATTCATCCCACCGCGCTGGTGGCGGCAGGCGCCCGCCTTGCCGACGACGTCGAGATCGGACCCTATTCGATCATCGGCGAGCACGTCGAGATCGGCGCCGGCACCACGGTCGGCGCGCATGCGGTCATCACCGGCCACACCCGCATCGGCGCGCGCAACCGCATTTTCCATTTCGTGTCGCTGGGCGAGACGCCGCAGGACAAGAAGTACGCCGGCGAGCCGACGCGCCTGGAAATCGGCGACGACAACGTCATTCGCGAATTCTGCACCTTCAACACCGGCACCGTGCAGGACCGCGGCGTCACCACGCTCGGTAGCCATAACTGGATCATGGCCTACGTTCACATCGCGCACGACTGCGTGGTGGGCGACCATGCCATCTTCGCCAACAACGCTTCGCTGGCGGGGCATGCCGAGGTCGGCGACTGGGTGATCCTGGGCGGCTTTACCGGTGTGCATCAGTTCTGCAAGGTCGGTGCGCACGTCATGACCGGCATTTCCAGCGTGGTGTTCAAGGACATCCCGCCCTTCGTCATGGCGTCCGGCCAGCCCGCCGCGCCGCACGGGCTCAACAGCGAGGGTCTCAAGCGGCGCGGTTTTTCGGCCGAATCCATGGCGGCCTTGAAGCGCGCCTACAAGATTCTCTACCGCGAGGGCAACACCGTTGCCGAGGCGCAGGCCAGGCTCGAACCGCTGGCGGCCGCCCATTCCGAGGTTCGCCAGCTTCTCGATTTCCTCGCGCGCACCGAGCGCGGCATCATCCGGTGATCGATCTCGGAGTCGTCGCCGGCGAGGCGTCCGGCGATCTCCTGGGCGCGCATTTCGTCACCGCCCTCAGGCAAACCCGTCCCCACCTCACCGCAGCCGGCATTGCCGGACCGCGCCTCGTCGAAGCCGGCGTGAAAGCGGTCTATTCCAGCGACAGGCTCGCGGTCAACGGTTATGTCGAAGTGCTCCGCCATCTGCCGGAACTGTTGTGGATTCGCGCGCGCGCGACCCGCTATTTCATGCAGCAGCACCCGCGGGTATTCGTCGGCATCGACGCGCCGGACTTCAATTTCACGCTGGAAACGCGGCTGAAGGCGGCGAACATTCCCACCGTGCACTTCGTCAGCCCGTCGATCTGGGCGTGGCGACCGGAGCGCATCCATCGCATCAAGCAGGCGGTGTCGCGCATGCTGGTCGTGTTCCCGTTCGAGGAAGCCATCTATCGCGACGCGGACATTCCCGTGAGCTACGTCGGCCATCCGCTTGCCGACGTCATTCCGCTCGATCCGGATACCGCGGCCGCCCGCGCCGCGCTCGGCTTGCACGATGGGCCGGTTTTTGCGCTGCTGCCAGGCAGCCGGCTCACCGAAGTGAAACGGCACGCGCAGTTGATGCTCGACGCCGCGCGCCTCGTGCACCAGCGTCACGGTGATGCGCAGTTCCTCCTGCCTGCCGCGAACGCCGCAGCGGCAGGCATCGTGCGTGCGGCGCTGCAGGGAACGAGCCTGCCGGTGCGGGTTCTGGACGGCCAGTCGCACCGGGCGCTGGCGGCATGCGATGTCGCGCTGGTCGCCTCCGGCACGGCCACGCTGGAGACGGCGCTGTTCAAGAAACCGATGGTGATCACATACCGCGTGCCTGCGCTCACCGCGCGCATGATGCGAAAAAAGGCGCTGCTGCCGTGGATCGGGCTGCCGAACATCCTGGCGCGCGACTGGATCGTTCCGGAGCGCGTGCAGGAAACCGCCACGGCCGAGAACCTGGCGGCGGATGCGCTTGCCTGGCTGGACGATGCGCCGCGCCGGGAGGCCGTGATCGAGCGGTTTCACGCCCTGCACGGGACGTTGCGCTGCAATGCCGGTGCGCGCATCGCCGAGGCAGTGGCGCCCTATCTGGAGGCGGGGGCGTGAGCATGAACCTGCACTGGGGGCCGGTGGGACTGTGCGGCGTCGATGAGGCCGGCCGCGGACCGCTTGCCGGTCCTGTCGTCGCTGCCGCGGTGATGCTCGATCCTGCGCGGCGCATCGACGGTCTGCGCGACTCCAAGAAACTCTCCGCCGCGGCGCGTGAGCGTCTCGCCGGCGTGATCCGCCGCGACGCACTCGCCTGGTGTGTCGCCGCAGCGAGCGTCGAAGAAATCGACGCGCTCAACATCCTCAACGCAACCCTGCTGGCGATGCGCCGCGCGGTCGAAGGACTGACGCGTGCGCCCGACGATGTGTGGGTCGACGGCAACCGCTGCCCGGCCTGGCCGTGGCGTTCGCAGACGGTGGTGAAGGGCGACGACAAGGTGGCCGCCATCGCGGCGGCCTCCATTCTCGCCAAGACCGAACGTGACCGCTTCATGCGTCGCCTGGACGAAATCTATCCCGTCTACGGTTTCGCGCGCCACATGGGGTATGGCACCGCGGTGCATCTCGATGCGCTGAAGGCGCACGGCGCATGCCCGCAGCACCGCAGGAGCTTCGCGCCGGTTAAACTGGTGATTACGCAAACCGCCTTGTTTTGAAAGGAAAACCATGGGCTTGTCATTGTTGTTGCATGTGCTGGGCGTCGTCGTCTGGGTCGGTGGCATGTTCTTCGCCTACGTGGCCTTGCGGCCGGTGGCAGCCAGCGTGCTGGAACCCCCGCAGCGCCTGACGCTGTGGGTCGGCGTGTTCGGCAGGTTCTTTTCCTGGGTGTGGCTGTCGGTGCTGCTGATCCTGCTCACCGGCCTGCACATGATGGCGCTGTTCGGCTGGCTTGCGGCGCCGCATTACGTCCTCGCCATGCTGGCGGCCGGTCTTCTCATGATGCTGATCTATCTTGTGGTGTTCTTCGTGCCCTACGCGAAGCTCAAGCGCGCGGTCGCCGAGCAGAACTGGAAAGCAGGCGGCGCCGCGCTGGGGCAGATCCGGCAACTGATCGGTATCAACCTTCTGCTCGGTTTGCTGACGATCGTAGTGGTGTTTGCCGGCAGGATGTTGGCATCCGGTGGCTGAACCGACGGCACGCTTGTGCGAGGAGGATGGGCGCTCAACTGCGGTTTTGCGGTTGATCCGTTCTGACGCGCTTTTCGCGTGGTTTTCTTGACCGCCACGGGGCAAAACGATTACCCTCACGGGTTCACCAACGAATTGATTTATTGCCAGTTTATGGAAGCCACCGGCGCCGAGATCGTCGTACGTTGCCTGGCCGAAGAGGGGGTCGAGTTCGTGTTCGGCTATCCCGGCGGGGCCGTGCTCAACATTTACGACGAGATCTTCAAGCAGAACAAGTTCAAGCACGTGCTGGTGCGCCATGAGCAGGCCGCGGTGCATGCGGCCGATGCCTATGCCCGCTCGACCGGCCGCGTCGGCGTGGCGCTGGTGACCTCCGGCCCCGGCGTGACCAACGCGCTGACCGGCATCGCCACGGCGTACATGGACTCGATTCCCATCGTGGTCGTCACCGGCCAGGTGCCGACTCCGGCAATCGGCATGGATGCCTTCCAGGAAGTCGATACCGTCGGCATCACCCGTCCGTGCGTGAAGCACAACTTCCTCGTCAAGGACGTCAGGGACCTCGCCGTGACGATGAAGAAGGCCTTCCATATCGCGGCCACCGGCCGCCCCGGTCCGGTGGTGGTGGACGTGCCGAAGGACGTGACGGCACACCGCACCGAGTTTGCGTATCCGGCAGGCATCGAGATGCGTTCCTACAATCCGGTGCTGAAGGGCCACACCGGCCAGTTGAAGCGCGCGGTACAGATGCTGCTGGAAGCCAGGCGGCCGATGATCTACACCGGCGGCGGCGTGATCCTCGGCAATGCGGCCGCGCAGTTGGCCGAGCTGGCGCGCCTGCTCGGCTTTCCGTGCACCAGCACGCTGATGGGCCTGGGCGGGTATCCCGGCACCGACCGCCAGTTCCTCGGCATGCTCGGCATGCACGGCACCTACGAAGCGAACATGGCGATGCAGCATTGCGACGTCCTGCTCGCCATCGGCGCGCGCTTCGACGACCGCGTGATCGGCAACCCCGCACATTTCGCACGCGAGCAGCGCCGCATCATCCACGTCGACGTCGATCCCTCGTCGATTTCCAAGCGTGTCAGGGTCGATCTGCCCATCGTCGGCGATGTCGGCAATGTGCTCACCGAGATGCTGTCGCTGTTGAGGCAGGCCAAGGAACGGCCCGACGCGACCGCGCTCAACGCGTGGTGGACGCAGATCGAGCTGTGGCGTTCCAGGAACTGCCTCAATTACAACCGCAACAGTCCCATCATCAAGCCGCAATACGTGGTCGAAAAACTCTGGGAAGTGACCAAGGGCGACGCGTTCGTCACCTCCGACGTCGGCCAGCACCAGATGTGGGCCGCGCAGTACTACAAGTTCGACAAGCCGCGACGCTGGATGAATTCGGGGGGGCTGGGCACCATGGGCGTCGGGCTGCCCTATGCGATGGGCGTGCAGCTTGCGCATCCGGACGCGCAGGTGGCGTGCATCACCGGCGAATCCTCGATCCAGATGAACATCCAGGAGCTCTCGACCTGCAAGCAGTACCGCATTCCGGTCAAGGTGCTGACGCTGAACAACCGCTACATGGGCATGGTGCGCCAGTGGCAGGAATTCTTCTACGGCAGCCGCTACGCCGAGTCCTACATGGAGTCGCTGCCCGATTTCGTCAGGTTGGCGGAAAGCTATGGCCACGTCGGCATGCGCATCGACAAACCCGAGGACGTCGAGGGCGCGCTGAAGGAGGCGTTCTCGCCGGCACTGAAGGAACGCCTGGTGTTCATGGACTTCCAGACCGACCAGACCGAGAACGTCTACCCCATGGTCGAAGGCGGCAAGGGCCTGTCCGAGATGATTCTGGCGGAGGAGCTATGAGACGCATCATTTCGCTCCTCATGGAGAACGAGGCGGGCGCGCTGTCGCGCGTCGCCGGTTTGTTCTCGGCACGCGGCTACAACATCGAGTCGCTCACCGTGGCGCCGACCGAGGATGCCACGCTGTCGCGCATGACCATCGTCACCACCGGCTCGGACGAGATCCTCGAACAGATCACCAAACAGCTGAACAAGCTGGTCGACGTCATCAAGGTGATGGACCTCACCGAGGGTCGCCACATCGAGCGCGAGCTGATGCTGGTCAAGGTGAAGGCCGTGGGCGGCGGGCGCGAAGAAATGAAACGCACCGCCGACATCTTCCGCGGCCGCATCATCGATGTCACCGACTCCACCTACACCATCGAGCTGACCGGCACCGGCTCCAAGCTCGATGCTTTTCTCGAGGCCATCGACCCCGCTGTCATCATCGAAACGGTGCGCACCGGCGCGTCCGGCATCGGGCGCGGCGAGCGCAGCCTCAAACCCTGAATTTTTCGCCCCTACTCTATCCCAGGAAACCAGCATGAAAGTCTATTACGACAAGGACGCCGACCTTTCCCTCATCAAGAAGCGCAAGGTCGCCATCATCGGTTACGGCTCGCAGGGCCACGCCCACGCCAACAACCTCAAGGATTCCGGCGTCAAGGTCACCATCGGCCTGCGTCCGGGCTCCGCGTCCGCGAAGAAGGCCGAGAACGCCGGCCTCAAGGTCAAGAGCGTGCCCGAGGCGGTTGCCGGCGCCGACCTGGTGATGATCCTCACCCCCGATGAGTTCCAGTCCCGCCTGTATCGCGACGAGGTCGAGCCCAATCTGAAGAAGGGCGCGACGCTCGCGTTCGCGCACGGGTTCTCCATCCACTACAACCAGATCGTACCGCGCGCCGACCTCGACGTGATCATGATCGCACCCAAGGCGCCGGGCCATACCGTGCGTTCCGAGTTCGTCAAGGGCGGCGGCATTCCCGACCTCATCGCCGTGTTCCAGGATGCGTCCGGTATGGCGCGCGACCTGGCGCTGTCCTATGCTTCGGCCATCGGCGGCGGCCGCACCGGCATCATCGAGACCACCTTCAAGGACGAGACCGAGACCGACTTGTTCGGCGAACAGGCCGTGCTGTGCGGCGGCGCGGTGGAACTGGTGAAGGCGGGCTTCGAAACCCTGACCGAAGCGGGCTACGCGCCCGAGATGGCGTATTTCGAGTGCCTGCACGAGCTGAAGCTGATCGTCGACCTGATGTACGAGGGCGGCATCGCCAACATGAACTACTCGATCTCCAACAACGCGGAATACGGCGAGTACGTGACCGGCGTCAAGGTCATCAACGAGCAGTCCAAGGCCGCGATGAAGGAATGCCTGGCCAACATCCAGAACGGCGCCTACGCCAAGCGCTTCATCCTCGAAGGCCAGTCCAACTATCCCGAGATGACCGCCTGGCGCCGCAACAACGCCGCGCACCCGATCGAGGTCGTCGGTGCCAAGCTGCGCTCGATGATGCCCTGGATCACGGCCAACAAGCTGGTCGACAAGTCGAAGAACTGAGGATCTAGGGGCCAGGATTCAGGATATGGCGTGTGTGCGGCCGCGCCGCGCTTCCTTATCCCCCTAGCTCCTAGCTCCTAGCTCCTAGCTCCTGACTCCTGGCCCCTAGCAATGAAACAACCCCTCATCGCCCGCGAGGGCTGGCTGGTGCTTCTGGCCGCGTTTGCCGCCGCGCTCGTCGCGACCTGGCTGGTCGGCGGGTGGTCGGCGCCGTTCTGGATCTGGGCGGTCTTCGCGCTGCAGTTCTTCCGCGACCCGGTGCGCGTGCCGCCGACCGATGCCGATGCGGTGATCGCACCCGCCGACGGCCGCATCGTCGCGGTGGAGAAGGTCGACGACCCCTATCTCAAGCGCGAGGCGCTGAAGATCAGCGTGTTCATGAACGTGTTCAACGTGCACTCGAACAAGAGCCCGATCGACGGCGAAGTGAAGGGGCGCTGGTATACGCCGGGCAGCTTCGTCAACGCCGACCTCGACAAGGCCTCCACCGAAAACGAACGCAACGCGATCTGGATCCAGGGCGCGCGCGGCGACGTGACCAGCGTGCAGATCGCCGGCCTGATCGCGCGCCGCATCCTCTGCTATGTCGATACCGGCGAGCGGCTGGTGCGCGGGCAACGCTACGGCTTCATCCGCTTCGGCTCGCGGGTCGACGTGTACCTGCCGACCACCGCGCGCGCCGAAGTCTCGATTGGCCAAAAAGTCACCGGCGGGCGTACCATATTGGCTCGCTGGTAACCTGATTGGGCAGAATGCCTGACCTCATCCACAGCAAGACCGAGCGGCAGCGGCCGCGGATACGCGATCGCGGCATCTACCTGCTGCCCAACCTCTTCACCACCGGCGCGCTGTTTGCCGGTTTCTACGCCGTGGTGCAGGCGATGAACGGGCGCTTCGAGTACGCCGCGGTGGCGATCTTCATCGCCATGGTGCTCGACGGCCTGGACGGTCGCGTCGCGCGCATGACGCACACGCAGAGCGCATTCGGCGCGGAATACGACAGCCTGTCCGACATGGTTTCGTTCGGTGTCGCCCCGGCATTGGTGATCTACGAATTCGCCCTGCAGGGCCTCGGCAAGTTCGGCTGGATCGCCGCCTTCGTCTACTGCGCCGGCGCGGCGCTGCGGCTGGCGCGTTTCAATACGCAACTCGACGCCGTCACCGACAAGCGCTTCTTCCAGGGCTTGCCCAGCCCGTCGGCGGCCGCGCTCATCGCCGGTTTCGTCTGGGTCATGGTCGAATACGGGATTGCCGGCAGCGACGTGCGTGTGCTTGCAGCCGTCATCGCCCTGTTCGGGGGGCTCACCATGGTCAGCAATTTCCGCTTCTACAGCGGCAAGGAAATCAACCTGAGGAAGAGCGTGCCCTTCTTCGTCATCCTGCTGGTGGTGCTTGCCTTCATTCTCATTTCCACCAGCCCGCCCGAAGTGCTGTTCGGCGGCTTCGTGCTGTACGGCCTTTCCGGCTACGCAGACGCGCTGTGGCGCGTGATGCGCCGCGGCAAGCCTGCGAAGCCGACCGCAGGATAAGCCGGTTCTTCCATGCCTGGACGCCGGGTCAGGCGGGCCGCGCGGCGTTCTTCCCGATCCTGAACCACAGTGCATACAGCGCCGGCACGAACAGCAGGGTGATGAGCGTGCCGACGGCGATGCCGCCGATGAGGACGTAGGCCAGCGGACCCCAGAAGCCGTCGAGGGTGAGCGGCACGAAGGCGAAGATGGCGGCGAGCGCGGTGAGCACGACGGGGCGGGCGCGCCGCACCGCGGCCTCGACGACGGCGTCGGCTGCGGGCATGCCGTCTTCGAGGTTGTCGGTGACCTGCTGGGTGAGGATGAGGGTGTTGCGCATGAGAATGCCGGCCAGACCGATGAGGCCCAGCAGCGCGACGAAGCCGAACGGCTGGCGGAACAGCAGCAGCGCCGCGACGGCGCCGATGACGCCGAGCGGCGCGGTGGCGACGACCACGAAGGTGCCGCTGAACGAACGCATCTGCAGCATGACGAAGATGAGGGTCAAGGCGAGCATCACCGGCATCAGGCGGTTGATCGACGCGTCGGCCTTGCCCGATTGCTCGACCGAGCCGCCGATGTCGATGCGGTAGTCGGGCGGCAGCGACGCGCGCAGTTTCGCGAGGTCGGCCCACACCGCAGCGGTGACGTCGTTGGGCTGGGCGCCGCGGATGTCGGCGTGGATGGCGACGTATGGCTCGCGGTTGTAGCGGCGGATGACGGGATCTTCGAAACCGACCTGCAGGGCGCCGAGTTGGGCGAGCGGCACCGTGCGGCCGTCGAGCGTGCGCAATTCGATCGCCTGTGGCCGGCCCGTATCGGCCGCGCCGCCGCGCGCATGGACCTCGACGCTGCGCAAACCCTGGCGCACGGTGGTGACGGCAGTGCCGTCGAGCTGGAACTGCAACTGCCGTGCAACCTCATTCGGGGTGAGGCCGACCAGACGCAGGCGCTCGGGGTCGGTCGTCAGATGCAGCACCGGTACGCGCTCGTCCCACTCCAGATGCGCGTCGCGGATGTGGCGGTTGGCGCTCATCACGTCCCGCAGCGCGTGTCCGATGCGACGCAGCTCGATGAGGTCGGGGCCGATGACGCGGAAACTCACCGGCCAGATCACCGGCGGGCCATAGAACAGCCGCGTGGCGCGCACGCGCGCCTCGGGGAAGTCGCCGTCGCTGATGTGTTGTTCCAGCGTCGCCATGACGCGGTCGCGCGCCGCGACGTCCTGCGTGACTGCGATGATCTTCGCGAAGGCGGGATCGGGCTGTTCCGGATTCGCGGAGATGAAGAAGCGCGGCGCGCCAGCTCCGACGTAGGCCGACAGGGTGCGCACCTCGGGCATGTTCGCAAGGATGGCTTCGAGCTTGCGCGTGGCCGCGTCGGTGGTGCTGATGCTGCTGCCCTGCGGCAGATAGACGCTCACCAGCACTTCGGTGCGATCGGAGCCGGGGAAGAACTGCTTTTCCACCGGACCGGCCATGCCGGCGACAGCGAGTGCCAGGAGCCCCAGCGTGCCCGCGACGACGGTCTTGCGGCGCGTGACGCACCACTCGATCAACGCGCGCAATCGGCGGTACGCCGGGGTCTGGTACAGGCCGCCGCTGACGTGGGCGCCCCGCTTGTAATCAGGAAGAAGCTTGACGCCGAGGTAGGGCGTGAAGGTGACCGCGACCAGCCACGACACCAGGAGTGCGATGCCCAGCACCCAGAAGATGTTGCCGGCGTACTCGCCGACGCCGGATTGTGCGAAGCCGATCGGCACGAAGCCTGCGACCGTGACCAGGGTGCCGAACAGCATCGGTGCCGCGGTCACGCTCCATGCGTGCGACGCTGCGCGCACGCGGTCCCAGCCTTCCTCCATCTTCACGATCATCATCTCGATGGCGATGATGGCGTCGTCGACGAGGAGGCCCAGCGCAATGATGAGCGCGCCCAGTGTGATGCGGTCGAGGTTGATGCCGCGCAGTTTCATTACCAGGAAGGTGAGGCCGATCGTCACGGGAATGGCGATGCCCACCACCAGTCCGGCGCGCAGGCCGATGGCGAGCACGCTGATGCCGATGACCACGGCGACCGCGACGAGAAACTTGAGCTGGAACAGGTTTACCGCACTGGAGACGGCCTCCGCCTGGTTGGTGAGCGGAGTGAGCGCGATGCCCAGCGGCAGGCGTGCGCGCTCGGCGGTGAAGAAGGCGTCGAGGCGTTCGCCGAGGTGCAGGCCGTTTTCGCCGCGGCGCATCACCACACCAAGCAGGATCGCATCCTCGCCGCGTGCGCGCACCAGATAGGCGGGCGGCGTCTCGTAGCCGCGCCGCACCGTTGCGATGTCCGACAGACGCAGCAGGCGGTCGCCGATGCGCAGCGGCACCGCGGCGAGCGCCGCCGGATCCGCGAGGTCGGCGTCCAGGCGCAGGTACACGCGCGGGCCGGCGGTCTCGAGGCGGCCCGCGGGTGCCAGGCGGTTGTGTGCGTCGATGGCATCGAAGACGGCCTGCGGTGAAAGATCGAGGCTGTGCAACCTGGCCATGTCGAAATCGACGAACACGCGCTCGCTGCGTTCGCCCAGCAGCAATGCCTTGTGTACGCCTTCGACGAGCTGCAGGCGGTTGCGCACGGATTCCGCCTCGCGCACCAGGTCGCGCATCGGCATGCCGGGGGCGGTCAGCGCGATGAGGCTGAAATACACATCGGAAAAATCGTCGTTGACCAGCGGGCCGATGACGCCGGGCGGCAGCTTCCCGGCCTCGTCCTGCATGCGCTTGCGTACCTCGTAGAAGAGATCGGGAATGATGCGGTTGGGTGCGTAGTCGTGGAATTCGATCTGCAGGTCGGCGCGGCCCGGACGCACCACGGTTTCGATGCGATACAGGTAATCGATTTCCTGGATGCGCTTTTCCAGACGATCCACCACCTGCTGCTGCAGCGTGTCCGGCGTTGCGCCGGGCCAGATCACCGACACCGCGACGACGCGCACGGTGAAGGCGGGGTCCTCGGCGCGGCCGAGCGAGAGAAAGGCGTAGACGCCGGCGATGATCGATAGCAGCAGGAAGAACAGCGCGGTCGAGCGCTCGCGCACCGCGAGCGCCGACAGGTTGGGAAAGCTCATTGCTGGCGCTCCCGCACCGCCATGCCGGATTTCAGCAGATGCGTGCCCAGCGCGACGACGCGGCTGCCTGGCGCAAGCTTGGCGCGTATATGCGCGGTTTCGGCGTCCAGCGCGACCACTTCGACGGGCACCGGCTGCACGGCGCCATTGACGACCTGCCACACGCGGGCGCCTTCGGCGCGTTCGTCGAGCGCACCCAGGGGCACCGCCAGTCCGCCGTCATCGGCTGCGGTGGCAAAGCGCACGCGCACGACGCCGCCGAGCGCCAGTGCGTCGGCTGTCGCATCGTGATCCACGCGGTAACGGCTGCGCCAGGTCCGGCTGTCGGGGTCGGCCGCGCCGGCGGTTTCACGCAGCGTCAGTGCCCGCGGCGAGCCGTCCTGGAGCAGCGCCTCGCCGGTACGCGGTGGCGTGACGCTGTCCGGGAAAAACACCTCGATCTCGCGCGTGCCGTCGAGTGCGATCACGGCGACCGGCTGGCCGGCAGCCACCACCTGCCCCGGTTCGCCACTGACGCTCATCGCGACGCCGTCTGCGGCTGCCGTGAGCGCGGCGTAGCCGCGTGCGTGACGCGCCTGCTGCAGGCGGGCGCGGGCGGCGTCCAGGCGCGCCTGGGCCTCGCGCACCACGAGTTCGGCGCGGTCGAGCGCCTGGCGGCTGACGAAGGCCTGCGCCTGCAGCGTGCGGTTGCGTGCGGCGTCGGCTTGCGCGAGGCGCAGGGCGGACAATGCGGCGGCATGTTCGGCCTCGGCGGCCTGGACCGCCTGTTCCAGGTCGCGTGGGTCGAGGCGGAACAGCGCCGCGCCGTGGACCACGCGTTGGCCCGCGTCGACGTGGCGCGTGGCGATGCGTCCGCCTACCTGGAACGCCACCGGCGTCTCGTGACGCGCGCGTACCGTGCCGGTGAGTTCGAGTTCCGTCGCGCCATTGGCGCGCACCTGGGCGGTCAGCACCCAGGGCGGCTCACTCTTGGGCGGTGGCGGCGCCTCACCCTGGCAGGCAGAAAGCAGGAGCAATGCGAGCGTTGCAAGGGTGAGGGATCTGGACATGGGGGGTCTCGTGCGAGGTGTTTGTCTTGGTGTTTCGCCGGCGCAGTAGATCGTGCTCAAGTCCGACAGGCTGCCAGAGACGCCACTGGCGTGTCGGCAAGCCGTTTCAGCAGTGCGCTCAGCGTGGCGATCTCCTGCGCATCCAGAATGCTGCGCAGCCAGGCGTCGGCGGCGCCGCCCACTTCCGCCATGACATGTTCGATCAGCGCCCTGCCTGCGTGGGTGAGCCTGATGGGCTTGACGCGCTGGTCATGCGGATCCTGCGAACGCAGCACCAGATTGCGCGCTTCAAGTTGCCGCATCACCTTGGTCAGGCCACCCGAAGTGATGAGCACGCAATCCTGCAGCTGCGACGGGGTGAGCCGGTAAGGTGGCGGTGCGTTGCGCAGCGCCGCGAGCACGTCGAATTCCGCCGGCGTGAGCGTGTGTCTTGCCCAGATCGGACGGGCGCGGACAAGCGTGATTTCACGGGCGTGGTGAAGATGCAGGATGAGCGGCAGGGTGTCGGGCGCGTGACTTTCCGACCAGGCATGGTGCGGCCGTTTGCGGGGTGAGGTCATGGCGGAGTCTCCGGGCGACAACCCACATCGTAGCAGTAAAATATCTTGCGAGAAAGATAAGTTGTCATTATCATGATTTCTCGCCCAGCGCGGTGCCTTGGGGGTTTTTGCGGCAGGAGCGGGGCAGCGCGTACCGCAGCAGCATGCCCGTCGTGAACGTTTGACGGCGGCGGCGCTCCAACTCCGCGGCTGACGACGTACGGTGGCCTGCACAACCCGAGAGGCGAATGTCAGCCATGGCGAAGCTGTACACTGGATCTACAATCTCGACGACATTCCCATGACCCTGCATCATTCCGCATTCAGGCTCGTCCTGCTGGCGAGCACCGGTCTTGCCGGCTGCGCCGCCCTTGGGCCGGATTACCAGGCCGCCTTGCCGATCGCACCGGCAGGCTGGAGCCGTGCGCCGGACAGCGCGGCGGTGATTCGCGTCGAGGCGCCGGGTGACCTCAGCCGCTGGTGGCAGGTGTTCGAGGATCCGTCCCTGTCCGGACTGGTGGAAGAAGCGCTGCGGGGGAACACCGATCTTGCGAGCGCGCAGGCGCGCCTGCGCGAAGCGCGCGCGCGCCGCACTGTGGCGGCATCCGGCCGTTTCCCGGAGGTCGGCGCATCGGTCACGGCGCGCCGCACGGGGGCCAGCGAGACGCTGGGCAGCGGCAGCACCCGCAATACCTTCGCTGCGGGTTTCGACGCAAGTTGGGAGCTCGACGTGTTCGGCGGTGTGCGGCGTGGCGTCGAGGCAGCGGAGGCGGACACGCAGGCCAGCGAAGCGAATCTGCAGGCCGCACAGGTGTCGCTGGCCGCCGAGGTGGCGCTCAACTATGTGGACTTGCGGGCGTACCAGCTCCGTCTTGCGATCGCGCGCGACAACCTTGCCAGCCAGGCCGAGACGCTGCAACTGACCGACTGGCGCGCGCAGGCGGGACTGGTGAGCCGGCAGGATGTCGAGCAGGCACGCGCCAACCTGGAGCAGACGCGCGCGCAGATTCCTGCACTGGAATCGGGCCTCGCGGCGGCCGAACACCGTCTTGCGGTGCTGCTGGGACAGGCGCCCGGCAGCCTGGGTACGCGGCTTGCCGCCGGCGCCGGACTGCCGCAGGCCCCGGCATCGATCGCCGTCGGCATCCCCGCCGATACACTCAGGCAGCGCCCCGACGTGCGCGCTGCGGAACGTGCGCTGGCGGCGGAAACCGCGCGGCTGGGGGTGGCCGAAGCGGCGCGCTATCCGGGTTTCCGGCTGTCCGGCTCGATCGGTCTGGAGGCGCTGACCTTCGGCGGACTCGGCGATGGCGGTGCGGGCACCCATTCGCTGCTCGCGGCGGTTACCGCGCCCATCTTCAACGCCGGACGTCTGCGTGCGCAGGTGGAGATCCAGGACGCGGTACGCGCGCGCGCGCAGGCGACTTACGAATCTACCGTGCTTGCGGCGCTGGAAGACGTGGAGAATGCACTCGTTGCCCTGGCGCGCAGCCGCGAGCGCGAGCAGGCGCTGGCGAGCGGGCTCGACGCGGCACGCAACGCCGCGACGCTGGCGCGTGACCGCTACAGCGCCGGACTCATCGACTTCCAGGCGGTGCTCGATACCGAACGCAGCGTACTGTCGCTGCAGGACAGTCTCGCCAGCACGCGCGCGGACGGCATCGCGGCGCTGGTTCGCCTGTACAAGGCGCTGGGCGGCGGCTGGTCGCCCGCGGCTCCGACACCGATTTTCGCTCAGGACACACCATGAATACCTCCACTGCCAGCTCCGGGACATCGGCCAAAACGCTGCTTGCCGGCGACGCGACGGGTACGCGCTCGCGTCGCTGGAAATGGCTGGGGGGTGCGACCGTGCTGCTCCTCGCAACGCTGGCCTACTTCCTGATGCGCGCCGACGATGCGGCGACGCAGCCGCAGTACCGGACCGAGGAAGCGAGCGTCGGCACACTGGTGGTGAAGGTGTCCGCGACCGGTAATCTGCAGCCGACCAACACCGTCGATGTCGGCAGCGAGTTGTCCGGCATCGTCGAGAAGGTCTACGTCGACGACAACGACAGTGTGAAGAAGGGGCAGGTGCTGGCGCAGCTCGATCTTTCCAAGCTGCAGGATGCGGTTGCACGCTCGCGGGCGAATCGGGTCGCGGCCGAGGCGCAGGTGATGCAGGTGCGGGCGACGGTCGCCGAGGCGCGTGCCACGCTCGAGCGTTACCGGACCGTGGCGCAGTTGTCCGCTGGCAAGGTGCCATCGCAGGCGGAAATGGATGCCGCCGTGGCGAATCTCGCGCGTGCCGAAGCCAACGAGGCCAGTGCGCGCGCAAGCGTCACCCAGGCGCGCGCGACCCTGCAGTCGGACGAGACCAATCTGGGCAAGGCGCACATCCGCTCGCCCATCAATGGCGTGGTGCTGTCGCGCCAGGTCGATCCGGGGCAGACGGTGGCGGCGTCCTTCCAGGCGCCCGTGCTGTTCAAGCTGGCCGAGGATCTCACCCAGATGGAGTTGCAGGTCGCCGTCGACGAGGCGGATGTCGCGCAGGTGAAGATCGGACAGAAGGCCGTGTTCAGCGTCGATGCCTGGCCGGGGCGCCAGTACGCCGCGGTCATTCGGCGTGTCGGCTTTGGCGCGCAGTCGAAGGACGGCGTGGTTTCCTACCTCTCCGTGCTCGACGTCGACAATGCCGATCTCAGCCTGCGTCCGGGCATGACGGGCACCGCCGAGATCACCACGCTGGTGCGCGAGAATGTCCTGCTGGTGCCGAATGGCGCCCTGCGCTTCACCCCGCCGACGACCGAGGCGGTCACGAAGAAATCCTCGGCCGGCATTGCCGGCATGTTGATGCCGCGGCCGCCGCGACAGGCCCCGAAGGCGCGTCCCGCACCCGGCGGGACGCCACGCGTCTGGGTGTTGCGCGACGGCCAGCCGGTTGCACTCGAGGTGCAGACCGGCGCCACCAATGGCCGCGTGACCGAGATCGCCGGCGGCGAACTCAAGGCCGGCATGGCGGTGATCACCGAGGCGCTGCGCGCCCCGCAATGAGCGACGGCCCGCTGATCCGGCTCGCCGGCATCACCAAGACCTACGGCCGCGGCCAGGCCGCGTTCCATGCGCTGCGTGGCATCGATCTGGTCGTCGAGACGGGGGATTTCGTCGCCATCATGGGGCCGAGTGGCTCCGGCAAATCCACCGCGATGAATATCATCGGCTGCCTCGACACCCCGACCCAGGGCAGTTACCTTTTCGATGGCGCGAAGGTCGAGGATCTCACGCGCAACGGGCGGGCCCTGCTGCGCCGCCACTACCTTGGCTTCGTGTTCCAGGGCTTCAACCTGCTGGCACGCACGACCGCACTGGAAAACGTCGAGCTGCCGCTCATCTACCGTGGCGAACCCGCCGCCAGGCGCCATGCCGCCGCACGCGCCGCGCTCGCGCAGGTCGGACTCGCGGGGTGGGAGCACCACACGCCAGGGGAGTTGTCCGGCGGGCAACAGCAGCGCGTCGCCATTGCGCGCGCCATCGTCACGCATCCGCGCGTGCTGCTGGCCGACGAGCCCACCGGCAACCTCGACAGCGTCAACAGCGTGGAGATCATGGAATTCATCCGCGGGTTGAACCGTGATCGTGGCATCACCGTGCTGATGGTGACGCACGAGCCCGAGATGGCTGCATACGCCAAGCGGGTGGTGCGTTTCGTCGACGGCCGCATCGACAGCGACCACCGCAGCGAGGACAACGCCTGATGCTGTGGAACACGCTGCTCCTCGCCCTGCGCGCGATCCGCCGCAACCTGCTGCGCTCCTTTCTCACCATTCTCGGCATCGTCATCGGCGTCGCCGCAGTCATCACCATGGTCACGCTGGGCAACGGCGCTACACGTTCCGTGTCCGACCAGATCGCCAGCATGGGCAGCAATCTGTTGCTGGTGATGCCCGGCCAGCGTTTCGGACCGGGCTCCGAGGGGGCGCCTCCGTTCAAGAGTGCCGATCTCGAAGCCATTCGCAGCCAGATTTCCTCGGTCGGCGTCGTCGCGCCGGTGGTCAACAAGGCGGCGACCGCGGTGTACCAGGCCAATAACTGGTCCACCGTCGTCACCGGCAGCAGCGATGACTATTTCCAGGCCGGCAACTGGGTGCTCGCTGCGGGTCGCACCTTCAGCGAAGCGGAGGAGCGTGCCGGCAAGGCGGTGTGCGTGATCGGGGAAACCGTGCGCGAAAAGCTCTTTGGCGGCCAGAATCCGGTCGGCAGCGACATCCGCATCAAGCAGTTCGCCTGCGAGGTGATTGGCCTGCTCAAGCCCAAGGGGCAATCGGCGATGGGTTCCGACCAGGACGACACCGTGGTGATGCCGCTGCGCACCGTGCAGCGCCGTCTCGCTGGCAGTACCGACATCACGCGTCTGAGCGTTTCCGTGAAGGCGGGTGCCTCGATCGACGCGGCCAAGCGGCAGTTGAGCGAACTGCTGCGTGAACGGCGCAACATCGGTGCGAACGAGGACGACGATTTTCGCGTCATGGACACCCGGCAGATCGCGGAAATGCTCACCGCCACCACGCGCATCCTCACCATGCTGTTGGGCGCCGTCGCCGCGGTGAGCCTGCTCGTTGGCGGCATCGGCATCATGAACATCATGCTGGTGTCGGTGACCGAGCGCACGCGCGAAATCGGCATCCGTCTCGCCATTGGCGCGCTGGAACGTGAAGTGCTGCTGCAGTTCCTCATCGAGGCCGTGGTGCTGGCGAGCCTCGGCGGCCTCGTCGGCATCGCGCTGGCCACCGCAGCCTCGATCACGCTCGCCAACGTGATGCAGATTCCCTATATCTTCGACCCGGCGATCAACCTGCTGTCCTTCCTGTTTTCCGCCGGCATCGGTGTGATCTTCGGTTTTTTTCCCGCGCGCCGCGCGGCGCAGCTCGACCCCATCGACGCGTTGCGCCACGAGTAGCCGGGTCGACCTGATTGTGCGGACGGCTGCCGCCGGGCGCACAACTCAAAACGTGATCCATCACTCGCCACTCGCGCTCCGCGGCGTGCTGGTGCGACGTCTGGGAGAGCGGTTCGAAATTTTCTCGCCGCCGTCCTTGACATCGGGCAAGCGCGTGCCTAAAGTAAGTATTCAGTAACTTACTTGTGGCCGGTGCCTGCCCGGAATATCCATGGATATGATCCTGAAACCCTTCCCCCGCACGCTGCTCGCCCTGACGCTGCTGGGCGGCAGCCTGGCTCACGCCGCCGACACGCTGTCGTTGACGGAAGCCATGGCTCGCGCGGTAGCCGCCAATCCGGCGATGCTCCAGCAGCAGGCGGAGGTGGAAAAACAGACGTTGGAGCAGGGTGTCGCGCATGGCCAGCGTCTGCCGCGCGTCGATCTGAACGCGGACTACACGCGCTACGCCTATTCCACGCTCATCACGCCGATCCGTGCACCGGGCGTCTTCCCGCCCATGGACCGCGACGTCGCGAACATCGGCTTGGCCCTGAGCCTGCCACTCTACAGCGGCGGCACGCTGGTCGCCGGGGAGGCACTGGCCACACACAACCGCGAGGCCGCGCTGCAGTCGCTGCGCGCCAGCGAACAGGATCTGCTGTTCAACATCGTCGCGACCTATACCAAGGCGCTGCATTTCCGCGAACTGGGCACGGTGCTGGACGCCCGCATCAAGGCGTTGCAACAGCAGGAAAAGGACATCACCCTGCGTCTGGAGCAGGGCCGTGCCGCCCGCCTCGACCTGATCCGCCTGCAGACCCAGATGTCGCAGGCGCGCTATGACAAGGTGTCCGTCACCCAGGGCGAAGCCGACGCCCGCAGCCTGCTTGCAGCGCTCCTGGGAGAAGCGGGTCCGGTGGCGCCGCTTGCCGCGCTCGGCCCCACCGTGCCCGCTCTGCCGGATACACAGGCCGCCGCGCTGACGCGTGCGATCGCGCGGCGTCCCGATCTGCTCAAGCTCGACGCCATGGGCCTCGCGGCGGAGCAGAAAACGGCCATCGCGCGGGGAGAACGCCTGCCGCAGGTCAAGCTGACGGCGAAGGCGCAGGAGAGTTCGGGCGGCGACTGGACGGGCCATGACGACTGGAACCTGGGTCTGCGCCTGACCATGCCGGTTTTCGACGGCAACATCCGCAAACGCCGTGTCGAGCAGGCCACGCTCGAACAGAGGCAGATGCGCCTGCAGCGCGACGACGCGCACAACCGCATCGCGAGCGAGGTCGAGCAGGCGTTCGGGGCACTGACCGAGTCGCGTGCGCGGCTGGATTTCGCCACCCAGGGCGAGGCCGAGGCACGCGAAGCCCTGCGCATCGAGAACCTGCGCTATCACAGCGGCGAGAGCACCATCACCGACCTGCTCGGCGCCGAGGTCGCGCTGTGGTCGGCCACCGCCAACCGTCTGCAGGCCGGCTACGACATTACCGCGAGCCAGGCGCGCCTGCTGCGCGCGATGGGTGAGCTTGCACCGGACAGCTTCAAGTCTGCGGCCGAAGGCGACAGGAGCACCGTTGTTCACCGTCTCGAGCAATATCTGGCATGGCATCGCTGCGGCTTCGACTGCGGAATCACCGACGCGGAGGTGCCTGCGCCCACCGCCGCATCGCCCCATCCACGTCGCATCGCAGCCGGTCATCCGGGACGTCCCCTTCAGCAAGGAGCAAAACTATGAACAAGAAGATCGTGATTGCAGCCGTGCTCGTCGCCGCAGGGATCGGTGCCGCGGCACTGTGGAAGCTGCAACCCTGGGGGGCGCCGGTGGACGATGATTCGGTGTTCGCCTCGGGAACAGTGGACGCCACCGAGGTCGTGGTGTCCTTCCGCGTGCCCGGCACGTTGCGCCAGCGCCCGGTGGAAGAAGGCAGCGTGGTCAAGGCCGGCGATCGGATCGCCGCGCTCGACGACCGTGAGGCCCTCGCGCGCCTGCAGCAGGCGGAAGCTGCACGGCAGGCCGCGCAGGCGCGTCTCGCGGATCTGGAGCAAGGCTACCGTCCGCAGGAAATCGCCGAGGCGCGCGCCCAGGTCGAGCAGGCGCGCACCAACCTTGCCCACCTGGAGGACGAGGCCAAACGCTCCGAGATCCTGTTCGAAGGCGGCGCCACCAGCCGCCAGCGCCAGGATCGCGACCGCACGGCGGCCGCCGTGGCCGTACAGCAGCACAAGGCCGCGCAGGAACGCCTGAAGCTGTTGCAGGGTGGTTACCGTCCCGAGACCATCCGCGCTGCCGCGGCGCAGATCGAGGAGGCGGACGCCGCGGTCGCGGCCGCGCGCGTCGCGCTGGACGACCTGCAGGCGACCATACCGGTTGCCGGTGTGGTCACCCGCACCCATGCGGAAGTCGGCGAGACCCTGGGCGCAGGACGTCCGGTGGCGAGCGTCACCGACATCGCGCGGCCATGGATACGCGTCTACATTCCGGAAAACCTGATCGGCAAGGTGCGCCTGGGCATGCCGGCCAAGGTGACGGTCGACACCTTTCCCGATCGCGCATTCAACGGCCGCGTGAGCTATGTGTCGTCGCAGGCGGAATTCACGCCGAAGAACGTGCAGACGCAGGAAGAGCGCGTCAAGCTGGTGTTCGCGGTCAACGTGACGGTGGACAACACCGACGGCACCCTGAAACCCGGCATGCCGGCCGACGTGACGATCACGGGCGCGACCCGGCCATGAGCGAACTCGCCATCCGCACCCGTGACCTCGGTCGCGCCTTCGGCGAGCTGTGGGCGGTACGCGGGCTCGACCTCGAGGTCCGGCGCGGCGAAATCTTTGGCCTGGTCGGCCCCGACGGCGCCGGCAAGACCACCACCATGCGCATGCTCACCGGCATTCTCGCTGCGAGCGAGGGCGAGGCCGAGGTCGCGGGATTTTCCATCCGCGGCGGCGAGGAGGACATCAAGCTGCGCATCAGCTACATGTCGCAACGCTTCGGCCTGTACGGCGACCTCAGCGTGGAGGAGAACCTGCGCTTTTACGCCGATCTCTACGAGGTGCCGCGGCGCGAGCGCGAACCCCTGGAGGAACGCCTGCTCGGCTTTTCCAACCTGACGCCTTTCCGCAAGCGCCTGGCGCGCAACCTGTCCGGCGGCATGAAGCAGAAGCTCGGGCTGGCCTGCGCCCTCATCCACAAGCCGGAAATCCTGTTTCTGGACGAGCCGACCAATGGTGTCGACCCGGTGTCGCGGCGCGATTTTTGGCGCATCCTCTACGCCATGCTCAAGGAAGGCGTGACGATCTTCGTCTCCACCGCCTACCTCGACGAGGCCGAACGTTGCAGTCGCGTGGGGCTCATGCACAGCGGCCGCCTGATCCAGTGCGACACCCCGCAGCAGCTCAAGCTGGGCATGGCCGGCCAGCTTCTGGAGTTGGAGATCGAACGTCCGCGCGCGGCGCGCGAGGCGCTGGCCGCAGAATTCGGCGGCCAGCGCGTCAGCCTGTTCGGCGGCGCGCTGCACGTCCACGCCGACGACGACGCGGATGCCGAGGTCGCGCTGCGCATCCTGGCGCAGGCCGGTTTCGCCGTGCATTCGAAAAAGCTCATTACGCCGAGCCTGGAGGATGTGTTCATCCGTTATGTCGGCGAGGACGAGGCACACGGATGAATACGCAACCCGCCGTCGAAGTGCGCGAACTGACGCGCAAGTTCGGTGACTTCGTCGCCGTCGACCGCGTGTCGCTCACCGTGGCGAAGGGTGAAGTGTTCGGCTTTCTCGGCCCCAACGGCGCCGGCAAATCGACCACCATCCGCATGCTGTGCGGGCTGTTGTTGCCGAGCTCGGGTGAAGGCCGCGTGGCGGGTTTCGACATCATGACCGAGTCGGAAACCATCAAGCGCCACATCGGCTACATGTCGCAGAAGTTCTCCCTCTACGACGATCTCACCGTGGAAGAGAACATCGATTTCTACTCCGGAATCTACAATGTGCCGCGCGCAAAACGCCGCGAGCGCAAGGACTGGGTGCTGGACATGGCGGGGCTCGCCGACAAGCGTGGCCTCCTCACCGGGGCGCTCGCCGGCGGCTGGAAACAGCGCCTCGCACTCGGCTGCGCGGTGCTGCACGAACCGCCCATCGTGTTCCTTGACGAACCCACTTCGGGCGTCGATCCGCTGTCACGCCGCCAGTTCTGGGATCTCATCGCGCAGATGTCGCATCGCGGCACCACGGTATTCGTCACCACGCACTACATGGAAGAGGCCGAATACTGCGACGAGCTCGCGCTCATCTACCGCGGCCGCATGATCGCCAAGGGCGAGCCGGCCGAACTGAAAGCCCTGATTCCCGAGGACATCCTCGAACTGCGCGTCGATCGCCCCTTCGAGGCGCTGGAGCAACTGGAAACCTCGGGGCTGGTAAAGGACGTCGCGCTGTTCGGCGACACCCTGCACGCGGTGGTTGGTGACGCCGCAGCGGGCGGCGCGGCAGTGGGCGCGTTCCTTGCAGAGCGCGGCTTCGCGGCGCGCGGCATCACCCAGGTGTTGCCGTCGATGGAAGACGTGTTCGTCTCGCTGATCGAACTCGAGGACCGCCGCGAACAGGAGAGGCAGTCATGAAGCGGCGCACCTTTTCCTGGATCCGCCTGTGGGCGCTGGTGAAGAAGGAGTTCATCCACATCCTGCGCGACCCGCGTTCGCTGGCGATGGCCTTCCTCATGCCGCTGATCCTGCTGATCCTGTTCGGCTACGCCATCACCATGGACATCAAGACGCTCAACCTGGCGGTCTACGACCAGGACCAGAGCGCCGCCAGCCGGCAGTATCTGGAGAGTTTTCCGGCGTCGAGCTATTTCACCGTGGTGGCAGCGCTCGACAGCTATGCGGCGGCGCGCGATGAACTCGACCGCGGTCGGGCGCATCTCGTGCTGGTCATTCCCCGGCATTTCGCGCGCGACCTCGAACAGGGGCGCAGCGCATCGGTGCAGGTCATCGCCGATGGTGCGGATGCCAACACCGCGACTATCGCGCTGGGCTATGTCGAGGCGATCACCAACCGCTTCAGCAGCAAGCAGCAGGGGCGCGCGATCGAGCTTGCCGTCGATAACCGGGTGCGGGTCTGGTACAACCCCGAGCTGAAAAGCCGCTGGTTCATCATCCCCGGCCTCATCGCGGTGATCATGACGGTGATCACCGCGTTGCTCACCTCGCTCACCGTCTCGCGCGAGTGGGAAAGCGGCACCATGGAGCAGCTGATCGCCACGCCGGTGCAGCCGCTCGAACTCTTTCTCGGCAAGATGGCGCCGTATTTCGTCATCGGTGTCGCCGACGTGCTGTTCTCGGTGGCGATGGGGGTGTGGGTGTTCGGCGTTCCCCTGCGGGGCAGCTTTCTATTCCTGCTCGGTGTCACCGCGATGTTCCTGGTGGGGGGGCTGAGCCTCGGCATCATGGTGTCCACCATCGCACGCTCGCAGCTTGTCGCGAGCCAGCTCGCCATGGTGGTCACCTTCCTGCCCGCGTTCCTGCTTTCCGGCTTCCTGTATTCCATCGACAACATGCCGCGCTTCCTGCAGGTGGTCACCCACGTGGTGCAGGCGCGCTACTTCGTCGAGGTCCTGAAGAACATCTTCCTCAAGGCCAGTCCGCCGTCATTCGTCGCGGACGACCTGATTTTCCTTGGCCTGTTCGCGGTGGTGGTGTTCGCCATCGCGCTGGGCAAGTTCCGCAAGAAGCTGAGTTGAGGCGCGCCATGTGGGAACGCATCTATCGCATGCTGGTGAAGGAGTTCATCCAGGTCCTGCGCGACCCGCGCATGAAGGCACTGATCTTCGTCATGCCGGTGATCCAGCTGATCATGTTCGGCTATGCCGTGACCACCGACGTCGATCACATCAAGACGGCGGTGTGCGACTTCGACCAGAGCCCGCAAAGCCGGGCGCTGATCGAGCGCTTCACGGCCTCCGGCTATTTCACCGTGGTGGCACACGCGGAGCGTCCGAGTGAACTGGGCGAACTGCTTGACCGCAGCAAGGCGACCATTGCCATCCAGATCAACCGTGGCTTCGCCGACGACCTGCGTGCCGGGCGGCAGGCGGCGATCCAGACGCTGGTGGACGGCACCGATTCCAACACCGGCACTGTGGCGATGGACTACGCGCAGCGCATCACCCAGGCGTATGCCCGCGAGTGGGTGGACGAGGTCGAAGCCTCTCCGGTCGAACTGCGTTCGCGCGCCTGGTTCAACCCCGACCTGAAAAGCCGCTATTTCAACGTGCCGGGTGTGATCGCCGTGGTACTGCTGCTGATTTCGCTGCTGCTCACCGCGATGGCCATCGTGCGCGAGCGCGAGATCGGCACCATGGAACAGCTGATGGTCACGCCGATCCGCCCGCTCGAACTCATACTCGGCAAGACGCTGCCCTTCGTGCTGATCAGCTTCGTCGACGTGCTGGTGGTGACCGCGATCGGTGTCAACTGGTTCGACGTGCCGATCCGCGGCAGCCTCGTGCTGTTGCTGTTCGGCTCCGGCCTGTACCTGATGTCGACCATCGGCATCGGCCTGTTCATATCGACCGTGTCGCAGACGCAGCAGCAGGCGCTGATGTCCGCGTTCTTCTTCTATCTGCCCGCGGTGCTGCTGTCCGGCTTCATGTTCCCCATTTCGAACATGCCGGAGCCCGCCCAATGGCTCACCTATCTCAACCCGCTGCGCTACTTTCTCGAGATCATTCGCGCCATCTTCCTCAAGGGCAGCGGGCTGGATGTCCTCTGGCCCCAGTTCGCCGCCCTGGCGGCGCTCGGCGCCGCACTTCTCACCATCAGTTCGCTTCGTTTCCAGAAAAGGATGACCTGACATGAAAAAACGCTTGTTCGCGGCCGCCGGCCTTTTCATTGCCGCCGTCGGCGCCCACGCCGCCGAACCGCTTGCCCTGCAGAAAATCATGAAAGACCTCGGCCGCAACATGCAGGTCGTCACCGACGGCATTTCCCGTGAAGACTGGGATCTGGTGGAGAAAACCGCACCGCTGATTGCGGATCACCCACAGCCGCCGCTAGGCGAGAAGATGCGCATCATGGCTTTTGTCGGCAGCGACATGGGCAAATTCAAGGCGCATGACGGCAGAACGCACGATGCTGCACGGGCTCTGGACAAAGCCGCCAGGCTCAAGGACGGCCCAGGCGTGATCGTAGCCTTCGCGACGCTTCAGGGTGCCTGCCATGACTGCCATCGGGAGTTCCGCAAGCCGTTTGTGGACCACTTCTATGGCTCACGCTAACCCAAGGAGACCATTCATGAACTCCCCCCGTTCTCCGCGCAGCATTCCGCTACTGGCTGCTTCCATCATCGGCATCGCATTCGGCCTGTTGACGCTCAAGGAAGGCGGCACGGTCCTGTTCGGCGGCGAGGCAGCCCGTGCCGCCGCCGGCCACTACGTGCCTTTCGTGCTCTGGTTCAATTTCCTCGCCGGCTTCGCCTACATCATCGCTGGCATTGGCCTGTGGCTGCGGCAACGCCGGGCAGCGTACGCGGCAATCGCCATCGCTGCCGCGACGGCGGGGGTGTTTCTCGCGTTCGGTGTTCACATCCTGTTTGGCGGCGCCTTCGAAATGCGCACCGTCATTGCCATGACCTTTCGTACCGGAATCTGGGTGGCGATTGCCGTCATCGCGTGGCGGGCCTTGTCGCGCATGCCCGTTTTGGAACCTGCGCCATGAGCGGCCGCTGGCTGGGCATGCTCGTGCTCGTGATGCCGCTGTTTGCCTTTGCGCAGGAGACGGCTGACACGAAAGTCGCGCACGGCACCTCGCCGGTCTTCGGGCACACGCGCCCGGATTTTTCCGGTGACTGGCAACTCAATGCAAAGGCCAGCGACGATCCGCGGGCGAAGCTGCGCGAGGCGATGCAGGCATCGCGCCAGGCAGCCGGTGGCGGGCGCGGCATGGGCGGGGGCATGGGTCGGGGAGGTGGCGGAAAGGGGCGCGGCGACATGGGCGGCGCCGGTGGCGCGGGCGGCATGGGCGGCTCAAGCGCGGAACTTTCCGGGCAGTTGGCGGCGGCGCAGAGACTGCACATCAGTCATGAAGATCCGGCATTGCTCATCGTCGACGAAAACGAACGGCCGCAGCGCCTGTACACGGACTTTCGCGGTGGCAGCGTGTCCGCGGGCGGCGGGCTCGAGCAGCGCGTGTCCGTCGCCGGCTGGGAAGGTGCCGCGCTGGTGGTCGAGACCGCAATGCTTGGCAGAAAGACCATCCAGCAATACGCGTTTGACAAGGCGAACGAACAGCTCGTCGTCACCACGCAAGCCGAGGGGCCGTCCATGCCCCGGGTGTCGTACCGTCTGGTGTACGACCGCGTGAAACCGGACCCGCACAGCGAATCCGCCGCGGCGACGACCGTCGGCGCTGATCGTGCCGCCTCGTCGGAGGAGACGCGACGATGAAACTCAGCTTTCTTGGCGCCGCACGCGAAGTGACCGGGTCCTGTTTTTTGGTGGAAACCGGACAGGTACGATTCCTCGTCGACTGCGGCATGATCCAGGGCGGGCGCGAGGCGCCCGCGCGCAACCGCAAGCCGTTCGCCTTCGATCCGCAATCGATCGATTTCGTGCTGCTCACCCATGCGCACATCGACCACAGCGGACTGTTGCCCAAACTCACCCGCGCGGGCTACAAGGGGCCGATTCTCGCCACCACCGCAACCGCCGATCTGTTGCAGGTGATGCTGCCCGACAGCGCGCACATCCAGGAAAGCGAAGCGCGTCGCGACGGTCGTCGCGTACGGGCCGCACGCGGACGGAACACCGAACCCGAGCCGCTCTATACCCTGCAGGACGCGCAGGAGTGTCTGCGCCAAGTGTGGGCAGTGCCCTATGACGAAGAACTGGTGCCGCGTGCCGGCGTGCGCTGCCGCTTTCGCGATGCGGGCCACATCCTCGGCTCGGCCATCATCGAGGTCTGGGTGAGCGAAGCGTCCGGCACCACCAAGCTTGTGTTCAGCGGCGATCTCGGCCATCCGGGCCGCCCCATCCTGCGCGATCCGACACCTGTGCGGGACGCGGACATCCTCGTCATCGAATCGACCTATGGCGATCGTGCGCACAAGGACCACTCCGCGAGCCAGACCGAACTCATCGACATCGTCGAGCGCACGCTGTACCGACAGCGTGGCAACCTCATCATTCCGGCTTTTGCCGTCGGCCGCACGCAGGAAATCATCTACCACCTGCATCGCCTCACGCGCGAAGGCCGCCTGCGCGGGTTGAGGGTGTTCGTCGACTCGCCGATGGCCACCGAGGCCACACGTATCACCCGCCAGCACGTGGAACTGTTCGACGACGCGGCGAGAAACCTCGCGGCATGGCACGCACGCGGCCGTGACCTGCCTTACCTGCATTTCACTGAAAGCGTGGAGGAGTCGATGGCACTGAACAAGGTGCGCGCGGGGGCGATCATCGTCTCGGCCAGCGGCATGTGCGACGCCGGCCGCATCAGGCACCACCTGAGACACAATCTGCCACGCCGCGAATCCAGCGTGCTCATCGCCGGATTCCAGGCACAGGGCACGCTCGGGCGGCGCCTGGTCGATGGCGCCAAGCGGGTGCGCATGTTCGGCGAGGACATCCCGGTACGCGCGGGCATCCATACCGTCGGCGGCCTGTCTGCGCACGCCGACCAGCCTGCCCTGCTGGCGTGGGCGGCGGGGTTTCAGCAAGCACCACGGCAGACTTTCGTGGTGCACGGTGAAGCCCGCGCGGCGGAAGGACTCGCCGGCAGGCTTGGCGCGATGCCCGGCTGGAACGTGACGGTTCCCGTGCCCGGCATGACCGTGCAGTGGCCCGAGAATACAGAGGTGCTGGACCATGCCTGAGCCGAAAGACCTGGAAGCGCTGGACCGGGCGATCCTGGACAGTCCCGCCTACCGCATGGCACACGAGGATATCGATTTCCTCGCACTGGAAGACCTGCGTCCCGTGCGTTTGCAGCTCGAACTCCTCAAGCCGGAGCACGTGCTGCGTGAGGAGGGTATCGGCTCCACCATCGTCGTTTTCGGCAGTGCACGTATCGCCGCGCCAGAGACCGGACCAGAAACACCAGCCGACCCACGCACACGCGACCACGCACGCTACTATGAAGAGGCGCGGCGCTTTGCCCATGGAGTCTCGAAGCGCTTCCAGCAGCAGGACCGACGCGATTTCGTCGTCGTCACCGGCGGCGGCCCGGGCATCATGGAAGCGGCCAATCGCGGTGCGTTCGAAGCTGGCGCGCGCTCGATCGGCCTCAACATCACCCTGCCGCACGAGCAGGCGCCCAATCCCTATATCAGCCCGGAACTCGCGTTCCGTTTCCGTTATTTCGCCCTGCGCAAGATGCACTTCTTGCTGCGGGCGCGTGCACTGGTGTCGTTTCCGGGCGGTTTCGGCACCCTCGACGAATTGTTCGAGGTGCTCACCCTGGTGCAGACCGGCAAGATGGCGCGCATTCCCATCGTGCTGGTCGGCACGGCATTCTGGAACCGCGTCGTCGACTTCGACTACCTGCTCGAAGAAGGTTTCATCAGCGCGTCAGATCTGCAACTTTTTGTTTGCGTCGACACGGCAGAAGAAATCATCGCGGTGCTGGAAACGTTTTATGGCGGGCAGCCGCCGCACGAGGCTGCAAGCGGCTAATGAACCTTCGTCTGCTGCTGCGCCTGCCGCTACTGGTGCTGTTGTCTGCCGGCTGCGCGCACTATCCGCCGAATGCGCCACTCACCCGCCACGCACCGGAGCAGGGCTACCGTTTTGCCAATCTCGCCAGCCCGCCGGGTGCGGACGACATCCTTCTCATCCTCACTTTTTCCGGCGGCGGAACACGTGCGGCGGCACTCGCCTACGGCGTTCTGGAAGAGCTCGCCACCACGACCTGGCAACGCGACGGCAGGACCCTGCGCCTGCTCGACGAGGTCGACATCATTTCCTCGGTATCCGGCGGCAGCTTCGCCGCCGCGTACTATGCCCTGCATGGCGATCGCATGTTCAGCGACTTCGAGGCGGTTTTTCTCAAACGTGACGTGCAGGGCGACATCACGCGCAAGATGATCGTCCCCTACAATATCGCGCGCGCCTCCTCGCCCAAGTTCGGGCGCATCGACCTGGTGGCCGAATATTTCGACGAGGAGATTTATGGCGGGAGCACCTATGGCGATCTGGTGCGGCGCGGCACGCGCCCCTTCGTCATGTTGAACGCCAGCGACATGTCGCTCGGCACGCGCTTCGAATTCACCCAGGATCAGTTCGACCTGCTCTGTTCCGACCTGTCGGCCTTCCCCGTCGCGCGCGCCGTCGCCGCGTCGAGTGCCGTGCCGATCCTGTTCAGCCCGATGACGCTGAAAAACTACAGTGGTCAGTGCGGGTTTGTAGGCCCCGAGCTGCCGGGCAGTTGGACAGCGACCACACGGCAGACCTACAAGGCCGCCGAGATGCGTTCCTATCTGGACGCGACAGCACGGCCTTACATCCATCTGCTCGATGGCGGCCTCACCGACAATCTAGGCCTGCGCGGCATGCTCGACCGCGTCGCCGCGCGCGACGACCCGCACGAGCTGACCCGCGCGCTGCGCCTCGGCCGTTTCGAGAAGGCGGTGCTCGTCATCGTCAACGCCGAGACCAGCCCCGATCTGGCCCTGGATCGACGGGAGGAAGTGCCGACCATTGTGCAGGTGTTCCGCGCCATCAAGGACATCCCGATCAACCGTTATTCCTTCGAAACGATCGAACTGTTCAGGACCAATCTGGAGAACTGGTCGCGGCAACTGCGCGAACAGGGCGCCGGCGACATGGATGCAGGCTTTGAGTTCTATCTGGTCGAGGTGACCTTCGATGCGATCCCGGATGCCGCCGAGCGCGACGCTTTTCGCGCGATTCCCACTACGCTTGCATTGCCGGCCGAAGCGGTCGATCGCCTGCGCGCGCTCGGTCGTCGTCTGATGCAGGCGTCGGAGGGCTATCAAAGGCTGCTGCGTGATCTGGCGCACGGACCATGAAACGGACCGTCGCAACGCGGAGCATGGTGGACGGCGCGCGGGCGACCTGGTAACAAGCTCTTGGACAGGCAAGGAGACAGACAGGCAATGGCTGAACACAGACAACGACTCTCGGCGGAAGCGCGGCAGGAGGAAATCATCCGCGCTGCCGTCGATCTCGCCGGCGAGCAGGGCGTGGACGGCGTGACGACGCAGGACATGGCGAAGGCGGTGGGTATCACGCAGGGCGCGATCTTTCGCCACTTCCCCACCAAGGACATGATCTGGCTCGGTGTGATCCACTGGGTGCGTGGGCGGCTGATGGGCGTGCTGGACATGGCGGCCGCGCGGGGAAGCGACCCACTCGATGCGCTGGAAAAAATGTTCTTCGCGCACCTGGGCTTTGTCGAAAAAGTGCCCGCCATCCCCAAGCTCATCTTCACCAATCAGTTGCTGAAGAACAACCCGCGCATCCGCGAGCTGGTCCGCAGTATTCTTACCGATTACGAAGACAAGGTCAGCGGTCTCATCGTCCAGGCCAGGGCGCAGAATCTCGTGCGCCCCGATCTCGATGCCGCGGCCGCGGCGGTGATGTTTACCGGCATGATCCAGGGCCTGGTGATCCGGGTACCGATCATCGAGGCACGCAAATCCCTGGTGGAGGAGGGGCGCCTGGTTTTCCCGATTTTTCTTCACGGCATCGGCGCTGTGCGCACGCCAGCCTGAAGTGCGCCAGCGATCACGGATCGCCACCGTGGCGCCGTTTCGGGTCGCCGTGACGGCAGTGACGTATTGGTCAGTCAAAGGAATTGGTCGGGGTGAGAGGATTCGAACCTCCGACTCCTGCGTCCCGAACGCAGTACTCTACCAGGCTGAGCTACACCCCGAGGCAGATGGCGGGACCGGATGGCCGGTCCTCATTTGAAACTACCGGGAAACTGCTTGATCTTCGTGGTCAGAAACTTCGGTCGACCGCGAAAGCCGATAATTGTAGCAAAGCTGTCTTGTATTTTGAATCGGGCAGAAGAGAAATTGCTGCATTGGCGGTTTCGACTTCGCGCTGTGCCTGTTCGCGGGTGTATTGCAGCGCGTGCGTATCGCGGATCGCGGTGAGCACGTTCTGGAACTCGGTCAGCCCGCTATGTTCGATGGCGTGGCGGATGCTCGCCGTCTGGTCGGGCGTACCGTGTTTCATCGCGTAGAGGAGTGGCAGGGTGGGCTTGCCTTCGGCGAGGTCGTCGCCAAGGTTCTTACCGGTCTCGGCGGCTTCGCCGGAGTAGTCGAGTACGTCGTCGATCAACTGGAACGCGGTGCCGAGGTGCATGCCGTAGCGCGCCAGCGCGTCCTTCTGCTGCTCGCTGCCGCCGCCGATGACGGCGCCCAGCCGGCCCGCGGCCTCGAACAGCTTGGCGGTCTTGTAGCGGATGACGCGCAGGTAGTTGTCCTCGTCGATGTCCGGGTCGTGGCAGTTGAGCAGCTGCAGCACTTCGCCCTCGGCGATGGTGTTGGTGGCGTCCGACAGGATGCGCATCACTTCCATGTTGTCGACCGACACCATCATCTGGAACGCACGGGAGTACAGGAAATCGCCTACGAGAACGCTGGCGGCATTGCCGAACAAAGCGTTGGCGGTCTCGTGGCCGCGACGCAGGTCGGATTCGTCGACGACGTCGTCGTGCAGCAGGGTGGCGGTGTGGATGAATTCGACCACCGCCGCGAGTTCGTGGTGCGCCTCGCCGCGATAATCGAAGCAGCCGGCGGAAAGCAGCACCAGCGCGGGGCGCAGGCGCTTGCCGCCGCTGTTGATGATGTATTCGGACACCTGGCGGATCAGCACGACGTCGGAATACAGGCGCTCGCGAATGACGTGGTCGACGGCGCGCATGTCGTCGGCCAGGAAGGATTGCAGGGTCTTCAGGGACACGATACGGGGCTTGTAAGGGCAGGGATCCAGGAAAATCTGCCAATGGTATCAGCCCGTCCGGGGTTTTTCACCGATGCGTGGCAGATAATCCCGGGATGATCCTGTGCGGACAGGTCTGAAGCCGGTTTGACTCTGTGCAAATTCGCCGTTAGAATCTTGCGTTTTCCCGGGTTCGAATTGGTTGGAGACCCCCCATGTACGCAGTGATCAAGACCGGCGGCAAGCAGTATCGCGTGAGCGCCGGCGACAAACTGAAGATTGAAAAGCTCGATGCCGAGGTCGGCAGCGAAATCACCTTTGACCAGGTGCTGATGGTGGGCGATGGCACCGACATCAAGATGGGCGCGCCCCTGCTGCGCGGCGCCATGGTCAAGGCCACGGTGCTGAACCAGGCACGCGGCGACAAGATCCACATTTTCAAAATGCGCCGCCGCAAGCACTATCGCAAGAGCCAGGGGCATCGCCAGTATTTCACCGAAGTGCAGATCGCCGGCATTTCCGCATAAGGAGCACACACCATGGCACACAAGAAAGCAGGCGGCAGCTCGCGCAACGGCCGCGATTCAGAAGCGAAACGCCTCGGCGTGAAGCGTTTTGGCGGCCAGCTGGTGGCAGCGGGCAACATCATCGTGCGTCAGCGCGGCACTCAGTTCCATCCCGGCGACAACGTCGGCATCGGCAAGGATCACACCCTGTTCGCCCTGACCGATGGCACCGTCAAGTTCGAGATCAAGGGCGCAGCCCGCCGCAAGACGGTCCGCATCGAGCCGGTCGCGGCCTGAATCGCCCCGCTCACGCGAAAAGCCCCGTCCGCCGGATGGGGCTTTTTCGTTGAGGGAGACGCTCCATGAAATTCATCGACGAAGCAAAAATTTCCGTGCTGGCCGGCAAGGGCGGCGACGGCAGCGCTTCGTTCCGCCGCGAGAAATACATTCCCAAGGGCGGGCCGGACGGTGGCGACGGTGGGCGCGGCGGCAGCGTGTTTGCCGTGGCGGATCGCAACATCAACACGCTGGTTGAATTCCGCTATGCGCGCATCTTCAAGGCGCAAAAGGGCGAGAACGGGCGCGGCGCGCAGTGCTACGGCAAGGCGGGCGAGGACCTCGTCATCCGCGTGCCGGTCGGCACCGTGTTCACCGATATCGACAGCGGCGAGGGGGTCGCGGACCTGGCGGCGGACGGCCAGCGCGTCTGCCTTGCCCATGGCGGCAAGGGGGGGCTGGGCAACGTGCACTTCAAGTCGAGCATCAACCGCGCGCCGCGTCAGCATACGCTGGGCGAGCCGGGCGAGGAGCGCGAACTGGCGCTGGAACTCAAGGTGCTGGCCGACGTCGGCCTGCTCGGCATGCCCAACGCCGGCAAGTCGACGTTCATCCGCGCCGTGTCGGCGGCACGCCCGAAGGTGGCGGATTACCCGTTCACCACGCTCGCGCCCAACCTGGGCGTGGTGCGCGTCGACAGCGAACGCAGTTTCGTCATTGCCGACATCCCCGGTCTCATCGAGGGTGCGGCGGAGGGCGCCGGCCTTGGCCACCAGTTCCTGCGCCATTTGCAGCGCACCCGCCTGCTGCTGCATCTGGTCGACATCTCGCCGCGCTGGGAAAGCGGCGACCCGGTACACGAGGCGCGTGCCATCGTCGAGGAACTGCGCAAATATGACCAGGAACTCTACGAAAAACCGCGCTGGCTGGTGCTGAACAAGATCGATATGGTCGATGCTGCGGACCGCGATGCGGTGGTCGCGAAGTTTGTCGCGGATTACGGCTGGGACGGCCCGGTGTTCGCAATTTCGGCGCTCGACAGCAGCGGCTGCAGGGAATTGAGCTTCGCCATCATGGATTACCTCGCCACGGTGGCGCGTACCGGAGGCGCGACGGAGGCGGCAGCGGAAACGTGGCTGCCCGACGGCGCGGACTGAAGCTGTGGCGACCCGCTGTTTGGACTGTAGGCCGGACTTCAGTCGGGGTTGAAACAGACTCTGGCTCGGTTGCTGGCGCGCTACGTCGGCAGGCTGATTTCGATGTTGTCGATCAGCCGCGTCGTGCCGAGCGTGGCGGCGCCCAGCACGACGAGGCGGACGCTGCCGGCCCGGGCGGTGGCGAGGGTCTCGGCATCGCGCACGGCAACGTAGTCGACGCGCCAGCCGGCCATCTTCAGATGGCGTGCGGCGGTTGCGGCAAGCGTATCGAAGCCGCGCTCGCCGCGTTCGATGGCGCTCCCCACATCCGCGAGGGCACGATGGAGCTGGGTGGCCTGGATGCGTTCGGCGGGGGAGAGATAACCGTTGCGCGAACTCATCGCCAGGCCGTCGGCCTCGCGCAGCGTGTCGCCGGCGAGGATGTCGATCGGCAGGTTGAACTGCCGCACCAGTTCCCGAATCACGTGAAGCTGCTGGAAATCCTTCTTGCCGAACACGGCGATGCGCGGCTGGATCAGGTTGAAAAGTTTCAGCACCACGGTCGCCACACCGTTGAAATGGCCGGGGCGGAACGCGCCGCACAGGTCGTTTGCCATGGCCGGGGGTACGGCGACCGTGTAGGTCTGTGGCACCGGATACATTTCGGTGACGTCGGGAGCGAATACGAGATCACATCCGGCGGCGGCAAGCCTGGCGCAATCGGCGTCCAGCGTGCGTGGGTAGCGTTCGAAGTCCTCGCCCGCGCCGAACTGCAGCGGATTGACGAAAAGGCTTGCGACCACGGGCGCGCCGTGCCGTTTCGCCAGTTCGACCAGCGAGACGTGGCCGGCGTGCAGGTTGCCCATGGTCGGCACGCATGCGGTGCGCTGCGCGTCGGCAAGCGCGGTGCGCAGTGCGGCAGCCGTGCGGACGATCTGCATCAGAAACCGTGCTCGGCCGCCGGAAAGCTGCCGTCCTTCACTGCGCTGACGTAGTCGCGCACGGCCGCCTCGATGCCGTCGGCGCCGGCAAGAAAATCCTTCGAGAATTTCGGTGCGCGCGGGACCAGGCCCAGTATGTCGTACAGCACCAGCACCTGGCCGGAGCACCCGGCCCCCGCCCCGATGCCGATGGTGGGTATCGTCAGCGTATCGGTAACGGTTTTCGCCAGCGCGGCAGGCACCATTTCCAGCACGAGCAGACCCGCGCCGGCCGTTTCCAGCGCACGCGCGTCGGCAAGGAGCTGCGTTGCGCCGGCGTCATCGCGGCCCTGCACGCGATAGCCGCCGAGCTGGTTGACCGATTGCGGCAACAGCCCCAGATGCGCGCACACGGGGATGCCGCGTTGCGTGAGGAAGGCGACCGTGTCGACCATCGCTGCGCCGCCTTCGAGCTTGACCATGTGCGCACCCGCTGCCATCAGCTTGGCGGCTGCGGCGAACGCGTGCTCGGGGGAGGGCTGGTAGCTGCCGAACGGCAGGTCGGCGACGATGAAGGGACGCTCGCAGCCCGCTGCGACGCAGCGCGTGTGATAGACCATCTCTTCAAGCTTCACCGGCAGCGTCGAGGCATGGCCCTGCACCACCATGCCGAGCGAGTCGCCGACCAGCAGCACGTCGACGCCGGCAGCGTCGAGCGCACGTGCGAAACTGGCATCGTAACAGGTCAGTACGGCGATCTTCTGGCCTTGTGCGTGCAGCGTGCGGAGGGTCGACAGCGTGATGCGCATCATACGGCTCGACTGAAGAATTCGCGTGGACCGCGCATCTTGCCGATGCGCTCGATCAGCAGGTCGAAATCGGTTTCGTCGTGGGCGAAATCGAGATTGGCGGTGTTGATGATCAGCAGCGGCGCCGCTTCGTAGCGGTGGAAGAAGGCGCTGTAGCTGCTGGCCAGGCGTTGCAGGTAATTCGCATCCATGTTGCGCTCGTACTCGATGCCGCGGCGGCGCACACGTTCCTGCAGGGCTTCGGGGGGCGCCTGCAGGTAGATTACCAGATCCGGTACCGGGGCTTGCGGTGCGAGGTCGGCGTACACTTTTTGATACAGCTCGAATTCGTCGTCATCGAGGTTGAGCCGGGCGAACAGCATGTCCTTGTCGATGAGGAAATCCGACACCGTGCCGGAGCGAAACAGGTCGCCCTGCGCCAGTTCGCGCAGTTGGCGGGTGCGGTCGAACAGAAAGTGCAGCTGCGTCGCCAGCGCATAGCGGCGCGGCTCCTGGTAGAAGCGTGGCAGGAAGGGGTTGTCGTCCGCGGCTTCCAGCAGGGTGTCGGCACCCAGGTGCTCGGCCAGCCTGCGGGTGAGACTGGTCTTGCCGGCGCCGATCGGGCCTTCGACGACGATGTAGCGATGACGTGCGGGACTCATGCGGTGGCTGCGGCGGCGGGCAAGTGAACGGGTGCCACGCTTTGTCCGGCACAGGCCGCGAGCCAGTCGGCGGCGCGGCCGCGGCCGGGAATCAAGGTGCCGGGGGCGATCTCCAGCAAGGGGCACAGGACGAAGCCACGCTCGTGCATGCGCGGGTGCGGCAGTTCCAGGCCGTCCTCGTGGAAGCGCGCGCTGCCGTACAGCAGCAGGTCGAGGTCGAGGGTGCGCGGCGCGTTGCGGAAGCTGCGCTCGCGGCCGTGGCGGTGCTCGATCTCGAGCAGCGCGGCGAGCAGTGCGCGCGGTGCGAGCTCCGTCTCCACCTGCGCCACGGCATTGATGAAATCGGGCTGGTCGACATAGCCGACCGGGGCCGATGCATAGAGGCGTGAGCGGGCGACGAGGCGGGTTGCCGGCAGGCGGTCGAGCTCGGCCAGCGCGTATTCCACCTGTCCGGCCGGGTCGTTGAGGTTGGCACCCAGCCCGATGGTCGCGACGATCTTCATGCCGGCAGTGCTTCGGCGCTGCCTTCGCCCGGTTTCCTGCGCTTGCGGCGGCGGCGCGGCTTGGGTGAACTGTCGGCGATCAGCATGCTTGCGCGCTCGTCTTCGTCAGCGTCCTGGAAGCGCGTCCACCACTCACCGAGTTCGGCCGGCACCTCGCCGGCTTCGGCGCGCAGCAGCATGAAGTCGTAGGCGGCGCGGAAACGCGGGTGCTCCAGCAGGCGGTATGGGCGCTGGCCGCCGCGCTGCTCGAAGCGCGGCTGCAAGGCCCAGATTTCCTTCATCATGCCGTCGTAACGACGCGGGATGGCGAGTTGCCCGCGCTGCGCGTCGAGGATCTCGTCCATGGCGATGAACAGCGCCGGCTGCGGCTTCTCGCCACTGGCCTCGAGTTCGTGCCAGCGTTTCTGCACTTGCGGCCACAACAGCGCGCCGAACAGGAAGGCCGGCGAGGAGGGGCGGTCGGACTGGATGCGCGCGTCGGTATTCTTCAACGCCGCGGTGATGAAGCGCTCGCCCGAAGGATCGTCGAGAATGGTGTCCAGCAGCGGCAGCATGCCGTGATGCAGGCCCTCCGCACGCAATTGGTGTACGCCGCGCAGGGCGTGACCCGACAACAGCAGTTTCAGCGCTTCGTCAAAGATGCGCGCACGCGGAATGTTGGCGAGCAGCGGGGCGAGGCTGGCCACCGGCCGGCGCGTCGCCTCGTCGATGTGAAAGTCGAGCTTGGCGGCCAGGCGTGCGGCGCGCAGCATGCGCACCGGATCCTCGCGGTAGCGTGTTTCGGGGGTGCCGATCATGCGCAGCGTATGTGCCTTGCAGTCGGTGACGCCACCGAAATAGTCGTGCACTTCCTCGCGCGCCGGGTCGTAGTAGAGCGCGTTGATGGTGAAGTCGCGCCGCGCGGCGTCGTCTTCCATGCTTCCGAATACGTTGTCGGACAGCAGGCGGCCATGCTCGTCGGTGGGGCGATCGTCTTCGTCTTCCGCTTCCTTCTCGCCGTTGGCGCGGAAGGTGGTGACCTCGATGGTGACGCGGCCGCACATCACGTGAACGATCTGGAAACGGCGGCCGATGATGCGCGAACGTCGGAACAGCTTGCGTACCTGCTCCGGTGTGGCGTCGGTGGCGACGTCGAAATCCTTGGGCGTCTTGCCCAGCAGCAGGTCACGCACCGCGCCGCCCACGACGTAGCCCTTGAAGCCGGCCTGCGTCAGCGTCTCGCAGGTTTTCAGCGCGCAATCGTCCAGTTGATCGCGGCGGATGCCGTGCGCGGACACGGGCAGGATCTGCACTCCGGATCGGGTGGGGCGCGACGTTTTGCGGCCGAATACTTTGTCGATGATGCGGCGAATCATGAGGTGCGCGAGGGCGGGTGGTGCGGGACAGAATGCAATTATCCTAGAAAAAGCAGTTGAACCACAGAGACACAGAGAACAGCGAGCAAAAACATATGCTTGCATTCCTTCGGCGGTTCACCCGATAGATGAGCGGGGAAAAGCGCAGAGATTCCCTGTTTTTCAGGTTTCTCGGTGTCTCTGTGGTGGGGAATGTAGGTTATGCAGGCTGGATTCAGCGGCCTTGCCGCCATAGCGGCGCCGTGCCGGGGCCGTAAAGCGCCTCGAGCGAATCGGGGGTGAGCAGCTCGGCAGGCGTGCCCAGCTGCCAGCGCCCGTCGCCGTGGAGGAACAGCAGGCGATCGCACTGGCAGGCCGCCCAGTTTGGATCGTGCAGCGTCAGCACCACACTGCGGCCGGCATTGGCTTCGTCACGCACCCAGGCCAGCAGGCGCGCCTGATGCGCGGGATCAAGATGCGTCAGCGGCTCGTCGAGCAGCGCGATGCGTGCCTGCTGCACCGCCAGCTGCGCCAGCCGTGCGCGCTGGCGTTCGCCGCCCGACAGGGTGTCGAAGCGCCGGCCGGTGAGCGCATCGAGCTCCCAGGTGGCCAAATGCGGCGCGAGATCGGGCGAGCCGTCGAACGGAAAATGCCCGAGCGCGACGAAATCCGCGACGCTGCCGAAAAACTCTCCCTCGTCGCCCTGCGGCAAAAGACCGATGCACTGCGCGCGGACGAACGGCTGCAGATCGGCAAGCGGTACGTCATCGAGTGTGACCTGTCCCCGAGCCGGCAGTGCAAGGCCCGCCAGCACCGCAAGCAACGTCGACTTGCCGGCGCCGTTGGTGCCGAGGATGCCGAGGATTTCGCCGGGTTCGAGCGAGAGATCGAGCGCATCGACCAGGGTGCGGTCGCCGGTCAGCAGGGAGATGTCGCGTGAGACAAGGCGCATGGGTTGGGTGGGATGGATTCGTGTTTCCTGATTTCCTTTAGAAAGTACTCGGCGGGTCATGGCTTGCGCAGCAGCCACAGCATCATCGGCACGCCGATCAGCGCGGTGAGCACACCCACCGGCAGTTCGCGCGGCGCGATCACGGTACGCGCGAGCGTATCGGCGAGTACCAGCAGGGTGCCGCCGGCGAGCGCGCAGGCGGGCAGCAGGGCACGGTGGCCGGCGAAGCCGAGGCGCCGCAGCGCGTGCGGCACCATGAGGCCGACGAAGCCGATGCTGCCGGCCTGCGCGACGACCAGCGCGGTCGAGGCGCCGGACAGCGCAAACAGTGTCCAGCGCGTGGGGGCGACGGCGACACCGAGCGAGGCGGCCTTGAGCGGCGACAGTTGCAGGACGTCGAGGCGGCGCGCCAGCGCCGTGGCGGCGATTGTGGCGGCGATTGCGGCGGCGAGCAGCCATGCGGGCTGGCTCGCCCAGGCGAGGTCGCCCATGAGGAAGAACAGCATGCCGGGCAGGCGTTCGGCGGGGGCGAGCGCCAGCACGAGCGCGATGAGCGCGCCAAAGCCCGCGGCAAGCATCACGCCGGCGAGCAAAAGCGGCGTGTGGTCGCGCGCGAGCATGCGCCCGCCCAGCGCGGCGGCGAGCGCCAGTGCGCCGAGGCTGCCGGCGAAAGCGAGCCCCGATACCCAGGGCCATGCCAGCCCCATGGTCATGCCGGCGAGCGCGGCGAGTCCCGCGCCGCCGGAGGCGCCGAGAAGATAAGGCTCGGCGAGCGGGTTGCGAAAGAGCGTCTGCATCAGCGCACCGGCCAGGGCGAGGAGACCGCCGCAGGCGAAGGCCGCAGCGACGCGCGGCGCACGCAGCTCGGCAAGAATCTGCCGGGCGAGTTCGCGGTCGTCCGGCAGCGCGCCGGCGAAAAGGCCGAGCGCGATCGCTGCGAGCGCGGCCGCCGCAATGAGTGCGGTACGGGCGGATGTGGACAGGCGCGGACCTTACTGTTGCGGCAGCGTGTCAGCAGGCACTGCCTGCGGCAGGACGCTCACCCGCTGCATCACCACCGCTTCGAGCGGAACGTCGTCGTGCGGGCCGCGACGGCCGCGCGGCACCGCGACGATGGCGTCGACCACGTCCATGCCTTCGACGACCTGGCCGAACACCGCGTAGCCCCAGCCCTGCATGCTTTTGCCCCGATGGTCGAGGAAGCCGTTGTTGGCGACGTTGATGAAGAACTGGGAGGTCGCCGAATCGGGGTCCATGGTGCGTGCCATCGCCAGCGTGCCGCGCAGGTTCTTGAGGCCGTTGTCGGCCTCGTTGGCGATCGGCTGGCCATTCGGCTTTTCCCTCATGTCGGCCGTCATGCCGCCGCCCTGGATCATGAAACCCGGGATGACGCGATGGAACACCGTGCCGTCGTAGAAACCGTTGCGCACATAGCCGAGAAAGTTTTCGCTCGACTTGGGCGACTGCGTCGGAAAGACTTCGATCGTGATCGCCCCCTTGCTGGTTTCGATCAGCACGCGCGGGTTGGCGGCCGCCCCTGCCGCCGGCGTGATGGAGGCGGCTTGCGTGGCGGGTTCGCCGGCACCGCAGCCGGAGACGGCGAGCATCAGGGCGGCAAGAAAAAGCGTGCTCGAGCGCAAGGAAAGACGCGGCATTGCAGGACTCCAGGAAAAGGAAGCCTGAATTCTAATGGGCGCCGCCGCGGAGCCCAAGGCCTCCGCGCGTTGACGTCGTTCGGAGAATCAGCGCCCCACGGCCTGGCTGGCGGGGGCGGTCCGTCCCAGGCAGCGGAAGGCCAGATCGTTGTCCACGGCGAAATTCATCACGAAACGAAACGCTGCCGGGTCGGCTTGAAGCAGACGCATGTCGATGCGCAGCCCGCGCGTGCCCTCGAACGTGACCGGCCGCACGGCCGGCGCATAACGCAGCAGCTTGTCCTTGCCGAAGCTGGAGAAGCCCCCGGCCAGCCGGTCGACCCAGTCGCTCGGCCGGAAGGGGCGTCCCGACATCGTGACGCCGAGAATGAGCAGGGCCTCGCATGCGTGATCTGCGGACGAGTCGGCGGCGGGCGCCTCGCTCATTGCGCGCCTCCCTTGCGGAGGAAGAAGGTCCATTGGCCGGGATGGGTCTGCTGGCTCTTCAACAGGACATTGCCGGTCGCGGCGCACCATGCGCCGATTTCGTCACGGCTGGCAGGGCAGGTGCTGACGAGCTTCACGACCTGTCCCCAGAGCATCCTGCCGAGCATCCGGCTCGCCTCGATGACCGGGGTCGGGCAGGACTTTCCGCTCACGTCGAGCGTGGCATCGGCGGCGATCGTGGCCTTGTTTCCCTTGCTCACGCGGTATTCGCCGATGCCGTCGGCACCGCGCACAAAATGGGTGACCTCGTTGCCGGTGCGCGCCGCCCAGGCAAACAGATCGTCCCGCGTGCCCGGGCAATCCGACTTGAGCAGCAGGGTTTCGCCGGCGTGCAGGCCGTCCAGGGCGCGGCGGACGCCGAGCAGGGGGTGGGGGCAGACCTGGCCCGTCATGTCCAGGACAGTGCTCGCTTCGTGTGGAATCGGGTCGTGCATCGTTGCGGTCTCCTGTATTCGATCTGTTGGGGGCCGTCATTGGCGCGCTGGGTGCCAGCCTGACGGTGGATGACGGCCGCTGCCGTACATCGAGCGCAATCGTAGCAATGCTGAAAATTAAAATAAAAGAATAAAAGGCTATGATTTAATAACCATTTGTTATAAAGATTTCCATGAAGCTTCAGCAACTGCGCTATCTGTGCGAGGTCGTCCGGCAGGGATTGAACGTTTCGGCGGCGGCCGGGCAGCTGCATACCTCGCAGCCGGGCGTGTCGAAACAGATCCGGCAGCTGGAAGACGAACTGGGGGTGACCCTGTTCGTTCGTAACGGCAAGCGGCTGGCGGAGCTGACCGAACCGGGCAGGGCGATCGTTGCCATCGCGGAGCGGGTTTTGCGGGAGGCGGACAATCTCAGGCAGGCGGGCAGGGATTTGAGCGACGAAACCAGCGGCAGTCTGGTGATCGCGACCACGCACACGCAGGCGCGCTATGCGTTGCCCGATACGGTGAAGGCCTTTGTGCAGCGCTACCCCGCGGTCGATCTCGTCCTGCACCAGGGCAATCCGGGCCAGGTCGCGCAGATGGTGATTGCGGGCGAGGCGGACCTCGCCATCGCCACGGAAACCATCGCGGAGGTCAGGGAGCTCGTCAGCATGCCGTGTCACACATGGAACCACGGCATCATCGTCCCACCCCGACATCCGCTGCTGAAGGCGGGCACGCTGTCCCTGGAAGCGATCGCGCGCTATCCGGTCGTCACCTACGACACCGCGTTCGCCGGCCGGTCACGCATCAACCGGGCGTTCGAGCGCAAGGGACTCGCGCCGCGGGTGGTGCTGACGGCCATCGACTCGGACGTGATCAAGACCTATGTCGAGCTGGGTCTGGGTGTCGGCATCGTCGCGCAGATGGCCTTCGATCCTCGTCGCGACAAGAGCTTGCGCATGCTGGACGCGGGACATCTGTTCGAGACGAGCACCACGCGCATCGGCCTGCGCCACGGCGCGTTTCTGCGACGCTACGTCTACGATTTCATCCAGCTGTTCGCACCGCAGTTGACGCGTCGGCTGGTGGACGCCGCGATGCGCGGCGGGGGCGCGGACTTCGAGCTTTGACCTGGGCTCCTATTCCCGGGTGGTCCCGAAATCGGACAGCCGCAGCGCGTTCAACACCACCAGCAGCGAGCTCGCCGACATGCCGATGCCGGCGAGCCACGGCGTGACGTGGCCAAGCGCGGCGGCGGGGATGGCGATGAGGTTGTAGCCGAGCGCCCAGCCGAGGTTCTGGCGCACGATGCGCTGCGTCTTGCGCGCGAGCGCCACGCCTTCGGCAAGCGTGGCGAGGCGGCTGCCCAGCATCACCATGTCGGCGGCAGCCTGCGCGACGTCGGTGCCTTCACCCATGGCGATCGAGACCTGCGCGCCGGCGAGTACCGGTGCGTCGTTGATGCCGTCGCCGACCATCGCGACGACGCGCCCCGCCGCCTGCAGCGCCTTGACGTAGGCAAGCTTGTCCTCCGGCAGCGCGCCGGCGCGCCAGGCGTCGATGCCGAGCTGCCGTGCCACGTCTTCCACAGCCGGTGCGGCGTCGCCCGACAGCAGGTGCAGCCGCAATCCCTGGCGGCGCAGGGCGGCGAGCGCGTCGGCGGCGTCGGTGCGCAGGGTGTCGGCGAGCGCGAACCAGGCGATCGGCACGCCGTTCTCGGAAAGCGCGACCCAGCTCGCACCCGCCTGCGTCGTCGGCGGCGCGGCGTCGGCAGCGGCGAAGCGCGGCGTGCCCAGCCGGTAGGCGTACTGTCCGACGCGCCCCTCGACGCCATGGCCCGGCGTGTTGCGCAGGGCGCTTGCCCCGGGTGCCGGCGTGACGCCGTCGCGCAGCGCGCGCGCGATGGGATGTTCGGAGCCGGCCTCGAGCGCGGCGGCGAGCGCGCGCACCTCGGCTTCGCTGTGCCCGGCCAGGGGTGCCACCTGGCGCACCGCCAGGTGTCCGCGGGTGAGCGTGCCGGTCTTGTCGAAGACGACGTCGGTGGCGCGCGCCAGCGTTTCCAGCGCATGGCCGCGCGTGGTGAGGAGCCCGAGCCGCGTCAGGCGCCCGGTGCCGCTGGTCAGCGCGGCCGGAGTGGCGAGTCCCAGCGCGCAGGGGCAGGTGACGACGAGAATCGACACCACGATCCACAGTGCGCGCGACGGGTCGTGGATGAACCATGCGTAGCCGACCACCGCGCTGATCACGAGCAAGAGTCCGATGAACCAGGCGGCGGCACGGTCGGCCACCTGACTGATGCGCGGCTTCTCGCTTTGTGCGCGATCGAGCAGGCGCACGATGGACGCCAGCCGGGTGTCGGCGCCGAGCCGGTCCACCCGTACCACCAGCGGGCTTGCCTCGTTGAGGCTGCCGCCGACCACGTTGGCGCCGGCGGCCTTGGCGACCGGCAGCGACTCGCCGGTGAGCATGGCTTCGTTCACCGCGCTGTGCCCCTCGATCACCACGCCGTCGGCGGGCAGGGTGTCCCCCGGGCGCACCAGCACGTGGTCGCCCGGCCGCAGGCGCGCCACCGGCACCTGCTCGGTGTCGCGTGCCGGCCAGGCGGGCAAGCGCGTGGCCGCGGCGGGAATGAGCTTGACCAGTTCTTCCACCGCCGCGCCGGCGCGGCGGCGCGCGTTCATTTCGAGAAAACGCCCGGTCAGCAGCAGGAAAATGAACATGTTCACCGAGTCGTAATAGACCTCGCCTTGACCGGTGAAGGTGCTGTAGACGCTGGCGGCGAACGCCGTGGCGATGCCGAGTGCGACCGGCACGTCCATGCCCAGCATGCCGCGGCGCAGATCGCGCCAGGTGCCGACGAAGAACGGCCACGCCGAATAGCCCACCACGGGCAGCGTCAGCACCAGGCTCGCCCAGCGCATGATGACGCGGATGTCGTCGGTCATGTCGGTTGCCGTATAGGTCGGCAGCGCAACCATCATCACCTGCATCATGCCGAGTCCCGCGATCGCCAGGCGGCGGATCGCGGTGTTGCGCTCGCGCCGGTGGATGTCGTCGGAACGGCCGGCGTCGAAGGGGTGGGCGATGTAGCCGATGTCGGACACCGCCTTGAGGATGGCGGACAACTGGATGCGGCGGTCATCCCAGCGCACCCGCGCGCGTCGCGTCGCGTAGTTGATTTCGACCGAGAGCACGCCGGGCAGCGCCGCGATGTGGCGCTCGTTGAGCCAGATGCACGCGGCGCAGACGATGTTCTCCAGAATCAGCGCCGCCTCGCGGACGTGCTCGGCTTCCACGCGCACGAAACTTTCCTGGATTTCCGGCAGGTCGTAGAGGCCCAGTTGCGCAAGTTCGGCCTCGGCCTCGCGCGGGGTCGAGGGGAGGGCGGTGCGGTGCGTGTAGTAGGCGCCCTGGCCGCTGTCGATGATGGTCTGTGCCACCGCCTGGCAGCCGTGGCAGCATGCCGCGTGGCTGCTGCCTTCGAACGTGACGGGGTAGCGCGCGCCGTCCGGAACCGGCTGGCCGCAATGGAAACAGGACGAAAAAGACGGGGTGTCCGCGAGGCCGGGAGAGCGGCTCACGAAACACCCCGTGGCAGGGCGCCCCAATCCGGCAGGCTCGGGAGAGAGGACGAGCCTGCCGCGGGCGCCGGGTGCAACGCATCTTTGGTGCCGGCGGCGGTTGCCAGACCGCCGGAGCGCCGGGTAAGCGCTCCGGTTGGCAAACCTGGTACCGAAGCTCGTGACTGCGGCACCGATCCGGAAAGATTGTTCCTGCGTGTTACTGTCGCCATTCTTCAAACGTCATGCGCGGCTGCCGGGACGGCAAATCCGACATTATATGCCGGGTGTCGAAACGACCCGGCCGAGAGCGGGCCGGCGCATAACAGGCTTGAAGATGCGCATATCATAATATACCGATGTCGCGTCGGCAAGGGGGGGCGGGTTATGATTTCCGGCATGCGCCCCGGTGAGTCCTGCTTTCCACCCGTCGACACCGCGCTCGCCCACCCCAACGGCCTGCTGGCGAAGGGCGGCGACCTGTCGTTGCCGCGTCTGCTCGATGCCTACCGCCACGGCGTCTTCCCCTGGTTCAATCCCGGCGAGCCGATCCTGTGGTGGAGCCCCGATCCGCGCATGGTGCTCGTGCCGGACGAAATCCGCATCAGCCGTTCGCTCGCCAAGCGCCTGCGCAACGCAGGTTTCGAACTGCGCGTCGACAGTGCTTTCGTCGAGGTGATGCGCGGCTGCGCCGAACCACGCCGCGGCGAGGCAGGCACCTGGATCTCGCCGGTGATGATCGCCGCCTATTCGCGCCTGTTCGATGCCGGCTATGCGCACTCGGTGGAAACCTGGCACGATGGCCGCCTGGTGGGCGGCTTGTATGGCGTCGCCATCGGCCGCATGTTTTACGGCGAATCCATGTTCAGCCGCATGCCCGACGCGTCCAAGGTGGCGCTGGTGGGGCTCGCGCGGCAGTTGCACGCCTGGGGTTTCGGGCTCATCGACTGCCAGATGGAAACCCCGCATCTTGGCAACATGGGCGCGCGCCCGATTCCGCGCACCGCATTCGTGACGCGGCTCGCGGAATTGGTAGACTTGCCGCATCGTCCCGGCCCCTGGCGTTTCGATGCTCCCCCTGAGTAATGCACCCGACTGAACCCCCTTTCCAACGCATTCAGTTCTACCTGACCGCGCACTACGACTGCAGCTACCTGCCCGGTCGGCACGCGCGTTCGCAGGTCGCCACGCCCGCGCATCTCATCGATGCCCGCGCGTACAGCGCGCTGGTCCGCGCGGGCTTTCGTCGCAGCGGCCAGTTCACCTACCGGCCGCATTGCGAGACCTGTAATGCCTGTGTGCCGGTGCGCGTCGACGTGGCGCGCTTCGCACCCAACCGTACCCAGCGCCGCTGCCTCGCGCGCAACCGGCATCTTGCCGCGCGCTTTCTGCCGCTCGACTTCCACGACGCGCATTACGCGCTGTATCGCCGCTATCTCGCCAGCCGCCACGCCGGCGGCGGTATGGATCGCGACAGCGCCGAGCAGTACACGCAGTTCATGCTGTCGTCCAACGTCGATTCGGTGCTGGTGGAGTTTTGCGACGGCGGCGCGCCGGTGATGGTCGCGGTGATCGATCAGGTCGAGGATGGCCTGTCCGCCGTCTACACCTTCTTCGACCCGGCACGCGAAGCGCAGAGCCTCGGCGTCTATGGCGTGCTGTGGCAGATCGAGCTCGCGCAGCGGCTGGGGCTGCCCTATGTCTACCTCGGCTACTGGATCGCGGACAGCCGCAAGATGGCCTACAAGCAGCAGTACGCGCCACTCGAGGCCCTGCGCGACGGCCGCTGGCAGGTGATCGACGCCGCATGAGGCAGGGGTTCGCGGCCGCGGCGCTGGCGCTGCTCGCCGGCTGCGCGCTCACCGTGAGCGATCCGCGCGCGCGCACGCCCCTCGACGGCTTCGTGCCGCTTGCGGCGGATGCGCGGGTGTGGGTCGAACCGGGCTACGACGCGTATGGCGCGCGCGTCGCCGCCGCACTGCCGGCCGCCATCGCGCGCGTGGAGGCGGCGCATTATCTGCCCTTCGCGCGTGCGCCGCGCGTCCACGTGTGCGGCACCGATGCCTGCTTCCAGCGTCATGTGCTGACGCCGAAGCTGTCCGCCGCCGTGGTGCCGGACAACCGCCTGATCCTGTCGCCCAATCTCGACGGCAAGGAGCGCCACCGCCTGCCTGCGCTCCTCACCCACGAACTTGCCCACCTGCATCTGGGCCAGCGCATCGGCCATTATCACCCGACACTGCCGGTGTGGTTCCACGAAGGCTGGGCGGCGCTCACCGCCGACGGCGGCGGTGCCGAATACGTCAGCGACGCGCAGGCGCGCGCGGCGATCCGTGCCGGCCGCCGCGTCAACCCCGCCCTGCGCGATGTCCCCGGCAAGCGCCACCGCGCCGGTGCGTCCGGCATGAGCATTTTCGAGTTCTACCGCCAGTCCATGCTCCTGGTCGGCTGGCTGAAGGCGCAAGACGAGGCGGGTTTTCGCCGACTGGTGCTGGCGGTGCAGGACAACGCCGATTTCGAGATCGCCTTCTGGGACATCTACGGCCAGGCGCCCGCCGACCGTCTCGCGGGGTTCTTCGGCGGCGTTCTGGGCGATAATCCCCCCGTCCAGGCCGCCCCGGCCCAACCCTGACCGCACGATGAAACCCTATCTCGACCTGATGCGCCACGTGCTCGAGCACGGCACGAAGAAAGACGACCGCACCGGCACCGGCACGCTCTCGGTGTTCGGCTGGCAGATGCGCCATGCGCTCAGCGAAGGCTTTCCGCTCGTCACCACCAAGAAATGCCATCTGCGCTCGATCATCCACGAGCTGCTGTGGTTCCTGCAGGGCGACACCAACATCGGCTACCTCAAGGCCAACGGTGTCTCGATCTGGGACGAATGGGCCGATGCCAACGGTGATCTGGGCCCGGTCTACGGCCATCAGTGGCGCACGTGGCCCGCGCGCGACGGCGGCAGCATCGATCAGATCAGCGAGGCGACAAGAACGCTCAAGACCAACCCGGATTCACGGCGCATCATCGTCTCCGCCTGGAACGTCGCCGATCTCGACCGCATGGCGCTGGCGCCCTGCCATGCCTTCTTCCAGTTCTATGTCGCCGACGGCCGGCTTTCCTGCCAGCTCTATCAGCGCAGCGCCGACATCTTTCTCGGCGTGCCGTTCAACATCGCCAGCTACGCGCTGCTGACCATGATGATGGCGCAGGTCACCGGCCTGAAGCCGGGTGACTTCGTCCACACCCTGGGCGATGCGCACCTCTACCTCAACCATCTCGACCAGGCGCGCGAACAACTCTCGCGCGAACCGCGTCCCCTGCCGCGCATGCGCATCAATCCCGCGGTGCAGGACATCTTCGCCTTCCGTTTCGAGGATTTCACGCTCGAAGGCTACGATCCGCACCCGGCGATCAAGGCGCCGGTGGCGGTTTGAGCGGGGAGCGGTGGGTGGCGAGCGGGGCGCGGCTGTTCCGCGCGGGTCTCCCCTTCCCCTCGAGGGGGAGGAGCCGGGGGAGAGGGTGACCACCTTGCAGAACACTGACGACAGGAATCGCGGCACGCCACGCGTCAGCATCATCGCGGCGCTCGCAAGGAATCGCGTCATCGGCATCGAAAACCGCCTGCCGTGGCGGCTGCCGGAAGACCTTGCCCACTTCAAGGCCCTCACCCTCGGTCATCCCGTCCTCATGGGGCGCAAGACCTTCGAGTCGCTGGGGCGTCCGCTGCCCGGGCGCACCAACGTCGTCATCACGCGCAACCGCGGCTATCGCCCGGAAAACTGCCTCGTGGCCGAGTCGATTCCCGCCGCGCTCGCGCTGTGCCGCAACGATGACGAAGCCTTCTTCATCGGTGGTGCCGAGCTTTACGCGCAGGTCATTCCCCTCGCCGACCGGCTGTATCTCACCGAAGTCGATATCGACGCGCTCGGCGACGCCTGGTTTCCCGAGTACGACCGCGGTGCGTTTCGTGAAATGTCGCGTGAATCACACCTGGGCGCGAAGGGCGACCCGCTTCACTTCGATTTCGTGGTTTATGTGCGTGCGTAGAAGGAACTGTTTTGTTCCGTCAGCGCGAGGCGTGAAGCAGCGTGGCGATCCAGGCGGTGTCGGTCGGCAAGGGACGTGCGGGGTGTTTGTTTCCCCCGGTTGGGGCGCTCGCCGGGACGGCGGCAACGGATTGGCTCGGCATCTTCGCGCAGCATTCGCATAGGCGAAATCAACGGGATGCAGGGCAGGCGCTGATTCGGCAAGTCGGACTGAAGTCCGCCTGCGGCCTGTTTGACAATATGGAGCGGAACATGAGCCCTGTCACCATCATCGGTGGCGGTCCGGCCGGACTGATGGCGGCGGAACGTCTCGTACAGGCGGGGGTCGCGGTCGACGTCTACGATGCAATGCCCTCGCTGGGGCGCAAGTTCCTGCTGGCGGGGGTGGGTGGACTGAACATTACCCATGCCGAGCCGTTCGAAGCCTTTGTCTCGCGCTACGGCGCGCGCGCCGGCGTAATCCGCCCGCTGCTCGAAAAATTTTCGCCGGATGCGCTGCGTGCCTGGGTGCATGCGCTGGGCATCGAAACGTTTGTCGGCTCGTCGGGACGCGTGTTTCCCGCAGGCATGAAGGCCGCGCCGCTGTTGCGCGCCTGGCTGCACCGGCTGCGGCAGGCGGGGGTGCGCTTTCACGTGCGGCACCGCTGGACGGGATGGGACGGGAGCGGCGCATTGCGCTTTGCCACGCCCGCGGGTGAACGGCTCGTGCACGCTGAAGCGACGGTGCTGGCGCTGGGCGGCGCGAGCTGGCCGAAACTGGGCTCGGACGGCGCCTGGGTGCCATGGCTGACGGCCCGCGGCGTCGACCTCGCACCACTCGTGCCGGCCAACAGCGGTTTCGACGTCGCCGGCGGCTGGAGCGCGCATCTGCGAAGCCGTTTCGCTGGCCAGCCGCTGAAGACCGTCGCGCTCGGCTTCACCGATGCCGCCGGCAGGCAGCACGAACGCCGCGGTGAACTGATGGTGTCGGATACCGGTATCGAGGGCGGCCTGGTGTACGCCGTGTCGGCGGCGCTGCGCGACACCATCGCCGCACAGGGGGCAGTGACGGTGCGGCTCGACCTGCTGCCCGACTGGCCGCCGGCACGCGTCGCCGCCGCAGTGGCGCATCCGCGTGGCGCCCGTTCGCTGTCGAGCCATCTGCAGAGCCGCCTCGGTATCCGCGGCGTGAAAATGGCGCTGTTGCGCGAACTCCTCACGCCCGACGAACTCAAGGATGCGGCGAAACTCGCTCAGGCGATGCAATCGCTGCCGCTGCTCCTGTCGGCGCCGCGTCCCATCGCGGAGGCGATCAGCAGCGCCGGAGGGATCCGCTTCGAGGCGCTCGACCAGAACCTGATGCTGCGTGATCTGCCCGGCGTGTTCGTCGCCGGCGAGATGCTCGACTGGGAAGCGCCCACCGGCGGCTATCTATTGAGCGCGTGCTTTGCCAGCGGATACGCGGCGGGGCAGGGAACGCTGGCGTATGCGCGCGGTGAATAGCCCGTAATCACGGCGGCGCGCGCCGCTCTACAATACGGCTCCCCGCGCACTCCGATTCAATCCCAGGCGATTCCATACCCATGCTGCGACTGACCGAAATCAAGCTGCCCCTGGACCATGCGCCGGACGCGCTGCGCGCGGCGATCGTGCGGCGGCTGGGGGTTCGGGACGAGGACGTGCTGGAGGTGCGCATCTTTCGGCGCGGCTACGACGCGCGCAAGAAGCACGCGCTGTTGCTGGTGTATACGGTCGACGTCGCGCTGCGGAACGAGGCGGCGCTGCTGAATGAATTCCGCAACGACAAGCACGTCGCGCCGACGCCGGACATGGCCTACCAATTCGTCGGCCACGCGCCGGAAGGGCTCGCTGAGCGCCCCGTCGTCGTCGGCTTCGGCCCGTGCGGCATCTTCGCCGCGCTGGTCCTGGCGCAGATGGGCTTCAGGCCGATCGTGCTGGAGCGTGGCAAGGCGGTGCGCGAGCGCACCCAGGACACCTGGGGACTGTGGCGCCGCAAGGTGCTGAATCCCGAATCCAACGTGCAGTTCGGCGAGGGCGGGGCGGGTACGTTTTCCGACGGCAAGCTGCACAGCCAGATCAAGGACCGGCGCCACCTCGGGCGCAAGGTGCTGACCGAGTTCGTCAAGGCGGGGGCGCCGCCGGAGATTCTGTACGTGTCGAAGCCGCACGTCGGCACGTTCCGCCTGGTGACGATGGTGGAAAACATGCGCCACGAAATCGAGCGGCTGGGTGGCGAGATCCGCTTCCAGCAGCGCGTTGCCGACGTACTGATCGAGGACGCTCGCATCGCGGGTGTGGCGCTCGCAAGCGGTGAGGTGGTGAAGAGCCATCACGTCGTGCTGGCGTTGGGCCACAGCGCGCGCGACACCTTCGAGATGCTGCACGCCCGCGGCGTGCACCTGGAGGCGAAGCCGTTCGCCGTCGGCTTCCGCATCGAGCATCCACAGTCGCTGATCGACCGCGCGCGGCTGGGAACGAACGCCGGCAACCCGATGCTCGGGGCGGCCGACTACAGGCTTGTACACCACGCGAAGAACGGACGTGCGGTATACAGCTTCTGCATGTGCCCGGGCGGCACCGTGGTCGCCGCGACGTCCGAGACGGGATGCGTGGTGACCAACGGCATGAGCCAGTATTCGCGCAACGAACGCAACGCCAACGCGGGCATCGTCGTCGGCATCATGCCGGAGGACTTTCCCGGCGGCGACCCGCTTGCGGGCATGCGGCTGCAACGCGAATTCGAGGCACGTGCGTTCGAGCTGGGTGGCGGCGATTACCGCGCACCGGCGCAGCTCGTCGGCGATTTCCTGGACGGCAAGTCCTCGCAGGCACTCGGCAGTGTCGAACCGTCGTACAAGCCCGGCGTGCATCTCACCGACCTTGCAACGGCCCTGCCCGGGTATGCGATCGAAGCGATCCGCGAGGCGCTGCCCGCGTTCGACAGGCAGATCCGGGGTTTTGCGATGAAGGACGCGGTGCTCACCGGCGTCGAGACGCGCACCTCGTCGCCGGTGCGCATCACCCGCGGCGACGATTTCCAGAGCGCCAACGTCCGCGGCTTGTATCCGGCGGGCGAGGGCGCGGGCTATGCCGGCGGGATCCTTTCGGCGGGTGTGGACGGCATCAAGGTCGCCGAGGCGGTGGCGCGCGACATGCTGGGGCTCGAAGCGGCCAAGTCGGGCGCCCGTTCTGGGCCGAGCTGCGACTACTGAGATGCGTTCGTGAGGTCCCGCGGCTCCGCGGGCGGTCACAAAAATTTCATTTGCTTTCGTTTCTATATTTCCATATTATTTGAAATATGGAAGCTAAAGCTGCTGTCTCCGCCCTTGCTGCCCTGGCCCAGGATTCCCGGCTGGCGGTGTTCCGTGTGCTGGTCCAGGCCGGACCGGCCGGGCTCGCCGCCGGCAAGATCGGCGAGCTCGCCGGCATCCCGCCGTCCTCGCTGTCCTTCCACCTGAAGGAGTTGGCGCACGCCGGCATGGTGGACTCGCGGCAGGCCGGGCGCTTCGTCATCTACACCGCGAATTTCTCGACCATGAATGCGCTGCTCGGTTTTCTCACCGAAAACTGCTGCGGTGGAAATCCCTGCTCGCCCGTGTGCGCGCCGGCGTGCGAAACCGAGCCCGCCACGAAAGGACGCTCGTGAATCGACCCTACACCGTGCTGGTGTTGTGCACCGGCAACTCCTGCCGCTCGCAGATGGCCGAAGTGCTGTTGAACCACGACCTCGCCGGCCAGGTGCGCACGCTGTCTGCCGGCACCCGGCCGCAGCCGAAGGTGGCCGACGGCGCGATCGCGGCGCTGAAGGATGCGGGTCTGAACACCGACGGCCTGCATCCGAAGGGCATCGACGCGGTGATGGATGAGGCCATCGACCTGGTGGTCACGGTGTGCGACAACGCCAGGGAAGCCTGCCCGATCTTCCCCAGGCCGATCCCGGCGATCCACCTGCCGTTCCACGATCCGCACGGCGAGCCGCTGGAAAGCTTCCTCGCGGCGCGCGACGACATCCGTACCCGGCTGGTCGCCGCGGTGCGGGAGAAGCTCGGCCTCAAGACTGCCGCGTGACCGGAAGGGGACGAAGCGATGACCGCACAGTGTGAAGTCACGGCCCCCTCGGCCACCTGTCCATCCTCGCGCTGCTGGCCACGCTGGTGCTGCTGTTCGCGTTCCAGGGCGAGGCGATCCTCGCGCAGCCGCTCGTCATCGCGCTGCTGGCGGTGAGGCTCGTCAACCGCAGCAAGGGGTGGTACGAGAAAGGTGCGCTTGCGGCTGCAGGAACGGCTGCGAGCGGGGAATTTTTCCGCCGCGGACGCGGCGACATTGACCAAGGAGCTTGATATGAGTGCAAACGAACACGACCAGATCCGCCGGCAGGTACGCGATGCCTACGGTGCCGTGGCGCGGGCCGAATCCCCCGGGGGCTGCTGCGCGCCGAGCGCCGGCTGCTGCACGCCTGCCGACAAGGATGTCGCCGAATTGCTGTCGCGCGGCATCGGCTACAGCGCCGAGGAGATGGCAGTCGTCCCCGAAGGCGCCAACCTCGGCCTCGGCTGCGGCAACCCGCAGGCGATCGCCGCGCTGGGGCCCGGCGAGACCGTGCTCGACCTCGGCAGCGGCGCCGGCTTCGATGCGTTCCTCGCCGCGCGCCAGGTCGGTGCGGCGGGCCGCGTCATCGGCGTTGACATGACCCCCGACATGGTTTCCAAGGCACGCGCCAACGCCGCCAAGGGCGGGTACGTGAACGTCGACTTCCGCCTCGGCGAGATCGAGCGCCTTCCGGTCGCCGACGCGACGGTCGACGTCATCATTTCCAACTGCGTCGTCAACCTGTCGCCGGACAAGGCGCAGGTGTTCCGTGACGCCTTCCGCGTGCTGAAGCCGGGCGGCCGTCTGGCGATTTCCGACATCGTCATGACCGCCCCGCTGCCGCCCGACATGCGGCAGGAGATCGCGCTCTACACCGCATGTATCGCCGGTGCCGCCAGCGTCGACGAACTCGCCGCGATGCTCGGGGCGGCCGGCTTCGCCGACATCCGCATCGCGCCCAAGGACGCCAGCCGCGAGTTCCTCCGCCAGTGGGCGCCGGGGCGGGGCGTCGAGGACTGCATTGCGTCGGCGACGATCGAGGCCGTCAGGCCCGCCCACTGAAACACCGTGCAGGACATCAGGGCGCTCGACGCGGCTGCGCCAACTGCGCGCCAGGCTGAGTTGATCGAGGCCGTCGCACAGGCGCGGGCATTTCGCGGCACGCGCCGCATACCGGCGGTGCGCCGACTATGATACAAACGTAAATCATTTTCAGGAGATCGCCATGTCGAGCATCCAGCGCGTCCTCGTCGCAACCGATTTCTCGCCCGCGGCCGACCGCGCGGTCCGGCGCGCGGCGCACATCGCCCGGCAGCAGCATGCAGTGCTGCACCTGCTGCATGTGGTGCGTCCGCTCGACCTCTACCCCGGCATCGCGCTGGATGCGGAGACGCTGGGCCGCCACGAGCTGGCGGTGCAGGAAGCCGGGAAAACCCGCCTCGACGACCAGGCGGACGAGATCGTGAGCAGCTTCGACATTCGCGTCGAAACGGCGAGCCGGATCGGTCGTCCACACAATGAAATCGCCGAGCATGCGATGGCGACCGGGGCCGATCTCGTGGTGGTCGGTGCGCGCGGCGAGAATTCGCTGCTGGATCTGCTGCTGGGCTCGACGGCGTCGCGGCTGGTGCGTCTGGCCGCCTCTCCCGTGCTGCTGGTGCGCAAACCGGGCGACGGACCTTACCGCAAGATCCTGGCCGCAGTGGATTTTTCGCCGGTGTCGGTCGAGGTGGTGCGCCATGCGCTCGCCCTCGCGGGCGGTGCGCAGATGGACGTGCTGCACGTGCTTGGGAGCGAGGTGGAACGTCACCTGCGCAAGGCGAAGCTCGCCGGCATCGACGTCAATGAGTGGCTTGATCGTCAGCGCACCGAGGCCGCACGCCAGATGGATGCGCTGCTCGCATCGCTCGACGGCGGAGCGGCTGCCGGTCGCCGCTTCCTGCCGGGCCTCGCCTCCGCCGCAATCTGCCAGGATATCGAGGCCAACGGCATCGATCTCGCTGTCCTCGGCCGGCATGGCTACGGGGGCGGGCTGCAGGACTGGATGCTCGGCAGCGTGAGCAAGGACGTGGCGTTCTCGACGGCGTGTGACGTGCTGCTGGTCAATCCGGAAAAGCCGGCCTGAACAAGGTGCGCCGCCGTGTTGCGCCCGGCGCGGGCCAGCCAAATGGAAACGCCGCTCGATGAGCGGCGTTGGAATGGTGCCGGCAAGAGGAGTCGAACCCCCGACCTTCGCATTACGAATGACGTAAAATCAATAACTTACAGAGAATTTCAACAATCAACAGTAACCGTTTCAACGCCTTACCCGGTTTTGATGATTGCAGACAATTGCTGAATTCTGGCGTTATTTGCTCGGTGGTGTGCCGCCAGTGTGCCGCGCGATCCGCTGAGATATGCGTAGTGGCGCGCGGGCGCTTTTTCAATCATCAGCGCCACAGATCAACGACTCCAGTCCGGACACGCTGCCACCGATATTCATGTCGCGCGGCAGGAGCTTGGGATAGATATTCGCCCAAAAAATCCGTTCGTTTTCCGGCGCTTCACGCGCCCAGGCCAGCAGACGATCAGGGCCGCCGAGGTCGCTCGCAACCTTCAAGATGGCTTCGCGCACATCGCTGCTCAATTTGTTTGGCGAGCCGGGGCGGCGTCCGCCTGTTTTCTTTCCTAGTGCCATGTAAATCTCTCCGTTTTAGATTCGTGCCTTTGACAACTTGCCGGTGAGTCGCGCCTTCCTGCCAAGCCGCGCAAACGTCTCGACCACCTTGGGATGGTCGCCTCGGTTATTCAGCTCGAGCCACTTGGCACGGCGCGGGTCTTGAGCGATGAATGCCTGCGCGTCCCGGAGTACCTGGGCCGCCTCCTTGCCATAAGTGCGGTTCAGGTGATCGACCGACGCCTCGCGCCACGAAATAACCTGCTCTTGGCTCGGTTCGGCCTTGAAGGCTTCGCCAAGGTCGCGCAGCGTCTTCACGTCGGCCGAACTCATACCAAGGTCGGCGACCATCTCGCGCATCTCGCCGATCACGGCTACACGTACATGCTCGGGGATGTCTTTCGCGTCCGGGTCGCCGTCCCACATGTTGTCCGGCAGCACGTCCTTGAATGTCTCCTGCGGGCTGAACATGGTTCGGTCCTTGTCGGCCTTGCGCTCCGCGAGGATGTCGGCCGGGATGTCGATCTCCACCTTGGGATCTTCCTGCTTGCCAAACAGGATCGCGGCCTGCTCGTCATCAGTGCGCGGCTGGTGCGGCTCATCCTGTGCCGGCTCGGTGTCAGGCCCACCGAACAGACGCGCGGCAGGGTCATTGACGGGTGCGGCTGGCTTCGCTTCAGGCTTTGGGGTTGACGGGTAGAGACGTTCCGCCATCGCCGTGGCTTCGTCTGCGGGTGGCCGTGTGGCCGCTGGTTTCGGCGTGCCGTAGAGGCGTTCCGCCATCGTTGCGTCGTCAAGCATGGCTACACCCCGTCCGCCACGGCGACCCACTTGGCCGCGTCAGGCGTGAGGAAGGCATTGACTTTGCCCGCCGTGATGTCGCCCCCTGTACGGGTCAGCAGAAGGCCGAGATAGTCTTCATACTGGCCGGGCGGAATTTCGACGCAGAGCAGCACCGTACCGGCAGGAATGGCCGAGGCGCCAGTCACCCAGGCCCGGCCAGTAGCGTGGCGCGTGGCGCTGCCGTCAGTGGCGATTGCTCCCTGTGCATCGGACACCAGCGAGAGCGCCAGCGTGCCGGCAGAAGCGCCCACAATGGCCTCGGAAACCTGCACCACGAGGAAGAGGCCGCATGACGCGGAGATACCGCCCGCCCGCCCGATGTTGTCGCCAAGCTGCACAGTGCCAGCACCGCCGGTCACCGACACGTTGTCTGCAATTTCGTTGAGTTCGTCCAGGATCATTTTCAGTACCTCCGAAGGGTTGCATCAAGCAGCGCCGCCAGGCGATCACCCGCCAGCTTCGCCACGTCCTCCACCGTTGCGCTGCCTGCCCTGCCGGACAGCTTCGCCGCGCCGGGTGCAACCTTCTCGATGTCGGAATGGATCAGCGCGGTGACGATGGCATCGCCGATGCTCGTCCGTGCCGCACGAGCAACGCATGTGATGTCATCCAGCGACGCCTGCTCTGTGGCGGCGTTCTTCACGACGATCTTGGCCGCGCAGGCGGCTTGTTCGTTGAGGCGGGAATACTCGGCAATGACTTTCTGAAAATCAGCCAGTGCGGCGTCGATCTTCTTCGCCACAGCCACGCGCCGGGCCACCAAATCGACCGCCTCATCCCGCGCAGCAAATGCTGTTGCCAGCTTGGCGGCTGCGGCGTCTCGCGCTTCCTTGGTCTTGGCTCCGCTGAGCGCGGCATTGAAGAGACCGATCCGACGCTTGGTTGCGCTGATTGCGAACGAGGATTTTTCCTCGGCATCAAGCAGGTCGGGGTCTTCCGGGTTGGCGACCAGCTTCAGCGCAATCTGCTCATGCTCAGCCTGCAATTTCTCGACGTCGGCGAGGAGGATTTTCGTCTGTGCGGCGATCGTAGACGGGGAGGGGGTCATCATCATTTCCTTTCGTGGGGTGGAGGCGGGTTGGTGGTGCGCTTGCAGTTCTCCAGCCAGGCGTCAACCTCGGCTGAGTCGTACCGGACACTCCCGCTCGGGAGTGCGTAAACTGCGACCGGCAACTGTCCACGGGACAGCATCCGGCGCACCGTGTCTTCGGAGACGCCACAGCGTTCGGCAACGCTGGCGATGGGTACAAGGCGGGCCATTAGGTTTCCTGCTGGTGTTTGCATTTCCGTGAGGCTATATGCGGGCACATGAGGTACGCGCACCGCTAGCCCCAAGCCGCTTGCCAGTCCTCGTCTTCCTGTGCCGTCCACTCGCGCCGTGGTGGTTCGGGTAGCGGCTCGGCTGCCAGTGCGTCGGGGTATTTCCGCAGCACATCGGCAGGTTTTTCATTTGGTGGCTGCGGACTTTGCGGACTTAGCGGACTTAGGCTATCCATGCGGGTTTCACCTATGTCCGCACCATGCGGACTTAGGGCGGACTTTGCGGACTTAGCTTTTACGTCCACACCAATGTCGCCCCTATGTCCGCCTAAGTCCGCAGATGGTGAATCGCCCGCAAATCCTGCATTGATGCCTATGTCCGCTAAGTCCGCTATGTCCGCATGGGTTGATGAAACCAAAGTCCGGTAGATCGTGCGGCCTTTGCCGGTCAGGCCATCCCGGCGCGGCAAGGTGATGGCTTCGATCCTCGGCGGGGTTGCGTTCAGCAGCTCGGCTATGACGGCATCAAGCCCGCCAGAAGGTGCGCGCCGCCCGAAGCATTCATTGGTGATTTCCTTCCGTGTCGCCTCGCCCTTGGCGTTCAGGAATTCAAGCAGCTTCCCTGAGGATTCCGCCAGCCGTTCGGCGTCAACCTCTACGGCTGCGGCTTCCTTGAATATGTATCGAACCGAATCGGCGCAGTACGTGATCCAGGCCGCCGCAGCGGTGATGTGTTGAGCCTCGATCGTCAGGGATAGATCAGACAGCGCGAACAGCATCGACAGGCGTAGCAGCATCGGTGCGCGGCGTTCTAGAATGCCGTCAAGCTTCACACTGCCCGTGCCTTTGTTCAGGTCGCCGCGATAGAGCTTCTTGTAGGTAGCCTGGGCGTCCGCGCTCATGGTCATGCGTCGGGTGTCTGTTTCGTTCGGATAGCTGCCGCGCATGAACCGCAGAACCGCGTCGGTTCGATCAACCAACCGGCCCAACGTCGCCTCATCGGTTGCCTGCGGAAACGGAACCAGCCTTTCGCGCTCAGCCCAGAAAATCAGGAACCGGTTTGCAAAGCCGTTTGACAGCTCGCGCGCCTTCATCAGATCGTTCAACTCTGATGGTGTGATCGCCCCGGCAATCGCGATATGCGGGTCAGATGCCCAGGTGCGGGCCGTCTTGGTGGCTGGCTTGATACTCACCCCATCCCATGCATCGCGCAGTGCCGAAGACAAGGTGTTGCCGTCGCGCTTGGCCTGCTGCAAGACGTTGGCAAACTCGCTTTCGACCACCCACAGCCGCTTGTCGTCGATCGCCGGAGTTTCCTCTTTCCCTTGCAGAAAGCCGTCATGGATGAACATCACAAGGCCTTCGCGGCTGGATAGGCCGCCCGTATGGACTTGGCCTAGAACGCTACCGCCCACCGTCCCGCGCTCGATCTCGCGCTTGTCTATGGCGTGTCGGATGCGATGCACCAGCGATAGCGCATCTCCTTTGCGCCCGCGACTGGAACGCCCAACGTGCAATGTGAACAGGCGCGCATGGTGGCGGGTGTTGCCGACAGGCAGGTAAACATCACGCCCGGCCATCGCTGACAGAAACGACAGGAAGCCCATGCTCACGGCGTAACGGTTCGCCTCGGTCGTTGCAGCTGCCGTGTTGCCTACGTCGCCAGCCAAGCCGTACAGCATGGCTTCCGTTGGCCGTGGCTGGTTGATGGGTATGGCTTCATCCTCGTCCTCGATGAGTCCCATAAGCTCAGCAGCACGCTGGTCAAGAGAAGCCTGTCCGTTCGTGGTGCCGTCATCACGCTCTGGTCTAAACATGGTTCAGTCCTCCCGCATCCAGCGCCGCATTGATTCGGCCAACGGCCACCAGCAGACGATCCTTGTCGAATTGCGAGAACGGTTCACCCGCGATGATGGCCGCGCCCGCCAGCGCCACGATGGTTGCCTCGAATGCGACGGCGCGCAGAATGTCGGCAGCGGGAAACGGCCGCCGTTCAGGCTTGCCAACGTGCGCGGGATCATCAAGACGCGGCGGAAACAGCGCATCGAAGCTCAGCCCTATTGCGGCAAGAATCTCGGCCGGCGAATCCCCGCCGAAGTCATGGATCAACACGCGTCCATCATCCAGCTCGCGGATAGTCATGCTCGGGCGCTTGTCGTCCCGCGTCGGACAGGACGCGACCCATGTACTCGGGCCGGTGCGCTTGACGCGATTGAGCAGTGACAGCAGGTTGTCGATTGGGCTAAACTGCGGGCTGATTGTGCTGTGCTTAGCCGCTTTCTGCCCCTGCCAGGGCGAAGCGGCTTTTTGTTGGGGCGCCATGTCACTGCCCCCGGTGGGAATCGATCCAAGCCTCGAAGGCGTCCAGATCGATCAGCACCTTGCGGCCGATTTGAATCCATACGCCGGCAGGCCCGGTGCCGTTTCCCTTGATGATTTCGCCCCGGCTGTTGCTGCGGTCGAATGCGCGGAATTTCAGATCGCGCAGGGCATTGGCAGTGAACGCCGGATACATCGACGGCGCTTGCTCGATGGTGGCGAGGCGCTTGACTGGTGCGAGAGGTGCCCGATTCGGGGCGGTGGCTTCGGTGGTGGTGTGCATCGCTGCTCCTTTGGTTGACGGTGGACAAGTGGCGCGTGGGTTGCCGCTTGTTGACCGTCACTCTGGGCGATGCTTAATGCTGTGAAAACCTGCGACTTTTTATGAAATTCGCACCTTTCGCAGCCAATGCTCCACCTTCTCCCTGGTTGCACCCTTGATGCCGCATTCCCGCACTAGGAAATCGGCCGCAGCGTTGTAAGCGTTGTAATCCGTGGTCTTGGTCTTTGGGAAGCCACGCTCCGCGCAAAGTTCGACAGCCATCGGAACAAACTCCTTGAACGCAGTCGGCACCATCTGACGGCGCACGCCTTCAGGCGGATTTGCCTCAAGAACCTGCCAGGTGAAATAGCCAAGCACATTGCTTAAAGCCAGTCTATTCACCTCCCCAAGCGCAGCCAATTTCAGTTCTACCGCGTCCAGTGAGTCCTTGATGTGTCGCAGGCAATCCTCTACCTTCATCTCGCCATCGACATAGGCGCGCAGCCAAACCTCCTCGATGAATTTGATGGTCGCACGCCGATACCAGTCGGCCTCTGTCGGGTCTTTCGCTGCCAGCCTGGCTTGAGCTTCTGCGAACTGCTCCGGGCTGAAGAGAGGCTTCCCGCTACTCATTTCAACCCCATGCGCTCGGCCAGCTTGTCGCCAAGCTCCACCATGCGCCCCGGCGAAAGATGGCTGTAGCGGCTCACCATCGCCATCGTCTTGTGACCGAGGATCTTCGAGATTTCGAGCGGGCTTACTCCTTGCATCGCCAGATAGGAGGCGGTGGTGTGCCGCAGATCGTGCCAACGGAAGTCAGGGACGAATTTCCGCTTCTTGCCCTCACCCTCGTAATGCCCCAGGCCTGCCCGCTCGACTGCCGCTTCCCAAGGGGCGCGGAGGTCTAGCATCGTTGCCTTTGTGGCCCGCTCGGTGGGCGGAAACACGCGGTCGTCCTTCAGATTGCGAACCTTGCCCCGCTCTTGCAGCAGGGTGAAAGCCTCGCCCACAAGGGGCAGGGTGCGGGCTTCATTGTTCTTGGTCTCGCCGTGGCGCAAGCTGATGGCGCGGGCCTTGAAGTCGATTTGCGGCCAGCGCAGCCCCATGACTTCCGATTTCCGTGCTCCGGTGGTGAGTGCCAGCACCACGGCCGCGTAAAGGTCTGTGTTGCTCGATTCCTTGCAGGCTTTCAGCAGGGCGGTGCGTTCATCGTCGGACAGGAATCTAACGCGGGCCTGACTGTGCCCCGGCTTGCTGGCCTTCTCGGTGGGGTTGCTGTTGAGCCATTGCAACTCCTTGACTCCATACGCGAGACAGCTAGACAGGGCGGCCATGATGCGGGTGACAGTGCCGGCGTGGCGCGGCTTGCCCCGAACGGTGGTCTCTGCCAGCAGCTTGTCGCGCCCCTCGGCTATGCGGGCCGGGGTGATGTGGTCGAGCTGGCAGTCGCCAAGCAGGCGCAGCCACAGGGCCAGGTGGCGCTCAGTATCTCGCCAGCTTTTCAGGGTGTCTTTCTTCTGTGCCGTGTACCGCCCTATCAGCTCGCTCAGGGTGTGCCGCTTCGATGCGCCGAAGTGTCGCCCGGCCTTGATGTCGGCCTCGGTCTTGTTTGCCCATTCGCGGGCATCGGTCAGTCGGTCAAAGGTGGCGGTCTCAGGTGGGTGCCCCTTGAGGCGAATCATCACCCGGTATGCAGTGCCCTTGCCGGTGACGCGCTTCTGTATCGTTGCCATCGCTGCCCCTGTTTTCAACTACTGGCCAAAGCATAGAACAGGGCACAACAATTAGCAACAAGGCATAGTCAATGCGAAGAAATAAATCAGCAAGCCATTGAAACAACAACTAAAAGCATATGGAAGGTAGGAGAAAGGCACACTCACGGAACAGTGAGCGCGAAAAATGGCCGCAAATCGCCGTCCATGCGGGGCCGGAAGGCGAGGGGATCGTTGGGATTTTTCTGGCAGTGTGCCGCCAGTGTGCCTTGGCAAAGAAAAAGGGGCTAGGCAAAAAGCCTAACCCCTTGGTATTACTGGTGCCGGCAAGAGGAGTCGAACCCCCGACCTTCGCATTACGAATGCGCTGCTCTACCAACTGAGCTATGCCGGCGTAAGGCAGCGCGCATTATAGCGGAATCCGCAACCCGTTTTACAGGGCAGCCTTCAGTCGGCCGAGGACTTTTTCCCGGCCGATGAGTTCGAGCGTGGCGTCGATGGCTGGCGTCTGCGGCTCGCCCGCGACGAGCACGCGCACCGGCATCGCCAGCTTGGGCATCTTGAGAGCGTGCGCGGCGAGCGTTTCCTTGAACGCGGCGCTGATCGCGCTGCGTTCCCAGCCGATGCCTTCGAGGCGGGCCGCCAGGTCGGCCAGGGCCGGCAGGACGTCCGCGGTGACGTGCTGGGCAAGCAGTTCGGGCGTCGCGTGCAGCGTGCGATAAAACAGGGTGGCGACGTCGGCGAGGTCCGCGATGGTGGCGGCGCGCTCCTTCACCAGGGCGATGACCGCAACGAGGTCAGGGCCGTCGTCGGGATCGGCACCGTTGCGCAGCAGAAAGGGGCGGACCAGCCCGGCCAGACGCGCGTTGTCGGCGGCCCTGATGTACTGCTGGTTGAGCCAGCGCAATTTTTCCGTGTTGAACTGTGCCGCCGACGGCGTGATGTGGTCAAGATCGAACCACTCGACGAACTGCTCGCGGCTGAACACCTCTGCGTCGCCGTGCGACCAGCCCAGTCGCGCCAGGTAGTTGACGACCGCCTCCGGCAGGTAGCCTTCCTCGAAGTACTGCATGACCGAAACGGCGCCGTGGCGCTTGGACAGCTTGGTGCCGTCGTCGCCGAGGATCATCGACAGGTGCGCGTATTGCGGCACGCTGGCGCCGAGCGCCCTGAGGATATTGATCTGCCGCGGGGTGTTGTTGACGTGGTCGTCGCCGCGGATGACATGGGTGATCTGCATGTCCCAGTCGTCGACCACCACGCAGAAGTTGTAGGTCGGGGTGCCGTCGGCGCGCGCGACGACGAGGTCGTCGAGTTCGGCATTGGCAAACTCGATGCTGCCCTTGACCAGGTCCTTCCATGCCACCGTCCCCGCAGTGGGATTGCGGAAGCGCACCACCGGCTGCACGCCCGACGGCGCGACCGGCAGCGCCTTGCCGGGCTCGGGGCGCCAGGTGCCGTCGTAGCGGGGTTTCTCGTTGCGTGCGCGCTGCGCCTCGCGCATGGCGTCGAGTTCCTCGGGACTGCAATAGCAGTAGTAGGCATCGCCTTTCGCCAGCATCTGCTCGATGACTTCCTTGTAGCGGTACAGGCGCCGGGTCTGGTAGAACGGACCTTCGTCGTGATTGAGGTCGAGCCAGGCCATGCCGTCGAGAATCGCCTGCACCGCCTCGGGGGTCGAGCGGGCGATGTCGGTGTCCTCGATGCGCAGGATGAACTGGCCGCCGTGATGCCGCGCAAACGCCCACGAGAACAGCGCGGTGCGGGCGCCGCCGATGTGCAGGTAGCCGGTGGGGGAGGGGGCGAAGCGGGTGCGGATCATGGCTCGGGCGGGGGCGAAAAAGCCATCATTCTAGCCGATCGCGATACGCGAAATTGACCGCAGCGGCCGGTGTGTGGGGTCGGATTCCGCCTGCGCCGGGCAGTTGGCTCAGCGGTAGAGCACTGCCTTCACACGAGTTCCCGTACACGCATGCACGCAACGTGGAGGGTCGCAGGCTCGCCCTCTCGAAACCGGCTCGGACGCCCCGCGATGCGCATCCATCCCGCGGGTGGCAGCGCATCGATGGACGGCGACGCGTCGATCGGCGACTGTGCCGGGGCGGCTCGCGTCACGTGCGGTGCGCGTGCTATCCAAGCGCGCAGGTGCGAAACCCCGCGTAGACGTCGTTGCGGTGCGGCGGAAAGAAATTGCGCAGTGTGTTGTAGGCAAAGCGCGGCCGCGTCGCCCACGACCCGCCCTTCAGAACCTTGCGATAGCCGAACCAGGGTGCCGAATACTCCTTGTAGGGGAAGTCGATCGTGAATCCGGGGTAGGGATGGAAAGGACTCGCCGTCCATTCCCACACGTTGCCGAGCATCTGGCGGCAAGCCTGCGCGCTGTCGCCCGCCGCGCACGCGGCGACGTCCAGGCATCCCGCCGCGTGGGCGTCAAGGTTGGCGCGCGCGCCGTCGGCCTCTGCTTCACCCCAGGGATAGCGGCGTTTGGCGGTGGCGGCGCGCTCGCCGTGCGCGGCAGCGCTCGCGGCGAGTTCCCATTCGGCCTCGGTCGGTAGCCGTCGGCCCGCCCACTTGCACCACGCCTCGGCCTCGTGCCAGGTGACGTGGATCACCGGGGCGTGCGGCTCGAGCGCTACCATGCGATCGAAGTCGCGACGCAGCCAGCCGCCGTCCGCGCGCTGCCAGTAGATCGGGTGCTGCGCGCCGGTGCGCGTGCGCCAGTCCCAGCCCTGGCGGCTCCACAGCTCGCGCGCGAGATAGCCCGCGTCGTCCACGAAGGCGGCGAATTCGGCGTTGGTGACCGCAGCGCGCGCCATCCGGAACGGCGCGACGTCCACCGGGTGCGCCCACTTCTCGTTGTCGAAGACGAAGGGCGCATCACGGCGGGCGCCCAGTTCGAACCTGCCGCCGGCGATCACCACGTCCCCCGGCAGCGGACCGGAGGCTCCGACCGGCACCGGATTGCCACGGCCGGCAAACGGCGGCGCCGGGTAGGCGAGCGTCTGCCGCATGTAGGTGAAGGCCTCGCAATGCATGTCGGAGTGGATCAGCGCGAGCAGGTGCAGGTAGGTCTCTTCCGGACCTCCGGTGCTGCGCGTCAAGCGCTCCAGCACCGCGTCCTTGACCTGCTCCATGTAATCGAGCGTTGCGCGCCGGTCCGGCAGGTCGAGCCGCCAGCGTGCGTCGTGATCGACGCTGAACGAATCGTACAGGTCGCCGGCGCGTGCCATGATCGGTGCGCGTTGCTCCAGGCGCTGCAGCACGAACACGTCGTAGAAGAACGCGCAGTGCCCGAGCTCCCAGAGAAACGGGTTGACCACTTCCAGCAGCGGTACGCCGAGCTGCACGTCGTGCAGGTCCGCGATGCAGGCAAGCGTGCGCTCATGGGACGCCTGGACCATCGCGGCAAGCTGCGACGCGGGCAACACGAAATGCTTGTCTTCGAGTTCTCGTTTCATCGCCGTCTCCATCGCCACTCGCACGCCTCGATCTGCTGCAGCAGCCCCCCGAGTCCACCCGGCCCGGCGCACCCCTTATCAGGATTGCGCGAGTGCTGCTGCGATCCGCTGCATGTCGGAGTCGAGGATGGCCTCGACATCGAGGAGGATCGCCACCTCGTCGCCAACGACCACACCGCCCCGGTCGAGGGGCGAGTTCCAGCTCACGCCGAAGTCGTGGCGGTTGATCGCGGTGGAGGCGGTGAAACCGATGCGCGTGGTCGGGCCCAGGTCGCGGCCGCCCTCCCAGTAGGGACACTGCCAGCGTCCCAGATAGTGCGTCCTCAGCACGACCGGCCGCGTCACCCCGCGCAAATCGAGTTCTCCCGTGACCCGGAAGTCGGCGCCCCCCACGCAGTGAATCTCGCTGCTGCGAAAGCGGATCTCCGGGTGTGCTGCCACGTCAAGAAAATCGGCGTCGCGCAGGTGTGCGTCGCGCGCATCGTCGCCGGTCCAGATTCCCGCCGCGTCGAACGTCGCCTCGACCGTGGCGGCCTGGGTCGGCTCATCGGGGTTGAAATCGATGGTTCCACGCGCGTTCTTGATGAGGCCGCGCATCTGCGAAACCATCATGTGCCGCACTGCGAACGCCGCCGCGGAATGCCCCGGCTCGAATGTCCATCTGGGCATGGCAATTCCTCCATCCCCTTGTTCATTGCGGATAGGCTGCTTACGTTCTTTTTATATGCTATCTCGCCTCGGCGCAAGCGGGTTCGTGGCAGCGGGTTCGCGGACCGATCGCGACGCGAAATTGACCGCGGCGGCCGGGATGTGTTTTAATTCGGCCCGCTTCGGGGCAGTTAGCTCAGCGGTAGAGCATCGCCTTCACACGGCGGGGGTCACAAGTTCGAACCTTGTACTGCCCACCATCCCGAACATCACCCGCCCGGACCTTTGCAGCCGGGCATCCTGCACCCGCCAATCGGCGCAGGTTTTTGTCAGCGATCTCACGATCACATCGCCTGCCTCGATTGGTGTCACGGCAACGTGACAGGCCGCCGCAGGAAACACCATGACTACCGAAAATACATTTGTCAGCCTCGCGCTGGCCGAACCCATTCTGCGTGCCATCGCCGACGCCGGCTACACCACGCCCACCCCGATCCAGGCGCAGGCCATCCCGCAGGTGCTCGCCGGCGGCGATCTTCTTGCCGCGGCGCAGACAGGCACTGGAAAAACCGCCGGCTTCACCCTGCCGATCCTGCATCTTCTGTCCACGCGCGCGGTGCAGGCGAAGGCGGGGCGCCCGCGCTGCCTGATCCTCGTGCCGACGCGCGAACTCGCCGCGCAGGTCGAGGAATCGGTGAAGACCTACGGCAAGTATCTGCCGCTCACCTCGATGGTGATGTTCGGTGGGGTCAACATCAACCCGCAGTTCAAGGCGCTGAAGTCGCGCGTCGACATTCTCGTCGCGACACCGGGACGGCTCCTCGACCATGTCGGCCAGAAGACGGTCGATCTGTCCGGTGTGGAAATCCTGGTGCTCGACGAGGCCGACCGCATGCTCGACATGGGGTTCATCCGCGACATCAGGAAGGTGCTCGCGCTGCTGCCGAAACAGCGCCAGAACCTGCTGTTCTCCGCGACCTTCTCCGACGACATCCGCGCGCTCGCGCAGGGTTTGCTGCACAAGCCCGAGAGCGTCGAGGTCGCGCGCCGCAACACCACGGTGGAGGTCGTCGAACAGTCGATGCATCGCGTGCCGCAGGCGCACAAGCGCGACCTGCTGGCGCATCTCATCAAACACCACGACTGGCAGCAGGTGCTGGTCTTCACCCGCACCAAGCACGGCGCCAACAAACTCGCCGAGAAGCTCGTCAAGGACGGCATCACCGCCGCCGCGATCCACGGCAACAAGAGCCAGGGCGCACGCACCAAGGCGCTGGCGAGTTTCAAGGACGGCAGCGTGCGCGTGCTGGTGGCAACCGACATCGCCGCGCGCGGCATCGACATCGACCAGTTGCCGCAGGTGGTGAATTTCGAACTGCCCAACGTGCCGGAGGACTACGTGCACCGCATCGGCCGCACCGGGCGCGCCGGCGCGACGGGTGCCGCGCTGTCCCTGGTCGACGACGAGGAAATGGGCTATCTGCGCGACATCGAGAAGCTGATCAAGCGCTCGATCGTGCGCGTCGAGATCGAGCCGGGCTTCGTGCCGCCGGCACGCGTCGACCTCATGGCCGATGCGCGTCCGCCGCGGCCCGCGCAGGGCCGCCCGGCGCCACGAGCGGGGCAGGGCGGCCGCCCGGGGCAGCCCGGTGGCCGTGCGCCGCAGGGCAAGACGCCGTCCGGCAGGCGCCCTGCAGGCGCTGCCAAGTCCATGCCAAAGCCCGGCCCGCAGCCGGCTTCGCATGCACGCAAGCCGCGCCCGCAGGCGGCGCTGTTCTCGACCAAGCCCGCCACGCGCGGGCACTGATCTCAGCGGCGCGTCAGGCGCGCCGCGATCCAGGTCAGGCCGACCGCGACGGCAATCAGCGCGAAGGCCGCCCCGAGCCGGTTGAGCGCATCCGGCGCCAGCACCAGCAGCGCGCCCAGTTGCAGCATCATCAGGCCGGAGAGGAGCTTGAGCAGCCGGCCCTCGCGTTCGGAAAGTTTGCGCGCGCCCAGCGTGAACGCGAAGACGGTCACGATGACGGCGAGCGGGATCACGTACACCAGGTTGTAGAGGGCGAGATAAAAGTAGTGCTGTGCGCTGCCCACGTCGCGCAGCGTCAGCAGCCGCGTATAGACCATGGGGAAACCGGCGGTGCACAGCAGTTCGTAGAAATTGACCGCGACCGCCAGCAGCGCCGCCGCGGCGAGCATGGCGGGGAGGCTGCCGGCGGCCAGGACGGCGCGGGCGCGCTGATAGATCGCCGGCTTGCGGTGCTCGGGGATCGACAGCGACACGCCGCGCCCGAACCAGAAGAAATCCTTCACGTTGACGATGCCAACGGTCAGCGCCAGCACCCCGGCGGCGAGCGTGACCCACGCGAGATGACCGAGGACCTGGAACAGATTGAGCCAGGCGGCCATGAAGGCGAAATACATCAGTCCCGACACCAGCACGAACACGCCGCCGATCGCCAGCATGCGCGTGCGGCGCTTCTGGTGGACCAGCATCGACAGCAGGAACAGCAGCACGAAGAAGGCGCAGGGATTGAAGGCATCGAGGCCGGCGATCAGCACCGTCAACAGCGGCAGCGAATAGGCGTCCAGCCCGAGCTCGCCGAGAAACGGCACCTGGAACGCGGGCGCCGGCAGGGCGGCGGCGGCCTCGCGCGCGCTGCCGCCTTTGGCTGCGGCGCGGCAGGCATCCAGCGCGGCGAGCAGCGCGGGCCCGCTCGTTGCATCGCCGTCCCAGCCGGTTTCCATGCGGCCGCAGTACAGCAGGCCCGGTACGTACTGCGCCGCCTGCCCGGCCTGCTCGGCGAGCGCGATGTAATGGCGCGCATGTTCGGGATGGCGGGTGAGTTCGAGTGAATGCAGCTTCACCCACGGCCGCTGTTCCGGGATGGCCTCGATGAACGGTCGTGCTTCGAGGCAATGCGGACAGGCAAGCGACCAGAAGAAATACAGATGGACGACCGGCTGGCCGTCCGTGCCCGGTTCGATCCAGGGCGTGTCGGCGTGGGCGCGCGGCAGCAGCAGGGCGCACACGAACAGCGCCCAGGCGATGAGCGGGAAGTGCGACAGGAATCGGCTACGGTGCATGCCGCGAAGTATGGCCGAAGCTACAATTCCTTGCATGGACACGCTCGCAAGCTACGACGAACTGCCCTACGACAGTCTGCCGCTGCCGGAGACACAGCCGGACGTCATCGCCGCGGTGGCGCGCCTGCACGGCTTCGACGCCCCGGACCCGACACGCGCGCGTATCCTCGAACTGGGCTGCGCGCAGGGCGGCAACCTGATCCCGCTGGCGTGGCGCTGGCCCGCATGCGAATGCGTCGGCATCGAGCTTTCGCGGGTGCAGGCGGCGGCCGGTGCCGAGTTCGTCACGCGCCTGGGGCTGCCGAACGTGCGCATCCTGCACGGCGATCTTGCCGCCTTGCCGGACGATCTCGGCGAGTTCGACTACATCATTGCGCATGGCGTCTACTCCTGGGTGCCCCCTGCCGTGCAGCAGGCCCTGCTCGATGCGTGCCGCCGCCATCTGTCGCCGCAGGGACTTGCCTACGTCAGCTTCAACGTCGCCGCCGGCTGGGCGCCGCTGGCGCCGCTGCGTGCCGCACTGCGCGTGCGCACCGATGCGGCGCTGCCGGCGCCGGCACGCTGCCGTCAGGCGCTGCGCGTGCTGGACGAGCTGGCGGTGGAGTGGACCGATGCGGCACTGCAAAAAGAAATCGCCTACCTCCGCAGCGCCTCGCCCTCATACCTGTTCCACGAATATCTCGCCGAGTTCAACGAGGCGATCGATTTCGCCGCGTTCGCCGCGCGCCTCGACCGGCACGCGCTGCGCTATGTGGGCGAAGCGGGGCCGCGACGTGCAGTGGTCGAACTCGAGGACGCGTGGGGCCTCTCGCCGGAGGGAATGGCGGGACGTTGGCACGAGGCTGAAGCCGCACTCGACGAGGCACTGGGCACGCGCTTTCGCCGCGCCCTGATCGCGCGCGCCGATGCCGAGTGTGCGCAGCCCCCGCAGGCCGAGCGCCTCGCTTCGCTGGCCTTCTACGCGGATCTGACGAGCGACGAGGAAATCGATCTCGACGCGCCGACTGAGCAGACGTTCGTCAATCCGGCGGGCAACCGCTTTGCAGTCGCCGAACCGGCGATGAAGGCAGCCGTCATGGCGCTGTCGATGGTCTATCCGCGCGCGCTGACACACGGCGCACTGCTCGACGCGGCGCGCGACGTGATGGCCGGTTGCGGCGCTGCCGGGGGGCTCGACGCGATGGCGTTGCAGGACGCCCTGTTTCGCCTCGTCGTGGCGCACGGCGTCATGCCCACCGTGTGGATGGGCGCGGCGGCCGGCGAGCCGGGTGAGCGCCCCGCCGCGCACGCGCTCGCGCGCCTGCAGGCGACACTGCCGGGCTGGGTGGTCGGTGGCACACGCCATGTGGCGCTGGATCTCGACGCGGCCGGGCGCGAGCTGCTTGCGTGCCTGGACGGCACGCACACGCAGGACGCGCTCTCGGCGCGCATGCACGCAAGCCTGCGGCGTGCCGGGCTCGACCTGCCGCGCGCGCACGTCGATGCGCTGACAGCGCAGCAGTTATGGCAATTTGCGCGGCAGGGCTTGCTGATCGGGTGATCATCTGGGTGGACACGGCGTCGGAAAGGGCGCTTACAATGGCCGCATCGATCCTTCAAGGACGGAGCCTGCATGACTGAGTTCGCGCCTGAAATCGACCCGTTCATCATCGAACTCGACGCCGCCGTCGAGGCGCACATGGACTGGACGCGTCGCGTGCTGCGCTGCACGGTGCTGCGGGTCCCGCCCGGCGACGACGTCATGGCGTCCGAGGCACACACGCTGTGCCGTTTCGGCGACTGGTTCCGCAGGCACCGCGACCATTTCGGGGCGCTCGACGCCTTGTCCGCGGCGCGCGTCGAGACGGTACACCAGACCATGCACGACGCAATTCGCACGATCTGTGGCAACGTGCTCGCCGGGCGCCCGGGCCGCATGACCGACCTGCAGGCTTTCGAACTCGCGCAGGACGAACTGCTCGCGTTGCTGGCGCGCTTCAAGACACTGCTTCTCACCCACGCTGCACGCCGTGACGTGCTGACCGGATTGCCGCTGCGCCACGGTCTGGAGCATGATTTCGGTCAACTGAGAAAGGACGCGGCCCGTGCCGGCTTGCGGCTGTATGTCGTGATGATCGACATCGATCGTTTCAAGCGTGTCAACGACACCTGGGGACATCCCGTTGGCGATAGGGTGTTGCGTCATCTGGCCGACACCCTGCGGCAGTGCGTGCGCGGAAACGAGCCGCTGTACCGCTTCGGCGGCGAGGAATTCCTGGTGCTGGCGCAGTGCCGAACCGTTGAGGCCGCAGGCCAGACCGCGGAGCGCATCGTGTCGGCAGTGCGTGCCGCACCCGCGCCGCTGCCGGATGGCAGCGTGCTGCCGCTCACGGTGACGGCGGGGCTGGCCGAGGCTGCGGAAGGCGAGGCCTTGACGGCCGTCATCGAGCGCGCCGATGCGGCGCTCTATCAGGGCAAGCAGACCGGGCGCGACCGCTGGGTCATCGCCGGACATTGAACTTCAGCGTGGCGCCTGCCAGCAGTTGTTGTTGATCTGCCAGGTGAGCGAGAGTTGCTCGCTGCCGGGATGCAGGACGTATTTCACGCCAAGGTAGTCCGAGCCCTTGCGCCAGAACATCGCCAGCAGGTTTTTCTCGCCGTTGGCGACGACGCTGGACTGCGGGATGACCTTGAGCGGGTTGCCATAGAGGTTGGAATAGTTCGAGGCGACGACGATGAAATGGCGGAAGGACGGCAGGATCTCCTGGTCGAACGCGACGAGCTTGTCGTTGCAGAAGGTGAACAGGAAGCGGCGGCCGGCGTTGTTGGTGTCGTCGTAGACGAACAGGCCGTCGTTGCCCACCGGCATGGATTTGTCGAAGTTCCAGGATTTCAGTGCCTGCTCGACGTCGGCCCGCGTCATGCCGTTGCGGAATTCGCCGATTTCCCAGGCGTGGGCGGGGAGAGCGAACAGGGCGGCAGCGAGGAGGGCGACCGCTCGGCGTTTCATGCGTGCCGAATGGACATACGTGCCGCAAGCATATCGCAATCCTGCGCTCACTTGCCCAGCACGGCGCCGAACACTTTTTTCAGCAGATCGCTGCCCGCCTGCATCGGGTTGGCGCGCAGCGCGGCCTCCTTCTCGCCGATCACGGTGTAGAGACGGTCGAGCGCCTCGCGCGTGACGTAATGGTCGACACTCGCCTGCTCCTTGTCGATGAGGTTGAACTGCGCCGCCATGCCGGCGTACTGGTTGTATTGTCGCGCCAGGCCCGCCTGGTCGGTGGTCGCCTTGACGATGGGGCCGAAGCGCTCGGTGAGCTTGGCCTCGGTCTTGCCGCGGAAGAAATCGGTTGCCGAGGTCTTGCCGCCCGTGAGGATGCCCTTCGCATCTTCCAGCGTCATGTCCTTCACCGCGTCGACCAGCAGCGTCTTCGCTTCGGGCACGGCGGCTTCCGCGGCGCGGTTCATCGACAGCACGAGTTCGTCGGCCTGTTTGCCGAGGCCGACCATACGCATCGCCTTTTCCGCCTTCTGCAGGCTGGGCGGCAGCGGGATCTTCAGCGCCGCGTTGCCGAAGAAGCCGTCCTTCTGTCCGAGTTGGGCGACCGCGGCCTCGGCGCCGCGCGTCAGCGCCTCCTTCAACCCCGCGTTGATGTCGCTGCCCGGCAGCGCGTCGACGCCGCTGGCAGCCGGCGCCGTGGACGGGCTGGCGGGATTCTTGATCACACCCTTGAGCATCTCGCCCCAGTCGAAGGCGTGGGCGGGTGCGCCCAGGGCAAGGCCGGCGGCAAGCAGGGTCGAAGCAATCAGCGGGCGCATGAATGGTCTCCTGGGACGAGACGGCTACAGGACTTCTGCAGCATAGTCGGCGAGGCGCGAACGTTCACCCCGCTGCAGCGTCACGTGCCCGTTGTGCGGCCAACCCTTGAAGTGATCGACAACATAGGTGAGGCCGGAACTGCCCTCGGTGAGATACGGCGTGTCGATCTGCGAGATGTTGCCGAGGCACACCACCTTGGTGCCGGGGCCGGCGCGGGTGATGAGCGTCTTCATCTGCTTGGGCGTGAGGTTCTGCGCCTCGTCGATGATGAGGAACTTGTTGAGGAAGGTGCGGCCGCGCATGAAATTCAGCGATTTCACCTTGATGCGCGAGCGGATCAGATCCTGTGTCGCGGCGCGCCCCCAGTCGCCGGCCTCCTCGTCGCTCTTGTTCAGCACGTCGAGGTTGTCCTCCAGCGCGCCCATCCACGGCGTCATTTTCTCCTCTTCGGTGCCGGGCAGAAAGCCGATGTCCTCGCCCACCGGCACGGTGACGCGCGTCATGATGATTTCGCTGTAGAGCTTCTTGTCGAGCACCTGCGCCAGGCCGGCGGCAAGGGTGAGCAGGGTCTTGCCGGTGCCGGCCTGGCCGAGCAGGCTGACGAAGTCGATCTCGGGATCCATCAGCACGTTGAGCGCGAAATTCTGTTCCCGGTTGCGCGCGGTGATGCCCCACACATTGTTCTTCTGATGGCTGTAGTCCTTCACCGTCACCAGTTCCGCCTGTTTGCCCTCGACCTTCAGCACCTTGGCGTACAGACGGTTGGGGCCTTCCTGGTAGACGAATTCGTTGGGCAGCAGCGTGGGTACCAGCGGACCCTTGATGCGGTAGTACGTGTGGCCATTGCCCTGCCAGGATTCCATGCCCTTGCCGTGGGTTTCCCAGAAGTCGGCCGGCAGTTCACGCAGGCCGCTGTAGAGGAGGTCGGTATCCTCCAGCACCTTGTCGTTGAAGTAGTCCTCGGCCGGCAGTCCAAGCGCACGCGCCTTGATGCGCATGTTGATGTCCTTCGACACCAGGATGACCTGGCGCTTGGGATGCAGGCGCGACAGGAACAGCACCACGCCGAGAATCTGGTTGTCGACCTTGGAGGTAGGCAGGCTGATCGGAATGTCGCCGGCGATCGCCTGGGTCTGCAGGAACAGCCTGCCGGTCGCGGCGTTGTGGCTGAAGGGGCCGAGCGGGACGCCCTGCTCGATGTTGTCGAGCTTGCAGATGATTTCGTCAAGGAAGCGGCTGGCCTGGCGTGCGTTGCGCGACACCTCGCTCATGCCCCGCTTGTGCTGGTCGAGCTCCTCCAGGGTGGCGATCGGCACGAAGATGTCGTGTTCCTCGAAGCGCACGAGGCTGGTGGGATCGTGCATCAGCACGTTGGTATCCAGCACGAAGAGCTTGGTCTGGGCAGCGGATTTTCTCGGCATGTTGGCGGCACGAAGTTGCGGGTGCGTTCATCCTACAACAAGGCGATGGCGGCTTGTGGCGGCGCGCATACAAAATCAGCGGAGGTTTTTTAGCGGGTTTTATCGCGTTGCGGCACGTGGTTTTGTGACTACAATGTTCATTTTCACTCGTGCACGCAGGTTTGCAGGCGGGTGTGCCCGTTTGCCGCACGTCATACGCATGGCACGCTGGATCGCACTGTTGCTGATGCTGCTGGGTGTGCCGGCTGCGGCGGAGACGCTGCCGCTGGCGCGGCTGAGCGTGCCGCCCGGCTTCGCGGTGGAGCTCTTTGCGCGCGTGCCCAATGCCCGGCAGATGACGCTCGGCGAGCGCACGCTGTTCGTCGGCAGCATGCGCGCCGGCAAGGTCTACGCGATCCCGCTCGAGGGTCCGCGCACGCCGCGCATCATCGCCGAGGGACTCGATCTGCCGGTGGGGGTGGCGTTCCGTGACGGCGACCTTTATGTTTCGGCCGTCGATCGCGTGCTGCGCCTGCGCGACATCGAGGCACGCCTCGCCCGTCCGCCGCGTCCCGAGCTGGTCAGCCGCGCCTGGCCAGGCGATACCCATCATGGCTGGAAATTCATCGCCTTCGGTCCCGACGGCAAGCTCCATGTGCCGGTCGGCGCGCCGTGCAACCTCTGCGAGCCGGACCCTGGGCGTTATGCCGTCATCACGCGCCTGGACGTCGCGCGCGGCACGCTCGAGGTGGTGGCGCGCGGTGTGCGCAATACCGTGGGTTTCGACTGGCATCCGCGCACCGGCGAACTCTGGTTCACCGACAACGGCCGCGACTGGATGGGAGACGATGCGCCGCCGGACGAGCTGAACCGGCTGCGCCAGGCTGGACTGCACTTTGGCTATCCCTACTGCCACGGCGGCACCCTGGCCGATCCCGAGTTCGGCGACAAGGCGCGCTGCGACGCCTTCGAGGCGCCGGCGCAAAACCTCGGTGCGCATGTCGCCGCGCTGGGGATGCGTTTTTACACCGGGCGCCAGTTCCCCGCGCAGTATCGCGAGGCCATCTTCATTGCCGAGCATGGCTCGTGGAATCGCAGCCGCAAAACCGGCTACCGCGTCAGCGTGGCCCGGCTCGACGGCGATCGCGTGATTGCCTATGAGCCATTCGTGACCGGCTGGCTGCAGGGCGAGACCGCGTGGGGCCGGCCCGCCGACGTGCTCGGGCTGCCCGACGGCAGCCTCTTGGTGTCGGACGATCACGCCGGCGCGATCTATCGCATCGTTTACCGCGGCAGCCGGTAAAATTGGTGCGATGAAACTGCTCGTTCTCGATACCTCCACCGAATGGTGCTCGGTCGCGCTGTGGCTCGACGGACGCATCGAGGCACGCCGCGCGCACGCCGGCCAGCGGCACAGCAGCCTGCTGCTGCCGATGGTCGATGCGCTGCTGCGCGAGCATGGCGCGGCGCTGCGCGAACTCGACGCCATCGCCTACGGCGCGGGCCCGGGCTCCTTCACCGGCTTGCGCATCGCCTGCGCGGTGACGCAGGGTCTGGCCTTTGGCGCCGGACTGCCGGTGGTCGGCGTGTCCACGCTGGAATCGATCGCCGAACAGGCCGGCGCCGAGCAGGTGCTGACCGTGCTCGACGCGCGCATGGCCGAGGTGTACTGGGCCGCCTACCGACGCGAGGGCGAGGACTGGCGCACCATGTCTGCGCCGCAACTGGCGGCGCCGGAGACGGTGGCCGTCCCCGCGGGCGGCACCTGGATCGGCGCAGGCAACGGCTTTGCGGCTTTGGCGGAGGCGCTGCGCCCGCGCCTGGAACCCCGGCTCGCACGCATCGACGACACCCTGGTGCCGGACGCCGCGACGATGGCACGGCTGGCCGCGCGGGCTTTCGAACGTGGCGACGCCGTCGACGCCGCGCTTGCCGCCCCCATCTACCTGCGCGACAAGGTGGCACTGACGGTGGACGAACGCCGCGCGAGGCAAACCGCATGAGTGCCGTGTTCAAAGTCCGGCATGGCGTGCGTCCGATGGACGAGGCCGATCTGCCGCGCATCCACCGTATTGAACTGGCGAGCCATGCCTACCCCTGGACGTCGGGCAATTTCGCCGACTCGCTCGCAGCCGGCTACAGCATGTGGGTGCGCGAGAGCGCCGCCGAAATCATCGGCTACTATGTCCTGATGGCGGGAGCGGGCGAAGCACACCTGCTCAACATCACCATCGCACCGGCCTGGCGTCGCCACGGCCTGGGCCGCGAATTGCTGGAACACAGCGTCGGCAGTGCGCGCACGCACCACGCGGAAAGCCTGTTCCTCGAAGTGCGAATCTCCAATGCGGCCGCCATCGCGCTCTACCGCAGCAGCGGCTTCATCGACCTGGCGGTGCGGCGCGGCTATTATCCGGCGCGCGACGGTCGCGAGGACGCGCTCATCATGCGGCGGGACCTGACGTGCTGAGCCGCGACGACGTTTTCGAGGAACTCGGCATCGGCCCCGTCTGGCGCCTGCGCGAAGCGCCCGGCGCCGCCGCCTCGCCGCTGACTGGTCTGGCCTCGCCGGCCATGGGCTGGGACGAACTTGCCGACGCCGTTGCGCACTGTACGGCCTGCAAGCTTCATCTCACCCGCACCCAGGGCGTGCTCGGCGTCGGCGACCGCAACGCCGACTGGCTCATCGTGGGCGAGGCGCCAGGCGCCAACGAGGATGCGCAGGGCGAACCCTTCGTCGGCCAGGCCGGCAAGCTGCTCGATGCCATGCTTGCGGCCATCGGTCTTGCGCGTGGCGACAACGTCTATATCGCCAATGTGCTGAAATCGCGTCCCCCCGGCAACCGCAGCCCCGAGCCCGACGAGATTGCCGCGTGCCTGCCGTATCTGCTCAACCAGATCGCGCTCATCCGCCCGAAAATCATCCTTGCCCTCGGTCGTTTCGCCGCGCAGACGCTGCTCTGCACGGACGAGACCATCGCACGCCTGCGCGGCCGCGTGCACGAATTCCAGGGGATACCCCTGGTGGTCACCTATCACCCCGCCTACCTGCTGCGCAACCTGCCGGACAAGGCGCGTGCATGGGAGGACCTGTGCCTGGCACGGCGGACGATGGCCCTGACTGATCTTTGACCCCGTACCCCAACATGAAACTCCTGCACCCCGCACTCAAGATTCGGCTTCTTTACATGTCCCCGCTTGGCCATCATCAATTGGCGCTCTGGCTGCCGGGTGATGTGCCGCACGGCGAAGCGCAAATCGACCTGGGCGAGCGCATCGAGCGCGAACTGCCGGTGGAGGTTTTTCGCGGCGACATTGCGCCGCTGCGCACCGGCCGTTTCTATCCGTCGCAGTTGTTGAAGCTCGACGATGTCCCGGCGCCGATGTTCCGCGTACTGAAATGCGATGGGACGCGTTTCGTTGCCGATTTCAGCCACCCGCTGCAGTCGCGCGTGTTCACCGTCGACAGCAACGAGTCGGACATGCCGGCCGAGCCGGTGGGAAAACTCGAACAGTTGCTGCAATGGGCCGGCATGGAGGCCGCGCTCGATACACCGACCGATTTCAGCACGCCGGACGCGTTTGCGCGCGACGACGAAACGCCGGATGCCGAGTTCCATGCCGAACCGCGCCGTCTGACCCACGTCGACGCAGTGTGCGCACGGCGCATCCAGGCCCTGTACCGCACCGTGCTGCCGCCGAAGGCGCGGGTGCTCGACCTCATGGCGGGTTGGCGCTCGCACCTGCCCGATACGGTGACGCCGGCAGTGGGGCTTGGCATGAACGCCGAGGAGATGGCCGACAACCCGCAGCTCGCCGAGCATGTCGTGCACGACCTCAACGCCGCGCCGCGCCTGCCGTTTGCTGATGCGGCCTTCGATGCGGCGGTGTGCGCCCTTTCCTTCGAATACCTCACCCAGCCGCAGGCGGTGGTCGCCGAAGTGCGGCGCGTGCTGAAGCCGGGCGGGGTGTTCGTGGTGACGCTGTCGCATCGTTACTTTCCACCCAAGGTGATTCGCCTTTGGACACAATTGCATCCGATGGAACGCATGGCCTGGGTGGCGAGCCTGCTCGCAGCGGCCGGCTTCGGCAAGATCAAGACCTACGTCGAGCACGGCCTCAAGCGGCCGAAAGACGACCGTTATGCCGATCGGCTGCAGGAATCGGATCCGCTGTTTGCAACCTGGGGCGTGGCGCCCTGATATGCTGTTGCAACAACCCACACAGGAGGTGTGCGATGCTGAAATGGTTGCTGACGGTTTTCATCGCGCTGGCGCTGTCCGGCTGCGGCTACAACACCTTGCAGACCACCGACGAGGACATCAAGGCGACCTGGGCGGAGGTGCTGAACCAGTACCAGCGCCGTGCCGATCTCGTCCCCAACCTCGTCAATGTGGTGAAGGGCTACGCGGCGCACGAGGAGAAGGTGTTCACGGAAGTCACCGAAGCGCGCGCGCGGGTCGGCGCCATGCAGGCGACGCCGGAGCTGGTCAATGACGAGGCGGCCTTCCAGAAATTCGTTGCCGCGCAGGGCGAGCTGAGCGGCGCGATCTCCCGGCTCCTGCTGGTCGCCGAGAATTACCCGCAGCTGAAGGCGGACGGCCTGTTCCGCGACCTGCAGGCGCAGCTGGAGGGTACCGAGAACCGCATCACCGTCGCGCGCAACCGGTACATCGACGCGGTCAAGGCCTACAACGTCACGGTGCGCGCCTTCCCGTCCAACCTCACCGCGATGCTGTTCGGCTACACGACCAAACCCAGCTTCACAGTGGAAAACGAAAAAGCGATCGCCACGCCGCCCAAGGTCGATTTCGGCGCGCCGGCCGCCCCCGCGAACTGACGCGCGCATGCGGCGTTCCGCCCTTGGCTTCGCCCTGGCGCTGTGCGCGCTGCTGGCCTGGGCGCAGGTGGCGGTACCGAATCTGGCGCGCCGCGTCACCGATCTGACGGCGACGCTCGATGCGGCGCAGGCCGCGGCGCTGGAAGCAAGGCTTGCCGCATTCGAGGCGCAGAAGGGCAGCCAGATTGCGGTACTGATCGTGCCCGGCACGGCACCCGAGGACATCGCGCAGTTCGGCATCCGTGTTGCCGAAGCGTGGAAGATCGGCCGTGCCCGCGTCGACGACGGCGTGATCCTCATCGTGGCGAAAAACGACCGCACGCTGCGCCTGGAAGTCGGTTACGGCCTGGAAGGCGCGATTCCCGACGCGGTGGCGAAGCGGGTGATCGCGGAGACCATCGTGCCGCATTTTCGCGACGGCGATTACGCCGGCGGCATCGACGCGGGCGTCACCCAGCTCATGCGCCTGATCGAGGGCGAAGCGCTGCCGCCGCCGGCAGCGCCGGCGTCCGGCCCTGACGAGGGCTCGTTCATGCTGCTCATCGTCGGCGGGCTGGTCGCCGGCTGGGCGCTTTCCCTGCTCATGAGCCGTCCGGCGGCCGGCGGCCTGGCGGCACTCGGCAGCGGCGTGGCAGGTGCCGCGCTGCTTGGCTTGACGCCCGTTCTCTTTCTCATCGTCGTGTTCGTGTTCGCCGGCGTTGCCGGCGGGTTCCGCCACGGGGGCGGCTGGTCGAGCGGTGGCGGATCGTGGGGCGATGGAGGATCGGGGGGCGGCTCCTGGGGCGGCGGCGGAGGGGGCTTCGGCGGCGGGGGCGCATCGGGAAGATGGTGAATCCGAAGCGCGTGGCCCGCCATCTCTTCACCCCGCCGTGGGCGTGGAAGCGCAGCTTCCCACAGGCGGTGCTCGACGCCATCGAGGCGGCGATCCGGACCTCGGAAGCGCGGCACGGTGGCGAGATCCGTTTCGTCATCGAAAACAGCCTGCCGCCCATGCTGGCGTGGCGCGGCATCAGTGGCCGTGCACGTGCGATCGAGGTGTTTTCCAATCTGCGCGTGTGGGACACCGAGGCCAACAGCGGCGTGCTGATCTATCTGCTGCTTGCCGACCGCGACATCGAAATCGTCGCTGACCGCGGCATCGCCACGCGTGTGGCATCCGGGGCATGGGAGGCTATCGCCCGGGAAATGGAAGCGATGTTCCGTGCGGGGGATTTCGAGGGCGGCGCGCTGGCCGGCATCGCGGCGGTGGGTGCGCTGCTCGCCGCGCAGTGCCCGCCGCCGGAACGGAATCGCAACGAGCTCGACGACCGGCCGTTCATACTGGAGAGATAAGATGCAGGCCTACGTGTGGTGGTGGATTCTGGCAGCGGTACTGGTTGCGGTCGAGCTGGGCAGCGGCACGTTCTACCTGCTGGTGTATGGCATCGCCGCGGCCGCGGCGGGTGTCGCCGCCTGGCTCGGCGCAAGCTTCCTGGCGCAGCTGCTGGCGGCGGGGGCAGTGGCGCTGCTCGGCAAGCTGGTATTGAACAGGTGGAAGCGCGACACGGGCGATCCCGAACGCAATGTGCAGGCAATGGACATCGGCCAGGCGGTGCAGCTGGAGTCGTGGCAGGATGGGCGCGGGCAGGTGAGATATCGGGGCGCCCTGTGGGACGCCGAAGCGGAATCGGCGACGGTCGACAGCGCCCGGCCGCTGGTGATTCGCGCCGTGCGCGGCAACGTGCTGGTGCTGGGCAACTGACGGGAAAGGACATGAACATGGATATCGTCGCACTGCTTCTGCTCGCCGTCATCGCCATCGTCATCGCCAAGGGCGTGCGCGTGGTGCCGCAGCAGAACGCCTGGGTGGTCGAACGCCTCGGCAAGTTCCACGCCGTGCTCGCCCCCGGCCTCAACCTCGTCATCCCCTTCATCGACCGCATCGCCTACAAGCATTCGCTGAAGGAGATCCCGCTCGACGTGCCGAGCCAGGTCTGCATCACCCGCGACAACACGCAGCTTGCGGTGGACGGCGTACTGTACTTCCAGGTGACCGACCCGAAAATGGCGTCCTACGGATCGAGCGATTACATCGCGGCGATCACCCAGCTGGCGCAGACCACCCTGCGTTCGCTGGTCGGCCGCATGGAAATGGATCGAACCTTCGAGGAGCGCGAGGAAATCAACCGCGGCGTGGTCATGGCGCTGAACGAGGCCTCGACCAACTGGGGCGTGAAGGTGCTGCGCTACGAAATCAAGGACCTCACGCCACCCAAGGACATCCTGACCGCGATGCAGCGGCAGATCACCGCCGAGCGCGAGAAGCGCGCATTGATCGCTTCCAGCGAAGGCCGCATGCAGGAACAGATCAACCTTGCCAGCGGTGAGCGCGAGGCGGCGATCCAGCAATCGGAGGGCGACAAGCAGGCTGCGATCAACGTCGCTCAGGGCGAGGCCGAGGCGATCAAGGCGATTGCCGTAGCAAACGCCGAGGCGATCGCCCGCGTTGCGCTGGCGATCGAAAAACCGGGTGGCCTGCAGGCGGTCAACTTCAAGGTCGCCGAGAAATACATCGAAGCCTTCTCCGGTATCGCCAGGACCGGCAACACCCTCATCGTGCCGTCGAACATGGCCGACCTCGCCACGCTGATCGCCAGTGCCACGAGCGTGGTCAAGGCGCAGCAAACCGGGAGCGGCGGGCCGCCCTGATTCCCGCTGCCTGTGCTCAGTGCACCACGTCGTTGCGGTGACGCAGCCAGATGGCCGTCATCACCGCGCTGATGAACAGGCCGAATACCCAGATGATGGTGTGGATGTGCCATTCGGCGCGCATCATCATGGCGTAGGCGCCGGTGAGCACCAGAATGCTGATGTTCTCGTTGAAATTCTGCTGTGCGATCGAATGCCCGGCCCCCATCAGCAGATGGCCGCGGTGCTGCAGCAGTGCATTCATCGGCACCACGAAATAGCCCGCCAGCGCGCCGCCGAAAAGCAGCAGCAGCGCGGCCGGCACCACGCTCTCCACCCAGATCAGCGCGATCGGCACGAAGCCGAGCAGGATGCCGGCCGGCAGCACGCTGACGGCACCCTGCAGGCGCACGAATTTGCCGGCGAACACCGCGCCGATGGCGATGCCGATGGCGGACGCGGCCGTGAGCTGCGTGGCCTGGTCGAGGCTGAATTTCAGATTGAGCGCGGCCCAGGTGATGACCAGCAGGCGCAGCGTCGCGCCGACGCCCCAGAACAGCGTGGTGACGGCGAGCGAGACCTGGCCGAGCGGGTCGCGCCACAACAGGGTGAAGCTGTGCCAGAAGTCGTGCAGGATGAATCCGGGCGCCTTGCTGGGCAGCGCGTGATCGATCGGCAGGCGCGGGATGAACAGGTTGGTGAGCGCTGCGGCGAGATACAGGCCGGTGATCACGACAATGGCGAATTTCGGCGCGATGAGCGTCGATTGCAGGCCCATCGCCGCAAGCGTTTGCGCGGCGAGTTCGGGGTTGATGAGCACCCCGCCGATGATCGCGCCGAGCACGATGGCCGCGACCGTGGTGCCTTCCATCCAGCTGTTGGCGACGACCAGCCTGTCCGGCGGCAACAGTTCGGTGAGGATGCCGTACTTGGCGGGGGAGTACATCGCCGCGCCGATGCCGACGATGGCATAGGCGAGCAGGGGGTGCAGCCCGACCAGCATCACCACCGTGCCGGCGAACTTGACGCTGTTGGCGATGAACATCACGCGCCCCTTCGGCAGCGCGTCGGCGAACGGGCCCGCCAGCGGCGCCAGCACGATGTAGGCGATGACGAACACGGTCTGCAGCAGCGGCGAATGCCAGTCCGGCGCCGCGAAGAACAGCAGCAGGCCGATGGCGGCGAACAGCAGGGCATTGTCCGCGAGGGCAGAGAGGAACTGCGCCAGCAGGACGGTGTAGAAGGCGCGGTTCACGCTGCAGGAAGCTGTGGATAACCGGCAAGAACGGGTCGGGGTGCTTTCAACACGGGTGGGTTTGTGGTTGAATAAAAAACTTTTCTGACCCGGGAGGGCAAGTTTATGGCCGACCGCAGACTGCAAGTATTCTACACCGTCGCCAAACAGCTCAGCTTCACGAAGGCTGCCGACATCCTGTACATGACCCAGCCGGCGGTGACCTTCCAGGTCAAGCAGCTGGAGGAGCATTTCACCACGCGCCTGTTCGAGCGCAGCCACGGCAAGATTTCCCTCACCCCGGCGGGTGAACTGGTGATGGGCTATGCCGAGCGCATCCTGGCACTGACCGCGGAAATGGAAGCCCGTGTCGGCGAGCTGACCGGCCAGGTGGCCGGACCGCTGATGATCGGTGCCTCGACCACCATCGCCGAATACCAGTTGCCGCGCATCCTCGGCGAATTCAAGGAACGCTTCCCCCAGGTGCAGGCCCGCCTCACGGTTGCCAACTCCGAAACCGTGGCCGCCAAGGTGGCCGAGCACAGCCTCGACGTCGGCCTCATCGAGGCCCCGTCGCATAATCCGCATCTCACCACGCTCGCCTGCTGCGAGGACGAGCTGGTGATGATCTGTTCACCGAACCATGCCCTGGCGTCGCGTCACAGCGTCACGGCGAAGGAACTCGCCGAGCATCCTTACGTCTCGCGCGAGCACGGCTCCGGCACCCGCGAGGTCGTCGACGACTTCTTCAAGAACAACGGCGTCAATCCGGACGACCTGCACATCGAGATGGAGCTGGGCAGCCGCGAGGCGATCAAGGGCGCGGTCGAAGCCAACCTGGGGATCGCGATCATGTCCGCATCCACGGTGGTCAAGGAGATGCAGCTCGGCACGCTGGCGGCGGTGCCGCTCAAGCCGCGCCTGACGCGCGTGCTGTCGATGGTCTATGCGACCGAGAAATTCCGCAGCAAGCTGCTCGATGCGTTCATCGGTTTCGTCGAAATCAAGTTCCAGCAGTGCGGCGTCGACGTCATTCCCATGAAACGGTCGTGCAAGGGGCGCGGGCGCTGATGCGCGACAGCAAGCGGCTGCTGTCGCTGTTTCGCACCTTGTCGCCCGCGCGCGGGGCCGCGCTGCTCGAATACGCCGAGTTCCTCGCCTCGCGCGAGGCGGACGACACGGCCAAGGTCTTGCCCACCGAGCCGCTGCCGATCCCGCGTCCGGCGGAGGAGAACGTGGTCAAGGCGATCCAGCGCCTGATGCAGACCTATCCCATGCTCGAACGCAACCACATCTTTCACGACGCATCGTCACAGATGACGCGCCATCTCATCCATGGGGTTGCCGCCACGGAAGTCATCGACGAGCTCGAACGCATCTTCGTGCGCCACTACCAGTTGCACGTCGAGGCGCGCAACACGGAGCAGGATTGATCGTGGCGTGGCTCGCGGGTGTCCGCGCAGCCGGGTGACGGAATGCTGCTTGCGGTGCGGCTGAACCTGCATTCCGCACCACGGAGGCACGGAGACACAGAGCAAAAACACGTGTTTGCATCGTGTCCGTGGCGCACCCGATCGGTGAATGGGGACAAGCACGGCAAATTCCTGCTTTTCGGGTTTCTCTGTGCCTCGGTGTCTCTGTGGTTCAACTGCTTTTTCAAGGATGGGCAGGCGGGACGAAGCGGGCTGCCGAATGAGACAACTGCGTCAGCGGTCTAATCTGCCAGCCCGCCGCCGCAATGCCAGCAGCTCAGGAAGTGCCCAGGATTCGGCTTGCCGCAGCGCGGGCACGGCTTCTCGACTGACGCCGGCGCGTCCCGGATCGTTGCGAGCACGGTGCGTGCACGCTCGGTCTGCGCGTCGTCGTCCACCCAGAGTTCGGGTTGGGCATGCAGAAAGGGCAGATCACCCAGAGCGCCGGCGGCGTGGGCATTGAGGATATGTGTGGTGATGCCGACTGCCGCCAGCGTGTCGGCGGCAAGTTGAGCCTCAAGCAGCGTGGCAGCGACATGGACCCGTTTCATCAACGGGCCGTGCCAGTCAGGCGGCGTGGCGAACGCGCACGATCAGGTCGACGCCTTCCGCCACCAGGCCCGGCGGCAGCGGGGGCAGACCGGTGATCTGGACGTCGCCGTGGATGTCCGACAGACGGCCCGTATCGACCTCGTACATGTGGTGGTGCGGCGTCGTGTTGGGATCGAAGAAGATCTTCGTCGGGTCGACCACCAGCTCGCGGATCATGCCCTTCTCGAGGAAGAGCCTCAACGTATTGTAGACGGTGGCCTTGGACGTCTCCGCGTGGCGGGTGTTGACGATCGCCATTACCTGATCGGCCGACAGATGCTCGTGGCGTGAAAACAGCACATGCGCAATCTCGATGCGCTGATGCGTTGGATTGATGCCGTGTTTGCGCAGCAGGCCGCTGACGTTTTCGCGAGTGTATTCCATGAATCCACAATATCAAAAAACCTGGACTTTGTCTAATTATTGGAAAATACGGGTTGCATGATGCCGGACCCCGTCTGTCGCGCGCCGTGCCGCCCCTGCAAAAACGGTACAATCGGGGCCATTCTTTAGAAACCGGAATATGCCCCGTGGTGACGCTTACCCGCCTCGACAGTGCCGCGCCTGAGTTTCGGGCACGTCTCGATCGCCTGCTGCACTTCGACGACGCCACCGATGCCGCCATCGAGCAGACCGTTGCCGCCATCCTGCTGGATGTGAAGACGCGCGGGGACGCGGCGGTACTGGACTGCACCGAACGCTTCGATCGCCTGAAGGCCGACACGCTCGCCAGCCTCGAACTCGACGCCGCGACGCTGGCGGCGGCGCGCGACAGCCTGCCCGCAGAGACGCGCGCGGCACTGGAAGCCGCGGCGGCGCGCGTGCGCCGCTATCACGAGCGGCAGGTCCAGCAGTCCTGGACCTATACCGAGGACGACGGCACCGTGCTGGGGCAGCAGATCACGCCGCTCGACCGCGTCGGCCTGTACGTGCCTGGCGGCAAGGCGGCGTATCCCTCCTCGGTGCTGATGAACGCGATTCCCGCCAAGGTCGCCGGCGTCGGCGAGCTCGTCATGGTCGTGCCCACTCCGGGCGGCGAAAAGAACCCGCTGGTGCTGGCTGCCGCCGCAATCGCCGGGGTCGACCGCGTGTTCACCATCGGCGGTGCGCAGGCGGTGGCAGCGCTCGCCTACGGCACCGAAACCGTGCCGCAGGTGGACAAGATCGTCGGCCCCGGCAATGCCTACGTGGCTGCTGCGAAGCGGCGGGTGTTCGGCACTGTCGGCATCGACATGATCGCCGGGCCCTCGGAAATCCTCATCATCGCCGACGGCAGCGCGCCGGCGGAATGGATGGCGATGGATCTGTTCTCGCAGGCCGAGCACGACGAGCTGGCGCAATCGATCCTGCTGTCTCCGGATGCCGCCTATCTGGACGCCGTGGCAGCGGCGATCGACGGATTGATCGCGGAAATGCCGCGCAGCGAAGTGATCCGCACCTCGCTCACCCACCGCGGCGCGCTGATCAGGACGCGCGACCTCGACGAGGCCGCGGCCATCTCCAACATCATCGCGCCCGAGCATCTCGAACTCGCGGTGGCCGACCCCGATGCACTGCTGCCCAGGCTGCGCCACGCCGGTGCCATTTTCATGGGCAACAACACCTGCGAGTCGCTCGGCGACTACTGCGCGGGGCCCAACCACGTGCTGCCGACCTCGCGCACCGCGCGCTTTTCCTCGCCGCTGGGCGTGTACGACTTCCAGAAGCGCAGCAGCCTGATCCACGTCTCCGAAGCCGGGGCGCAGACGCTCGGCCGCATCGCCGCCACGCTCGCCTATGGCGAGGGACTGCAGGCGCACGCGCGCTCCGCCGAGTACCGCCTGACCCACCGGTGAACCCGCGATGAGCCGATACTGGAGCGCCGTGGTGCACGGCCTCACGCCCTACGTGCCGGGTGAACAGCCGAAGCTTGCCAACCTGGTCAAGCTCAACACCAACGAGAACCCCTACGGTCCCAGCCCGAAGGTCATCGAGGCGGTGCGCGCCGAGGCAGCGGACACCCTGCGCCTCTACCCGGACCCCAATTCGGACCGCCTGCGCGCGGGGGTCGCCGCGTACCACGGCGTGGCGTTCGGCCAGGTGTTCGTCGGCAACGGCTCCGACGAGGTGCTGGCGCACGCCTTCATGGCACTGCTGAAGCACGAGCAGCCGATCCTGTTCCCGGACATCAGCTACAGTTTCTATCCGGTGTATTGCGGCCTGTACGAGATCGCCCACCGCACGATTCCGCTGACGGAACAATTCGAGATCCGCGTCGACGATTATTTCGTGCCGAACGGCGGCATCATCTTTCCCAACCCGAATGCCCCGACGGGCCGCCTGCTGGCTCGTGCCGAAATCGAGCGCCTGCTCGCCGGCAATCCCGATTCGGTGGTGGTGGTCGACGAGGCCTACATCGATTTCGGCGGCGAATCGGCGGTGCCGCTGGTGGCGCGCCATCCGCAGTTGCTGGTCATTCGCACGCTGTCGAAGTCGCATGCGCTGGCGGGGCTGCGTGTCGGCTATGCCATCGGCCAGCCGCACTTGATCGAGGCGCTGGTCCGCGTGAAGGACAGCTTCAATTCGTATCCGCTCGACCGTTTCGCGCAGGCCGGCGCGCTGGCGTCGATCGAGGACCATGCGTATTTCGAGTCGATCTGCGCGAAGGTGGTGGCGACGCGCACGCGTCTGGTGGCCGCCATGCAGGCCCTCGGCTTCGACGTGCTGCCGTCGGCGGCCAATTTCATCTTCGCCCGCCACCCGGCCCACGAGGGCGCGGCGCTGGCGGCTGCGCTGCGCGAGCGCAACATCATCGTGCGGCATTTCCGCAGTCCCGAGCGCATTGCGCCGTTCCTGCGCATCACCGTCGGCACCGACGCGCAGTGCGACGCATTGGTCGGCGCATTGCGGGCGCTGTGCTGAAACCGGGATCGGCCTGCTAGAATCCCCCCTATCGCCTCAATTTCTGACGCCATGCGTTCCGCCCAAGTCAGCCGTAATACCCTGGAAACCCGCATCACGGTCCGTCTCGATCTCGACGGCACGGGTGCGGCGAAGCTCGCCACCGGCGTGCCCTTCCTCGACCACATGCTCGACCAGATCGCGCGCCACGGCCTCGTCGACCTCGACATCCAGGCCGAGGGCGACCTGCATATCGACGCCCACCACACCGTCGAAGACACCGGCATCACGCTGGGTCAGGCTTTCGCGCAGGCGCTCGGCGACAAGAAGGGCATCCGCCGCTACGGTCACGCCTACGTGCCGCTCGACGAAGCCCTGTCGCGCGTCGTGATCGACCTGTCCGGCCGCCCCGGCCTGGAATACCACGTCGATTACACGCGCGCGCGCATCGGCGAATTCGACGTCGACCTGTTCCTCGAATTCTTCCGCGGTTTCGTCAACCACGCCGGGGTCACGCTGCACATCGACAACCTGCGCGGCATCAACGCGCACCACCAGGCCGAGACCATCTTCAAGGCCTTCGGCCGCGCGCTGCGCATGGCGGTGGAAGCCGACCCGCGCATGGGGGACGTGCTGCCTTCGACGAAAGGCGCCCTGTGAACGTCGACATCGCCGTTGTCGATTACGGCATGGGCAACCTGCGTTCGGTATCCAAGGCCATCGAGCACGTCGCACCGTCGGCGAGCGTGGCGGTGACGTCCGACCCGCAGGTGATCGCGCAAGCCGGCCGTGTGGTGTTTCCGGGGCAGGGCGCCGCACCGGACTGCATGCGCGAAATCGACGCGCGCGGCCTGCGCCAGGCCATCGTCGATGCCGCGCGCAGCAAGCCTTTCCTCGGCATCTGCATGGGCATGCAGGTGTTGTTCGAGCGCAGCGAGGAGGGCGACACCGCGTGTCTTGGCATCCTGCCCGGCGACGTGCAGCGCTTTCCGCGCGAGGCCATGCACGACGCCGCGGGCAACAAGCTCAAGGTCCCGCACATGGGCTGGAACGACGTGCACCAGGCGATGCAGCATCCCTTGTGGGCGGGCATCGAGGAAGGGGCGCGCTTCTATTTCGTGCACAGCTATTTCGTGCAGCCGGCCGCAGCGGACGTGATCGCCGGTTTCTCGCATTACCCGTTTCCGTTCACCTGCGCCGTGGCGTCGGGGAACATCTTCGCCGTGCAGTTCCATCCGGAAAAGAGCCAGAATGCCGGCTTGGCACTGCTGGGCAATTTCGCAATCTGGCAACCGGGTGCCGCTGCACCGGCTGCCGCACTCTCCGGCGCGATCTGCGCCTAACCTCGCTTCCGTACGACCATGCTGATCATTCCTGCGATCGACCTCAAGGACGGCCACTGCGTGCGCCTGGAACAGGGCGAAATGGCCAAGGCCACGGTGTTTTCCGAAGATCCGGCGGCAACCGCCCGCCACTGGCAGGCGCAGGGCGCGCGGCGCCTGCACCTGGTCGATCTCAACGGCGCGTTCGCCGGCAAGCCGGTCAACGACGCGGCCATCCGCGCCATCGTCGACGCGGTGGGCGACGACATGCCGGTGCAACTGGGTGGAGGCATCCGCGATCTGGCCACCATCGAGCGCTATCTCGACGACGGGGTGCGCTACGTCATCATCGGCACCGCCGCGGTGAAGAACCCCGGCTTCCTGCACGAGGCCTGCGATGCCTTCCCCGGCCACGTGATGGTCGGTCTCGACGCCCGTGACGGCAAGGTCGCGGTGGAAGGCTGGTCCAAGCTCACCGGCCACGACGTCGTCGACCTCGCCCAGCGCTTCGAAGGCTATGGCGTCGAGGCCGTCATCTATACCGATATCGGCCGCGACGGCATGCTGACGGGCGTCAACGTCGAGGCCACGCAGCGCCTTGCGCAGGCCTTGTCGATCCCGGTCATCGCCAGCGGCGGCGTCACCAATCTTGACGACGTGCGCGCGCTGTCGACCGTCGCCAAGGATGGCATCATCGGCGCCATCACCGGCCGCGCCATCTATCAGGGCACGCTCGACTTCGCCGCGGCGCAGAAACTCGCGGACGAACTGGCGGGCGGCGTGTTCGGGGTCTAAGGTGCTCGCAAAAAGAATCATCCCCTGTCTCGACGTCACCCATGGCCGCGTGGTCAAGGGCGTCAACTTCGTCGAACTGAAGGACGCCGGCGATCCGGTCGAGATTGCGCGCCGCTACAACGAAGCGGGTGCCGACGAGCTGACCTTTCTCGACATCACGGCGTCTTCCGACGACCGCGACCTGATTCTGCACATCATCGAAGCGGTCGCCGCCGAAGTGTTCATTCCGCTGACCGTGGGCGGCGGCGTGCGTGTGGTGGGCGACGTGCAGCGCTTGCTCAACGCCGGCGCCGACAAGGTGAGCATCAACACCTCGGCGGTGCTGAATCCGCAACTGGTGAAGGACGCATCCGACCGCTACGGCAGTCAATGCATCGTCGTCGCGATCGATGCCAAGCGCGTCGGCGACCACTGGGAGGTGTTCACCCACGGCGGCCGCAAGGCCACGGGGCTCGACGCCATCGAGTGGGCGAAGAAAATGGAAGCGCTCGGTGCGGGCGAATTGCTGCTTACGTCGATGGACCGCGACGGCACCAAGAGCGGCTTCGATCTCGCGCTCACGCGCACGATTTCCGACGCGGTCGGCATTCCCATCATCGCCAGCGGCGGCGTCGGCACCCTGCAGCATCTGGTCGACGGCGTCAGGGAAGGCCATGCCGACGCGGTGCTGGCCGCGAGTATTTTCCACTTCGGCGAATACGGAATCCGCGAAGCCAAGGAATACATGCGGCAGCACGGCATCGAGGTCCGCCTGTGAGCGACTGGCTCGATGCCGTCAAGTGGGATGCCGATGGCCTGGTGCCGGCGATTGCGCAGGACGCCGCCAGCGGCGAAATCCTCATGGTGGCCTGGATGAACCGCGAAGCGCTGGAGGAAACCGCGCGCACCGGGCGCGGCGTGTATTTCTCGCGTTCGCGCAACCGGTTGTGGCGCAAGGGCGAGGAGTCGGGCCATGTGCAGACCGTGCGCGAAATCCGCACCGATTGCGACAGCGACGTGGTGCTCCTGAAGATCGAGCAGGTCGGCGGCATCGCCTGCCACACCGGGCGCCGCTCGTGTTTCTTCCAGGTGCTGGAGGACGGTCGCTGGGTGGCGGTCGAACCGGTGCTGAAGCATCCCGACGAGATCTACAAATGAGCGACATCCTCGAGCGTCTCGCCGAAACGCTGGAAGCACGCAAGCAGGCGTCGCCCGACAGCTCCTACGTGGCGAAGCTGTATGCAAAAGGCACCGACGCGATCCTGAAGAAGATCGGCGAGGAGGCGACCGAGACGGTGATGGCGGCCAAGGACGGCCAAGCCGAAAAGATCATCTACGAAGTCGCCGATTTGTGGTTTCATACCCTGGTGCTGCTGGCGCACACGGGTCTGAAACCGGCCGACGTGCTGCATGAACTGGCGCGCCGCGAGGGCTTGTCCGGGCTGGTCGAGAAGGCGAACCGACATGAGTGACTGCATTTTCTGCAAGATCGTTGCGGGCGAGATTCCGTCCGCCAGGGTGTACGAGGACGACGAGGTGCTGGCGTTCCACGACATCCACCCGTTCGCCCGCGTGCATGTCCTGATCATTCCGAAGGCGCATGTGGCGTCGCTCGCCGACTGCGCGCCGGACCACCAGGCGCTGCTGGGCCGCATGCTGCTGCTGGCGCCGCGCCTGGCGAAGGAGCAGGGGCTCGACGCCGGTTTCAAGACGCTCGTCAACACCGGCCGTGGTGGCGGCCAGGAAGTGTTCCACCTGCACATTCACGTATTTGGCGGCGGCGATCCCGTTCGCCGTACCTAGGTCAACAAGGAGACATTCCATGGGTAGCTTGAGCATCTGGCATTGGCTGATCGTTCTGCTGGTGGTGCTGCTGGTTTTCGGCACCAAGAAACTGCGCAACATCGGCAGCGACCTCGGCGGCGCGGTCAAGGGCTTCAAGGAAGGCATGCGCGAGGACGCGCCGAAGATCGGCGAAGGCGAGCCGGGCGGTCGCACCATCGATGCGGAAGTGAAGGACAAGCAGCATTCCTGAGATTGAGGGCTTAGGGGCTGGGATCCAGGGACTGGGGGCGTCGCGTGGCGCACTCTCGGATTCCCTAACCCCTGAATCCCAGCCCCTGAATCCCAGCCCCTAAAATGTTCGAAATCGGTTTCTCCGAACTTCTCGTCATCGGCGTTGTGGCGCTGATCGTCATCGGCCCCGAGCGCCTGCCGCGGGTGGCGCGCACGGCCGGACACCTGTATGGGCGCATGCAGCGTTACGTGGCGTCGGTGAAATCCGACATCAGCCGCGAAATGCAACTCGACGAATTGCGCCGTGCCGGGGAGGCATTCAAGTCCTCGGTGGAGTCGGCGGCGTCCGACGTGGAGCAGCAGGCCACCGTGGTCGACGACTATCTGCGCAAGGAAACCGGCAACGTCACCCGCGTCATGGAAGCGATGGGTGCGACCGAAGGAGAGCGCCCGGTCACCGCACCGGCAATGAAGCAGTTGGTGGAAGAGCAAATACCGCAACAGAGCCTGCCGCTCGACGCGCCTGCGGTCGGCGCGGCGACGGTGGTCGAGGCTCCGGACGGCGTGACCGGCGAAAAATCAGCATGAAGGAAGGCGAAGAGACGTTCATTTCGCATCTCATCGAGATGCGCGATCGCCTGCTGCGCGCCATGGCGGTGGTGGTGATCCTGTTCATCGCGCTGTTCCCGTGGGCGCAGGATATCTATGCCTTGCTGGCGAAACCGATGCTGGCGGCGCTGCCCAAGGGCGGGCAGATGATCGCCACCGAGGTGACGACACCGTTCTTCGTCCCGGTCAAGGTCACCCTGATGGCCGCCTTTCTGCTGGCGCTGCCGTGGGTGTTCTACCAGATCTGGGCCTTCGTCGCGCCCGGGCTCTACCAGCACGAAAAACGCATCGGCGTGCCGCTGGTGGTGGCGAGCGTGGTGCTGTTCCTCGCCGGCATGGCGTTCGCCTACTTCCTCGTGTTCCCCGTGGTGTTCGGTTTCATCGTCGGTGTCGCGCCCGAGGGCGTGGCAGTGATGACCGATATCGGCAAGTATCTCGATTTCGCACTGACCCTGTTCCTGGCTTTCGGCATCACCTTCGAAGTGCCGGTGGCGGTCGTGCTGCTGGTGAAAATGGGCATGGTCTCGGTCGCCAAGCTGCGCGACATCCGCCCCTACGTGGTCGTGGGCGCATTCGTCGTCGGCGCGATCTTCACGCCACCGGATGTGATATCGCAGTTCATGCTCGCCGTGCCGCTGTGGATCCTGTACGAGATTGGCATCGTCGTTGCGCAGCTGATCACGCGCAACAAGCCCGCACCCGAATCGGATTATTCGCCGATGTCGGAAACCGATCTCGACGCCGAACTCGATCGCATCGAGGCGGAAACCCACGAACAGAAATAATCCCGGGATCCTGTGCCGCGCCACGCCCTGAACGGGCGGCTCAGGGCGTGGCGCGGCGCTGCAATTGCCGCACGTAGCGACGCCGCTCGTCGCGCAGCTGCTCCAGCTGGCGGTCGATCTGGGCGACGTCGGGATGCTGCTCGGTGAATTCGAGCAACAGCTCGGTGCGGCGGATGCGCAGTTCGACGGCTTTCTTGTCGAGGCCGGCAAGGTAGGCGTCGCCAACCGGGGCTGCCGTGGGCGCGGGGGGGTGTGGTGGCGCGACCGGCGCCGGAACGGGCGCTGCGGGCTCGCTCGCGGCGGGCACTTCGCTCACCGGCGGCTCGGTTTCCGTTTCCACGGGTGCAGGTGTGGGTGGCGGAAGGCGTACCGGCGCAGCGGGTGGCGGCGGTTCGACGGGCCTGGGCCGCAGCAGCAGGATGCTTGTCCCCACGGCGATGAGGCCGCCGAGCACCGCGAGCAGCATGAACGGCCGCGGGTGGCGGCGCGGTGTCTGCGCAGCGGGCGCCGGCTGGGTTCCGGCGCGCAGCGCCTCGAGCATCTCCGACGCGGTCCGGGCGTCGGGGCGTGCGCCCGGATCCTTGCTGAGCAGGCGGTCGAGCAATTCGCACAGTGCCGCGGACAGGTTCGGCCGCAGCGTGGCGGCGGCGACCGGCGTGTCGTGGATGACCCGGTAGACGATCATCGGCAGGTTGTCGCCGTCGAAGGCATAGTGCCCGGTGAGCATTTCGTACAGCACCGCACCCAGCGAGAACATGTCGGAGCGGCCGTCGAGTTCGCGGCCCATGGCCTGTTCCGGCGACATGTAGCGCGGCGAGCCGAGCATCTGGCCGGCCTGGGTGTGGTCGCTGTTGGCGAGGTGGGCGATGCCGAAATCGGTCAGCTTGATGCGGCCCTGGCCGCCGCTGATCATGACGTTGGCTGGCTTGACGTCGCGGTGGATGACGCCGTGCGCATGCGCGAAGGCCAGCGCATCGGCCATCTGCTGCGCGGTTTCCAGGGCGAGGTCGAGTGGCATCGGTCCTTTGTCCATCACCTCGCGCAGCGTCGCACCGGTGAGGAATTCCATCGCGATATAGGCGGAACCGTCGGCCTCGCCCACGTCGTAGATGGTGACGATGTTCGGGTGCGACAGGCGGCCTGCGCTCTGTGCCTCGCGCAGGAAGCGCGCCTCGGCGTCGCGGCCTTCCTGCTGCAACTGTTCGATCGGCACCGTCTTGATCGCGACGGGGCGGTCGATGAGCGGGTCGCGCGCGCGAACCACGCGGCCCATGGCGCCCTGGCCGAGCTCTTCCAGAATCTCGTAGCGACCGAGTTTCATGGATCGTGATGCGTCAGGGCGCACACTCGACGATCTGGCCGCGCACCGTCCCGCTGTCGGGCCCCATGAGATAGAGATACCAGGGCATCAGGTCGTCAGGGCTGGGCAGCGCGTCGGGCGTGAGGCCGGGGTGGGTGCGTGCGCGCAGCGTCGTGGCCACCGGCCCTGGAATCAGGGTGTTGATGCGCAGCGTGGCCGCGTCGGCGAGCTCTTCGCTCCAGATGTGCGTAAGCGTCTCCAGTCCGGCCTTTGCGACCGCATAGCCGCCCCAGTATGCGGCAGGGCGGTGTCCATGCGACTCGCCGGTGAGGATGACCGATGCATCCGCGGCCTGGCGCAGCAGCGGCAGGCAGGCGCGGGTCAGCGCGAAGGGTGCGACGAGGTTGACCCGCATCAGCGATTGCCATTGCTCCAGCGTCTGCAGGGCGAGCGGCGTCAGGCTGAAGAACTGGTGCGCGCTGTAGAGCACGCCATCGAGGTGCCCCAGATGGTGTGCGATGGTACCGGCAAGAGTCTCCAGGCCGCGGTCGTCGGCGGCGGCGAGATCGAACGGGAACATCGCGGGTTCGGGGCCGCCGCTGGCGACGATTTCATCGTACACGGCTTCGAGCCGGGCTTCGTTGCGTGCCAGCAGCGCGACGGTGGCGCCGTGCCGCGCGTACGCAAGACTGGCCGCACGGCCGAGGCCGGAGCTGGCGCCGGCGACGAGGACGACGCGGCCGGCGAGAAGGTCGGGGCGGGCTTGGTAGTCTTTCATAGCGATTCGAGTAGGGCGGCGGCCGATTGTACTCCGCTTCGTGTCGCGCTTTCGAGCGTGGCCGGATACGGTCCTTCAGTGTAGTCGCCGGCGAGAAACACGCGGGGATGTGCAGTGCGGCTGGATGGGCGGACGAGACCGGGCACGCACGCGTAGGTGGCCTGTTTTTCGACGATGCGGCGGCGCCAGCGTGGCGGTCCGGCATCGACGATGCCGCGCAGCTGCCGCTCCGCCTGCACCGTCCAGTCCGCGGGCAGGCCGCTTGCCGTGCTGACGACGAGTGCGACGAGACCGGACTGCTTGTGACTCTGGCCGCGGTCGAACGCGAACTGCGCCGGGCCGTTGCCGAGCGCGTAGAGGGGTTGAGCCAGCCGCAGCGCGGGATCGAATTGCAGATACAGCGTGGCGATGGGCTGGTAGCGATAGCCCTGCATCGTCCCGGCCAGTGCCGTGAACGCCGCGGTGCGCGGCAGCAGGCCCGCCAGGTGCTGCGGGGCGACCGCGAGCACGACGTGACTGAACGCCGCATTGCCGGTGCGCGTGGCGACACGGACCGCTGCGTCGCTGACGTCGAGCGCGGTCACGCGGCATGCCTGCCGCACCGTGCCGCCGCACCCGGCGATGCGGGTTGCGGCGGGCACCGGCAGCAGCGTGCCGAGATCGCGCCGCGCCAGCACGAGATCGCTGTCGGCGCGGCGTCCGCCGAACGCATCGCGCAGCACGTTCACGAATACCTGTGCGCTGGCCTGTTCGGGTGGCGTGTTGAGCGCGGAAACGCACAGCGCATGCCACAGCAGCCGGTTGACCGCGTCCGGTTGATCGCGGGTCAACGCGGCTACGCTCAGTCCGCCCCGATCCGAACGGTCGCGCAGCTGCGCGTCGATCCAGCGCGCCGCCGCCAGTTTGTCCTGCCAGCGCAGGCCACGTGCGCCAAGCAGCCCGGCCACGAGGTGCCAGGGAGCGGGAAGGCGCGGGCAGGCAAGCCGGAATTCCGGCGGTTGCTCCAGGGCCAGCGGCAGGCGCCACAAGGCATCCCCCGTCGGATGCAGGCGCTCGATCAGCGCGAGCGTCTGGGCATAGGCGCCGAGGAGGATGTGCTGGCCGTTGTCGAGCGCTTCGCCTTCGAGCTCCACTGCGCGCGCACGGCCGCCGAGCGTGCGCGCGGCTTCGTAGAGCGTCACCGTGACGCCGGCTTCGGCGAGCGTCAGCGCCGCGGCGCAGCCGGCCCAGCCGCCGCCGACCACGGCGACATGCGGATTCACGGCGACACCCAGGTGCGTGCCGCCAGCCACAGCTTGCGCAGCGGCGTGAGCGCGACACGCCCGCGCAGCACAGGAAAGCCGTCGCGGCGGATTTCCTCGAGCAGCGTGCGATAGATCGCGGCCATCACCAAGCCGGGGCGCTGCGCGCGCTTCGCCGCGGCGGGCAGGGCGGTCATGGCATTGTCGTAATGCCCGATCGCGCGCTCGTACTGGAACTGCATCAGGGCCTGGAATGCGGGCGATTCCCGCGCGTCGAGCAGGTCGCGCTCGGCGACGCCGAAGCGCGCCAGTTCGTCCTGCGGCAGGTAGATGCGGCCGCGCCGGGCGTCCTCGCCGACGTCGCGGATGATGTTGGTGAGCTGGAACGCCAGGCCCAGCTCGTGGGCGTAGCGGCGCAGCGCGCGGTCGTGTGCGCCGCGCGGGCCGTCGAAGATGCCCGCGGCGACTTCGCCGACCACGCCGGCGACGCGGTGGCAGTACAGGCGCAGCGCCCTGAAGTCCGGGTAGCGTGCGTGCTCGAGATCCATGGCCATGCCGTCGACGATTTCCAGCAGCAGCGCCGTCGGGATGTGACGCCCCGCCTGCGTTTCGTGCAAGGCCCGGGTCGCCGGGTGTTGCGCTGCGCCGGCCGCGAGGCGGCCGATCTCCTCGCGCCACCAGTCGAGCTTTGCCGCCGCGATGCCGGCATCGCTGCATTCGTCGACGACATCGTCGAGCTCGCGGCACAGCGCGTAGAACGCGGTGATCGCGCGCCTGGTTTCGGCGGGCAGAAACACGAAACTGTAATAGAAGCTCGAGCCGCTGGCGGCGGCGCGTTCCTGGCAGTAGCGGTGCGCGTCCATGCTCAGACGAGGCCGCGCGCCAGCATGAGGAGCCAGTCCGTGCGCGTCAGCACCGGGCGCCTGTCGAACACGCTTGCGGGGTCCGCATGGAGCTTTCTCAGGATGGTCTCGCCGCCGCGCATCGTCACCCGCAGCTCCAGCCCGATGCGGCCGCTGAGCGCGCGACCGAGCGGCGCACCCGCCTGCAGCAGCTGGCGCGCGCGCAGGATCTGCCGGCGCATCAGCACGTGCCACAGGCCGCCCGCGTCGCCCGCGGCGATCTGCGCCTCGCTCACCTGATGCGCCGCCATGTCGTCCTGCGGCAGGTAGATGCGTCCCTTCCTGTAATCGACCGCGATGTCCTGCAGGAAATTGGTCAGCTGCAGGCTGCTGCAGATTGCGTCGGAATAGGCAAGGTGGCGCGGATCGCGGTCACCGTACAGATGCAGCATCAGGCGCCCCACCGGGTTCGCCGAACGGCGGCAGTAATCCATGAGTTCGCCGAAATGCGCGTAGCGGGTTTTCTCGACATCCTGCGCGAAGGCCGACAGCAGGTCGCGCAAGGGTGCAAGGGGAATGGCATGGTCGCGGACCGCCGTCGCCAGCGGCCCGAATACTGCATCGTCGGGCATTTCGCCGCGCTCGATGCGGTCGAGCGCGGCGTGGTAGGCAGCGAGCCCGGCCAGGCGCTCGGCTGGGGGTGCGTCACCCTCGTCGGCGATGTCGTCGGCGCTGCGCGCGAAGCGGTAGATCGCTTCCACCGGCCGTCGCAGCCGGGCGGGCAGGAGCCAGGACGCGACAGGGAAATTTTCGTAATGGTCGACCGGCACCGGCAACAAAAAACGGAATGGGAATAAAGACTTAGGCGGGAAACCCGGTTTGCCTGGATGACGGCATCGTCTTGATTATATTATACTTATTAGTTGGCAATTTTGCGGCCACGCCGCGAGAGTGGCGGAATTGGTAGACGCACTGGATTTAGGTTCCAGCGCCGCAAGGCGTGGGGGTTCGAGTCCCCCCTTTCGCACCAGCAACTTGAAGCTGTCCGCTTCTCACCCCATTTCAATTTGAACCAGGAAATCTTCCGATGCAAGCAAATCTCGAAATCCTCGAAGGACTGGGTCGCCGCTTCGACATCAGCGTGCCGATGGACCAGCTGGAAGCCGAAGTGCAGAACCGTATCAAGCGCATGGCGCGCAATGTCAGGATGGACGGTTTCCGCCCCGGCAAGGCACCGCTCTCGGCGGTGGCGCGCGTGCACGGTCCCGGCGTGCGCCAGGACGTGCTGGGCGAAACCCTGCAGGCGCGTTTCGGCGAGGCGGTGCAGGCGCATCAGTTGAAGGTCGCGGGGTATCCGCGCTTCGAAGCGAAACCCTCCGAGGCCGCTGCGGCGATGACCTTCAGCGCGAGTTTCGAAGTCTATCCGGACGTCACGATCGCCACGCTCGACGAAGGCAAGCTGAGCCGTCCGGTGGTCGAGGTGAGCGAGGCCGATGTGGCCAAGACGCTCGAAATCCTGCGCAAGCAGCGCCAGACCTTCGGGCCCGCTGACCGCGCTGCAGAGGAAGGCGATCTGGTGCGCTTCGATTTCGAGGGCAAGGTCGACGGCGTTCCTTTCGAGGGCGGCAAGGCCGAGGGCTTTGGCGCGGTGATCGGCGAAGGCCGCCTGCTGAAGGATTTCGAGCAGAACCTGGTGGGGGTGCGCGCGGGCGACAGCAAGGACTTCGACGTCGCGTTTCCCGCCGATTACGCAGCGTCCGAACTCGCCGGCAAGACCGCGCGTTTCGAAATCCGCGTGCACGACGTGCAGGCGCCGGTGCTGCCGCCGCTGGATGCCGACTTTGCCAGGATGCTCGGTATCGAGGACGGTGACATCGACAAGCTCAGGGCCGAGGTCAAGACCAACCTCGAGCGCGAGGTGGCGCGCCGCATCAAGGGCAAGATGAAAGAGCAGGCGATGGAGCTCCTGCTTGGCAAGAGCACGCTGGAGGTGCCGAAGAGCCTGGTGGCGATGGAAACCGAGCGCCTGATGAAAATGACCGAAGCCGACATGCAGCAGCGCGGGGTTCAGACCGTGAAACTTTCGGCCGATATGTTCACTGGGCAGGCGGAACGGCGCGTGCGCCTGGGCCTGATCCTCGCCGAGGTCGTGCAGAAGAACACCCTGGCGGCGCAGCCGGAGCAGTTGCGCGCCCTGGTCGAGGAACAGGCGCAGAGCTACGAGGAGCCCGAACAGGTGGTGCAGTGGTACATGCAAAGCGCCGAGCGCATGCAGGAGATCGAGTCCCTGGCGCTGGAAGAGAATGTGGTAGCATGGGTTGCAGGTCAGGCTCAAGTGGATGACGTGACAAGCTCCTTCGACGAATTGATGGGACGTGCCTGATGCGCATTGATCTGGAAAGTGGTTTCACCGGGCCCCAGGCGCTGGGGCTGGTGCCGATGGTGGTCGAGCAGAGCGGTCGGGGCGAGCGCGCCTACGACATCTACTCGCGCCTGCTCAAGGAACGGGTGATTTTCCTTGTCGGACCGGTGAACGATGCCACCGCCAACCTGGTGGTGGCGCAGATGCTGTTTCTCGAGTCGGAAAATCCCGACAAGGACATCTATTTCTACATCAACTCGCCGGGCGGCTCGGTTTCGGCGGGCCTGGCGATCTACGACACCATGCAGTTCATCAAGCCGGACGTGTCGACCTTGTGCATCGGCCAGGCCGCCAGCATGGGCGCGTTCCTGCTGACCGCGGGCGCGAAGGGCAAGCGCTTCTGCCTGCCCAATTCGCGGGTGATGATCCACCAGCCGCTCGGCGGCTTCCAGGGCCAGGCGTCGGACATCGCGATTCACGCCAAGGAAATCCTGTATTTGAAGGAACGTCTCAATGGCATGCTTGCCAAACATACCGGGCAGAGCATGGAAGCCATCGAGCGCGATACCGACCGCGACAACTTCATGAGCGCGGACGACTCGGTGAGCTATGGGCTGGTCGACAAGGTGCTGACCAGCCGCAACGAGGCAGCAGGCAACTAGGCAAGGAACTGGGATGGCAGACAAAGGTTCGAGCGACAAACTCCTCTATTGCTCCTTCTGCGGCAAGAGCCAGCACGAGGTCCGCAAGCTGATTGCCGGGCCGTCGGTATTCATCTGCGACGAGTGCGTCGAGCTGTGCAACGACATCATTCGCGAGGAAATCCAGCAGGCCGACAGCCAGAAGGGCGGTTCCGACCTGCCGACCCCGCACGAGATCAGCGGCATCCTCGACCAGTACGTGATCGGCCAGACGGCGGCGAAGAAGGCACTGGCGGTGGCGGTCTACAACCACTACAAGCGCCTGCGCAGCAACACCGGCACCACGGGCGAAGTCGAACTGGCGAAGAGCAACATTCTCCTCATCGGACCGACGGGCTCCGGCAAGACCCTGCTTGCGCAGACCCTGGCGCGTCTGCTCAACGTGCCCTTCGTCATCGCCGACGCCACCGCGCTGACCGAGGCCGGCTACGTCGGCGAGGACGTCGAGAACATCATCCAGAAGCTGTTGCAGAAGTGCGACTACGACGTCGAAAAGGCCAAGCAGGGCATCGTCTACATCGACGAGATCGACAAGATCTCGCGCAAGTCGGACAATCCGTCGATCACCCGTGACGTCTCCGGCGAGGGCGTGCAGCAGGCGCTCCTCAAGCTGATCGAGGGTACCACCGCTTCGGTGCCGCCGCAGGGCGGGCGCAAGCATCCGAATCAGGAGTTCGTCCAGGTCGACACCAGCAACATCCTTTTCGTCTGTGGCGGCGCGTTCAGCGGCCTGGAAAAGGTCATCCGCAACCGTACCGAGAAGGGCGGCATCGGCTTTGGCGCGCAGGTGAAAAAAGTCGACGAAACCCGCCGCGATGCCGAACTGCTGCAGCAGGCCGAACCCGAGGATCTCATCAAATACGGTCTGATTCCTGAATTCGTCGGCCGCTTGCCGGTCGTGGCCACGCTCGATGAGCTCGACGAAGCGGCGCTGGTGCAGATTCTCACCGAACCGAAGAACGCGTTGACCAAGCAGTTCGCCAAGCTGTTCAAGATGGAAGGCGTCGAACTGGAGTTCCGCGACGATGCGCTGGGCGCGATCGCCCGGCGCGCGCTCACGCGCCGCACCGGGGCGCGCGGGCTGCGCTCGATCATCGAGCACGCGCTGCTCGACACCATGTACGACCTGCCGTCCCTGAAAGGGGTCAGCAAGGTCGTGGTGGACGGCAGCCTGATCGAGGGCGAAGGCAAGCCGCTGTTGATCTACTCCGACCAAGGCGACCAGCCGCTGGCCGCCGGGGCCTGAGCCACTGGCCCATGGCCTGCTGCTGTCCCGTTATCCCCAACGGCGGCAGGGCAGGCCAGCAACACCGCGCAGGCCGCCGCATGCTCGCGCTGCGGCGGATTCTGGACGCAGCCGTTCCGGCAGGTGGAACGGGGAACCTCCCGGCCCCCTTGATTTCCAATTCTCGTACCCCATATCCAGTTGCGTGCGGTGACTTCCCGTGCGTCCTTTTTTCAACTCCGATCAGGAAACCGACATGAGCGACAACACCCTCAAGGAACAGATCGACCTGCCATTGTTGCCGCTTCGCGACGTGGTGGTGTTCCCTCACATGGTGATCCCGCTGTTTGTGGGCCGCCCGAAATCCATCAAGGCGCTGGAAACCTCGATGGAGTCCGGCAAGAGCATCCTGCTGATCGCGCAGAAGACCGCCGCCCAGGACGATCCGACGCCGGAAGACCTGTATGGCACCGGCAGCGTCGCCACCGTGCTGCAGATGCTGAAACTGCCCGACGGCACCGTCAAGGTGCTGGTCGAGGGCAGCCAGCGCGCGCGCGTGCTGGAGGTCACCGACACGGGGACGCATCTGTCCGCACGCGCGGAGATCCTCCCCACCGAGGGCGAAGAACAGGTCGAAGTCGAGGCCATGCGCCGCACCCTGCTCACCCAGTTCGACCAGTACGTCAAACTGAACAAGAAGATACCGCCGGAAATTCTCACTTCGCTGTCGGGCATCGACGAGGGCGGCCGGCTGGCTGACACCATCGTCGCGCACCTGCCGCTGAAACTCGAGCAGAAGCAGGAAGTGCTGGAAATGATCGCCGTCGACAAGCGGCTGGAGCACCTGCTCGGCCTGCTCGAAGGCGAGCTTGACATCCTGCAGGTGGAAAAGCGTATCCGTGGCCGCGTCAAGCGGCAGATGGAGAAAAGCCAGCGCGAATACTATCTGAACGAGCAGGTCAAGGCGATCCAGAAGGAACTTGGCGACATCGAGGAAGGTGCCGAGCTCGAGGAACTGGAAAAGCGCATCAGAAGCGCGAGCATGTCCAAGGAAGCAGAAGCCAAGGCGCTCGGCGAACTGAAAAAACTGCGCATGATGTCGCCGATGTCGGCCGAGGCGACGGTGATTCGCAGCTACATCGAGGCGATGGTCGGCCTGCCCTGGAAGAAGAAGACCAAGATCAGCAAGGATCTCGTCAAGGCCGAAAAGGTGCTGGATCAGGATCACTATGGTCTGGACCGGGTCAAGGAGCGCATCCTCGAATACCTCGCCGTGCAGCAGCGCGTGGACAAGGTGAAGGCGCCGATCCTGTGCCTGGTCGGGCCGCCGGGTGTGGGCAAGACTTCGCTCGGCCAGTCGATCGCGCGCGCGACCAACCGCAAGTTCGTGCGCATGGCGCTCGGCGGCGTGCGCGACGAATCCGAGATCCGCGGCCATCGCCGCACCTACATCGGCTCGATGCCGGGCAAGATCCTGCAGAGCCTGACCAAGGTCGGCGTGAGGAACCCCTTGTTCCTGCTCGACGAGGTCGACAAGATGGGCCAGGATTTCCGCGGCGATCCGTCATCGGCCTTGCTGGAGGTGCTCGATCCCGAGCAGAACCACACCTTCCAGGATCATTACATCGAGGTCGAGTACGACCTCTCCGATGTGATGTTCGTCGCCACGGCCAACTCGCTCAACCTGCCGGCGCCGCTGCTCGACCGCATGGAAGTGATCCGCCTGTCGGGTTACACCGAGGACGAGAAGATCAACATCGCCGAGCGCTACCTGGTGCCGAAGCAGCTCAAGGTGAACGGCATCAAGGTGACCGAGCTGGTGATCGCCGAATCCGCGCTGCGCGACATCGTGCGTTACTACACGCGCGAGGCCGGGGTGCGCAACCTCGAGCGCGAGATTTCCAAGATCTGCCGCAAGGCGGTGAAGGCCTTGCTGCTGAAGAAACAGAAGGCGGCGAAGATCAGCGTCACCGCACGCAATCTCGACAAGTACCTGGGGGTGCGCCGATTCAGCTTCGGCATTGCGGAGAAGAACAACCAGGTCGGTCAGGTGACCGGTCTCGCATGGACCGAGGTGGGCGGCGAACTGCTCACCATCGAAGCGGTCGCGCTGCCGGGGCGCGGCAAGATGACCACCACGGGCAAGCTCGGCGAGGTCATGCAGGAATCGATCCAGGCGGCGCTGTCGGTCGTGCGCGCACGCACGCGCAAACTGGGCATCGAGCAGGACTTCTACCAGAAGCGCGACATCCACATCCACCTGCCGGAGGGCGCGACGCCGAAGGACGGGCCGTCCGCGGGCATTGCGATCTGTACCGCGATGGTGTCGATCCTCTCCGGCATACCGGTGCGCGCCGACGTGGCCATGACGGGCGAGATCACCCTGCGTGGCGAGGTGCTGCCGATCGGCGGCCTGAAGGAAAAACTCCTCGCGGCGCATCGCGGCGGCGTCAAGACCGTGCTGATCCCGCAGGAAAACGTCAAGGATCTCACCGAGATTCCCGACAACATCAAGAATCGGCTCGATATCCATCCGGTGAAGTGGATCGATCAGGTGCTGGAACTGGCGCTCGAACGCGCGCCGGAACCCCTTGCGGAAGACGCGGAGTCGGCCCCCGCCATCGCCGTGCCGGAAGAGGACGCCACGCCCTTGGTTGCGCTCAAGCATTGACAGTATTGAGCTTTTTGCAGGGACGTCCCGGAATCCCGCGCCAGGCGCGGGATTTTTTTGGCCATCGCCCTGGAAACCGCTTGACACAAGGTTTTGGGGGTTGTTATAAAGCGGCCACAGGGTTTTCCTGTGCCACTTGACTGAAGGGGACAACACGTGAACAAATCCGAACTGATCGATGCCATCGCCGACTCCGCCGACATCTCCAAGGCTGCTGCCGGACGTGCGCTGGATGCCGCGGTCGAGGCCGTGAAAAAGGCGCTGAAGAAGGGCGACATGGTGACGCTGGTGGGTTTCGGCAGCTTCTACGTCGGCAAGCGCGCGGCACGCACCGGCCGCAACCCGCGCACGGGCGCGTCCATCAAGATCAAGGCTGCCAAGGTGCCGAAGTTCCGCGCCGGCAAGGGCCTGAAGGACGCCATCAACTGATTGCGTGAAGCGCAAATCGCGCTTGGCAGGACCAGGAAATCTATAGTAGAATTTCGGTCTTTGTCGGGTGCTTAGCTCAGCTGGTAGAGCGTCGCCCTTACAAGGCGAATGTCGGGGGTTCGAACCCCTCAGCACCCACCAGCGGGGCACGGCAGGAAACACAGCGGTTTCGGCGTCACGGCGGTAGCGGTGGCGCCAGGAAAATTGGGAGTGGTAGTTCAGTTGGTTAGAATACCGGCCTGTCACGCCGGGGGTCGCGGGTTCGAGTCCCGTCCACTCCGCCAACTCGAAAAGGCGAACGCACGTTCGCCTTTTTTCATGTCCATGCGCCGTGAAGCGAGACGCGCGCGGCAAATTGCGCGAAAATCGCGCGATGATCTTTCCGGAGTGAATCCACCGTGCTCGAAGCAATCCGCAACCATGCCCAAGGCTGGCTCGCCAAAGTCATTCTCGGCCTCATTGCCGTAACCTTCGCGCTTTTCGGCGTCGAGTCCTACATGTCGGGGGATCGCAGCGGCGGGCTCGCCGCCGAGGTCGGCAAGGTGGGTATTTCGCGCGACGAGCTCGCGCGCGAGATCCAGGCGCAGACCGACCGCATGCGCGAGGCGCTGGGTCCCGGATTCGATCCGGCGGTGGCCGAGACGGCGGCTTTTCGCAGCAAGGTTCTCGACAGCCTGGTCGAGCGCAAGGCCTTGCTGCAGGAGGCGCAGGCACTGAAGATTTTCACGCCCGATGCGTACGTGGCGGCGGTGCTGGGGCAGATCCCCGCGTTCCAGGAGGACGGCAAATTCTCGCAACCGCGCTACGAGGCGACGCTGCGCCAGAACGGACGCACGCCCGCGGCATTCGAGAACGAGCTGCGGCAGTCGTTCATGCTGGACATCATGTCCAGCCCGGTCGCGCATGCGGCGTTCGTGTCGGCCACCTCGCAGCAGCAGGTGGCACGCCTGGTTGCACAGCAGCGTGAGCTGTCCTGGGCGGATTTGCCGGCCTCGGCGGTTGCCTCCCGGGTCAAGGTCGAGGCCGCCGACGTCGGGCGCGACTACCAGGCGAACAAGGCGGCATACACCGTGCCCGAGCAGATTCGCGTCGAATACGTGGAACTCGATGCCGCGGCGGTGGCGGCGGGAATCGAGGTGAGCGAGCAGGCGGTGGCGGATTACCATGCGGCGAACGCGTCGCGCTTCGGCGAGCCCGAGCAGCGCAGCGCCAGCCACATCCTGATCGCGGCCGACAAGAGTGCCGATCCAGCGACGCGAGCCAAGGCGAAGGCGAAGGCGGAGGCGCTGTTCGCGGCGCTGCAGAAGTCGCCCGAGCGCTTTGCCGAGCTGGCGCGGACCGAATCGCAGGATCCCGGTTCCGCGGCGCAGGATGGCAGTCTCGGCAGCTTTGGCCGCGGCATGATGGTGAAGCCGTTCGAGGACGCGGTCTTCGCCATGAAACCGAACGAGATTCGGGGGCCGGTGGAGAGCGATTTCGGCTACCACGTCATCCGCCTTGACGGTATCCAGGCCGCCCAGGCGGCGCCCTTGGCCGCGGTGCGCGGCGCGATCGTCGACGAACTGCGTCGCCAGCAGGCGCAGAAGCGGTTTGCCGACCTGGCGGAAAGCTTCAGCAACCTGGTGTACGAGAACGCCGACTCGCTCGCCCCGGCCGCCAAGGCTGCCGGCACATCGGTGCGCCAGAGCGACTGGATGGGCGCGAAGACGGCGCCGCCGCCCTTCAATCATCCCGCGCTCGGCGAGGCGCTGTTCGCGAAGGAGGCGGTGGGCAGCCGGCAGAACACCGAGGCGATCGAGGTCAAGCCGGGTACGCTCGTCGCCGCGCGCGTGATCGAGCACCGTCCGGAACGGCTGCGTCCGCTTGCCGAAGTCGCGTCGGAGATCGAGGCGCGTCTGCGCGCCGAGCAGACCGCCCGTCTGCTGGCGGAGGACGGCACAGCCCGGGTCAAGGCACTCGAAGGGGGCGACGAAGCCGGCGTGGCATGGTCGGCCTTCAAGGTGGTGGGGCGCGAGCCGTCAGCCGAACTCGACGAAGCCGGCATCAGGGCCGCATTCCGCATCAAGACGGACGTCCTGCCCGCCTATGCGGGTTATGCGCGCCCCGACGGATCCTATCGCATCCTGCGCGTGAGCCGGGTGCTGGACGCGGCCACGGTCGACCCGCAGCTGCGCGCCTCGATCGAAGCGGGGCTGGTGCAGGCGCAGCAGCGCGCCGACATGATGGCGCTGATGGCGCTGGTGAAGGCGGGCTACAAGATCAAGGTGCAGCCGAACGCCATCGAGGGGCGCTGAGTAGCGCGCATCCGCCGGGCGAGCAAACGCGAAATTTGCGTAGCGGGACTCTTTTCAGGCGGGGTCGTCGTGGCCGCCGGTGGTGGTGTTGAAGCCGGCGTCGACGTAGGTGATTTCACCGGTGATGCCGGAGGCCAGGTCGGACAGCAGGAAGGCCGCGGCATTGCCCACCTCGTCGATGGTGACGCCGCGGCGCAGCGGCGAGTAGCGCGCCGCGAGGTCGAGCTTCTCGCCGAAATTGGAAATGCCGCTGGCGGCGAGCGTCTTGATCGGGCCGGCGGATACGGCGTTGACACGGATGCCCTTGGGGCCGAGGCTCTGTGCCATGTAATAGACGGCGGATTCGAGGCTCGCCTTGGCGAGACCCATGACGTTGTAGTTGGGCACGGAGCGGATCGCGCCGAGATACGACAGCGTCAGCACCGACGCCCGGCGTCCTTCCATCATCGGCAGCGCCGCCTTGGCCAGCGCGGCGAAGCTGTACGAACTGATCTCGTGGGCGACGCGGAAGTTCTCGCGCGTCACCGAGGACAGGAAATCCCCTGCCAGCGCATCCTTGGGCGCGAACGCGATCGAATGCACCAGCCCGTCGAGGCCGTCCCAGTGCGTGCCAAGCTCGGCGAACATATCGGTAATCTGCCCGTCGCTGGATACATCGCACGGGAACACGAGGCTGGAGTCGAATTCGGCGGCGAATTCGCTGACCCGGTCCTTGATGCGGTCGTTCTGGTAGGTGAACGCGAGCTCGGCACCCTCGCGCCGGCACGCGCTGGCGATGCCGTAGGCGATCGAGCGGTTGGAAATGACGCCGGTGATGAGCAAACGCTTGCCTGCAAGAAATCCCATGATGGCCTCGCAAAGTTGTGGGGTACGCGGGGATGAATTATAACGGCTGACGATAGCGGTGTGCTTGGGTACACTGCCGCCATGACGCGTGCAGAGAATTTACTGCTGGGCCTGGGGCTGTTGCTGCTGGCGGCGTGCGGCGACGCCTGGAACAATCCGTATCCGGGCCGTGCCGCCGACGCCAACGTGGTCTACAGTGCGTTCGCCGAGCGGCCCAAACACCTCGATCCGGCGCGGTCCTACAGCTCCAACGAGGTCGAGTTCACCGGCCAGATCTACGAGCCGCCGCTGCAATACCACTTCCTCAAGCGGCCCTATGAACTGATCCCGCTCACCGCCGAAGCGGTGCCGCGCCCGCGCTACCTCGATGCGGCGGGCAGGCCGCTCGCCGACGATGCGCCGGCCGCGCAGATCGCGGAGAGTGTCTACGAGATCAGGATCCGTCCCGGCATTCTCTATCAGCCGCACCCCGCGTTCGCGCAGGACGAGGCGGGGCACTACCGCTATCATGCGCTGGCCGCCGGTTTCGCCGCCGGCAAGAGGCAGATCGCGGATTTCGAGCACACCGGCACGCGCGAGCTCGTCGCCGCCGACTACGTCTACCAGATCAAGCGCCTGGCCCATCCGGCGTTGAGTTCGCCCATCTTCGGCCTGATGTCCGAACACATCGTCGGCCTGAAGGAACTCGGCGACGCGCTGCAGCAGGCGGGCGCGGGGCAGCCGGGTGCGCCGCTCGATCTCAACGCGTTTGCGCTCGCCGGCGCCGAGACGGTCGACCGCTACACCTACCGTATCCGCGTCAGGGGCAAGTATCCACAGTTCATCTACTGGCTGGCGATGCCGTTCTTCGCGCCGATTCCGTGGGAAGCGGAAGTTTTCTACGCGCAGCCCGGCATGGCGGACCGCAATTTCACGCTCGACTGGCAGCCGGTCGGCACCGGGCCGTTCTATCTCGCGGAGAACGATCCCAATCGCCGCATGGTGCTGAAAAAAAATCCAAATTTCCACGGCGAGATCTATCCGGATGCCGGCAGCGAGGCGGATCGGGCGGCCGGCCTTCTTGCCGACGCCGGGCGCGCGCTGCCGCTCGTCGACGCCGCGGTGTTCAGTCTGGAAAAGGAAACCATCCCGTACTGGAGCAAGTTTCTGCAAGGCTACTATGACAGCTCCGGCATCAGTTCCGACAGCTTCGACCAGGCGGTGACGTTCTCCGCAGGCGGCGATCCGCAGCTCACCGACAGCATGCGGGCGCAGCACATCCGTCTCGTCACCACCGTGGCGACTTCGCTGTGGTACGTCGGCTTCAACATGCTCGATCCGGTGGTCGGCGGCCTGGGCGAGGACAGGCAGAAGCTGCGCCAGGCGCTGTCGATCGCCTTCGACTACGACGAGTTCAGCTCGATCTTTCTCAATGGGCGCGGCATTCCGGCGCAGGGGCCGATTCCGCCGGGCATGTTCGGCCACGTCGAGGGGGTGCAGGGCATCAACCCCTATGTCTACGAGGCGCGCGAGGGGCGCATCCAGCGGCGCCCGATCGACGCGGCAAGAAAATTGCTGGCCGAGGCGGGCTATCCCAACGGGCGCAACACGAAGACCGGCGAGCCGCTGGTGCTCTATTTCGACACCATGGCGAGCGGCCCCGACGCCAAGGCCCGCCTGGACTGGATGAAGAAGCAGCTCGACAAGCTCAACGTGCAATTGGTGGTGCGCGGCACCGACTACAACCGTTTCCAGGACAAGATTCGCAAGGGCAATGCGCAGCTCTTTGAGTGGGGCTGGAACGCCGACTATCCGGATCCGGAGAATTTTTTCTTCCTGCTCTACGGGCCGCACAAGAAAGTCGGCACCGGCGGCGAGAACGCGGCCAACTACGACAATCCGGAATTCAATCGCCTGTTCGAGCGCATGAAGGACATGGACAACGGTGCGCAGCGCCAGCAGGTGATCGACCGGATGCAGGAGATCGTGCGCCGCGACGCGCCGTGGATCTTCGCCTACTATCCGAAGTCCTTCGGTCTCGTCCACGGTTGGGTGAGAAACGTGAAGCCCAATCTCATGGCCAACAACACACTGAAATACCGCCGCATCGACCCGCAGTTGCGGGCGCAGCGGCGCGCAGAATGGAACCGTCCGGTGCTGTGGCCGATCGGCGCGGCGGCGCTCGTGTTGCTTGCGCTGATCGCGCCCGCGGCGATCGCATGGCGGCGGCATGAGAAAAAGGCGGCCTGATGCTCTCCTACGTCCTGCGCCGCCTGCTGTACGCGTTTCCGATCCTGATCGGCGTCAACCTGCTTACCTTCGCGCTGTTTTTCGTCGTCAACACGCCGGACGACATGGCACGCCTGCAGCTCGGTGCGAAGCACGTGACCGCGGAGGCGATCGAACGCTGGAAAGCGGAGCACGGCTACGACAAGCCGCTGCTGCTGAACGAGACGGAAACGGGCGTGCAGACGCTCACGAATACCATCTTTTTCCAGCACTCGGCGGCGATGTTCGCATTCCGGTTCGGCAAGGGCGATGACGGCCGCGATATCGGCAACGAGATCCGCACCCGCATGGGACCCAGCCTGGCGATCGCGCTGCCGGTGTTCGTCATTGGTCTTCTGGTCAACATCACGTTCGCGCTTCTGATGGTGTTCTTCCGCTCCACCTACCTGGATCTGGGCGGGGTGGTGCTGTGCGTGATGCTGATGTCGATCTCGGGACTCTTCTACATCATCGCCGGACAGTATTTCGTCGCCAAGCTGTGGAACCTGCTGCCGATCTCCGGCTTCGCCGACGGCGCGGACGCCCTGCCTTTCGTCCTGCTGCCGGTGCTGGTCAGCGTGGTCGCCGGCATCGGCAGCGGGGCGCGCTGGTACCGCACCATCTTCCTCGAGGAAATCGGCAAGGACTACGTGCGCACCGCCCGCGCCAAGGGCTTGTCGGAGGTGCGCGTGCTGTTCCGCCACGTGCTGAAGAACGGCATGATCCCGATTCTCACGGGCGCCGTGGTGGTGTTGCCGCTGCTCTTCATGGGCAGTCTCATCACCGAGTCGTTTTTCGGCATCCCCGGTCTGGGCAGCTACACCATCGACGCGATCCAGGCGCAGGATTTCGCGGTGGTGCGGGCGATGGTGTTCCTCGGTTCCTTCCTCTACATCGTCGGTCTGATTCTCACCGACATCTCCTATTCCTGGGTCGATCCACGGGTGAGGCTGCGATGAGCGTGCAAGCCGTGGTGCTGTGGACCGACGCGCTGATCTTCCTGCTGCTCGCCGCGGGGGCGGGGCTGGTGTGGACGATACGCCGCAAGGAGCATCTGCGCGCACCCTGGGCGGCGGTGGCGCAACGGCCGATGGCGATGGCGGCGGCGCTGGTGCTGGCGGTGTTCGTCGCGATCGGCCTGCTCGATTCGCTGCATTATCGGGAACGGCTGCCCGACAGCCCGGCCGACGCGCCGCAATACGCCGTCGAGGTGCTTTCCGTGTTCGATGCGCTCATGGGCGACTTGCGCACGCAGAAGGAAAAGACCTATTCCGCGCCGCTGGCGATGCAGCTGTACGCCAAGGAATTCGTCGAGCACGATGGCGTCACCGTGCGCGACTATCCGCGTCTCGTCCATGGCGGCGCGCACCTCGCCGATGCTGCGGCGCGCCAGCCCGACATCGCGCGGCGCGTGGCTGTCGGCCTGGCGCAGGGGTTGGCGGCGAGCCTTGTCGCATTCGCCGTGCTGGCCGTGTGGCGCGCGCGCCGGGCCGGGGTTGCGGCGTCGGCGTGGCTCGCCGACTGGCGTGCGGGGCGGCTGGGCTGGCCGGCGCGCACGCTGGCGGGGATGGCGACGCTCCTGGCGGTGCTGGGCGCCGTGCTCGTGCAGCTCGCGGATGCGTATCACGTGTTCGGCACCGACAAGGTTGGGCAGGACGTGCTCTACATCGGCCTGAAAAGCATCCGCACCGGCCTGGTGATCGGCACGCTGACGACGCTGGTGACCTTGCCGCTGGCGATCGGCCTGGGCATCGCGGCGGGTTATTTCCGCGGCTGGGTCGACGATGTCATCCAGTATGTCTACACGGTGCTGAACTCGATTCCGGGCGTGCTGCTGATCGCGGCGGCGGTGCTGATCGTGCAGGTCTACATCGAATCCAACCCCGAGCGCTTCGATACCGCGGCGGCGCGCGCGGATATCCGCCTGCTTGCGCTGTGCGTCATCATGGGCGTGACCAGCTGGACCGGGCTTGCGCGTCTGCTGCGGGGCGAGACGCTGAAGCTGAGGACGCTCGACTACGTCGAGGCGGCGCGCGCCTTCGGCGTGACGCACACGCGCATCCTCGGCCGCCACATCTTCCCCAACGTGTTCCATCTGGTGCTGATCGCCATCGTGCTGGATTTTTCCGGTCTGGTGCTGGCCGAGGCGGTGTTGTCCTATGTCGGGGTCGGCGTCGATCCGACGATGTACAGCTGGGGCAACATGATCAATGGCGCGCGCCTGGAGCTCGCCCGTGAACCGGTGGTGTGGTGGCAGCTTGGCGCGGCATTCGCCTTCATGTTCACGCTGGTGCTGGCGGCCAACCTGTTCGCCGACGGCGTGCGCGACGCCTTCGATCCGCGCATGGAGAGACGGCGATGAAAACACTGCTCGACGTGCGCGGGCTCGTCACCGCAATCGGCGGCGCACGCGTGGTCGACGGCGTGTCTTTCCAGGTCGCCGCCGGGGAAACCTATGCCCTGCTCGGCGAATCGGGCTGTGGCAAATCCATGACCGCGCTGTCACTCATGCGCCTGCTGCCGGACGGCGGCCGCATCGACGCGGGCACGGTCGAGCTCGATGGCGAAAATCTGCTCGCGCTGCCGGAACGCGCCATGCGCACGGTACGCGGCGGGCGCATGGCGATGATCTTTCAGGAACCGATGCTGGCGTTGAATCCGGTGATCAAGGTCGGCGAGCAAATCGGCGAGGCGCTCGCCCTGCATCGGAACCTCGCCGGCGAGGCGGCGCACGACACGGCGCGCGCCTTGCTCGACGCGGTCGGCGTTCCCGACCCGGCACGGCGGCTCGACGCCTACCCCTTCGAGCTTTCCGGCGGCCTGCGCCAGCGCATGATGATCGCGATGGCGCTGGCCGGGCAGCCGCGGCTGCTGATCGCCGACGAACCGACCACCGCGCTCGACGTCACCATCCAGGCGCAGGTGCTCGAGGTGCTGCGGGCGCTGCGGCGCGAGCGGCAGATGGGCATGCTGCTGATCACGCACGACCTGGGCGTGGTGGCGCGAAACGCCGACCGCGTCGGCGTGATGTATGCGGGCGAGCTGCTGGAGGAGGGCACGCGCGAGGCTTTCTTCGCCGCGCCGCAGCATCCCTACAGCCGCATGTTGTTTGCGGCGCTGCCACGGCCTGGCGACGGCGGGCGGCTCGCGACCATCCCCGGCCAGGTGCCGCGGCTCGATGCCGCGTTCACGGGCTGCCGTTTCGCGCCGCGCTGCCCCTATGCGGTGGCGCGCTGTCGTGCGGAGTCGCCCGGCTGGCAAACCTTCGGCGCACAGCGTGTCCGCTGCCATCGCGCGGGCGAGTTGCCCGCAGCCGAGATGCGCGCGCCGGGCGAGCGGCCGGCCGCAGCGCTGCCCGCGGCGCCGCTGCTCCAGGTCGATGGCCTCAAGGTGCATTTTCCGATCAGGCGCGGGCTGTTGCAGCGCACCGTCGGCCACCTGCGTGCCGTCGACGATGTCTCGCTTGTGATCGAGGCGGGGCGCACGCTGGCACTGGTGGGTGAGTCGGGCTGCGGCAAGACGACGGTCGGCAAGGCCTTGCTGCACCTGGTCGAGCCGAGTGCGGGGCGCATCGCGCTTGCCGGCGAGACGGTCACGGCGGCGCGCCTCGATCGCCTGCGGCGGCAGGCGCAGATGGTGTTCCAGGATCCGTTCAGCTCGCTCAATCCGCGCATGCGCGTGGTCGACATCCTGCTCGAAGGCATGGAGGCGCTGCACGTGGGCGAGGCCGCGCAGCGCGGCGCAGCGGCGGCGCGATTGCTGCAGCAGGTGGGATTGCCGGACGATGCCGGCGAGCGCTATCCGCACGCATTTTCCGGCGGCCAGCGCCAGCGCATCGCCATCGCGCGTGCGCTGGCGGTGTCGCCGCAGCTCGTGATCTGCGACGAGCCGACCAGTGCCCTCGACGTCTCGGTACAGGCGCAGATCCTCAACCTGCTGAAGGATCTGCAGGACGAGCTGGGGATCGCCTATCTCTTCATCACCCACAACCTCGCGGTGGTCGAGTATCTCGCACACCGGGTCGCGGTCATGTATCTCGGCCGCATCGTCGAATCGGGCCCGGCGACCGAGGTGCTGCGTGGCCCGCGTCACCCCTATACGCAGGCACTGGTCGCGGCGGTGCCGCGCATCGACGCTGCCGCTGCGGCTGCGACGCCGCAGCTCGCCGGTGATCAGCCTTCACCGATCAATCCGCCGACAGGATGTCACTTTCATCCACGCTGTCCGCAGGCCGACGCGCGCTGCCGCGAAAGCTATCCGGATGCGAGACAGACCAACGCCGCGCACTGGGTGCGCTGCCACATGGTTGCAGGGGAGTGAGCGCTGCCGCGTTCAGCGGCGTTCGACGACGAGACGCTGACCGGGGCGGAGGGTGGCGGCGCTGCGCAGCGAGGCGTTCCACGATTTGAGTTCGGCCAGACTCACGTCGAAGCGCCGCGCGATGGCGCTCAGGGTATCGCCGCGTTTGACGGTGTAGTCAAGCGGCTTGGGCGTGGCAGTCTTGAGGCTTGCCGGCTGGAGTTGGGCTGCGGCGGCTGGCGCGGCCATCCGGGTGCCGGCGGGCAGGTGCAGGGTCTGGCCGGCACGCAGGCTGCCATTGAGGCCGGGGTTGTTCTGCGACAGTTCGGCCACCGTGAGGCCGTAGCGGCGCGCCACGCCGAACAGGGTCTCCCCGCGCTGCACCTCGTGGCGGGTGGCGAGTTCACCCGCCGGGGCACGGACGGCCTCGTCGGCCGGCGCGCCCGGCCCACGCCTGACCGGAACCAGGATGGTCTGCGCCTGCGTGAACCGGCCACGCTTGAGATGCAGTTGATTGTGTTCGTCGAGGCGCGCGACGCTGGTGCCGAAGCGTTTGGCAATGGCGTCGATCGACTCGCCCTTCGCCGCCGCGTAGGGCTTCCAGGTGTCCCAGTTGCCGGCTTCGAGATTGCGCTGGAAGGTTTCCGTCTTGTCGACCGGCACCAGCAGGCTGACCGGGGTGTCGGAGCGGATGACCTTGCGCGGGAAGGCGGCGTTGAGCGCGAGGAATTCGTCCCTGGAAACGCCGGCAAGGCGTGCAGCGGAATGCATGTCGAGGCTGGCGTGGACCGTGACCTGATCGAAATAGGGCCGGTTGGCCAGCGGCTCGATGGCCACGCCAAAACGTTCCGGCTCGCGTACGATGTTGCGCACCGCCAGCAGCTTGGGCACGTAGTGGCGCGTCTCGTTCGGCAGGGTGAGGCTGGCGTAGTCGGTCGGCAGACCCTGGTCGACGTTCTTCTGGATGGCGCGCGCGACGCAGCCTTCGCCGCAGTTGTAGGCTGCGAGCGCCAGCTGCCAGTCGCCGAAGTCGAGATAGAGCTTGCCCAGATAATCGAGTGCGGCGCGGGTTGCTTCGGCGAAGTCGCGCCGGCCGTCGTACCAGCCGTCCTGCTTCAGGCCATAGAGGCGGCCGGTGGAGGGAATGAACTGCCAGATGCCGGAGGCGGCGGAGGGCGACACGGCGGTCGGGTTGAACGCGCTTTCGATCATCGGCAAGAGCGCGATTTCCATCGGCATCGCGCGCTCTTCGAGCTCTTCGACGATGTGGTAGAGATACGGGCGCGCGCGCTCGACCAGCCGCTCCACGTTCTGCGGACGTGCGGCAAACCAGGACTCGTGGGTGGCGACAAGCGGGTTCGGCGTGTGCGTGTCGTCGACGCGAAAGCCGCTGCGGACGCGGGTCCAGACGTCATCGTATGCCCCGGCCTCGCTGGTCGCATCGGTACTGACGGCGTCAGACCATTCCAGCGCCGGGATCGACGGCGCGGCCGCCTCCGACGCCGCGGCGGGAAGGCTTGCCGCGATGGACAGCGCCAGGATGCCGCGGCACAAGATTCTGATTCCGGGCAAAACGTGTTCCTGTACTCGATCGGTCGCCCATCCTAAACCCAAGCCACGAACAGGGTCAACCGTCCCAGGCGTCCTTCGCGGCGCGGATGGCCCCGAACACCTCGGCAGGCGTGGGGTCGGGCCGATTCAGGCGCCGTGCGGCGACGTCCCGCATGGAAGGCTCGTGGAAGCGCAGGAAAGGATTGGTCGCTTTTTCCAGCGCGAGCGTGGAGGGCAGGGTGGGGCGGCCGGCTGCCCGCAGGGCACGGTCCGCACGTGCGCGTTCGACAAGTGCAGGATTTGCGCCATCCACCGTCATGGCGAAGTCAATATTGCTGAGGGTGTATTCATGTGCGCAGCAGACTCGGGTAGCATCCGGCAGGGCTAGGATGGCGTCGAGACTGGCCGCCATCATTGCCGGCGTGCCTTCGAACAGCTTGCCGCAGCCGCAGCCGAACACGGTGTCGCCGCAGAACAGGTGGCCGTGGCCGAAATAGCTCACATGGTCGAGTGTGTGACCCGGCGTCGCGAGCACCGTGACACGCAGTTCGGGGGATGAAATCTCGATCGTGTCGCCGCCGCGTACCCTATGCGTGAGCTGTGGAATGCGGGGATTGTCGGGACCGTAGACAGCACAATCGTAGCGTTGACGCAGCCCGGCGATGCCGCCAGTATGGTCGCGGTGATGATGCGTGACCAGAATCGCCGTCAGCGCGAGGTCGCGGGCGGCGAGGCAGTCGATCACCGGCGTGGCGTCGCCGGGGTCGACGACGACGGCGTGGCGGTCATCGTGCCAGGTCCATATGTAATTGTCGTCGAACGCGGGCAGGGGAATCAGGGTCAACATGACAGAGTCGGCACTTGAGCAGGGGTGAGTATGTTATCGAGATTGAACACCGAATGGTTCGACACGCCGCTGGGCCGGCATCTGCTGTTCCGCGAGCAGCAATATTTCGACAATGCCGTATCGGACGTGTTCGGCTTCAATGCGGTGCAGGTCGGTCTGCCGCATCTCGATTTTCTGCGCAACAGCCGCATTCCGCTGCGCGTGAGATGTGCGGTGGAGGCGCCGGCGGACGTGCGCGCCGACCCGATGTTCCTGCCGTTCGAGAGCCAGTCGCTCGACCTCATCCTGCTGCCGCACGTGCTGGAATACAGCGCCAACCCGCACCAGGTGCTGCGTGAGGCCGAGCGCGTGCTGCGCCCGGAGGGTCGGCTGGTGCTCGCCGGCTTCAACCCTCGCAGCCTGTGGGGCCTGGCGCGGCGGCTGCAGGGCGGGGAACGCGGCTACCCGTGGAATGGCAATTTTCTCAACGTCTCGCGCGTCAAGGACTGGATGGCGCTGCTCGGTCTGGAAGTGGCGGCGGGGCGCATGTGCTGCTATCGTCCGCCGGTCAATCAGGAGAGCTGGCTGCGCCGCCTGCGCTTCATGGAGCCCGCCGGCGACCGCTGGTGGGCGATGGGCGGCGGGGTGTATTTCCTGCAGGCGGTGAAGCGCGTGCAGGGCATGACCATCATCCAGCCGCAGTGGTCGACCCCGGTCGCGCAGCTGCTGGCGCCGGCGGCCAAGGTGGTCAATCTCGAGCATTACCGGATGCGGCGTGAACGCTGAAACCATCAACATCTATACCGACGGCGCCTGCAAGGGCAATCCGGGCGCGGGCGGCTGGGGCGCGCTGCTGCTCGTCGGTACGCATCGCAAGGAAATCTGCGGCGGCGAGGCGCAAACCACCAACAACCGCATGGAAATGATGGCCGTGATCCGCGCGCTGGAAGCGCTCAAGCGACCGTCACGGGTGCAGGTCCATACCGACTCGCAGTACGTGCAGAAGGGCGTCAGCACGTGGATGGCGGGCTGGAAAAAACGCAACTGGCGCACCGCCGACGGCAAACCCGTGAAGAACCAGGACCTGTGGCTGCAGCTCGATGCGCTGAGCCGCGTGCACGAGGTCGAATGGCATTGGGTGCGCGGCCACGCCGGCCATCCGGAGAACGAGCGCGCCGACGAACTCGCGAACCAGGGTGTGCTGCAGGCCAACGTGAATTGATTCGTACCCGTCATGCGCCAGATCATCCTCGATACTGAAACCACCGGCCTCGATCCCAACCAGGGGCATCGCGTCATCGAGCTCGCGGCAGTGGAGATGGTCAACCGCCGGCTCACCGGCACCCATCTGCACCGCTACGTGAACCCCGAGCGTGAAATCGATCCCGGTGCGATGCAGGTGCACGGCATCAGCAACGAGTTTCTCCAGGACAAGCCGCGCTTCGCGGACATCGCACAGGAATTCGTCGACTTCATCGGGGGGGGCGAGCTCGTCATCCACAATGCCCCGTTCGACGTCGGTTTTCTCGACATGGAACTGCGCCTGCTGGGCATGCGGCCACTCGTGCACTGGTGCGAGGGGGTGACCGACACCCTGGCAATGGCGAAGGCATTGCGCCCAGGCAAGCGCAACAATCTCGACGCGCTGTGCAGGGAGTATGGCGTCGACAACACGGCGCGCACCCTCCACGGTGCGCTGCTCGACTGCGAACTGCTGGCGGCGGTGTATCTGGAGATGACGCGCGGGCAGGAGACGCTTGCGATCGGTCTCGACACGGCGCGTGCCGAGACGCGTCCGAGCGGGCATGTGCGGCCGCGGCCGGTGCTGTGCGCCGCGTCGGCGGACGAGTTGGCCGCCCACGCCGCGCTTCTCGAAGCGATCGACCGCGAGAGCCGCGGTGCCTGCCTGTGGCACCCGGCAGCAGGGGAGGCGGGTTGACCGCTGCATGGGCAGCCCGGATCGGCCGTGGGTTGCGCCAGGGGCTGGTCATGCTCTGCCTGGCGTGCCTGTCCGCGCAGGCTGTCGCCGGCCGCGTCACCGTCGTGCTCAGTGACGATACGGCGCCGTATCAGGAAATCTATCAGGTTTTCCGCGTCTTGCTGGGCGATGCCGGGCACGAGGTGGGGCGGGTTTATGCCAGTAATCCTGGAGAGGGCGCGCCTCTGGACTCGGCCCAGCTGACGCTCGCAGTGGGTGTGGCGGCGGCCGAGTCCGTCGCGCAAACGGCGGACCGCGCACCGGTGCTTGCGGTGCTGGTGCCGCGCAGCTGGTTTGCCAAGACCGGGCGGATGCGGCTGGCCGATGGGGGCCGCCGCAGCGTTTCGGCGATCTACATCGACCAGCCATTCGAACGCCAGGCGCAACTGGCGCGCGCGGCGTTCCCCGAGGCCCGTCGCGTGGGTGTTCTGCTGAGCGCGGAGCAGGCCGCGCTTGCCAATGAAATCGGCACGGCGCTCGCAGCGCAGAAACTGGAACTCGTGAAGCAGACGGTTTCGGCGGACGTACGCCTGATCACCCCGCTTGAGGCCGTGCTGGGCGCTTCCGATCTCCTGCTGGCGGTTCCGGATCCGCAGGTGTTCAACCGCAACACCGCGCAGAGCCTTTTTCTTACCACCTATCGCTACCGGGTTCCGGTGCAGGGATATTCGAACTCGCTGACGCGTGCGGGTGCCCTGCTGTCGCTGCATTCGAGTCCCGCGCAGATCGGCCGGCAGGCGGCCGAGTGGGTGAACAATGCCTTGCAGACAGCCACGCTGCGCCTGCCGGCGCCGGCGTATCCGGCTTACTTCAGTGTCTCGATCAACCAGCAGGTGGCCCGCTCGCTGGGTATCGCGGTGCCGTCCGAGGCCGAACTCGAAAAGCGTCTGGGAGGGGGACGCTGATGCGCTACGTACCAGGGATTCGCGGGCGGGTGGTCGGTCTGGCTGTGCTGCCGATGGCGATCGTCGGCGTCCTGCTGTTTTTCCAGATGATCACGTCGAAGATCGAGGATCTCGATGAGTCGCTGCGTACCCGCGCGGTGGCGATCGTGCGCCAGCTCGGGCCGGCAGTCGAATACGGCGTGACTTCCGGCAATACCCAGGTGCTGCGCGCCCTGCTGGACAAGGCAGCCATCGAGCCCGACATTCGCGGTGTGGCCGTACTGACCGGTGATGGGCAACTGATGGCGCAAGCCGGGCTTGGCAGCTGGAACGGCACGGCGCACGCAGGCCTGCCGACCCAGCGCATCCAGCAGATCGAGTACAAGGAACATCTGGTCTACTATGCGCCGATCACACGTACCGAGGTGGTGGTCGACGACTACCAGGCGTACGACGATCCAGGGATGCGCGCCAGCGACTCCCCGCAGCTGCTCGGCTGGGTCGCGCTCGACGTTTCGCGCAGTGCGACCCTGCAGAGCCAGCGCGAGGCGATCCTGCGCAGCCTCGCCATCCTGCTCGCTGGACTCGCGGCGAGCCTGTTTCTGGCCTGGCGTATCGGCCGCCAGATTACCCGGCCGATCCTTGCCCTGACGCATGCCGTCAGCCGCATCGGCGAGGGGCATCTCGACGAGCGGGTCGCACAGGACAGCACGGCCGAGCTGGGCATGCTGCAGCGCGGCGTCAACCACATGGCCTCCCATCTGGAGGCGATGCATGGCCAGATGCAGGAAAAGATCGACATGGCCACCGCGCGCCTGCTCTACCAGGCAAGCCACGACGCGCTCACCGGTCTCATCAACCGGCGCGAGTTCGAACTCCGACTCGAGCGCGCGCTGCAGACCGCCCTGCAGCAGGGGCGCGAGCATGCGCTGTGTTACATGGATCTCGACCAGTTCAAGGTCGTCAACGACACCTGCGGCCATGCCGCGGGCGACGAATTGCTGCGGCAGCTGGCGCTGCTCCTGAAGGGCAACCTGCGCGAGCGCGACACGCTGGCGCGCCTTGGCGGCGACGAGTTCGCGCTCTTGCTGGAAAACTGCGGCATCCAGGACGCATTGGAGGTTGCCGACATCTTCCGCAACGAGGTGGAGCGTTTCCGCTTCAAGTGGGGCGATCGCGTGTTTTCGGTCGGCATGAGCGTGGGCATGGTGGCGATCACCCGTGACAGCGTCGACGTCGCCAGCCTGCTGACTGCTGCGGATGCGGCCTGCTATGTGGCGAAGGACCGCGGACGCAACCAGATTCATCTCTATGAGAACCGCGATTCCGAGCTCACCCGGCACCGTGGCGAGATGCAGTGGGTGACCCGCATTCATCAGGCGCTGGAGGAGAAGCGGCTTCGCCTGTCGTGGCAGGAGATTCGCCGTACCGACGGCCGCAGCGAGGGGACGCGTCACGTCGAGCTGCTGCTGCGCATGTGCGACGAGGATGGCAGCGAAATCCTGCCCATGGCCTTCATTCCGGCGGCGGAACGCTATGCCATCATGCCGGCGCTCGACGCCTGGGTGATCGAGGAAACCCTGCGTTTGTGCCACCGCCACCTGACCCTGGCGCCGCCCGTGCACTGCCTGTTTGCGGTCAATCTTTCCGGGGCGTCGCTGAAAGATCCGGAGTTTCGCCGCAAGCTGCTCGCCCATCTGGAGGCCAGTCCGGAATTCGGCCCCCATCTGTGTTTCGAGATCACCGAAACCGCGGCGATCGGCCACCTCTCGGTCGTCAATGGCTTTATCGACGCCATGCGCGGCTTCGGTTGCCGCTTTGCACTCGACGATTTCGGCAGCGGGCTGTCGTCCTTCACCTATCTGAAGAACCTGAAGGTCGACTACCTCAAGATCGACGGCGCCTTCGTGCGCGACATTCCGCACAATCCGGTCGACCGCTCGATGGTCGAGGCGATTCACCGCATCGGGCAGCAGATGGGCCTGCGCACCGTCGCGGAATACGTCGAGTCGCCCGAGATTCTTGCGCTGCTGAAGGAGATCGGGGTGGATTACGTGCAGGGCGTGAGCATCCACCAGCCAGAGCCGCTGGAGACGCTGTGCCCGCCGGATTGAAGCGCGCTCGCGTGCGCGGTTTCAGTCGCTGACGCCGAACCCCGCGCCAACGATCGCCTCGACCAGCGCCGCGCGGTCGAGGCGGCTGTCGTCGTAGGTCACATGCGCTTGGCCGGGGCTGAGGCTGACCTCGGCCGCGTGTACGCCGGGCAGGGCCTTGAGCACGTTCTGCACGCTGTTGACGCAGCCGCCGCAGCTCATGCCGGTAACGGTGAGTGTGATTTCAGTCATCGGAATGCCTCGAACTTGTGAGTGAGGCGGGGTATTCTACTTCTTGCGCGGACGCTTGCGCAGCGATTGCTTGGTATGGTCGATCAGGCGGTCGGCGACCACTTCGGCATCCACGGCGAAACTGCCGTCGGCGAGCGCGGCCTTGACCGCCTCCACCTTGCCGGCATCCGTCACTTCGACCGAGGCCAGCTGCGCTTCGAGCGCGCGCACCCGGGTACTGGATTCGGTGAGCGTCAGCGAGTCGCCGCCCCCGGCCGCGGCGGTGGTGGTGCCCTTGCCGCCGCCCTTGCCCTTGGCGGCAGAAACCTTGGTCGCGGCGGGCGTGATGCGCTTGTCGATTTTCACGGAGGGTCCTGTAGCTGTATCCAGGGGAGTCTGGATAGAACTACGGCAGAAATTCCGAAAACCTTAGGGCGAAACGCGCGAAGCGCCCAACAAATGCGAGGCCAGCCCGTCGGCCAGCTTGGGCTCGAACCAGGTTGATTTCGGCGGCATCACTTCGTTGGCGTCGGCCACCGCCATCAGGTCTTCCATCCGGGTGGGGTGAAGCGCCAGCGCCAGCGCCATTTCGCCACTGTCGACGCGCTTTTCCAGCTCGTCGAGGCCGCGGATGCCGCCGACGAAGTCGATGCGCTTGTCGCGACGCGGGTCAGCGATGCCGAGGATGGGCGCGATCAGGTTGTTCTGCAGCAGGCTGACGTCGAGCCGGCCGACCGGGTCGGCGGGAACGAGGTCGGGGCGGATGGCGAGGCGATACCAACGTCCCCCCAGATACAGTCCGAACGTGCCGGGCCGGTCGGGCTTGACTGCGGCGGCGGCCGGTTCGACGCCAAAGGCGCCGCCGAGCTTGTCGAGAAAGGCTTCCGCGGTGAGGCCGTTGAGATCGGTGATCACCCGGTTGTAATCCATGATGCGCATTTCGTGTGCGGGGAAGATCACCGACAGGAAGAAATCGTACGCCTCGCCGCCGCTGTGGCCGGGGTTGGCGGCGCGGCGCGCGGCGGCGATGCGCGAGGCCGACGCCGAGCGGTGGTGGCCATCGGCGATGTAGAGCGCGTGCATGGCGTTGAAGGCGGCAGTGAGGCGTGCCTGCACGGCAGTATCGCGAATGACCCACAGGGTGTGGCGCACGCCGTCGAGCGTGGCGTCGGAGTCGGGCGTGCCGGCCGCGGTGGCGGCGAGGATGGCGTCGACTTCAGGGGCCTCGGGATAGGCCAGCAGCACCGGTCCGGTCTGCGCGTCGAGCGCGTCGATCTGGCGCACGCGGTCGTCTTCCTTGTCGGGACGGGTGAACTCGTGCTTGCGGATGCGGTTGGTATCGTAGTCGGCGACCGAGGCGGCGGCGACCAGCCCGGTCTGGCTATGCTCGCCCATGACGATGCGGTAGGCGTAGTAGCAGGGCGACGGATCGCGTGCCAGCACGCCGGACGCGACCATGGCGCGCAGGTTTTCCGCCGCCTTCGCGTACACCTCGGGCGCGTAGGGGTCGGTGCCCGGCGGCAGGTCGATTTCCGGCTTGGAAATGTGCAGGAAGCTCCACGGGCGGCCCTGCGCACGCTCGCGCGCCTCAGCGGTCGAGAGCACGTCGTAGGGCGGCGCGACGACGTCGTCGGCGCGGCCGGGAGCGGGGCGGAGGGCGGCGAAAGGCTGGATCAGGTTCATGGGGGTCAAGGATTGGCAGTGGTCAAGGGGTCGCCGAGCGCGGCAAGCAGGGCATGCACGGCGCCCACGCGGCGATTCAGATCGGGCAGCTTGATGTCGAGCTTCAGGCGGTCCGGGCCGGCGAGGCGGTAGCCGGCCTTGCCCTGGATAAGGGCAATGATTCTACCCGGATCGATGGGGGGATTGGGGGCGAATTGCATGCTCATGCCGTCGCCCGACACGTCGAGCTTGACGATGCCCCAGGCGCGCGTCGTCATGCGCAGGCGGTGCACGGCCAGAAGCGCGCGCGCCGTGTCCGGCAGTTCACCGAAACGATCGACCAGTTCTTCCTGCATCGCGGCGAGCTCGTCCGCGTCGTGGCAGCTCGCCAGGCGCTTGTACAGCACCAGGCGTTCATGCACGTCGGGACAGTAATCGCCCGGCAGCAGGGCGGGCAGGTGCAGATTGATTTCCGAGACGATGCCCAGCGGCTGGTTCATGTCGGGCTCGCGGCCGGCCTTCAGGCTTGCGACGGCGCCCGCCAGCATGTCGTTGTAGAGCGAGAAGCCGACCTCGAGGATTTCGCCGCTCTGCTTGTCGCCCAGCACCTCGCCTGCGCCGCGGATTTCCAGGTCGTGCATGGCGAGGTGGAAGCCCGAGCCCAGCTCCTCCATCAACTGGATGGCTTCCAGACGTTTCTTCGCCTGTGGCGTGAGGGTGCGGTCTTCTTCCACCAGCAGATAGGCGAACGCCTGGTGGTGCGAGCGGCCGACGCGCCCGCGCAGCTGGTGCAGCTGCGCCAGACCGAACTTGTCGGCGCGGTTGATGAGGATGGTGTTGGCGGTCGGTACATCGATGCCGGTTTCGATGATGGTGGTGCACAGCAGGATGTCGTAGCGCTGCTGGTAGAAATCGCGCATCACCTGCTCCAGCTCGCGCTCGCTCATCTGGCCGTGGCCGACGCGGATACGCGCTTCCGGCAGCAGTTTTTCCAGCCGCTCGCGCATGCTCTCGATGCTGCCGACCTCGTTGTGCAGGAAGTACACCTGGCCGCCGCGCTTCAGCTCGCGCAGCACCGCTTCCCTGATGAGACCGCCGGAAAAGGACTGCACGAACGTCTTCACCGCCAGCCGCTTCTGCGGCGCCGTTGCAATGACCGAGAAGTCGCGGATGCCCTCGAGCGACATCGCCAGCGTGCGCGGGATCGGCGTCGCCGTTAAGGTGAGCACGTCGACCTCGGCGCGCAGCGCCTTCAGCTGCTCCTTCTGCCGCACGCCGAAGCGGTGCTCCTCGTCGAGGATCACCAGCCCCAGCCGGGCGAACCTCACGTCCTTCTGGATCAGCCGATGGGTGCCGATGACAATGTCGATCGTGCCGTCCGCCAGCGCGGTGAGCGCCTCAGTCTGCTCCTTGGCGGTGCGGAAACGCGACAGCTCGGCGAGTTTCACCGGCCATTGAGAGAAACGGTCGGAGAAATTGTTGAAGTGCTGCTCGGCGAGCAGCGTGGTCGGCGCCAGCACCGCCACCTGCTTGCCGTCCATCACGGCGGCGAAGGCGGCGCGCAGCGCCACCTCGGTCTTGCCGAAGCCGACGTCGCCGCAGACCAGGCGATCCATCGGCCTGCCCGACTTCATGTCGGCGACCACCGCGGCGATGGCGGCGGCCTGGTCGGGCGTCTCTTCGAAGCCGAAGCCGTCGGCGAAGGCCTCGAGGTCGTGTTCCCGGAAACTGAAGGCGTGGCCCTGGCGCGCCGCGCGCTGGGCGTAGAGCGCGAGGAGTTCGGCGGCGGTGTCGCGCACCTGCTGCGCGGCTTTCCGTTTTGCGCGGTCCCAGCGGTCGGTGCCGAGCTTGTGCAGCTCGACCAGTTCCGGATCGACGCCGCTGTAGCGCGAGATCAGGTGCAGCTGCGCCACCGGCACGTAGAGCTTGTCGCCGCCAGCGTACTCGAGGTGGAGGAATTCCGTCTCGCCCTCGCCAAGGTCGAGGTGCACCAGGCCTTGGTAGCGGCCGATGCCGTGGCTC